>DATCSK010000047.1:0-31840 GCA_036568505.1 Pseudomonadales bacterium | reverse complement strand
ATTTCATTGTGCAACAAAAAAGCCGGCCATGGGCCGGCTTTTTCACAACACTGCATTACTAAATAAATAACTCCTTGCTTTTTGCGCGGTCTTTGACCAGCTTCGGAGCGGCAAATCGCTTGCCATACAACTTGGCCAACTCATTGCAACGCGTCACAAAAGCCTTCAAACCGTAGGCATTTACAAACTGATAAACCCCACCGCTGTGGGCCGGAAAACCAATCCCCATGATGGAGCCGATATTGCCATCGGCGACGCTATCAATCACGCCCTCTTCCATCGCACGCAATGCTTCGACCACTTGAGAGAACACCAGGCGATCCTGGATATCCTGGAAGGGAATGTCTTTGTAACCTTTCTTGGCATAGTGCTCTTTCAAGCCTGGCCAAATGCGTTTTTTGCCGCCCTCGGGGTATTCGTAAAAACCGCCGCCATACGCCTTGCCCTTGCGCTCGAACTTCGTGCACATGGTTTCAACCAATTCGAAGGTCGCGTTATCTTCGACTTTGCCACCGCGTGCGCGGGTATCGGCCTGACCTTGCAGGCCGTTTTTATAGGCCGTCTCCAGGCTGATCTCATCCAGCGCCGTCAACGGGCCTACCGGTGAGCCGTTGAATGCTGCCGCATTTTCGATCAATACGGGATTGATGCCTTCAAGCACCATCTGCGCACCTTCGGTGATGGTGGCGCCAATCACACGCGTGGTGAAGAACCCGGGAGCATCGTTCACCACAATCGGCTTCTTACCCAAGGCAATGCCGAGGTCGAATGCTTTGGCCAAAGCCTCTTTCGAGGTTTTCTTGCCGCAAATAATTTCAACCAAGGGCATTTTTTCAGCCGGCGAGAAGAAATGCATGCCGATGAAGTTGGCCGGACGCGACGACGCTTCGGCCAATTCGGTAATCGGCAACGCCGAGGTGTTGGAAGCAAAGATCGCGTCCTTACCCATCACGGCCTCGGCTTCTTTGGTCACCGCCGCCTTCACCTCACGGTTTTCAAACACGGCCTCAATAATGAAATCACACCCCTTGAGGTCTTCGGCCTTGTCGGTAGGCTGAATACGCGACAGTATCTCTTTTAACATCTCGGGCGTAACACGCTTGTTCTTGGTGCCCACTTTCTCGCTATACGCTTTGCCTTTTTCGGCATTGGCCATGCTGATATCTTTCAACACGACCTGAATACCCTTGCTGGCTGCCAGATACGCAAGGCCCGCACCCATCATGCCGGCACCGAGAATGCCCAGCTTTTTAACTTCGCTCGGTTTGATGCCTTTCGGGCGACTGGCACCCTTCTCCAGCGCTTGCAGCTGAAAGAAGAACGTACGAATCATGTTTTTAGCAACCTGCGAACACATCAAGTGCAGGAAATAACGCGCCTCGATTTTCTCCGCCGTATCAAAGTCCACGCGCGCCACATCATGGATGCAGGCAAAAATGGCTTTCGGTGCCGGGAAGTTGCCTTTGGTCGAGTTCATCACACTGACCGGACCAAAATAGAACAAGCCCACCAAGCCCTGATCAATGTCTTTGTCAGCGGGTGAGCCACCGGGAATCTTGAAACCCGGCTGATCCCAGGGCTGTTTTGCTTCGGGATTGGCTTTGATCCAGGCCTTGGCCTTGGCATGCATATCGGCTTCGTCTTTGGCGAGCGCATCCACAAAGCCTGCTTCCAATGCTTTTTGGCCGGCGAACTGCTTGCCTTGGCTCACGTAGGTCACGGCATTTTGGCAACCGAATTTACGCACCATGCGCACCACACCACCCGCGCCGGGCATCAAACCCAATTGCGCTTCGGGCAACCCCATTTTGACATCGGGGCGATCAATCGCGATGCGATGATGACAGGCCAACGCAATTTCGTAACCGCCACCCAAAGCCGCGCCATTAATACCCACCACCACGGGCACACCCAGGGTTTCGAGCTGACGCAATGGTTTTTTAGCCGCCATGATGCCTTCAAATTTTTGAGTGGCTTCTTTTTCATCCATCTCGTTCGGCATATTCAAGAGCGCATTCAAATCGCCACCACCAAAGAAGGTGCTTTTACCCGAGCGCACATAAACGCCTTTGATATTGGCTTTGTCTTTCTCAAGCTTGGCAACCGCTTTGGCCATCGCTTCAATGTAGGCATCGCCCATCTTGTTCACTTTTTCGCCGGGCTGATCAAAAATCAGTTCAACAATGCCGTCCGCGTCTTTTTTCAGTTTGATATAACTCATGATCTTCCCCTTACACGCGTTCAATGATGGTGGCGATACCGATACCACCGCCGGCACACAGCGTGGCGACACCGCGCTTTAATTTGCGACGCTCAAGCTCATCGAGCAACGCGCCCAAAATCATCGCACCCGTCGCACCGATCGGATGACCCATCGCAATCGCACCACCGTTCACGTTGATTTTATTATCCGGAATGCCCAGATCACGCTTATAGCGCAACACCACCGATGCAAACGCTTCGTTCAACTCAAACAAATCGATATCCGATACTTTCAACTTGGCTTGCTTGAGTGCTTTCAAGGTGGCAGGACCGGGGCCTGCCAACATAATCGAAGGCTCCGTACCGGTCAGTGCACACGCCACAATACGGGCGCGTGGCTTCAAGCCCAATGCTTTACCGGCCTTGGCATTGCCGACCAATACCAATGAGGCGCCGTCGACAATACCCGATGAGTTACCCGGTGTATGAATGTGCTCAATCCGCTCCACTTGCGGGTATTTGAATTTAATAAAATCGTCGTGACCGAAATCACCGAACATCTGAAAGGAGGGTTTAAGTTTAGCCAGACCTTCCATCGTGGTAGGACGCACCAACTCATCGTGATCCAGTACGGTCACGCCGTTCAGATCCTTCACCGGCACCATGGACTTTTTGAAGTAGCCTTTGGACCAGGCCTTGGCGGCGCGTGCCTGACTTTCAACCGCGTAGCGGTCGGCGTCTTCGCGTGTAAAACCATCAAGCGTTGCCAGCAGATCGGCACCGACACCTTGCGACACCCCAAAACTGTGCATCGCCACCCACGGATCGCCCGCGGCAGCGCCGGAGGCACCGATACCCAACCGCGACATCGACTCGACACCACCGGCCAAAACCAGATTTTCAAAACCCGCACGCACCTTGGCCGCGGCGTTATTCACGGCATCCAAGCCACCGGCACAATACCGGTGCAACTGCGCCCCGGTCGTCACATCAGCCCAACCCGCATACACCAGTGCCGTTTTGGCGATATTCTGGCCTTGCTCATTCACCGGCTCGCCGGTTGCCAGAATCATGTCTTCGACAGCTGCAGGATCCAAATCGTTACGCGCCTGCATGGCGTTAAGCAAATTAACCACCATATCGAGCGGCTTAACCTCATAGAGAGCGCCGCCTTGCTTGCCCTTGCCACGGGGCGTACGAATGGCATCGTAAATATAGACTTCTGTCATGGGAGTACCTGTTGGGTTGTACCGAGAATATGAACCGGGCAGTCGCCCGGCTCGCTCAAGGACAAGAAGGATAACGCCTGCCCCTTAAAAGGCAATAGCCGAACAGGCCAAGGACCTGCCTGATTCGGACAATTAGGCGTATTTTTAAGGTGTTTTTCGCTTTTATGTCCGATTATTCAGGTTTATGCGCAGCGCCCAGCTCAAGCTGCCGATACTGCCCCGGCGGCATCCCTGTCCACTTCTTGAATGAGCGATGAAACGCACTCGGATCCGTGAATCCCATCAATGCCGCCACGGCATTGATGGAAAGGTCCGGGCGACTTAAATAGGCAATCGCGGCATCGCGACGGCAATCATCTTTAAGCTGCTGGAACGATGTGCCTTCGCGCTTGAGTCGGCGCCGCAGCGTGGGTTCCGACATATTCAAGGCACGACTGATCTTGGCAAAACTGGGAAACCCCTGACTGAAGTCTTGCCCGATGAGCGCGCGCACTTGAGCAACCAGTCCGGTACCCGGCTTCTCGGCCGGCATCACCAACAGTTGGTATGGCGCTGTGCGCAAAAACTCTTTCACCGTCTTTTCGGTATGCACCAACGGTAACTGCAGGTAATGCAGGTCCAGCACCAGCGCATTGGCTGGCTGATCGAACAACAACGGGCAGGCAAATATCTGCTCGTATTTGCGAATAACGTCTGGCTTGGTGCCCTGAAAATGCACCTCGCGCAAAGGCAGTGGCTCGCCAATCAACCAACCGCAAAAGCGGTGCCAGGTGGAAAGCCCATAGACTTCCTCGGTTTGCACCGGCAAATGCAACGGCCTTGGTGACACCGCGCTAAAACCAAGCGCCGCACTGATATCATCCTGAACCAAGGACAATCGCGCCGTCCTCTCGAAGAAAATCCGGTAAAACTCCGACGCGCGACGAATCGCATGCCCCAGATTGTCGCAATGGATAATGCAGTAGCACATCATCCGGAAGGCGCCGGGACTGACCCGCTCCCCGGTGGCATGCAGACCAAAAGTCTCGTCTTGCAACAAGCTCAATACTTGCTGATAAATGGCGCTGTATTGCAACGCCGATAGCTCGGACTGGTAATCCACGTGATCGGGCTTCAACGGGTTAAAGGGCAGACCGGCCGTACGCAACACGTCCGCCACCGAATACCCGCGCTGCACGGCCAGCTCAATCAGTGAGCGCGCAAATTTGGTGGGTACCGTTTCAGTGGACATGCATGACCCCTGCAAGCAAGCTGACAAAAAACAGGATAAATACCTGTTGCCGGATCACAAATCCAGACAAGCGTCTATAATAACCTTGAACAATAACCAACGCAGAGCACGCCATGAGCGAACCGTTATTCGACCTCTATTTCTCCGGCCAATGCATCCCCAATGCGCCACTGGATGCTGTCAAAAAGAACATGGGCCTCGTCTTCAAAGCCGATGCGGCCAAAATTGATGCGCTCTTCAATGGCCAGACGCACTGCATCAAAAAAGGGCTTGATCAGGCCGCTGCACAAAAATACGAAGCTATTTTGCGCAAAGCCGGCGCGATCATTGAGCTCAAACCGCAAGCACCCAGCAAGCAAAGCATGGCCGAACGGCTCGCCGGCATCGACACCACGACACTCCCTGAAAAACCGGCCAAGACTGCATCCGCCGCAACGTCAGCCGACGACGCCCTGCCCGAATACAGTCTCACCGTAGCGGCCGCTGGCAGTCCCTTACTGCATCCGGCGGAGCGCGCTGCGAAAACCCCTCCGGCAAAACCCATTGAAGCCCCTGCATTCGAAACACTAGCGCAATACAGCCGGCTCAGCGAAGAAACGCCTCCACCGCCACCCGCACCGGATACCGGCAATCTCAGCACGAGCACTGAATACGAGCGGCTCAGTGACGAGCAGCCACCCGCGCCGCCGGCACCGGATACCGGCTTTTTAAGCATTGCCGAGGTGGGCAGTCGTATCGGTCCCGAGCTCGCCGAATTTGCGGCGCTGGAGTTGCCCGAGATCGAGACTATGGAACTTTCACCGCCCGGCGCCGACTTGCTCAGCGCCGATGAGCGCCGCTCACCCGCGGCGCCTCCTGCGCCTGACACCAGCCATTTGACGCTCAATAACAGCTGAATTCACACCGAAAACAACAGGCGAACCTGCAATCCGGGCTTACCGGCATGCAATGAAATTTTGCCGTCATGCAGCTTCATCACCGCCGCCACCAGGCTCAGGCCAAGACCGTTGCCCGATTGTTGGCCGCGGCTCGCCTCCACCCGGTAAAAGCGCTCAAATACCTTGTCGTATTTTTCTTCAGGAATACCCACCCCGGAGTCGATAACCTCGACAACGGCCTGTGATCCATGTTGCCGCATGGTGACGCTCACCTGTCCGGCTTCCGGCGTGTATTTGATGGCGTTATCCAGCACATTGGCAATCGCCTGAAACAACAGGTCCCGATCACCGGTGATGTTGATTTTTTCATCGGGTAGATTCAGCGTAATCTGCTGCTGTTTGTCTTGTGCCAAGGGCTCATAGAGCTCAACAACGTCTTGCACGATGGCAGAAAGGTTCACGGGTCCAAACCCCGCTCGCCGATGCCCGGACTCCACCTGGGCAATACGCAACAAACCACTGAACGTTGCCAACAGACCGTCGGCTTCCGCCAACATGGCTTGCACTTCTTCACGATTTTCCGGCTTGCAGTGCTGCTCAAGGTTCGACAAATGATTGCGCAGACGCGTTAGCGGCGTACGCAAGTCATGCGCAATATTGTCCGATACTTGCCTGACGCCAGCCATCAATGACTGAATGCGATCAAGCAGACTGTTGAAGTTCAACACCAGCACTTCCATATCACCACCACGACCGGTAATGGGAATACGTTCGGACAAATCACCCTCCATAATCGTACGCACCGCACGATTGATGGATTCGACTTCGCGCAGCATGGTCAAGCTGGTCCAGGCACCACCGATCACACCCAGAACAACCGTAATCAACATGCCGCGCGCCAACATCCGCAGCATCAGCTTGGCGTTGCTGATCAAATCAGAATAGTGTCGCGCCACCAGCAGACGACTGCCGTCGGCCAAGGTGCGTGAGCGCGCCATGAACTCACGGTGCTCGGCTTCGCCATCCCACGCCAACACTTCGCGCTCGAATGCGAGCCAACCACGCCCAAACTCCCGGAAGGATGGCCAGGCATCCAGATCACCGGCCACTTTGCGATCGTCGGCATCCACCAGAATGTAAAAGAACCGGCTTAAATTGGCCCGGCTTTTCTCGTCATCCATGTAATCACGAACACCCTGCTCGCCGTGCTCGCGATAATGCAATTCGAGTTGATCCAGCTCGTGCGCAATGGACTCCTGCACACGACTGAATTGTTCGTAGGAATACAGGGCATACACACTGGCCAGCATGATAAAAACAGCCACACCCAACACCAGCACATACGAAAACATGAACCGGAATGTGTACGTGGTGAAAATCCGGTTCAGGATCATGCGTCAGCCGGATCTTGCAACATATAGCCCACGCCACGCACGGTCGTGAGTAGCTGATGATCAAACTCTTTATCAATCTTTTGGCGCAATCGACTGATGTGCACATCAATCACATTGGTCTGCGGATCAAAATGATAATCCCATACATTTTCAAGCAGCATCGTACGCGTCACCACCTGACCCGCATGCTTCATCAGGTACTCCAGCAGCCGGTACTCCCGAGGCTGTAAATTAAAGTTCTGGCCTGCCCGCGTCACTTTATGCGACAACAGATCCATTTCAAGATCGGCTACTTTCAAACGGGTTTGGGGTATCGCTTCTTGCCTGCGGCGCAAGGCCTCTATACGCGCCAATAATTCATCAAAGGCAAACGGTTTGACCAAATAGTCATCGCCGCCCGCCTTAAGGCCGCTCACGCGATCGTCCACTTCACCCAAAGCACTTAAAATCAGAACCGGCGTGTTGACACCGGACTGGCGCAACTGGCTGATAATCGATAATCCATCCAGATGCGGCAGCATGCGATCGACAACCAACACGTCATGACGTTTCTCCATGGCCGCGTCGCGTCCTTCGCGACCGTCCGTGACGCGCTCGGCGGAATGGCCACTTTCGGCCAAACCCTTTTGTATAAAGGCAGCAACCGCATCATCGTCTTCAATCAACAAAATATGCATGGCCTGACAGCTCCGTAGCGGGTTTCAGGCATGGTAAACCATAACGCTGTGCTTGAGCAGGCCAAAACAGGGGCTTATAACCTCAGGTTCGGTGTTTTTCCTATTTGTAATGTATTGATCTATACGCACCCGGTTTATGTGACTTTCGTCACCTGTGGGCTCCTTTGCATTTGCCAGACTCATTACAACGGCAACAAAAGCGGGTGCCATCATGAAAACAAACACTCTCTGGAACGGAATCCCGCGCAACGCCAGGAAGGCCCTGATCCTCAGCAGCTCACTGCTAGCCATCACACTGAGTAGCCCTGCCTACACGGGTGGCATTAGCGAACGCGACCTCTATGCGGTGCACTGGGAGCCCGCCAAGCTGCAAGCCCCTGCACGCATTGCGAGCAGCACACACCTTTCAGCCGGCCACTCGGCCACAGCAAAGGCCGAACCCCGTCGGGAATCCATTGCCGCAGCCTCGGTTAAAAATTACGAGGCCGTTCTGGGTGACAGCAATGAGCGCTTCAATCGCCTATGGCTGAAAAGCTTCAGTCCCGACGCCAACCGATACGAAGGTGAAACCGCAGGCCGTAAATTGTTCCAGATGTGGGCCCGCAGTGCCTGGAAGCAATTTGGTGCCAAGCAATACAAAACGGCGGACTATGTGGTCAATCGCCTGGACACCTCCAGCGAATACAAGCCCGACTATGGCAACCAGAAGAGCGACTTCGATTATCGCCTGAGCCTCTCGGAAGATGATGTTGAGTTAAAACTCAATTACAGCTTCTACTGAGCCTTCAAGCGTGGCGCAGACACGCTACAATAGCCCCTTTCCAACAGGGGGGCTATTGTCATGCATCCGGAATCCCGCACTGACGCACCCGCCAGTTTTTGGCGGCGCTTGGCTGCTATGGGCTATGACACCCTGCTGGTCATTCCGCTCATGATGCTCATCACCGCCATCAACGTGGCCATCCGTGCCGCACTGGTGAGTCCCGAAGCCATTCAACAGAGCCAATCCGCCGCATTGACCGGCCTGGGTTACTGGCTCAATTTGTTGCTAGCGTTAAGTGTCACGGCAGGGTTTTTCATACTCTGCTGGACCAAAGGCGGGCGCACGCTGGGCATGCAAGCCTGGAAACTGCGCATCATCAATGAACACGGCGGCCTCATCAGCCATCGACAAGCGCTCACCCGGTTAGCCGTCGCGAGTGTTTCGGCAGCTTGCTTCGGTGTCGGCTATTTGTGGATGTTCTACGACAAACAACAGCGAACATGGCATGACATTGCATCGGGCTCGCGTATTATCCTGCGAAAAGAATAGTCGCTCGCCCGGTCAGCGGGCACGCACCAACAAGGCTGTACCAATCATCGCCGTCACCAAAATAGGCACCGCCACCGCAAGAAACGGCGAGAAGCCGAATACCATGCTGGCAGGTCCCAATAAATGTTGCAGCGTATTAAATACCAGCCCGATAATCACACCCACAAAAACACGCTGACCTAAAGGCGCCGACCGCAGCGGCCCAAAAATAAACGACACGGCCACCAGCACCAGACTTGCGATCGCCAATATTTTCAGCCCCTCGATCCAGAAACTTAAGCGATATTCTCTGCCATCAAGCCCTTGCGCCTGCAGATAATCCGAGTAGTACCACAAGTCACGCACCGACAATTGCTTCGGTTGCAGCATGAGAATGCGCAACATGTCCGGCGTAATGGACGAATACCAGCGCAATTCAGGCTGCCACTCCCGGGAGGTGCTGTCACCACTGAAATGCGTGATGGCGACCTTTTCAAGCAGCCAATAGCCATCGTCTTGCCAGGTGGCGCGCCGCGCCTGCAATGCCGAATCGATTTCCCACGCGTCTGACATGCGATACACCGACAACCCGTAAAGCACACCATCCGGCTGCACGGCATTGGCATTGGCAAACTGTTTGCCATCACGCAGCCACATACCGTATTCATGCATGAAGCCGGCACTGCCCCACTGCAACACGGTTTTTCGGCTCTGTGCGTAACGATCCAGATCGGGTGACACAAACTCGCCCACCAACAACGCGATCAATGCAAACGCCAAGGCCGGCTTGCTCACCATCCAGACAATACGTGCCGTTGACACGCCGCTGGCACGCATCACGGTCAGTTCAGAGGAAATCGCCATTTGCCCCAGCCCTACCAGGCAACCAATCAACACCACAAAAGGCAAATGCATATCCATTCGCCCCGGCAAAGTCATCAGCGTCATGCCTACCGAGTCAAAAAACGTGTAATCACCGAACAAATCCGACTGTTGATCAATCAGTGACAACACCACATCCAAACCAACGAAAACCAGCAGCACCATGCCAATGCCGTGCAAAACGTGTTTGCGTATATAGCGATTGATGCGATTCATACAGCCGCCTCATTGCCCTGCTGCATGATTTGCTGCGCCCGACGCTCAATCCAGTGACTGATAAACATGACCGCCAAGGCCACCGACAAAAACACGAGATGCACATTCCATAACGGCATCGCACCTTGCAATCGGGTCGATGCAATCGAATCGCGCATGGCAATCAACAACATCACATACAAAATGAACACCAACAATGCCGGGATTAACTTCAGCCATCGCCCTTGGCGCGGGTTGGTTTTACTAAACGGCAATGCCAACAAAATGGAAATTGGAATGACAAACGGTAGCGCTAAGCGCCAATGCAATGCGGCTTTGTCCCAGGATGACTTTTCTGAGTTCCATAAACTCAAAGTCGACTTGCCTTCACTGCTGATACGAATACGCTCGGATTTTTTTTGCTGATCCAGTTGCTGCCCGAATGTCTTATACCTCGCCACACTGAAGTCTTGTTGACCCGGCCAACCCTCATAACGCACGCCGTCGATTAATTCCAGATACCGCGTATTCGTTTCGGCGTCCTGCACAATGCGCCCGGTTTGCGCCACCGTAATGCTTTGCGTCGGCTTGCCGTCACCATTGCTTTGGCGAGACGCCACAAACAGGCGCTGCATCAGGGCATGGTCATTGCTCATGGTTTCGGTGTAGTTGGCTTTATCACCGGTTTTGGTGCGCTGGAACTTACCCGGCACCAACACACTCAAACCCCAGGCGTTTTTAGGGTCGTTTTGCAGCCGATCGGCCTTAGCCAAAAAATAAGGGGTGACAAATATTGTAAAACCGGCCAGCAGTGCCATGACCAACAAGCCCGGCATCAACGTAAACGTCATGATACGAAACGGGCTGACACCACAAGCATGCACTACCGTCATTTCGCTATCGACATACATGCGCCCGTATACCAGTAAGACGGCCAGAAACATGCTCAGCGGCAAAACCACGTCCATAAAACCGGGCAGTCGATACAAAATCACTGAAAACAGCACATTGGCCGCCATATCGCCGGTCGCTGCATCCGACAAATAGCGAAGAAAGCGACCGGTCGTGATCACGGTTGTCAAAACCAGCGCCAAGGCGATGGTTGTGCTCAGCAATTGCCGTGTCAGATACCAGAAAAAAACCACGCGTGAGATCCCGATGTTATACCGGGTTCTTAACGCCACCCGGGATTGCTGTTACCGTATTGTCCTGCAAATCGGCTTTGGCTGCACCCCTACCTGACAACGAGGCATTCCATGCAATTCAGCATACGGCAAATCCATGACTTCAAGACGCTCGCTACCGACTGCCTGGTTCTGGCCGTTCCCGAGAACAGCAAGCGCCTGCAAGGTGCATTGGCCGCGGTCAATACGTTAAGCGGCCATATGATTCGCCACGTCATCGATAGCGGTGACTTCAGCGGCAAAGCAGGCCAGCACACCACCTTGTACTTGCCCAAACCCTCCAAAATTGCCCGCCTGCTGCTGATCGGCTGCGGCAAGGCAGGCGAAACCGATCTCCAGCAATGGGCTCGCAGCGCAGGCCAGTGCTTGCAACGCCTGAAAGCACGCGATGCGGTGGTCTGTACCGACGGGCTTGCGCTGGATGATGCTGTCTCAGCGGCCCGGCAATTGACTCACGCCATTGTCGCCGCGCAATACCACTACAGCCGCACCCTGTCGCACAAACCCGCCAAACCGACCTTGCGCAAAGTCGGCTTGCACGGATTGGACAACAACAAAGCCACACGCCATGCCTTGCAGGCAGGCCAATCCATCGCCGAAGGCACCCACTTGGCTCGCGAACTGGGCAACCTGCCCGGCAATATCTGCACACCCTCTTACCTTGCCAGCGAAGCGCGAAAACTGGCCAAGCAACACAAGAGCCTGCAATGCCAGGTGCTCAATGAAAGCCAGATGCGCAAGCTCGGCATGGGCGCGCTGCTATCGGTTTCACGGGGCAGCGATGAACCCGCCTGCCTGATTACCCTGCAATACAAAGGCGGTAAAGCCGGGCAAAAACCGATAGCCCTGATCGGCAAAGGCATCACCTTTGACAGCGGTGGCATCAGCTTGAAGCCCGGCGCCAAGATGGACGAAATGAAGTACGACATGTGCGGTGCCGCCAGCGTACTGGGCACATTGCATGCGGCAGCCGCCATGAAACTACCCCTTAATATTGTCGGCATTGTGGCCGCCTCTGAAAACATGCCTAACGGGCGAGCCACCAAACCCGGCGACATCATCACCAGCATGTCCGGCAAAACCATCGAAGTCCTGAACACCGATGCCGAAGGCCGCTTGGTGCTGTGCGATGCCCTGACCTACGTGGGCCGCTACAAACCGGATGTGGTGATTGATATTGCAACACTGACGGGAGCCTGCGTGGTAGCACTGGGCGAACACGCCAGCGGCTTATTCAGTAATGACGATGCGCTGGCTGACGATCTATTGCAGGCCGGCACACAAAGCGGCGACCGGGCTTGGCGCATGCCTTTATGGGATGACTACCAAAAACAATTGAAAAGCCCGTTTGCCGACATGGCCAACATTGGTGGCCCCGGTGCCGGCAGCGTCACGGCAGCCTGTTTTCTCGCACGCTTCGCGGAAGATTACACCTGGGCGCATCTGGATATCGCCGGTACCGCATGGAAAAGCGCACCGAAGAATGCCACCGGTCGGCCGGTCGGCTTGTTGAGCCAATACCTGATCAATCGCGCAGGGGTTTAGCGTGACCGAAGTATCGTTCTACATTCTCGATGGCGCCTCGGCCGATGACCGCCTGCGCTTTGCTTGCCGCTTGGCCGCGCAAAGCTGGCGGCGTCATTTGCCGGTATTCTTATTTTCTCCCGAAGCGCAGGCTGCCGAACTCGACACCCTGCTCTGGGAATTCCGTGACGCGAGTTTTGTGCCACACCGTCGCAGCGACGATCAAAGCCTGCCAGCCTCACCGGTCGAAATCGGCCAAAACGATTCACCGGCTCACCATCACGGGCTGCTCATTAATCTCGGCGATCACATCCCCGATTGGTTCAGTCGCTTTGACCGTACCGCTGAAATCACCTGCAACACACCGGAGTTACTCGAAGCGCTGCGCGAGCGCTATCGCTTCTACGAAAGTCGTGGCTATCCGCTGCAAACCCATCGCCTTGATCAAGCCACCAGCACCCGCTAAAACGCACAAAGACTGACGCCAAAGCCGATAGCCGTTATACTGTGCGGCTTTCCATCACGCGCATTCTTTGCGTAAAAACATAGGCAAATCAAAGCATTATCATGACACTCGAGAAAACGTACGATCCCGCCGCGATTGAAAAAACCTGGTACGCGCATTGGGAGCAGCAAGGCTACTTTGCGCCCAGCGGCAACGGCACACCGTTTTGCATCATGATTCCACCGCCCAATGTCACCGGCAGCCTGCACATGGGTCATGGTTTTAACAATGCGGTCATGGATTCACTCACGCGCTACCAACGCATGCGCGGCCGCAAAACACTCTGGCAACCCGGCACCGATCACGCCGGCATTGCCACGCAAATGGTGGTTGAGCGTCAGCTCGGTGCCCAGGGCATCACCCGTCATGATTTGGGTCGCAATCAGTTTCTCGACAAAGTCTGGCAATGGAAAGAACAATCCGGCGGCGCCATCACTCAACAAATCCGTCGCCTCGGTTCTTCCGTCGATTGGTCGCGCGAACGCTTCACCATGGACGAGGGCCTATCGAACGCCGTCAAAGAAGCGTTTGTGCGCCTGCACGAAGAAGGCCTGATTTATCGCGGCAAGCGTTTGGTCAACTGGGACCCGTCACTGCACACGGCCATCTCCGATCTCGAGGTATTAAGCGAAGAGGAACAAGGTTCGCTGTGGCATTTGCGCTACACCGTTGAAGACAGCGATACCGTATTGGTCGTCGCCACCACCCGCCCTGAAACGCTGCTCGGCGATACCGGCGTGGCCGTTCACCCGGACGATGAGCGCTACCGGCACCTGATCGGCAAATGCATCAAACTACCGATTACCGGTCGCCTGGTGCCGATTTTGGCTGACGATTATGTTGATCGTGAATTCGGTACCGGTGTCGTTAAAATCACCCCCGCTCATGACTTCAACGACTTTGAACTGGGCCGGCGTCACAATCTGCCGCTGATCAATATTTTTGATCGGAATGCGCACGTACTCACCGAATTCACCGTACTCGCCAATAACGCACACGAAGTGTTGGGTACCGAAGCCGCCCCTGCCGATTATGCGGGCCTAGAACGCTTTGAAGCACGCAAACGCATTGTCGCGCAAGCCGAGCGCGACGGCTGGCTTGAAAAAATCGAACCGCACACCTTGAAAGTACCGCGCGGCGATCGCAGCGGCGTGATCATCGAGCCCTGGCTTACCGATCAATGGTATGTCGCGACCGCCAAGCTTGCTGCCCCGGCGATTGAAGCCGTTGAGGACGGTCGCATCCAGTTTGTGCCCAAGCAATACGAAAACATGTACTTCGCCTGGATGCGCGACATTCAGGATTGGTGCATCTCGCGTCAATTGTGGTGGGGACATCGCATTCCCGCTTGGTATGACGATCACGGCAATGTCTATGTCGGCCGCGATGAAGCCGAGGTACGCAGCAAACATTCACTCGCTGACAGTATCAACCTGCGTCAGGACGATGACGTGCTCGACACCTGGTTCAGCTCGGCACTGTGGACGTTCTCCACACTCGGCTGGCCGGGAAAAACCCCCGAGCTCAAGGATTTTCATTCCACCGATGTGCTGGTTACCGGCTTTGACATTATTTTCTTCTGGGTCGCGCGCATGATCATGATGACCCTGCATTTTGTGAAAAATGACGATGGCACGCCGCAAGTGCCCTTCAAAACGGTGTACGTGCATGGCTTGGTGCGCGACTCGCACGGCCAGAAGATGTCGAAATCCAAAGGCAATGTGCTCGACCCCATCGACTTGATTGATGGCATTGATCTGGAGTCGCTCGTTAAAAAACGCACCAGCGGTATGATGCAGCCGCAGCTGGCTGCGCAAATCGAACAATCCACGCGCAAGGAGTTTGCCGACGGCATTAATGCGTACGGCACCGATGCCCTGCGCTTTACCTTTTTGTCCCTGGCCTCCACCGGCCGTGACATCAAATTTGATATCGGTCGCATTGAAGGCTACCGCAATTTTTGCAACAAAATCTGGAATGCCAGTCGTTACGTGCTGATGCAGGCCGAAGGTCACGATTGCGGCACCGATGCTGCATTGCCCGTTGAATTGTCACTGGCCGATCGCTGGATCATCAGCCGCCTGCAAGATGCCGAACAGGCCACGCAAGACGCCATGGACAACTACCGTTTTGATCTGGCCTCGCAAGCCATCTACGACTTCTTCTGGAACGAGTATTGCGATTGGTATCTGGAGTTATCCAAACCGGTACTCTGGGACGACCATGCCCCCGGGGCATTAAAGCGCGGTACCCGTCGCACGCTGGTGTGCGTACTCGAGGCCTCACTGCGCTTGTTGCACCCCTTCATGCCCTTCATTACCGAAGAACTCTGGCAACGCATTGCACCGCTGGCCGGCGTGCAAGGCGACACCATCATGCTTGCGCGCTGGCCCGAGGCAGACAACACCCTGCGCGATGCCGAAGCCACTGCGGCCATCGAATGGTTGAAAGCCATCATGCTCGCCGTGCGCAACATTCGCGGCGAAATGAATATCCCGCCGGGCAAAGCCCTGCCCCTGCTCTTGCAACACGGCGATGCGCAAGATCGTGCCTACCTGGCCTTAAATGAAACGGGCTTTAAAAAGCTCGCCAAGATTGAATCCATCAACTGGCTTGATGCCAAAATTGAAGCGCCAGCCAGTGCGATGCAGATTGTTGGTGAGCTGGAAGTGCGCGTGCCCATGAGTGACTTGATTGACAAGGATGCTGAGATCGCACGCCTTGCCAAAGAAATCGACAAGCTCGACAAACAAATCACGCAACTCGATGGCAAATTATCGAATGCGGGCTTTACCAGCAAAGCACCCGCTGAGGTCGTTGAAAAAGAACGTCAGCGCCTCGGCGAATTGCAGCAAACACGCACCACGCTGGCCGATCAACACAGCAAGATCAAGGCGCTTTAAGGAGCCTCCGCATGATTCAGCACGTGGTGTTATTGAATTGGAAAGCCGGCACCACGCCGGAACAAATCGCCCGCGTCACCGCAGGCTTTAATCGACTGCCCGGATTGATTCCCGAAATCAAAAGTTACCGTTATGGCCCCGACTTGGGCCTGACGCCCAATGGTGGCGCTGACTACGCTTTGGTGGCGGAGTTTTCTAACGCGGATGACTTTGCGGCGTACGCCATGCATGCCGATCATATCGCCGTGATGCAGGAATCCATTGGCGACATGCTGGCCTCTTGGAAAACCGTGCAATTTCAGCTGTAAGCAAGCATCACTGGAATCGATTCGCCGAGGCCAAAATACTTTCTTCGGGCGGCAACAAGTCCAGCGCTCGCATATTGGCATCCAGCTGCGCCACGCTTTTCACGCCGGGAATAACCGAGGTAATCGCCGGGTGCTTCAGGCACCATGCGAGCGCCCAAGCCGACTTGGGAGCATCGACCTTGGCAAATTGCTCCAGCGTTTTATTGGCACGCTCAATCTCCGCATCCCGATTGTCTTGTTTGCGCATACTGCGTACATCGTTTTCAGGAAACTGTGCACCCGGCAGGTATTTACCCCCCAGAAAGCCACTGGCCAGTGGCGTACGATTCAACACCCCAAGCTGCTGACGCTGACACGACGGCAACACCTCTTGCTCGGCGCCGCGCTTGAGCACGTTATACACCACCTGAATAACATCGACTCCCAGCGCCGTCGCACGATCGACTTGATACACGTTATTCAGTTGCCCGATAGAAATGCCCAGGCTGCGGATCTTGCCGGCCTCGCGTTGCTTGCCCAGCATGGTCCATAGCGCATCGTTGTCCAACTCGGCATCCGAGCCCGAATGAAACTGGTAGACATCAATATAATCCGTCCGCAGCGCGCGCAAGGAGGCCTCCAACTGCTTTAAAACCGATGCCGGCTGCCAATGATGTTCCGCCGGCTGATCGGAGGCGTGGTTATGGCCAAACTTGGTCGCCAATAGCCATTGCTCGCGCTGCCCCCGAATCGCATCACCGATCAACGATTCCGACAGGTGGTCACCGTAGCATTCGGCCGTATCAATCAGGTTCATGCCGTGTTCGGCGGCGCGTCCCAGAATACGACTCACTTCGGCCTGCGTGAAACTGCGCCCCCAATGGCCCGCAAACTGCCAGCTGCCAATGCCGATCACCGAGGCCTTGATGCCCGTTTTACCGAGTGGCCGATAGCGCATGCCCTGCTCCAGAAAGTTTTGATTTTTTTGAGGCGTGTCAGAGTTTTTTAGCAACAGAAGTCTAGCATGAGACCATTCATCACTCTGCATGGGCATCATTATGAAACATTCATCCATGCCATCACTGGCATCCGTCATGACACCCTTTCCGTACAGCATTGATATCAAGGCGTCCCTGGCCGAAGCCGAAGCCCTGATGCAGACCCACGGCATACGCCATCTGGCCGTCACCGATCAACAGGCATTGGAAAGTATTGTGTCGGCACGCGACATCGAATCAGGACACTTTCAGCGCCAGCACATCAATGCCGAACTGTGCGTGGGCGATGTTTGCCCGACACGGGCCTACATTGCCGATGTCCACGACCCCCTCGACCGCGTACTGGATGCCATGGCCACAACGCACATCGGTGCGGTGCTTATCACCCGTGAAGGGGAATTGGCCGGCATTTTCACGCTGCAAGATGCCTGCCAACGGCTGGCCGAGCTACTCCGCGAACTGCACCCCGAGTCACCGCCCGATCAAGCCGCCTGAGCATTACTCCAGACCCGGCAACCCCGGTTGCTCGTTAGCGGCTTGTGCATCGGCTTTAGCAGCAGCCGCAATAGCCTCTTTGGCTGCGGCGGTGTCTTTATAATCCAGGCACACAATCGTCCAGCCGGCTTCCGGCTCTAATGGGCGGCCCTCTGCAAACACGTGCAAACGCTCACGCTTATCCAACGCAAACAATAAATACGCATGGGGATTGATGTCACGGTATTGGCCAAAACCAAAACTTTCAGTCAACTGCGTTTTTCGTAATTTGGCGCCTTGGCCCAACAGACTGGAAAACTTACTGAAGGTCAGCTCAGAAGACCCCATCACATACCCTTTGAGCTCCTCCGAGACACTGTGCTTGCCCGAGCTAACTTCAATGGAGGTATTCAATGTGAAAATATTCTCCCGGCCGAAATCCGGGCGATAGCGCAGACTCGCCAATACGTTGATTTCCCGTTGCGGTGCCACGGCCAACAAACGCCCGATACCGGTCATGTCCAGATACTTATCGGTATAGGCCGACACGGGGTTGCCGTAGAAGGTATCAAGCCCTTGCATGCGCGCTTCACGAATATTTTCCCAACTGGCATCGACCAGCAGGGTCTTGATGCCGGCATCCTTCAAAACCAGTGCCAATGCACAGGCAACGCGATTGGCGCCGACCAATAACACGCCATCCGGGTCTGGCTCGGCCACTTTCAACAGATTCGCCAACGGGCGCGCCGTCGCACTCTGCACCACTACCGTGCCAATAATGATAATGAAGGTCATGGAAACCAGCAGATCGGCATTGGGGAATCCGATCTCTTCCAGTCGCAATGCAAACAGTGCTGACACGGCTGCAGCCACAATGCCGCGAGGACCAATCCAGGCAATCAGGCTTTTTTCTTGCCAGCTTAAGTTGGTGCCAATAGTCGAAATAAAGATAGACAGCGGTCGGGCACACAACTGAATCGACAATAAAATCACCAACGGCGGCCAACCCAACTCGATCACACGATGCAAATCAATGCGTGCCGCCAGCAGAATAAAAAGACCGGAAATCAACAGTACCGTCAAATGCTCTTTAAACGACAAAATATCTTCCACAAAGACGCCGCGCATATTGGCCAGCCACATACCCATGACGGTCACTGCCAATAAACCCGACTCCTCGGCCAACTCATTCGATAGCGCAAACGTAAACAACACCAACACGAAGGTACCGAAACCCTGTAAATACTCGGGCAACCAGTGACGGCGCAAAATCACACCCAAACTGAAACCGGCCGCCGCCCCCAAACACCCCCCGATAAAGATCACGCGGGCAAACAACCACAAGGTATGCACCCACGCATCGGTTAAGGCACTGGAAACGATGTACTCGAACACCAGAACGGCCAGCAAAGCACCGATCGGGTCAATCACAATGCCTTCCCAACGCAGCACGTTGGAAATGCGGCTATTGGGTCGCACCGTGCGCAGCATCGGCACAATCACCGTAGGGCCGGTCACGACGACCAGCGCACCGAACAACAGGGATATCTCGAAGGGCAATTCCAGAATCAGGAACGTCACGCAGGTAATCACCGCCCAGGTAATCGGTGCACCAATCACGATCACGCGTTGAACGACATTACCCAGACCACGCAGCTCCTCAAAACGCAGCGTCAGGCTGCCTTCAAACAGAATAATGGCGACACTCAACGACACCAATGGCAACAGCATGTCACCAAACAAGGCATCGGGCTTCACAACCCCCATCAAGGGTCCCAGCAGAATACCGGCCAGAATCAAAAACAAAATCGCGGGCAGCCGCACAGCCCAGGAAGCCCACTGACATGCCAGGCCAACAATGCCGATAAACGCCAGAACCAACGCAGTAGAGTGAAGCATCGTATTTCCCGTATTACTCGTTGGTATCGCCAGTGCGCTGCGGCTCATCGAGTGCATCGATAAAACCCAGCAGGTCATCGCTCATCGGCGCAAACGAGGGATTATAAGTCAGCCGACGCAACACCGGCAGCTGTAAATTGCTTTTTGTGATTTCGCCCAATGCCGGCGTGACCTGCCAACCCACAGCCTCCAGCCCTTTACATAAGCGCCATTGCAGGCCATATGCCGGATAGTGCACGCAGTTGTAGTACAACGGGCGCACACCGTACACCGCATTATCGGGTTTGAATGGCAACGCAAGGTGCGAATAATCCAGCACGCCATCCGCCGTTTTTTGCCATTCCACTGCATCACAGCCCTGCTTGGGCGGTTTGCTGCCGTACCAGATCAAACGGCTGCGACCATCGGTAGCCGCCAATTGGCACAAATGCACCAACGAAGCCGGTGCATTCACCGTGGCATCATCGGCGGTCAATGCCCCCCAAACCGGTAGCCGCGCCTTGACCGGGACAGTTCGCAGCTCGTCCGACAGCCGCGCCATCTGCCAGGCACCATTGACCGGAAATGACTCGTATTTGACCGGATTGTCATCACTATGGATCTCAAGCCACGCCAGTCGTGGCAAGCCTGTTGATGCCGCGTTGAGTATCGGCAGCGCCCACAGTGCGCCGGAATCCAGATCCAATGCCGGCGCTATCAACACCAGGCCAGCCGGCGGCATGTCCGGATGACGGTGCACATAATCGACCGCCAACGCTCCACCCAGCGAATAACCACCCAACAACATATCGGGATATTGCTTGCGAAAGGCTGTCACGGAACGATCCACCGTCAGGCGCCAATCTTCCAAGGTAGCCACCGACAAGTCACCCGGCACCGTGGCATGCCCGGGTAACAACATAACCCGTACGGTCTGACAATGGGCCGACAATTTGTCGGCTACATCGCGCAAGGAGAACGGTGAATCGGTCAGGCCGTGAAACAGCAAAATGCCTCGATCGCGGGCAGGGTCACAGCCTGCTGCCGCAGACTGCTCAAAAGGCAGTCGCCAGGTCAGCGTCTCCTCGGGAAAGGCTGGCGGCACAATCAGCGCAATCACCTCGTTCGCCCGCTGCCTGAAATCCGCAAACGACTCTGATGCACCGGGAATCAACATTCTCGACACATCGGCCTGCAAACGCGGGACCTCGGCCAACTCCCGTCCAGCCCAATACACCCACAGCAAACTGCCCAACACGGCCAGCAGCAACGTACGAATAAAAAAGCGACGAAGTTTCATAATCACACCGACATTTCAATTGACGACCAAGGATAGCAAACGCTAGAGTCCTATAAAGGACATATAATAGCCATAATGATCTGCCTTCCTGACTTACCGACTGTATTATCGGCCGAACGCAATCCGCACCTGGTCATTACCGGGGCTGCGGGCTTGGTGGGCCAAAATCTCATCGTCTTGCTGCGTGAGCGCGGCTATCAACGCATCACGGCCATTGACAGCCATCGCAACAACCTCGCCATTCTGCAGCAACACAGCCCGGACATTACCGTTGTTGAAGCCGACATGAGTCAGGCCGGCCCTTGGCAAGACGCGCTGACCGGCGCCGATTGTGTGTTCCAGCTACAAGCACAAATAGGCGCCAAACACAGCGATACCTTCGTGCGCAACACACTGGATTCAACCCGCCACGTGCTGGCCGCCTGTCATCGTCACAGCGTACCGTACCTCGTGCACATCAGCTCATCGGTGGTCAATTCTGTGGCTGACGATGACTACGTGCGCAGCAAAGCCGGGCAGGAGCAGCTGGTCGCCCAATCGGGCATCCCGCATTGCATCTTGCGCCCCACCCTGATGTTTGGCTGGTTTGATCGCAAGCATCTGGGCTGGCTGTCACGATTCATGGGCAAAACCCCGGTGTTCCCGATTCCCGGTGACGGGCGTTACCTGCGCCAACCCTTGTACGTACGCGACTTATGCCGTGCGCTCATTGCCTGCATGGAAAAGCAACCCCGCGATGCGGTATACGATCTGACCGGGCCGGATGGCATGGATTATATCGACCTGATTCGTCGCATTCGTTCACTGTGCCATCATCACTGCCTGATTCTCACCATCCCGATTGGCTTCTTTGCCTTTTTATTACGCAGCTATGCCGTGTTCAGTAAAAACCCGCCCTTTACTGCCGATCAACTGTCGGCGCTCACGGCCGGCGATGTCTTTACCGGCGTGGACATGCAGGCGACTTTCGGCTTTACTCCAACGCCATTAGAAGCCGCCCTGAAAGAAACTTTCACACAAGCCCCTTGGAATCGCATTGCGCTGGAACGCTAAACAATGACGTCTACACCGCAACGACATATTGCCGTCATTGGCGGAGGCCCCATGGGACTCGCCTGCGCCCATCATCTCGTCAAGACGGGCGCCAAAGTCACCGTGCTGGAAGCCGGCCCCCGCATGGGCGGCATGTCCGTCACGTTTGATTTTAACGGGCTCGACATTGAACGGTTTTTCCATTTTATATGCCGCACCGATTACGATTATTTCGCGCTGCTTGATGAATTAGGCATTCGCGATGCCCTGAAATGGAAGCGCACCCGCATGGGCCTTTTCCACCAAGGCAGGTTGTACCCCTGGGGCGAGCCTTTTGCCTTATTGAAGTTCCCCAACCTGAGCTTGCTCACCAAATTGCGTTACGGCTTGCAGGTGATGATCACCAAGCAGCGCAAACACTTTGATGATCTGGAAAACACCCGTGCACGCGATTGGCTCGAACGCTGGCTTGGGAAATCCGGCTATCAAACACTCTGGAAGCAATTATTCGCACTCAAGTTTTACGAGCATCAGGACAATCTCTCTGCCGCCTGGATCGCTGCGCGCATTCAACGCGTCGCGCACAGCCGCTCCAGCTTGCTGCACGAAGAGCTGGGTTACCTCGAAGGCTGCACACAAACATTGATTAATGCGCTCGAGGCATCATTAACGGCAAGCGGCGCCACGCTCATCACCCGCGCACAAGTCCAACGCGTCTGCACCGCGAACAATAAAATCACCGGCGTGGAAGTGAATGGCGAAGTACAGGCTTTCGATCAAGTGATTTCTACCATTCCACTGCCCTATGTGCCGGACATGATCCCTGACTTGCCGGCCGAATGGGCGACGCGCATTCGCTCTATCATGAATGTCGGCGTTTCTACGATCATCCTGAAATTGAAGCACCCTTTAACGCCCAACTTCTGGACCAACATCACCGATGAATCCATTCCCATTCCGGGCATTATTGAATACGGCAACTTAAATCCCCTGACTGTGCACACCGCCTACGTACCATGCTACATGCCACAGACGCACCCCAAATACCAGTGGACGCTAGAGCAGTTCATGGAGGAATTACTTCCCGTGTTTGGCCGCATCAACCCCGAGTTCAAACCCGATTGGGTGATTGATGCGCATTTATCGCGCTATCACTTTGCGCAAACCGTGTGCGTGCCGGGATTTGCGCAATTCATTCCGCCCATGTCGGGTTTGATTGACGGCTTGTTTATTGCCGATACCGCCTCGTATTATCCGCAAGATCGCTCGATTACCGAAAGCGTACGCGTCGGTCGCGTCCTGGCCGAGCTAGCCACTCACTCATGATTCGGCGCGAGTTTTTCAATCCCCAGTTTGTACGCTTTCTGATTTCGGGTGGTATTGCTGCTGCCGCTAATTTCGGCTCTCGGATCGGCTATGAATACTGGCTGCATTGCAGCTACAGCACCGCCATCATACTTGCCTACCTCACCGGCATGATCGTCGCATTCACCCTATACAAAAAGCATGTGTTTGAACCCGGAAAACACCACACAGCCAGAGAAGCACTGCACTTTTGCATCATCAATGTGTTGGCCGTTGCCCAAACACTCGTCATCAGCATTGCTCTCGCCGATTATGTATTACCGGCCGCCTCCATTACGATGTTCACTAAAGAAATCGCCCACGCGGCCGGTGTCGTCACGCCTATTTTCACCAGTTTTTTAGGACACAAATATTTTACGTTTCGCACGCAACACCCCAGTGAGCTGCCATGAAAAACCCCATCAACCACCCCGTCATTCGTGAGGCCAGCAACACACCGGCACACGACACTCACGGCAAACTCATACCGCAAGCCATTCACCTGGATCTGGTTTTTCATTCCGTCCACGACATCGACATGCAGGCCCGGCTTTTTCCGGCACGGCGCGACGCACAGGGTTTTCTACCGCTGTTGCCGTATCAAGCACTGAGCCCAAGTTTCCGGCAACTGCTGTTGGAGCTGGAATCCAGCATTCTGATACGCGCTTTAGAAAAAATCAGCGGCATTGCGCACCTGCTTGCAGACCCTTTGTATGAGCAAACCATACTCGGCGACATTCCCAACATCCATACCGCCATAAGCGATGCACTGAACACACCTCATTCAGCAGGCATCACACCGGCACTGGTTTGTGTGATTGCACTCGATGACTGCGATACCGGTCATGGCATGCAGCGTGGCGACTTGTGGATTCAACCCGCTTCAACTGACATGGCTCCTGCCACCCCGGCATCACAGAAAAAAATGCTGTTCCTGTATTATCATCACCACACCGATATCGATCACGGCACAGTAAAGATCTTGTAAATGAGCCCACTACTTGACTACACGCACCTTGCAACAGCGCTCTTGAAACGAGCGGCTGATTACACTACGCAATCGCCCTTTGCCCATGCTGTCATTGATGACTTTATTTCCGAAGCGCTTGTGCGTGATATTTTGCGTGTCTTTCCCCGCATTGAAAGCACATCCAGTGCGCATAAAACCTATGGCGAGCACGAGGGCGAAGCCGCACAGCTCAATAAGCGCTGGCTGGCCATGGAAGTGCGCACCCCCCCGCTCATCCGGCAGTTGTATCGAGAACTGCAATCGGCCGATTTCATCAGCCTGCTTGAAACGATGACCGGCATCCCGGGATTATTTCCTGATCCTCATATGTTGGGCGGTGGCATTCACGAAACATTGCCTGGCGGCTTCCTGAAAGTGCATGCCGACTTCAATGTGCATCCCGAATACCACCTCTACCGCCGTATTAATTTACTGATTTACCTCAATGAAGGCTGGCAGCCGGAATGGCATGGTGATCTGCAGCTGTGGAATACTGCCGGCACCGAGTGCATTAAAACAGTCATGCCAACGGCAGGACGCGCCGTTATTTTCTCAACGTCCTCATGCTCATTCCATGGGCATCCTGAACCCCTCGCCTGTCCCGCGAATAACAGCCGCAAGTCCATTGCCTTGTATTACTTCAGCCAGCACCGCCCGTCGGAAGGCGATCAAAAGATGCACATGACACTCTGGAAAAAGTCGTAACGCTTTCTTTTACCGACAGACTTTGCCATTATTGTCCGCACTTTATAAAACGGACGTCACCATGCCATTCATTCTTTCTCTACTTATTGCTTTTATTTTTTCCGCGCTACTTTCAGGCATTGCTGCCGGATTTTCCCAAGCCGGCGATTTAAGCTTCCAGTTTTCAGCTTGGCAGACACTGGTCGGCACCGTCAGTGCACTGGCAGGCTTAATCACCTACCAACTCATGAGCCCCCGTAGTAGCAGCACCCGCCCCGGCAAACCGAAATCACCGCGCAAAAGTGCGACCACGTCCGATTGCCGACAAGACGGCAAGGTCAAGTGGTTTAATCCGAAGAAAGGCTTTGGATTCATCGCCTGCGATAACGGCGACGAAGTTTTTGTGCACTACCGTAATATTGAGGGCGACGGTCGCCGCATTTTGCGCGAAGGCCAGTCAGTGACCTTCCTGGTCATACAGAGCGACAAAGGCCCGCAGGCCGAAGACGTTCGCGCCGCCGACTAAGCGCCGACTCACACACCATTCACGCACAACACCCGATGACCGCTCCGAAAGGAGCGGATCATCGCTGCCATTTGATCCACCAAACGCTGCCGCGCCTGCCGACTCGCCCACCCAATGTGCGGCGTGAGCAACAAGTTGGGAATGTCGGGCGCCATTAAAGGATGGCTGTGCGAAGGCGGCTCCACTGTCAGTACGTCAACTGCTGCACCGGCTATCACGCCACGCCGCAATGCATCGGCAAGCGCCACCTCATCGACCACCCCTCCGCGTGCCGCATTAATAATAACGGCCGATGGCTTCATGAGGGATAACGCTTCGTCACCAATCAACCCTTTTGTTTCGGGCGTTAACGGGCAATGCAAACTCAAGGCATCGACGCGCGGCAACATATCCAGCAACGGGACACGCCCCGGCTTAGGCCCTTGCACGCTTTCAGCCACCAGCACCTGCATACCAAACGCTTTGGCAACGGCCGCCACGGCCTGCCCGATCGCCCCCATGCCGACAATACCCAATACCGAGCCATGCACTTCTTCAATCGGGTATTCAAGCAGGCCAAAGAACTGACTTTCTTGCCAGCGCCCTTCACGCACGGCCTGCGAGTACTCGGGCATGCGGTTGCGCAACGACAGCAAGGACGCAAAAGTGTATTGCACAACCGAGTGCGTCGAGTAACCCGCCACATTACAGACCGGCACGCCATATTCTCGCGCCGCATCCAGATCAACATTATTGGTGCCCGTCGCCATAATCACGACAAGCTTCAAATTGGGACACGCTTTAAAATGACTGCGATCAAGCACTACTTTGTTGGTGAGAATGACGTCGGCGTGCTGAATACGTGATAGCACGTCGACAGGCGGTGTCGACTCGTAATGCGTCCACTCATCAAGAGCCGAATCCAGGCACGCAAGATCAAGATCATCGGCTGCCAGACTGGCAAAATCGAGGATAACGCCGCGCATGGCTATACTTTGCTAGCAACAATGACGGCGCTGCCGTCGGCGGATGCATCACGAGTATACTGCTCCAGCGCACGTGAAAAATTACCGTGCTCATTATTTTGCAATGCTTTGATGCGGTTCGCTAACCCAAACTTACCGCGCTCGCCATGCTCCACTTCGTGCATGGTTTCACAAATATCATTCACCGGATTCACACTGCATGCCCCGCATATCGCGCTCGGCTTTTGCAGGAATTCGTACTTCAAATCGTCAATCTCTTCAATGGAGGCGGTAAACACCGTTTTCATGGGAACGGTTTTTTCCCAGTCCATACAACACAAATAATAATTACCGTTCCAGCCAATAAACACACTGTAGAACGGCAGAGAACACACGGCAGTTAAACCTCCTGCCTCGAGCGCTTGCCGGGCCTCTTTCTTGTATTTGTCACCGCCTTGAAAGTGATATTCCTTGCTGCACGACCCACCTCGATTAATCTCTCGGATCGCACGCACATAATCAGCGCCTGTTGCTTGCCAATATTTCTCCATGTCGTCGATGTCGTCTTTGTTGCCATCGTGACGAACAATGGTGATCTGAACAAAGCACCGTCCCTGATTGAGCTCCATAAAGTCGGCGATGTTTTGGCGCGTTGTTTGGTAATCCAGGTTGTAGACGTTTTCATATTTTTCGTTCAGATCACTGATGCTGATATCGATGTGTTTCAATCCGGCGTTCAGCAATTCTTCTGATTTATCTCGGAACAAGCGCGATGCATTGGTGGTGAACGCCGGATTCAACCCCTGCTCACGCAAATGATGGATACATTCCATAAACCGGGGGTGCAGCATCGGCTCCCCCAAGCCTGTCAAAAAAACCTTGGTATCTGCACCAAACTCTTTAACGCGCTCGACGGCCTTGCAAAAAACGTCATAATCCATAAACCCCTGCTTGGGGGTTTTTTCTCGCGGGCAGAATGAGCAGGTCGCATTGCAGCGATTAGTCAGCTCAATATCCACAACCCGTGCCATATCCAACTGCATGACCAGCACCTGCTTCTGTTGATATGCCTACCCTACCACATTCGCCATTGGCTCAAATCCTTCTCAAAAACAGGTATTTAGCAGCATTGGAGGCTACAGCGGCTCACCATTGTAAATCAGTTGATTTATTTAAATCATATGTTTTAATGGTGTGATGAATACCCAAACTCAAATACTGCTGGCCGCCGAACCGTTAATCGCCCATCAGGGCCCCGAAGGCATTTCCATGCGTGAAATTGCCCGATTGTCGGGCCAACGCAACACGGCGGCTCTGCAATACCATTTTGGCAGCCGTGAAGGCCTGCTAGACCATTGGGTACTTTGGCGTATTCGGCAGATAAACCGACTGCGGGACCGGCACTTTGGCCCGTTGCAAGCCTCGCCGTCGCTAGAATCCTTGATTGCCCGCCTTGCCCAACCTTTTTTGATGCATTTGAAGTCGACTTTCGCCCAGCACAACCAAAGCCACTGGGCACGCTGCCTCGCCAGATTGGACATGGCCGGCGCTCTGCACCCGCCAGAGCAACCGACCGATCAACGTTGGCAGAATTCACTGTTAACAACATTGGCCGCCATTCGCGTGCAATTGCCTGCAGAACAGGCGGAGTTTTTAGTTAACCTGGCGTTTCACACGCTCACCCAAGGCTTGGGTCGCATTGAACACGGCATTAACAATGCCAGCTTGCCACTGGAATCACTGCACAGCCATGGCGATACCCTGCAAACAGCCATAAGCGGCATGCTCCGTTCCACCATTATCAACCCGGGAAGTACTGTATGAGCCTTCAATACCCCTCTCGCCCACTGCCCATTGCCGCTTTCAATGCGCTGTTCAAAGGCTTCAAGCACTGGCCTGCACTGGATGCAAAAACCCTGATGCAGGCGGCCATTCGAAAAGCACGTTTTGAAGACTTTGGCGACAAGGGCTTTATAGAAGGCCTGACCCGGCTGACCGATGACATTGATGCCCACGCGCAGTTGCACCCCATGGGTCGCATCATGGCACGCCAGCATTTAACCGGCGATCTGGTGCGTCGATTGAATGTGACCGCGTGGCGCAAGCACCACCCCGAGGTGGCTAAACAACGCATCATCAAGCCCGTTTTTATTATTGGCCTGCCGCGCACGGGCACCACCTTGCTGTTTAATTTGCTGGCACAAGACCCGGCCAATCGCACACCCCTGGCGTGGGAAGTCGACTCACCCTGCCCGCCGGCCAATTCCGCCACTTACTACACCGACCCGCGCATTAAAGCGGCACAACAGCAGTTTGATCAGCTACGCAAGCTCTGCCCGGAGTTATTTGCCATTCACGAAATGGCCGCACACTTGCCACAAGAATGCGTGGCACTGACCGGCATGGATGGCATGAGCGTGCAATTCTCGACACTGTATGACGTGCCGAACTACCAACACTGGATTGATCAACAATCGTGGATACGGCCTTATGCATTTCATAAGCAATTCTTGCAGCATCTGCAGTCCGGTCATGCGGCGACGCGCTGGGTCTTGAAGTCGCCGGGCAATCTCGCGCCACTCAATGACATACTGACGGTTTATCCCGATGCCCGCATTATTCACACCCATCGCACACCGGCCGAAGCCATGCCCTCATTGGCCAGCCTGAACTGGACATTCCGCGGTTTATACAGCGATCGACTCGACGCGCATCACATCGGTCGGCAAGTCGTTGATTTATGGCACGAACACTTGAATCGCGCCATGGCCGCGCGCGCCGATCACGCCCACGAACCGGAACGTTTTTTTGACATGCAATACCGCGAGTTTGTGACTGACCCGCTCGCCATGATCGAGCGTATTTATGCGCACTTTGATATTGAATTAACCGGCATCGCACACCAACGCATGAAAAGCTTTATGCGCGCCAACCCACAAGGCAAGTTCGGTCGTCATCGCTACGAGCTGGAAGACTTCGGACTCAATCGCGACGAACTGAATGCGCGCTTTGCCCCCTATTGCCAACGCTTTGGCGTATAGCCATCACCTGTCCGGGTGAGGCATAACCCGCCGCACCATGGCACAGTGGCCTGCAACCGTTAAAAGGAATCCCTATGAACATCGGCATGACACTCCCCATCATGGAGTCCCATCTGGATCGCGCCACACTCAAACACTGGTGCGACATCATCGATAACGGCCCGTGGGCAAGCCTTGCTCTCGGTGAACGCATTGCCTTTGTGAACCCGGAGTTCTTAACCACCTTGGCCGCAGCCGCCGCATGGACGAATCGCGTCGAACTGGTCGCGACCATTTCAGTGGCCGCCCTGCATGCGCCGATTGTGCTCGCCAAGCAATTCGCCACCATTGATATGCTAAGCAACGGTCGCTTAACCGTGGGCGTGGGCACCGGCGGCCGCGAAGAAGACTATCGTGCCGCCAACACCGACTGGAAGCGCCACACGCTCGCCGCGCTGCAAGAACAAGTCGAGGCCATGCAAGCCGTTTGGCGCGGCGATATACCCGAAGGCCTGCCGCGTGCGATTGATCCGCGCCCGGTGCGCGGTGACATACCGGTACTGGCCGGTGCACTGGGCCCCAAAGCCATTGCACGCGCCGCGCAATACAGCCAAGGCTTATGCGGCTTTAGCTTTGGCGCCAGCACCGATGACATTCAAGCCACCTTCCAATCGGCTGATGCGGCATGGGCCACCGCCGGCCGCAACGACAAGCCGCGCAAAATGAGCAGCTTCTGGTTTGCCGTCGGCGAACCCGAAAAGGCCCGCGAACAAGTCAACGCGCATTTGCGCCATTACTTAACCTGGCTGCCCAAAGAGATTGTTGAAGCCATGCTACCCACCAGCGGTTTTGCCGGCACACTCGAGCAATTAAAAGAACGCATGGCCGAACTGCGCGCCATCGGCACCGATGACATTGTATTGGTGCCCACCAGCCGCGATGCCGCGCAATTAAAAACACTGGAAGCGTTGTTTTAAGAACCCGGTTTAAACGAGGAATAACCCATGACTCTCTCATTACTCTCGCCTGCGGTTGAAATCGGCATTGTCACCAACAACCCCGATGCCATGCTCGGCTTTTACCGCGACACGCTGGGCCTACCCTATCAAGAGAAAATGGATTTCCCCGGCGGTTACATGCACCGCTTAGCACTAGGCAGCAATGTATTGAAACTGGTGGTGATGAAAAACGCACCGCAGCAGAAAAACCCCGGCGGCGGGCACGGCGCGGCCACCGGTTACCGTTATGCGTCCGTAGGCGTAAATAACTTGAAAGAAACGATCGCCATGATCGAGCAAGCCGGCCACCCGGTGCCGGTACCGGCCACCGAGATTTTTGAAGGCTTTGGGTTTGCGTTCGCCGAAGACCCGGACGGCAACTGGTTTGAGTTTTATGGGCCGATGTAATCAATTCCCAACTCAATGATTAGAAAACTCATCACTCCCGCGAGCCGTTAGACCAGCGAAGCTAAAGCGGGAGTCTGGAACGCCACTGGATTTCCGCCTTCGCGGGAACGACGATAATCTGCGATTTTACGCCGACTTCAACAGCAGCCGAAGGACTGGCCCGTAGGGCGAGCGAAGCGAGTAATTAGCGCTTTTGTGTTGGAGGTATGAGGGTGCGGGGACTGCCCCCCGCAGAGGTGGAAATGTGACTCTGACCCTAATTATTTACGACGTCGATCCAGCAGCCAGCGAGGTGGTCAGTAATGCGCCTAGGATAACTAGTAGTTTTTTATCCTTCATCAAGCCAAGCACTTATAAATTATCATTTGGTTAAATCTTGCTTGCTAATAAGTGGGCAATAAAGGCACAAAAAATACACACAAGGGCTACACAATAGGAAAGAACAATAAAAAATTTCAGGTGAACTCTAGGATCATCTCCAAAAATAATTTCTTTTATTTCTGAATAAGAATTTCCCCTTCCCAGGGGGGGGGTTTGTCATATGTGAAACTGTTAAAAATAATAGGAACAAGGATGAAATCCCAATCCATCCGAATAGAGCTTCAAACTCATTTGCCCGGAAATTATCATCACTGAAAATTATCGAAAATGTAACCACCACAAAAAGCACTGACAGTAAAATCATATTCCTAAATTTACTTAGAATGAATCGCCACCAACTTTCTAGACACTTGCCAGCCGTTCTTGGTAACGGTTTTCATACTCTATCGGTGACAGCAGCTCATTGGAACCGTGCCGCCGTTTTATATTGTAGAACATCTCGATGTAATCAAAGATGTCACT
>DATCSK010000046.1:0-9044 GCA_036568505.1 Pseudomonadales bacterium | reverse complement strand
GGTCATCACCCGTGGCGTCCAGAAGGTGGTGTAGTGCAGCAGGTTCACCGCGCCGTGGTAATGGCGGCGGGTGCGTTCAGCCAGCGACTGGCTTTCGCCATCGGCCTTGTTCACCACCAGTGCATCGGCCAGTTCCATGATGCCTTTCTTGATGCCTTGCAGTTCATCACCGGCATTGGGCAGCATCAGCACGAGGAAGAAATCGACCATGCTGGCGACTTCGTATTCCGACTGCCCTACCCCGACCGTTTCGACGATGATCACATCGTAGCCAGCCGCTTCGCACAGCAACATGGTTTCGCGGGTTTTGTGGGCGACACCGCCCAAGGTGCCGGCTGACGGTGACGGGCGGATAAACGCATTCGGCTCGCGCGAGAGCAATTCCATGCGGGTTTTATCGCCGAGGATGCTGCCGCCGGAAATCGGTGAGCTGGGGTCGACGGCCAATACCGCCACCTTCTTGCCCAGTTTCACCAGGTGCAGGCCGAAGGATTCGATAAAGGTGGATTTGCCGACACCGGGAATGCCGGTGATGCCAATGCGGATACTCTTGCCGGTATGCGGCAAGGCTGCTTCCAGCAGGTGTTGGGCTTGCTCTTGATGGGTGTCGCGGGTGCTTTCTACCAGCGTGATGGCCTTGGCCAGTGCCCGCCGCTCGCCTGCCAACAGGCGTTCCAGTTCAACGGCGGGTGTGGTCATGGTTCACGGCCTTGTGTGGTGACTGTCCTGCTGTTGTATCAGTTGCCCTGCGCTTTCTCAACTGCGGCCAACACTTCACGCGCTGCAGCCGGGATTTTGGTGCCCGGGCCGAACACGGCTTTGACACCGGCCTTGGCCAGGAAGTCGTAATCCTGCTTGGGGATCACGCCGCCAGCAACGACGATGATGTCGTTAGCGCCTTGGGCTTTCAGTGCAGCAATCAGTTCCGGCACCAGGGTCTTGTGACCGGCAGCCTGCGAAGAGGCACCGACCACATGCACATCGTTTTCGATGGCTTGCTTGGCGACTTCTTCCGGGGTGGAGAACATCGGTGACAGGTCGATATCGAAGCCGACATCGGCAAAGGCGGTGGCAATGACTTTGGCACCACGGTCGTGACCGTCCTGCCCCATCTTGGCCACCAGCATACGCGGGCGACGGCCATGGTTTTCGCGGAAGGCTTCAATGTCCGCTTGCAGTTTCTGCCAATCTTCGTCGTTCTGGTAAGCGCTTCCGTACACACCGGATACCGTTTGGGCTTGGGCGTTATAGCGACCCCAGACGCGTTCCAGGGCGTAGCTGATTTCACCCACTGTACAACGGACGCGGGTGGCTTGCACAGCCAGACCCAAGACATTGCCTTGGCCGGTTTTGGCGGCCTGATAGAGGGCTTCAATGGCGGCTTCGACAGCGGCTTCATCACGGCTGCCACGGATTTTGGCGAGACGGGCGATTTGCGATTCGCGCACGGCGTTGTTGTCGATCTCGAGGATTTCAACCTCGTCTTCCTGTGCGAGGCGGTATTTGTTGACGCCGACGATGACATCGTCGCCACGGTCGATACGCGCCTGCTTGCGGGCAGCGGATTCTTCAATGCGCAGCTTCGGCATGCCGGATTCGATGGCCTTGGCCATGCCGCCCTGCTCTTCGATTTCCTCGATCAGTTCCCAGGCCTTGTCGGCGATTTGCTGGGTCAGGTTTTCCATGAAATAGGAACCGCCCCACGGGTCGATCACATTGGTGATGCCGGTTTCTTCCTGGATCACCAACTGGGTATTACGGGCAATGCGCGCGGAGAATTCAGTCGGCAGTGCAATCGCTTCATCAAAGGCGTTGGTGTGCAATGACTGGGTGCCACCGAACACGGCCGCCATGGCTTCAATGGTGGTACGCACGATGTTGTTGTACGGGTCCTGCTCGGTCAGTGACCAGCCAGAAGTCTGGCAGTGCGTGCGCAGCATGCGCGAGCGGTCACTCTTCGGCGCAAACTCATCGACGATACGCGTCCACAACAGGCGAGCCGCGCGCAGCTTGGCCACTTCCATGTAGAAGTTCATGCCAATGCCGAAGAAGAACGACAGGCGGCCGGCGAAGTCATCGATATCGAGACCGGCCTTGATCGCGGTGCGGATGTATTCCTTGCCATCGGCCAGCGTGTAGGCCAGCTCCAATGCCGCATCGGCACCGGCTTCCTGGATGTGGTAGCCGGAAATGGAAATGGTGTTGAACTTGGGCATGTGCTCCGAGCAGTAGGCAATGATGTCGCCAATGACGCGCATCGACGGCTCGGGCGGGTAAATGTAGGTGTTACGCACCATGAACTCTTTGAGAATGTCGTTCTGGATGGTGCCGGACAGCTGGTCCTGCGATACACCTTGCTCTTCGGCGGCGACGATGTAACCGGCCAGTACCGGCAGTACCGCTCCGTTCATGGTCATCGACACGGACACTTTATCCAGCGGGATTTCATCGAACAGGATTTTCATGTCTTCTATCGAATCGATCGCGACACCGGCTTTACCCACATCACCCGATACGCGCGGATGATCGGAGTCGTAACCGCGGTGGGTCGCCAGGTCGAACGCGACCGACACACCCTGACCGCCCGCAGCGAGAGCCTTGCGGTAAAACGCGTTGGATTCTTCTGCGGTGGAAAAACCGGCGTACTGGCGAATGGTCCAGGCGCGACCGGCGTACATGGTGGCCTGCGGGCCACGCACGAACGGCTCCATGCCCGGCATGGTGTCGGCAAACGGCAGGTTTTGCATGTCCGCTGCGGTATACAGCGGTTTGATGGTGATCCCTTCAGCGGTTTCCCAGTTCAGGGACTCCGGGCCCTTCCCTTTGAGCTGCTTGGTCGTCAACGCTTCCCATTCGGCGACAGTATGAGATGGCACAGAGTACTTGCTGGACATCGGGGATTACCTGCTCAGTCGTTCATTCAGTAGATGGTAACGCTCAGTGATGGTCATCACCGGGCTGGTTGATTTCGATCAGCACGCCGTCACAGCTCTTGGGGTGAATAAAAATCACCATGGAGCCGTGCGCACCGGGCTGCGGCGCATCGCTCAGGAATTGGTAACCCTTTGCTTTCAGGCGCTCGACATCTTCCATGATGTTGTCACTGCGGAAGCAGATGTGGTGCAAACCACCCGGCTTCTTTTCCAGGTATTTGGCAATCGGGCCTTCACCGCGTAACGGGTGCACCAGTTCGATACTGGTCGGCGGCAAGGGGAAGAATGCCGTGCTGGTTTTCGCGGCTTCGACATCCTCGGTGCCTTCGAACGGAAGACCGAAGTCTTCCATGAAGCGTTTGATGGCTTTTTCGAAGTCCGGTACCGCGATCGCGATATGGTCCAGTGCTGTAATCATGCCCCACCCCTTACTTGGTAATCGCCGGCAAAATGCGCGCAATGAATTTATCGGTGTAAGCGCGACGACGTTTTTTAGCATCGTCCTCAGACTCGAACACCACTTTTTCAGCCGGGGTGACTTTAAACAGTGGCTGGCCTTTGGTAATGATCACGCCATCGGCGTCTTTGGTCAGCACTTCATCGACCGTGCCGGCGAACTCGGCATACACTTTGTTGAACATTTTCATCACTTCAACAATGTACAGCGGGTCACCTTTTTTGAACTCGCTACCCACTTCAAGGTACGGCGCCATGCCCGGGGCTTCACGCGCATAGAACATGCCGCCCATCTGCGCGACAATTTCATCAGCACGTGCAGCCGGTGGCGGCACCAACACTTTGGCGATGCGCTCTTGTACGGCTTTGTCGCTCAAGGCATCCGGAATCGTAATGCTCAAATCCGGGTTGACTTTCAAATCAAAGAAACCAACCGAATCGGCCATGTGCGGCAGCACCGACAAAATACGCATGCCGGCTTGATAGCCCAAATGCGCAGCCTGCACTTTGCCCCACTCGGTGGCTTTAATGCCTTTGGGCGCTTTTTCAGAGGCGATGGCGGCATTAATATCGGCCCAGCCGGTTGTGCCCAAGCGCGCTTCCAGCGTGTCGTAGAATGCCAACGCGTCAGACAACAGCTTGTGATCGTGATCCCAGATCATCAAGGCAGCCGGTTGGCCTTCGCGATAATCCATGTTCAGGAAGTGGTACATGTCCGCCAGAATGCGAATCGGGTTTTCCTGCCACTCGATGCCTTTCTTGGTAATCGAGAACTGCTTTTGATGCAGGCTCAACCAACCGGCCAGAATGTGCGGGTCCGCCAACATGCGCAGCAAAGGCCGCTCGAGCAAGCTGCTCTTCATGTGGATCACCGCTTCCATGTGCTTGCGGTAGTCGGCGTCTTTCGAACGCTCTAACCAGGCATTGCGAATGTTTTTATAGGCATAGGCCAAATCCACGTTGTTGGCCTGCTCTTTCAATAAACCGACTGCCGTCAGGTACGGCACGATAAAGCGCGTGGTCGGGCGTGCATTCACGTTTTGACCCAAGAACCAGTTCACCAAACCGTAGTGAAACTCAAGGTTGGTGCACAGGTTTTTACCGGTCAGCTTGGTGGTGCGCAAAATCTCGGAAGTACGCTCGTACGATTCGCGACGGTTCTTGCCGTGCGTTAACAACAACGCGATGTTGCTGTCGTAGGCACCGGCCAAGTGATACTTCATGAACACGCCGGTATCCGGGTTGTGCATGCTGATGCCCTGATCGTCGCGAATTTCTTCGGCGATCGGGTCTGACCAATAATCAATAATGCCGCCCGCGTGTGGCTGCAATGCCTGGTTGGTGGCATTCAAACGCGCTTCAACCGACGAGGTTTTACGCGGAATACGCGTTGGTTTGGGCAGGTTCTTGCCGTGCGTGGCAATCAGCACCATTACCTCAACCAGCGAATCGGTGATGAAACAATCGTTTTCATCATCCGGGTTGGTGAATTTCAGGGAATAGCACAACTCGGTGACGCGGTGCTCCACCTGAATACGGGTGTTCATTTCCATGAAGTAATGACGCTCGCCATCCACGATGCATTCGAAGGTGGCCACCGAGTTCAGTTTCACGGCTTCACCGAAGCGCACACCTTCGGCTTCCATTTTCTCCAGGATAATAATGTCGCGCTTGAGCTGGTCGGCTTCGGCCTTGCGACCTGCAGCTGCGGCCTCGGCATGTGCTTCGACCAGTTCTTCATGCACCACGGACACTTCCAGCAATTTTTGCTCGTGCATCTGCAATGAGCAATCACGGCCGCCCATGGTGATGCACCACTCGCCATTGCCCACCACCTGAATTTCCTGGTGACGGGTGGTTTCGATATTCATTTCGAGCAAAACGTTTTTGTTATCGCCCACGCCGTTGCACTTCACTTCCGCCAGCACTTCACGCACCAGTGCCGGAGTTTTAGCCGCGGCTTGTTTGATTTGCTCGGCCTTGCTGCCTTTGTAAGTGGATGGCGCATTCAAAATACGCTGGCCTTTACCGCCACCACCGGAAATGGCTTTCAAGCGGAAGCGGTTGTTCGGGTTCTCGGCAAACACGCGCTCGGCTTCTTCTTTCAGTGCTTCGCCTACATCGTCTACCGTGATGACATCCACGCGCGCTTTGTAGGAGGCTGCCAACAAGGCTTCGGCCTTGTCTTCGAGTGTCTCGCACTTGTCGAAGTTCACTTTCAGCTTGAGCTCCTTGGCGCACTTCTCCATGCCAGCGGCATTCTTGTATTTGGCAATCACTGCCAGTGCCGTGGCATTGTTCACACCCGGCGTAACCGATACACCGACTGCAAGAGCCGTACGCTTGGCTTCGTCTTTCAAGCCGGCTGAACGCTGGGTAAATGAACCGGGGCCGATAAAGATCAGACCGGCATCTTCCATGGCTTGCACCATTTCAGCGTCTTCCGACATAAAACCGTAGCCGGCAAAAATGCTGTTGTAACCGTTGTCGTGTGCAATTTGCACAATTTGATTGATACGCTGATGACGCTCTTCTTTGTTAGCGCCGGTGTAATCGGGCACGCGATGCACGCGGCTCGGATCGGTCAACTTGCGCAGTTCAGGCGCCAAGGCGTTGGTGTAGGTGATGGAATCTTTCTCGGACAGCAAAATGCCGTAACCGTGAATGCCCATTTCATCGAACACGTCCATGGCTTCTTTACGAATCGGGCCACGGCAAATGATTAACGGCTTCATGTTCTCGCATGAAAAGCGCTTGACCCATTCAGACGCTGCGGATACCAAACGGCGATCGCGGTGAATCAAGGGGTTATTCAGGTAGAGGTCATTGCTGGCTACGGCCATGATATCTGTCTGCCTTATCAAGTAGTCGTCAAATAGGAATCAGTGGAATTCGCGCTGAACGGCATTCAACGGTTCCGGCTTGTAGTGGCGCAGGTGGAATTCCATGTTCTCGCCAATCACCTTGCGAAGATCCGATGGCATTACGATTTGCGAAATAGAACCCAGGCTCAAGGCTTCGTTCGGATTCATCAGCTCTTTTTCGTAACGCTGCGTCCACACCAGTTCTTGTTGTTTTTGCCATACGGTCACTTCAACTTGCGCGGCTTTTTTGGCCTCGGCTTCTTTCATGCCGGCTTTGGTGTTAGCCGCCACGGCTGCAGCCAAACGCTGCTTCGCTTCAGAGCGAATCGCACGAATTTCATTTTTGTAAACGAACTCGACACCGGCCGGCCCCATCACTGCTGCGCGCGTGGTGGGCAGTGCAATCACAAAGTCAGCACCGGTCGGGTAGTTGTTGTAGGACGCATACGCACCGCCGAAGGCGTTACGCAACAACACCAGGAAGCGCGGTGTGCGCAAATCAATGATGGCATCGAGCATGGCACGACCGGCCTGCACAATACCGCCCGCCTCTTGCTCACGCCCCGGCAAGAAGCCGGTGGTGTCTTCAAGGAAGACCATGGGAATGTTGTACAAATTACAGAAGCGGATAAAGCGTGCGTTCTTGTACGAGGCTTCAATATCAATTTGACCGGACGCCACCGCACTGTTGTTGGCCACAAAACCAATCACGTTGCCGCCCATGCGACCCAGCGCACAAATGGTGTTGCGCGCACGCTGCGGCTGCACTTCAAAGAAGTCGCCGTGATCGCACAACTGCTGAATCACAATACTCACGTCCAGCGGCGTGTTAAAACCGGTTGGTGAGTTAAAGGCTTTCTTGAGCAGGATGTCGATATCCCAGGTTTTACGATCGATCGGGTCCGAGGTTTTCTGGAACGGTGCCATTTCACTGTTGTTGTCTGGCAGGTAATTCAGCAGTTCTTTGACCAATTTGAGTGCGGCCACTTCGTCTTCGACCACAAAGTCGGTCACACCCGACTGACTGTGCACGCCCGGGCCACCCAACTCATCGGGTGTCACGTCTTCACCCAATACCGATTTCACCACACCGGCACCGGTCAAACCGAAGAAGGTCTCGTTCGGCTGAATCACAAAGCTGCCCTGACGCGGCAGGTACGAACCGCCACCGGCGTTAAAGCCGAACATGCACATCAAGCTCGGTACCACGCCGCTGATTTTGCGCAGTGCGGTGAAGGCTTCCGCGTAACCGTCCAGACCGCCAACACCGGCTGGCACGTAAGCACCGGCCGAGTCGTTCATGCCGATTAATGGAATCTTGCGCTTGGCGGCCAACTCGAACAGGCGTGCGAGTTTTTTGCCGTTGGTGGCATCCATGGAACCGGCACGCACGGTGAAGTCATGGCCGTACAGGGCAACGTCGCGGCCGTTGATTTTGACAATCGCGGTCACCAGCGAGGCACCGTCTAAATTCTTGCCCCAGTTCTGGAACAAAATAGTGGGCTCTTCGTCGGTTAACACCCGGATGCGCTCCCAGACGGTCATGCGCTTCTTTAAATGCTGCTTTTGGGTGTTGACCACGCCCGAGGCCTTGAACGGCCGTTGCATCAGCTCATGGCCTGCGCGCAGCGTGGTTTCGTACAAGCCCGGCTCGTAGGCTATTTGACCGGGAACGGAGAATTCGACATCAGGGGTATCGTCAAACGGATTATCAAGCGTTGGGACGACCACAGATTGTTTAGCCATGAAATAGGTACCCTTATTGCAGGTGTTGAGCATTTGGTCAGGGGCTGTATGCATACCGCCCATCTGGCCGTTTTGCGCGGGAAATCAAGCCACAAAACGCCCCCATAAAGCGGCCGTAACGATAATTGTCAGGGCCGGTAATGTCAATGAATACCGGGACTTGACTCTGTGCTGAAAACCGCACAGTAACTGGCCGCGCGCCCCCTATGAGCGCTAGAATGCAGCCCCGTCCAACGGCCTGCCGATCATGCCCTCGCCCGTCATTGAAACGCTATCGATCGACTGCCCCGCGCTGAAATTGCTGCCGGCACTGGCCGCTCGTCGCTTTCCGCTGGCGTTGCTCAGTGGCCACCACAGCGGTGACTGGGACATTCTGATGGCCGACCCCGTGCGCACCCTGTGCCAGCAGGGCAACACGCTCAGCGTGATGGAAGCCGAGCAAACCCAAACCCTGCCCGCCGACAGCCATGCATTCGCCGTCCTCGATGACTGGCAGCAGGCCCACAGCCGCGCGCCGCAATCACTGCCGTTTACCGGCGGCTTGGCCGGTTTTTGCGGCTACGAGAGCCTGCACAACACTTTGCAGATCACCGCCCCCGCCCACGGTCCGGCCGTGCCGGATCTGTGGATGGGCGATTACCGCTGGGCCTTGTTGCATCATCGCCGCGACCATCAATGGTATTTGGTGGCTGATACCGCCGAACGCGCAACGGCGATTCAACAATGGCTGACACACGCCGTTTCACAAACGGGCGCTGCACCGTTTCAGTTGCGCAGCACATTCACCGGCAGCACCGATCAAACGCACTATCGGCAAGCCTTTGCACGCGTGCAGGCCTATTTGCAGGCCGGTGATTGCTATCAGGTCAATCTGGCACGGCACTTTGCCGCCCCTTACAGCGGCTCACCGGTCAGCGCGTTCATGGCATTGGCCCAAGCCCACAGCGCGCCCTACAGCGCCTACATGGGCCTGCCCGACAACAAGGCCGTGTTGAGCTTTTCGCCAGAAAGCTTTCTTCATATGGACGCCAACGGCCATATTCAC
>DATCSK010000045.1:0-67152 GCA_036568505.1 Pseudomonadales bacterium | reverse complement strand
CACTAACCCATTTAATAGGGTAATACATTGAGGCCGCATAACCTCCCCCTGCACTCATTAGAAGCATAGGCAATGCGTACAAAACGGGAGCTAATTTCTTCATGGCACTTAATGCCTCAAGCAGCAGCGCGCGTTAGCGCGTCCAGCCACGAAGTGGCGTTGCTTCCTTTACCTGTTAAGGTTGCGTAAACATTAACTAGCTTGGAGCGCCCATATGCCCTTAGTGAAGTCATATGTATATGCATCATAAACTATCCAAGTAGCAGCATAGAATAAATGTGGATCATTGTCGTTATGGAAGTAAGCTAGCCAATATGGCTTTAAATCTTTTGAAGTGTATCCGATTGTTTCTATATCTTTTGGATATGAACCGTTCTTGTCTTTGTATGAATGTATTTTAACCGCAACTTCTTGAGCGAACTCTCTAGTCGTATAATGAAGATACGCGTGATGAACAATAACTGCTGTGCATGTTACAGCCCACAGTGCAGTTTGAATTGTTCTTTGTTTTTGCCCTTTTTTCTTTACAAAAACAATGTAGGCACTTTTAAACATTGAGGGAATTAGAAAAACGAAAGCGAAGGCTAAGATAAATCCCATATGTTTTGGGAAGGTAAAAACTAAGCAAACAATACAAAGTGCTACTGTTTGCAATATTGGATTGTTAGAAGGTTTGAGCATAGTGACCTTAACAATTAATTCAACAGCAGCTGTCGTTGATGCAGTTTTTCTTGTGGTGCCGTCGCTGAAAAAGGCTATTCAAAATTACAACAACATCGGTATCTGCGGCAGCGGGCTTAAACCGGCTGCAAAAAACCAGCACTCAATCGCGTAACGATTATGGCGCATGGTCGGCGACCACGCGGTGCGGTGCAGGTTCATGTGATCGAAAAACAGGTCATCGCCGGCTTTGAATGCGGGGCGCACGGCCGGTGCATCGGGGTAGCGTTCCGGCACCAGTGCCGGGCCCACGGTCCAATCGAAGCGTGCGCCGTGGGTGCCGGTGGGCGTGATGTGATCCAGCCGCTTGGGGATCAAATCAATACCGGGCGTGTCGGAGTCGCCGCCGCAATCGCTTAAGGCAATCCATAAATTAATGCTGCGTACGTCGGTGCCCATAAAGCGGCCGTCCTGATGCCAGTCGGGTTCGCCGTCTAGCGGTGCAACACGGCGCAACACCCATTTGCGCACCGACACGCAGGGCGTGTCACCCAAGTAATCTTCCAGAAGCGTGCGCAAGCCCAGTTGGCGGTACAGCTCCATCACATGCGCCATGCCGCGCGGCGAATCGGCGGCCCAGATGCCACCGGTGTCGGCAATAAATTTGCGGCCAACACCGACTTGGTAATGTTCATTCAAATACGCCGAGGGTGAAAACCACGGCGTTGGTGTTTTGTTGCCTGCGGCACGCGCTGTTTTGCCTTCAAGGGCTTTATCAATATCGTCGGTGAGGCGGGCAACGTGTGCCGGTGGCACCAAGCCGCGCACCAGCAGTGCGCCATGGTGTAACACACCGCCGGCGAGTGCTTTGGCATTCAGTTGCGCGGCAGTAATGTCAGGGATGCCGTTAACGCCCGCGAAGACATCGTTCGTATAAGGCGGCCAAGGTTTATTGCTGGCGGGCCACATGTTTTGTTCATAACCCTGCAGGCGCAGGTCGATCAGTGCCTGTTCAATGGCGATATCGGGGTGTTCGCCGTTATAGGCACTGAGCGAGTCGATGGCTTCGCGCCATTGACCGGCGGCAGCCTGTTGCTTGGCATGGGCGATGGCGGATGCGGTGTTGGAGGCTGCGGTCATGCCGGTCAGCATACCGCAGCGTTTCTGGGCAATGCCAATAAAGGCAGGGCTTTATTGATGCAGCGCACTCAGCGCAGTTGGATCTTGCCACCGGGTGCCACACCGGGTGCGCCACCGGCACCGGGCACCACGATTTGGCTGGCGGCCTGGCGGCGCATTTCCTGCAGTTCTTTCAAGGTGTCTTCCAGGCCTTGTTGGGCGGCAGCACCGAACCCAGCCACGGCCTCTTCCAGTGTGGCCACGTCCAGCTCAAAGTGGATGGGCAGTGCGCCGTTGGGGGTGTACACCTGCGCCTGGCCTTGAAAGACCAGCGGGCGTGAGCTGTCGTCGCTGCCGTCGGCGGTGACCGGTGTCATGCGGCGCAGGGTGCCGACTTTGCCATCGGTGAAAATGTCTTCGCGGTAGAGGCCGGTGGCATCCAGAGTGAAATCGATTTCGGGCTTGTTCATGGCAGAGTCCTGCGGTTTGCGTTTTAAGGCCGCTACGGTACCGAAAACGGCGGCGGCGGGCAAACCGTCCGAAGATGCGGTAGTTTTCGCCATGCGTACGGCCGAGGTGAATAGTCCATCAGTGCGATGTTTGATTGTCAGGAGCGTCATTGCACAAGCGTTTAGAACCAATAAAAAAGGCAGCCATTGGCTGCCTTTTTTATTCACTGAATGCGGCGTTATTTTGTGCCGCAGTCGGTGCGACTGATCACGACGCGACGGTTCAGCGCGCGACCCGCATCGGTGGCGTTATCGGCCACGGGGTTACTTTCGCCATAACCCACGGCATGGAAGTTGGCCGTATCGATACCTTTGCTGCCCAGGTACGTCATGACCGCATTCGCGCGGCGATCGGACAACTGCATGTTGTACGCCTCGCTGCCTTTGCTGTCGGTGTAACCGGCGACTTCAGCGCGGGTGTGGTTCAGGTGCTGAATGCCTGCAGCCAGACGATCCAGTTCGGCGCGGTCTTCTGCCGTTAATACCGCCGAGTCAAACTCGAAGTGCAGGTTGAGCGTGTAATTGCAATCGCAGCCCACGCTATCAACGGTTTTGCCGGCCGGTGTGCTCGGGCACTGGTCAATGCTGTTTGCAACGCCATCGCCGTCGTTGTCATTGTTGACAACCGAGGCAGCAGCGACAGGAGCCGCAGCAGCAGCCGGTTTTGAACTATCACCAAAGCTCATTTGCACGAGCAGGTTGAAGGCGGCCTCGGTGTAGTCGTTGTCCAGGCTGTGCAGCGCGCGCACATCACCGCGCAGTGCCAGGCCTTCGCTGACTTGATACTGCAGGCCGATACCGGCATCCATCAGCGTGTTGTTCTTGTCACCGAAGACGTCGTAGTCGATGCGGGTTTCGCCGATACCGGCCACAACGTAAGGGGTCAAATCGCCGGAGCCAAAGTAGTACAGGCCATCCAGACGGTAGTGCAGTACATCCGCGCTCAGATTGAACGGGTTCAGCAGTGAGCTGTCGAGATCGGTGGAGCCTTTGGCGGCCATGACTTCAGCAGCCCAGCCGTCATTGAAGCGGTAACCCACGCCGACGGTCGGCATGTAGTTGGTATCCAGGTGACGCACGCTGTCGTCATAGTCATACCCCATGATGCCTAAAGGAATGTAAACCCCTTCGTTATGCTCTGCGCTGGCAAGGCCGGCGGCAGCGAGTAAAGCAATGGCTGAGACTAGGCGTTTCATGGGTAGGGCTCCTTGCGCGATTGCGCGTTATGCGGGTTAACCCGCGCACAGTAACAGAAATGCCTTTTTTTGTTAAATAGTGGATTTTTTTAAGGTTTGTTAGCGGCCAGCCAGCAGTCGAGCGCGTTGGCGAAGGCTTGTTTTTCGCGTGTGCCCAGCGGTGGCGGGCCGCCGCTGGGTGCCATGGCCGACGAGCGCATGGTGTCCATGAAATCACGGATATTGAGCCGGGCGCGGATATTTTCCGGATTGAACAGCTCGCCGCGCGGACTGATGGCCGCAGCCCCTTTTTCGATAACCTCGGCGGCCAGTGGAATGTCTTGCGTGATCACCAGATCGCCAGGCCCCGCTTCGGCGGCAATATAGTTATCGGCCACGTCAAAGCCGGAGGGCACTTGAATGGCCCGGATGTTGGGTAGCGACGGGCGAGGCAGTGGCCGGTTGGCCACCAGAATCAGTTCAATGCCGGTGCGTGCTGCCGCGCGAAACAGCATGTCGCGCATGGGGATGGGCAGTGCATCGGCATCGACCCAGATCGGCATTATTCGTAGGTGCAGAGATAGGCGGTATCGTGCGCCACTTTTAACTGAAACTTGGTATTCGCGGCCACCGTAAAGGAATCGCCTGCGCCAAAGGTTTGCCATGTGGCCGTAGCCGGCAATTGCACGGTGAGTGCACCGCTGATCACGGTCATCACTTCTTTCTGGCTGGTGCCGAATTCGTATTCGCCCGGCGCCATCACGCCTACCGTGGCCGGCAGTTTTTCACCCTTGAACGCAATGGAGGTTACATTGCCGTCGAAGTAGTTATTGACCTTGAACATGATGAGCTTCCGTGTGGGTTGAACGAGGCGCGCACAATAACGCGCCGCTTGCAGAGAGGCAATCCCGCCTAGGCGTCGTCAATGCGGTCCATGAGCTGTGCTGGCGAGGCTGTCTGTCGGTGCGGGCGTATTTCGGTTGGGTACATGCCGGCCAGCCGTGCAATCAATATCGCTAAAAACAGTGTGCCGGTAATCTGTTCCAGCACCGTTATGATGCGGGCGGCCGAGGTGTGCGGCAAAAAATCACCGAAGCCGGTTGTGGTCAAGGTGGTGAAACTGAAGTAGATCATGTCGAGCGCGCTGGGTTTTGTGCCATCGGGTGAGCTGATCGCTCCCGGGTTGTGATGCAGCAGCATCAAATAAAAGAGCGCCCATAAAATGCCCAAGAGCAAAAATGCCGAAGCCGCACCGTACAGTTTGTCAGTCGTCATCACATCGCGGCGCAGTACATAGTGCATCAGGTAGGCAATGGTAATGCCGTAAAAGCCGGCATTGCAGGCGCGCGCCCACACCAGAATAATATCGCGCGGCTCCAGCATGTACATAATTTGCAAGCACAGCGATGGGCCTGCCAGGCACAGTGCCGCAATGAACGATGTCACGGTGTGCCCGAATGCGGAAACAGCCGCCAGCAGAATAAAAATATTCAGGATGGATATCAGCAGTTGCCCCAAGGGCAGCTGCTCGAATACCGGGAGGAATAACAGCATGGTGACCAGCGCTATAAATAAATAGAAGCAGCGTTGGTGAAACGTTTGGCTGAGGGCATTGCGGGTGGCCACGATCGGCATAAAAGCTCCTTCCAATGCATCATCATAAGCAGTTGGCGATTGACGGTAAACCGGTTAGGGTGGCGCGATGACAACGCCCAATCCCTTTGACGCACTTTTTGCCGTGCCGCCGGCCATGGCAGTCTTGGTTTGCGATATCACAACGGTGGATGTCAGTACGCTGCACGCCCAATACGGGCATTGGCTGTCATCCGACGAGCAGCAACGCCTTTCGCGATTCGCACACGACGAGCCTGCGCACGCGTTTTTGGCAGCCCGCATGGTGTTGCGGGGTGTTCTGGCTGCCTTGCATCGTTGCGATCCCGAATGCATTGAGCTCGATAAAAACGCTTGGGACAAGCCGCGCCTTCGTGCGCCGGCCAGCGACTGGCAATTCAATCTTAGTCACAGCCATGGCTGGCTGGCATTGGCGGTCAGCCAGGTGGGTGAAGTGGGCGTTGATATTGAATACGCCGCACGCAGCAATGCGATTGAACGACTGGCGAAACGGTATTTTTCCAGTCACGAACAAGCATGGTTAGCGGAAGCCTCGGCGGCGGATTATCGGCAGCGTTTCTTCGATATCTGGACATTAAAAGAAGCGTATATCAAAGCCGTCGGCAAAGGCCTTGCGGTTAGCCTCGAGGGTTTTGGTTTTACAGCGCGCGATGGCCGCCTGCAGTACCGGTATGAGGCGGGTGAACCGCCATCGGCTGCCGTGCAGGCCTGGTTGAGCAGCGCGTTGCCCGAGCGACCCGTTGCCTGCGTGTTGTTAAGCGACCGGATGCTGGCTGTGCCGCCGGTATTCCAATGCGTGACCTTGAGCGGTCAGCGGGCAGGCCCTTTGTCCCTGGACGCAATTCTTTAAAGGTTTTCAAATCAAAGGCTTATAAGGGGTCTGTGGCGGCTGATTGTATTAAGTCCATAGTTCCTGTATTTATGTCGGTGCGATACACGTGTGTATTGCGAGTGATTTAATTTATTTTCTATGGAGAGAGACATAATGAAAAAAACAAAAATCATGCTGTCTGCCGGCCTGGTGTTGTTGATGACCGGCTGCGCGATGGGTCGTGCACCGGTATCAGGCTATTTGTATTCTGACGTATCGGGTTCAGAATCATCGACGTCAAACACCGTGGGCAAAAAAACGGGTTCGGCTTGCGCCACCAGTATTTTGGGCTGGATCGGTACGGGTGACGCCAGTGCAGCGACGGCTGCCAAGAACGGCGGCATCAGCAAAATCTCTAGCGTGGATTACCACACCAAGAGCATTTTGGGCTTGTGGGCAGAGTCCTGCACCAAAGTATCGGGTGACTAATACCGGCACCAATAAAAAAGGCGGCGAAAGCCGCCTTTTTTATTGGTGCCGGTATGTGCAGAGCCCATGAATGTCGCCAGTACTTAAATGTGACGTTTATATGAATGCGCAAGCGTCAAATAGTAGTAGACGAGCATTTTGTCCGGCGTATACTGAAATAACCCCATGAGCCACACCCTATCAGGAGTTCGTATGTCATTATTAAATTCTCGTCGCCTTGCGCGTGCCGGCATTGTTTTGGCAGCGGTATTGTTGGCGGCCTGTGCTAGCAAGGTTGCTGATGTAAAACAGTATTCCGGATTTCTGGGTGATTATTCGCAGTTAAAAGAAACCAAAGCAGAAGATGGTACGCCCGTTATGCGTTGGGTTTCGCCAGACTTTAAAAAGGGCCAATACACGAACTTGCTGATTGACCCGATTGTTATTTATCCCAAGCCGGTTGCGACCGTTCAGGTGGATGTAGCCACCGCCGAAGAAGCCGTGAGTTATCTGGATACCGAGCTTCGCCAACGATTGAGCACTGAAGTTGATCTCGTGAACTCTATTCAGCCTAATACGATTCGCATGCGTGCGGCGATTACTGGTGTTAGAACCAGCGCAGAAGACTTTAAGGCTTACGAAGTGATTCCGGTGGCATTGATTGTGGCCGGCACGATGGCGGCCGCCGGTGAGCGCGATCGTAATATTGACGTGTATCTGGAAGTCGAGCTGACCGATGCCAATACCAATGAAGTATTGGGTCGTGTGGTGCGTAAAGCGATTAGCAAAAACACCGTCAAGAACGACAAAGTTCAAGTCACGCTGGATGAAATCAAGCCAACGCTTGATCTTTGGGTAGATCAGGGTGAACGGTTTGCCAAGAAATTTATGGTTACCAAGTAAGCGCAGGCCAAGCCAGCGTACTTATCTGAGTGCTTATTAGTTGATACGCCCGGTCAATCGCATTGACCGGGCGTCATTTTTTAAACAGAATGAAATGCAGGGTTTGTACTGCATCGCGCACAGCGTGATCTTGCAATCAGTCGACAGGGATGCCATATGCCACGGATGCGTTATGTGAAGTGCAATGCGTGGATACGCATGGTGGTGTTGGCGTCATTGCTGAGCCTTGGGGCATGCTCAACACCTTATTTCGAGCCGGTTTCGCCCCCGGATGCCAACACCAGCGTCATCTATCTGTATCGCTTGAAGGCCGATAATCCGGGCTTGCAGCCACTGCGATTTTCGTACCCCGAGATTTTTATGGACGATAAAAGCATCGGCTTCTTGAAATACGAGACGCGTCTGATGGTGACGGTAACACCTGGCAAACACCATTTCAGGGTCACGGGATTAACGCGCGATGCCCGTTGGGAGCCGCGTGACATCCATCTTGATTTCACAGCAAGGCCCGGAGAAACCCAATACCTTAAACTGGACGTTCAATACAATCTGTCGGAAATGAACCTGGGGCAGCCGGGAGCCAAATATTTGATTTTTTTAACCCCCGTAAACAGCAATGACGCAGTTTATGAAATTCGTTATACCCAACCCAGCCTATAAAAGGAGCATTATTATGAAGTCAACGTATGTACGCATAGCCGGTATTGCATGTGCTGCGGTATTAATGACCGCGTGTGCATCGGATGCCAATGATCAACTCTCCGGCAAAGCCGATGAGTCAGCAGTGTATGCAGACGGTGTTGCCGGCGGTGTGGCAACCCGCGTCATGCGCATTACCGCAACGGTCAAATCGATTGACTACAAAACGCGCAAAGTGACGCTCGAAGATGACAAGGGCAATAAAAAGACGCTGACTGTTGGTCCAGAAGCCATTAATTTTGATCAAGTTAAAAAAGGCGATCAGGTGAATGTCGAATACATGGAGCAGTTGGTGGTATTCATGAAAGCCAAAGGTACCCCGGATAGCGATGGCATCGCCATGCTGGCCGGTCGTGCGCCCGAGGGTAACAAGCCTGCAGTCGTGATGGGCGGTACCGTTGAAATGACGGCCGTGGTCAAAGAGCTGGATCTGGAGAATCACACCGCCACATTGCAGTTCCCCACCGGTGATCTGCAAGTGTTTCCGGTGCGCCAGGATGTGGTGCTGAAGAAAGACATGATCGGCAAAGAGGTGGTATTCCAAGCCACCACAGCGGTCGCGTTAACGGTCGAGAAGCGTTAATCGCCCGCCACACCGGGCAATAAAAAAGGCCGCCGTCCGGTGGCCTTTTTTATTGGGTGCGCCCGAAGGGATTCGAACCCCGGATTCCTGCCACGAACGCATGATGAAAACCGGTCTCGCTTTAGCGATTGTTCATGGAATCACGGCGGGCAGTGAGTTGTTGCGCCGGCAGTCAAGCGGCCTCTGCAGCGGCGCTGACCGGCTATTTTTGGGTTTCCAGTCGCAGGGCTTGGCTGGCATACTCACGCTCATAAATAACAAGACATAAGGCTTACTCATGCCCCTTTCATGGAATGAAATCAAAACCCGTGCGTTGGCTTTTTCTCGTGAATGGGCCGATGAGGCCTCCGAGGATGCCGAGGCCAAAACCTTCTGGAATGATTTTTTTGAAGTGTTTGGAATCAGTCGCCGTCGGGTGGCAAGCTTTGAGGAGCGCGTTAAAAAGATTGATGGCCGTGACGGTTACATCGACCTGCTTTGGAAAGGCATGTTACTGATCGAACACAAGTCACGCGGCAAAGACTTGGATCGCGCCCATAAACAAGCGCTCGATTACTTCCCCGGCTTAAAAGAGCGTGATTTGCCGCAATACATTGTGGTTTCCGATTTTGCCCGCTTCAGGGTGTATGACCTTGAAGACGGCAGCCAGCACGAATTCGCACTCAAGGATTTGCACAAGCATGTGCGCCTGTTCGGGTTTATTGCGGGCTACCAAACCCACACCATTCGCGAGCAAGACCCCGTCAACATCAAAGCCGCCGAGCGCATGGGCAAGCTGCACGACCAGATGAAAGAGGTCGGCTATGAGGGGCACGCGCTGGAGCTGTATCTGGTGCGTTTATTGTTTTGCCTCTTTGCCGAAGACACCGGCATTTTTGAACGCCAGCAATTGCAAGAATATCTCGAAGACCGCACCCATGAAGACGGCAGCGATCTGGGGCATCACCTGTCCACCTTGTTTCATGTGTTGAATCAGCCCGAAGACAAGCGCCTTAAAAACCTCGATGAACAGTTAAGGGCTTTCCCCTACATCAACGGCAAATTGTTTGAAGAGGCATTGCCGCCAGCGTCGTTTGATTCGACCATGCGCCAGAGTTTGCTCGATTGTTGCGGGCTGGATTGGTCACGCATATCGCCCGCTATTTTTGGCTCGCTGTTCCAAAGCATTATGGACAAACAAGCGCGCCGTAACTTGGGCGCGCATTACACCAGCGAAAAGAATATTTTAAAGCTCATCAAGCCGTTATTTTTGGATGCGCTGTGGGAAGAGTTTGAAAAAATAAAAACCAACAAAAAGAAACTGTTCGAGTTTCACAAAAAGCTGCGCACATTAACCTTTTTTGACCCGGCCTGCGGCTGCGGTAATTTTTTGGTCATCGCCTATCGCGAGTTGCGTTTATTGGAGCTGGAAGTGTTGCGTCATTCCAACACCAGCGGCCAGCAAAGTTTTGATGTGCACAGCTTGATTAACCTGGATGTGGATCAGTTCTACGGCATCGAGATTGAAGAGTTTCCCGCGCAAATTGCCCAAGTCGCACTCTGGTTAATGGATCACCAGATGAACCAGCAAGTGTCTGAAGAGTTCGGCCTGTACTTTGCGCGCATACCGCTCAAATCCAGCGCCAATATCGTTTGTGGCAATGCCTTGAGATTGGATTGGAATGCAGTGATACCGGCTGATCGGCTGAGTTACATTATGGGGAATCCGCCGTTTGTCGGCGCCAAGTTCATGGACGATACACAACGCGCCGATGTGGCGCAGGTGTTTGGTGACATCAAGAATGCCGGCCTGCTCGATTTTGTCGCCGCCTGGTATGTAAAAGCCGCCCGCATGATGCAAGGCACCGATATCCGCTGTGCGTTTGTTTCCACCAATTCCATCACCCAAGGCGAGCAGGTGGGTGTGTTGTGGAGTTGGATGCTGGCCCAGGGCGTGAAACTGTTCTTTGCCCACCGCACTTTCCAATGGAACAGCGAGGCGCGCGGCAAGGCCGCCGTGCACTGCGTTATCGTGGGTTTTGCGATGGACGACATCAAACCCAAGACACTGTTTGAGTATGAAGATATCAAAGGCGAACCTCACCGGATTGAAGTTAAAAACATCAGCCCATATTTGGTGGATGCGCCGGATACGGTATTGGCTAACCGAAGCGCGCCCATTTGCCCGGCACCTGCAATCGGCATTGGCAACAAACCGATTGATGGTGGTAATTACCTGTTTACCGAAGACGAAAAAACCGAATTCCTGGAAAAAGAGCCGCAAGCTGCGCCGTATTTCCGTCGCTGGCTGGGTGCCGATGAATTCCTGAACGGTTATCACCGTCACTGCCTCTGGTTAGGAGAGTGCTCCCCCGCAGTATTGAAAACAATGCCGGAAGCCATGAAACGTGTCGAAGCCGTTAAGGCCTTGCGTTTGGCAAGCAAAAGCGCACCCACGAAAAAGCTGGCCAGCACGCCAACCCGGTTTCATGTAGAAAATATGCCGACGGGAAATTACCTGATTATTCCGGAAGTGTCTTCAGAACGAAGGCTATACATACCCTTTGGATTTGAATCACCAGAAACACTATGCAGCAATCTGGTCAAGATCGCGCCAGATGCCAGTCTTTATCATTTCGGCATCCTGCAATCCCTGATGCACAACGCCTGGACGCGCACAGTCTGCGGCCGACTGGAAAGTCGTTATCGCTATTCCGCCGGCATTGTCTACAACAACTTCCCCTGGCCCGAAAGCCCGACTGACAAGCAAAAGCAGGCCATTGAAGCCGCCGCCCAAGTCCTGCTCGATGCCCGCGCCCAATTTCCGGACTCCTCACTGGCTGATTTGTACGACCCGCTTACTATGCCACCTGTGCTACTGAAAGCACATCAAGCGCTCGATAAAGCCGTTGATGCCGCCTACGGTAAAAAGAGCTTCGCCACCGAGGCCGAGCGCGTCGCTTTCCTGTTCGAGCTTTATCAGAAGTACACCAGCTTGTTACCTTCTGATAAGCCTAAGAAAGCACGGAAAAAGAAAGGAGCTTAGAGGTGGCGGATAAAGAAAATTTTGATTACCGTCAGCTAAGCAATGTTTTGCAGGTGGCTTTGTTGGTGGTATTGGCAGCATTTTTCATCGCGATTTTTATCTATTGTTTTGTATTCAGTGATGGGCGCTTGTCATCAGATCAAGAAATATGGGGACAATTTGGAGATTATCTTGGCGGCGTTATAAACCCCATTGTTGCTTTTATGGCGCTAATGGCATTGGTTGTTTCAATACGAATTCAAGCAAAAGAAATGAGTGATGCAAACAAGGCCATGCGCGCGCAATTAGAACATTTCGAATCAGAGGCCATTAAGGCTGATTTGGTAAGGGCAATTGAGGCCGTATCGAGTGAAATAGACATGAGGCTGAGCCACCATGTTTCTCTTCAAGGAGCAGGAAATCGGGCGTTAAAAGAGTATTTGGCAGCACACAGCAGAAGAGTTGAGAGTGGACAGGGTGGGTTGGCAACGTTTGAGAATAATGAGGCCAAAGAATACCATGCGGCGTTATGGAACCTGCGCAAGAGAGTTTCTGATTTTTCTGCAATTCTGGATGCTTATGAGAATACTGGTGTGCATAGGATGAGCGCATATACAAATCAGTATCGAGTTAAATTCAAAGAAGCTTTTGAGCAAATGTTTCATATCGGATTGATAACAACGGAAGAAGCTAGTGCTCTTTCGGCTGAAAAAGGTTCTTTGATTGGGAATGGAGCGTCATTTAGAGAGCCTGCATTTTTTCAGGGCGTTGTTCCTGAAGGCCAGCGCTGGTGGGGTAATGCCAATGACTGAGCAAGAAGAAGAAATTCAAAAGGAGGCTGTCAGGTACGCTAAAAGTCATAGGCGGCAGATCGCAAAAGAGCTTGCTGATCCTGAGAAATTTCCACCCGAAGAAAATCCTGTGTCAGTATTTATGGCAGGATCTCCCGGTGCAGGGAAAACAGAGGCATCGATAGAGTTGCTAGAAAGGTTGGATGGTCCTCCGATTATTCGCATTGATCCTGATGAGTTGCGTGAACGATTCCCTGATTACACGGGCAGGAATGCATGGTTATTTCAAGGTGGCGTTTCTATTTTGGTTGAGAAAATACATGACTTGGCGTTATCCCAGAGTCAGAGCTTTCTACTAGATGGAACATTGTCAAATTACGCGAAAGCAAAAGAAAATATTAACCGTTCGCTATCGAAAGGCCGGTTCGTGAACATATTGTATGTTTATCAAGAGCCGCTTCAGGCGTGGGCTTTTGTTCAGGCGCGGGAGCGAGCCGAAGGGCGGCGTATCAAAAAAGAGCACTTCATTGAACAGTATTTTGCAGCTAGGGAAACGGTTAATCGGTTAAAACGTAAGTACGGAAAAGACGTACATGTAGACTTGTTAATGAAAAACAACGATAACTCGCACCGTTGGGGGCGGGTAGGGGTTGACCAGATTGACAACCATATTCCTGAGGCCTATAGTCGCCTCGACCTTGAGCGTATGCTCGACTCGGTTAAGGAGTAATAGCCATGAAAATGTTTTCCAAGCCCAAGGCTCTTGCATCGACCCCTTTTTCTGACTTTATCCGTAGTGCCTCTTCAGCCAGCAAAAAGCACATTTACAGCGAAGTGTTGAAGAAGGCCACCGAGCGTCAGAACGCGATAGTCAACCAAGGCGGTTTAGCCACAGCAGAGTAGCTGCACCCCTATCCAAGCCGGTCAAAACGAGTGTTTTGACCGGCTTTTTTATGCGCGTTAGCTGAGCATTTTACTTTCTGACTATGGGTGTAGCGGTGCGGATGATTGCCTTTTTGCGAATAGACAGAAGAAAGTGAAAATCATTTTGCCGTATAAAAAACAAACAACAAAAGGTTGCACCGAGGTTGCACCAAGCAAAACGGCCAGCATTGCTGCTGGCCGTTTAACTACCTAACTAATTGATTTAATTAGTTAAAAATGGTGCGCCCGAAGGGATTCGAACCCCAGACCTCTGCCTCCGGAGGGCAGCGCTCTATCCAGCTGAGCTACGGGCGCAAAACTTTTCAATTCTAATGAGGCGGTCGTTTACTCCACCCCGCAGGCCTCCTGCCTGCCGCGCTCCCCTCAAGACTTCGTCTTTCGGGTCCGGCCACTCGCCGGTAGGCTCATGGCGTTCACGCGGGCCGAAGCAGTGCTTCGGCTTTATCCGTGTTCACCCATGAGCCGTGGGCGCATAACAGGATGCGCATAATAGCCCTCGGGCCATGATGCGTCCATGCCTGTGGGCGGAGTGGTTGGGCCTCTCTGTCACCCCGCGGGCTTTGTGGCTATAATGCCAGCCGTTTTCAGTCCCGCGTGGAGAGTTGGCATGACCCATTTGAAGCAAGTCATCGTGGCGATGGTTTCCGCTGTTGCCTTATTAATGAGCATTCAGGCATTGGCCGTGAATCAGGCAGAAAAAGATGCGATTGCCGAGCGTATCAAGCCGGTGGGCACCGTGTGTATGCAGGGTGAGGCCTGTGCCGCCACCGCAGCGGCGGCCAGTGGCCCGCGCTCGGGCGAGGCGGTTTATAACGCCTCGTGCATGGCCTGTCATAGCACCGGGGCTGCCGGCGCGCCGAAGTTGGGCGATAAAGCCGCTTGGGCCGCTCGCATCAAACAAGGCATGGATACCCTGAATACCCACGCATTGGACGGCATTCGTGGCATGCCCGCGCGCGGCACCTGTGCCAGCTGTTCGGATGACGAGATCAAGGCTGCTGTGGAATACATGGTGGCCGGCAGCAAGTAATGGGGTTGCCGATATAAAAAAGCCGCTCACTGAGCGGCTTTTTTATTGGTGATTCGATGCGTTACTCACTGAACATGGCCTTCAGGCGAGCCATGTTCTGCAGGCCGCGCTCGCGGCGTTCTTCCGGCGTGTCATCGCCAAAGCCGACGCGTTCGAGATCTTCTTGTGGCAATTCGTTTAAAAAACGACTGGGCAGGCAGGTCAGTGTTTCGCCAAAACTTTGACGTTTTTTGGCCAGCGTGAAGGTGAGCGTTTCGCGTGCCCGGGTAATGCCGACATACGCAAGCCGGCGCTCTTCTTCGATGGTGTTTTCTTCAATGCTGGTGCGGTGCGGCAGCATGTTTTCTTCCATGCCGATGATGTAGACATGCGGAAACTCCAGGCCTTTGGCCGAGTGCAATGTCATCAGTTGCACTTGATTGCCGTTGCTCTCTTCTTCCTGGCGGTCGAGCATGTCGCGCAAAATGAGTTTGCCTACGGCGGTTTCAAAGTCAGGGCAATCGGGTTCTTGCAGGCTGCGCTCAATGCATTGCAATAGGAAATAAACATTCTCCATGCGCTTTTCAGCAACACCCCCGCTGGAGCTGTTTTGACGCAACCATTGGTCGTAGCCCATGTCATCGAGCATTTCGCGTAACACCGGTAACGGATTGTCCTCCGTGGCAACGCGACGCGAGAGTTGCGCAATCCAGCCGGTAAATTGTTGCACCACACGCGCCTGCGCGTCACCGAGCTGTTGCACAAACCCGAACTCTTCGGCTGCGGCCAATAAACTGATGTGACGGCGTTGCGCATGTTCGCCGAGCAATTGCATGGTCGCGGTGCCGATTTTGCGGCGTGGCACATTGGCAATGCGCAAGAAGGCGCTGTCATCCGATGGATTCATCAACAAACGCAAATAGCCCATGATGTCTTTGACTTCGGCACGACTGAAAAACGAGGTGCCGCCGGTGACTTGGTACGGGATATTCAATTCTTGCAGCTTGACTTCCATCGCGCGGGCTTGATGATTGCCGCGGTAGAGAATGGCAAAGTCGCGCCAGCTGGCATTGCTTTCATTCACGCGCTGATGAATTTCGCGACTGACACGCACGGCTTCCATTTCTTCGGAGCTGACTTGCACCACGCGCAAGGCATGTCCGGGACCGTGTGCGCTCCAGAGTTTTTTCTCGACCGTGTGCGGGTTGTTGGCAATCAATTGATTGGCGGCATTCAGGATGCGGCCGGTGGAGCGGTAATTTTGCTCGAGCTTGATGACTTTGAGATTGGGGAAGTCCTCTTTCAAGCGGTCCAGATTTTCAGGTCGTGCGCCGCGCCAGCCATAAATCGACTGATCATCGTCACCCACCACGGTGAGCGCGCCACGCGGGCTGGCGATCAGTCGTACCAATTCGTACTGGGCATTGTTGGTGTCTTGATATTCATCGACCAACAAGTAATGAATGCGGTTTTGCCACGCGTCGCGAACGCTGCGGTCATCGGTGAGCAGTTGCACGGGCAGGCCAATCAAATCATCAAAATCCACCGCACTGTAGGCGCGTAATGCCTCGCGGTAGCGGTAATAAATGTCGGCAATGCTTTTTTCGCCTGCGCTGACCGCTTGTGCCGAGGCGAGTTCGGGTGTGATGAGTTCGTTTTTCCAGCGGTGAATGGTGCTCTGTACCAGTGCGATGAGTTCTTTGTCGCTGCGGCCATCGGCGCTCATCAAGTCGGCGATAATGGCACTGGCATCCTGATCATCGAGAATCGACACCTGCCGACGCAAGCCCAGTGCGGCGTGGTGTGTGCGAATCATCGTCAGCCCCAAATGGTGAAAGGTGCCTACGGTCAGTTTGGCGGCGGTATCGGCATCGAGCAGCTTGCCGACACGATCACGCATTTCGCGGGCGGCTTTATTGGTAAAGGTGACCGCAGTAATGCGTTCGGGCGGGATATCCTGATGCTGTACGAGGCGGGCAATCTTGCGCGTGATCACGCCGGTCTTGCCGGAACCCGCGCCGGCCAATACCAGCAGCGGGCTGCCCGTCCAGCGCACGGCTTCTTGTTGTTGGGGGTTAAGTTGATTCACGCGCACCACCTTCTGCGGGGTGGCGATTGTAGCAGTCATCGATACGTAAGGGGTGGCTTACGTGCTATTTCAACCACCATCCGCATGGGGTGGCGACGGTCAGTCGGGATGCGGTGTCATTGGCGTTGTCATTCCCTGTGGTCTGACCCAAACTAAGCCGGTTAACACGGAGTATTTATGCAAGGTTCGGTTTGCAGTCAGGCTCGCCCGGCGCGATGGTTGACGAACGGTGTTGCTGGCTTATTGCTGGTCGCGGCAGCCGTATCGCTGGTGTTGACGGTCTATGCATTGAACACCGTATGGCCGGCACTGCCTTCTGGCGACATTCTTGGTGCGGACTATATCGATGACATGCTGCTTGCTCGCGAAGGCGTGTTGCGACTGGATGGGTTGTGGGTGTTGCATAACGGCGTGCACTGCGTGGCACTGCCCAAACTGGTGTTCTGGCTGGATACCTGGATGACGGGAGGCCAGGGCCACTTGACACTGTGGTGTGCTGCCTTTTTGCAGTTATTGGTAGCCTTGTTATGGGTGCGTTGTATCGCCCGTTTCCCTTTGACGCGCAGTGAGCGCGTGATGCTGTCTGCGCTGGCATTGTTGATGCTGACCTCGATGGTGCAAGCCGAAACGCTATTGGACCCTATTAATATTCAATGGGCCTTTTTAGCGTTGGGCACTACGCTCACCGGAATGGGTTTGCAGCAAGAGTGGCGCTATCGAAGGGGCGTCATTTTGGTTGGCGTGATCATGAGCGGGTTGAGTGGAGGCCCGCTTCTCATCATTGCATTGGCGCTATTGATGACGATTGGGTTTTCCACTCCCGGGTTGCATGCGCACGCACAGCGGGCCTTGAAAGGGCTATTGATTTTGGCCGGCTTGATCTGCGTGCAGGAATTGATACGCCTCCAGTTTTTTGAGCGCCAGCAATCGTTGTTGCTTTATTTGTACCGCACGTTGTTGTCGTGGGAGTTTCCGCCGGAGATGATGGCAGCGCTTCTGGAAAATCCGTGGGTGCTTTATGGCCGTTGGGGATTGGCTAATACGTTTTTTGTTTCACAGTTTTTGTCGCCACCGCTGGATAAGGTATTGCCAGCCATCGTTGCAGTCGTCCCGACAGCCTTGTTGCTGGCGTACATGGCGCGTGTGCTGTGGCGGTTGCCGAGTCATCGGCCGATGCGATCCATGCTCTTGTATGTGGCGGTATTCGTTGTGCTATTGGGAGTGGCAGCGGGGTTGATTCGATCCTATTCGCCGTTCGCCTATACGGGGCGTTTCGCCAATATGGGGTTGTTGTTTGTTCTTGCGATGACATGCTTGGGGTATCTGCACGGCTCGGCACGATGGCGCGTGGTTGTCATGGCGTTGACGGTGCCGTATGCGCTTTTGATGGTTTGGGCGGCATACCAGCAAGCGGGTCGCGTGGTCATCACAAACAGCCAAACGGTGTTATCGCAGATTGCGTATGCGGTCGGCAGTGATGATACGACGGCTATCGTGCAATCCCCCGGCTTTTATTGGCAGGATGAAAACGCACGCGTCATTCGTGAGCACCGCTCAGCGATGAAAGCCGCACCCATCGGTATTTTCGCGTCGCCGGATTATCGGACTTACAGCGGGGAAAGAGCATTGCCGGCACGGCAGGCGACTTGTCTGGTCGACGTGCAATGGGGCGAAGTTCATGCGACGGATCCGCTGGCTTGGCGTATCAGTGGCACGGCGGTTGATGACAGAGGTCAGCCGTTGCGTCATGTGTTGCTGCAAACAGAAACCGGAGAACCCATCGGTTTTGGTGTGGCAAGCCAGCATGTCGGCAAGGTGTTCATGCAGTGGCAGATGCAGGCTTATTGGTCTGGGCATTGGAAATCGGCCGCTCCGGTTCAGCGCGTGCGCATCATTGCCTGGAATGATCGCCAGCAGTGTGCACCGGTGTGGTGGGAGGTTCCGGCCACGCAATAAAAAACCGCCCGAAGGCGGTTTTTTATTGCGGAGTTTTGATCAGAACGCGAAAGTCACGCGACCGAACAATGTGTTTTCCCACAAGCTGCTGTTGCCGCCAATGCTGTTGGCCGGTGCGCCATCGTTATTGGTGTTGCGGGTGTCGATCAGGTCTTGCACGTAGTTGCCTTGGTAGCCGACTTCAATCGTGGGTGCGTCATCGCCCAGATCAAAACCAACGGCCAGCTCAACCTCTGCGGTCCAAGGGTTTAAGTTGCTTTCTGTATGTGCAAATGCGGCGCTGCTGAAGGTGCCGGGTGGTGTGTTCAGTTCGTAATCATTAATTTTCAGATCACGCTCGCCCCACACCTTGCCGGCACTAAGGGTGCCACTGAAGTACATGCTCTCGGACAGCTCCATGCGGGTTTTCACACCGGCAAACAGACCGTAGCCTTTAAAGTCTGATGCGTTGGTTATGTAGTTACTGACGCCGCTATCGTAGTAATAGTCTGTGTACATATCTTGACTGGTTTGCAGGTAGCGCGCGCCGACGAATGGCGTCACTTTAAAAGAGCCTTCTTGAGCCAGCTGAAAGTCGACTACGACATCGAACTGGTCGGTGGTTGTTTCGGCTTTAAAGTGCGAAGCGTCCCAGCAGTCGTTAATCAAACCCAGTGTTGGGCCAACGTCACAGGCGCCTGAGCCAGTGCTGATTGTGGTGTCGTTTTCAAGCGCGGTACCGCGGTAGCGCACCGACAGGCCCATGGTGTCATCGAGCGGCATGCGGAAGGTCACGCCGGCCAGCGAGCCATCACCCAGGCCTTCGTGATACGTGCCGCCGGTGTTGTTGTTATAAGCAAACGGCACGTCGACATTGGAGCGGCTTTTTACATAGCCCAGATCCAGCGACAGGCTGTAGCCGTCTTGGCTGGTCATGGTTTGGGTGTCGTTGGCGTGGGTTGTTGTAGCGAATGCGGTGGTGCCCAGTACTGCAGCAATGAGTGAGTATCCGTACTTGTTCATAAATCCCCCTTGGATTTTGGTATTGCGGCCTGTGTTCGGCTGCTGAGCGCAGTGTACCGCGCATTTTTGGTGCATGTAACCATTTTTATGGGTTCATTTGCCGCAGTGCCAGTGCCTCGGCGATGTGGGGGCGAGCGACGGCAGCGGTACCCGCCAGATCGGCAATGGTGCGGGCAACCCGCAAAATGCGGTCTAACCCGCGCGGCGACAGGCGACCTCGCGCCAGTGCGGCTTCCAATAACTGTTGACCCTCGGCATCCGGCAGGCTGTGCTCGCGCAGCCGCTGTCCGTTGAGCTGCGCGTTGGGCAGGCCCTGGCGCTGCAATTGCCGATGGCGGGCGGCGATGACACGTTCGCGCACGGCCGTACTGGATTCCCCTTGCTCGGCTGACAGCAACAATTCACGAGGGGGGCGTTGAATGCCGACTTGCAGGTCAATGCGATCGAGTAACGGGCCGGAAATACGGTCCCGATAGCGACGCACCTGATCGGGGCTGCAGCGACAGGCTTGTACCGGGTCACCAAGATAGCCGCAGGGGCAGGGGTTCATGGCGGCAATCAACTGAAAGCGTGCGGGGAAGCGCACTTGCCGTGCCGCGCGCGAAATCATGATGTCACCGGCTTCCATGGGTTCGCGGAGGACTTCGAGCACTTTGCGTTGAAACTCGGGCAATTCATCAAGAAACAGCACGCCATGGTGGGCTAACGAAATCTCGCCCGGTCGCGGGCTGCTGCCGCCGCCAACCAAGGCCACGCCCGAGGCGGTGTGGTGCGGGGAGCGAAAGGGTCGGGCCAGCCAATGGGCCGGGTTGCTGTCGCCGCCAATGGAGCGAATGGCAGCGACCTCTAATAATTCGGTGTCGGTCAGTGGCGGCAGAATACCGGGCAGGCGACTGGCCAACATGCTTTTGCCGGTGCCGGGGGGGCCGAAGAACAACAAATGATGACCGCCGGCCGCCGCCACCTCGAGTGCCCGGCGGGCTTGGGCCTGACCGCGTACATCGCGCAAGTCCAGCGCGTCGTGGCCGGTGTTCAACAGGGGGGCAGGAGCCTGCGCTAACGATGGCTCGCCTTTTAAATGCGCAATCAGGCTGAGCAGGTGGTCTGCGCACAGCACGGAGGCCTCGCGTGACAGACCCGCCTCGCAACCGTTCGCGGTCGGCACAATCAAGGTACGGCCAGCAGCGTGGGCGGCGAGCACAGCGGGCAGTACACCGGTGATGCCGCGCAGCTCACCCGTGAGCGCTAACTCACCGATCAGCTCATAGTTCTTAAGGCTTTCAGGTGGAGCCTGCCCGGAGGCTGCGAGAATGCCGAGCGCGATCGGCAGGTCAAAGCGGCCGCCTTCTTTGGGTAAATCGGCCGGTGCCAGATTGATGGTGATACGCCGCTGCGGAAATTCAAAACGGGCATTGATCAGCGCGCTGCGCACGCGGTCTTTGCTTTCACGCACGGCGGCTTCGGGCAGCCCCACAATAGAGAGGCCGGGCAGGCCGTTGGAGAGATGGGTTTCAACGGTGACCGGCGGCGCGTCAACGCCGAGCTGGGCACGCGTGTGCACGATGGCAAGCATGGCACCTTCCTTGGTAGCAAGCGGCTGTCATCCTGACGGCCTGATGATGGAGTGTTGCGCCTAGCGGCGTTTCATCTCCTCGGTGATGCGCCCGAGTTCCTGTTCCAGCGCATCCAGTTTGCGGCGGGTATTCTCCAGAACCGCAGCTTGGGCGTCAAACTCGTCGCGCGGCACAACATCCAGCCGTGCCAGCCAGGCGGTCAGTAGCGCGCGCAAATTACGGCGCAGATCGTCATTGAAATCGCTGCTACCGAGCGTGGATTCGAGTTGACGCAGCAAGCTTTCAATGCGCTCGGCAGGGCGTTCGAGTGGCATGAGACCGGTCTCCTGATGCAATGGTTCGCAGTGTAAATGAAACGACGGAAATTAGGCGCACCGTTTTAGTGCGATATCGGCGCGTTCATGGTGCGCTACCACTCTCCAAAGCACCTCGTTGCACCGTGCGCGTGCGTTATTGTGTGGCTGCACCCGCCTGCTTTAATGGTAACACAATGAATTATAAGGACTTTCTAATTGTTGGCACAGGGCTTGCGAAAGGGTGGTAGGGGGTGGTCTGTATGGCAGCAGCCAGAAAGCGCCCGACTTACTGTAAACAGGAGAGTACGTACCATGAAAACATTTGCTAAAACTTTGATGGCTTCATCCCTGCTGCTTGCTGCCACGGGCGCTACGGCAGAAGACATTGGCAGTGGTTGGGATTTGAGCGCCAATGTGACCTTGGCCAGTGAATACCTCTGGCGCGGTATCAGTCAGACGCAAGGCAAGGGCGCGATTCAGGGGGGTGTCGACCTGACGCATGAAAGCGGCTTTTACCTGGGCACCTGGGCATCGAATGTCGATTTCGACAGCGAAGCGTCTTCCGAGTGGGATTTCTATACCGGCTATTCATTTGACGTAGGCCCCGAGGATAACCCGATCACCTTGGACGTTGGTTTGCTCGAGTACACCTACACCGAACAAAACAGCCTGAACTTTCTGGAAGCCTATACCAGCGTCGGCATGGCCGGTTTCACGCTCGGTTACAACTACCAGATCGAAAGCCAGTCGAACGCCAATATTGCCGGCAGCCCCAGCTCCAGTGAAACGTTTGATTATGTCTATCTGACGTACGACATGGAGTTGCCGGGTGAAATCGGCATGAACTTCATCGTGGCCCAGTACGACTTCAAAGATGCCGTGTTCTTCGACGGTCCGTTTGATGTCAACGGCAAAGACAAATACACCCACTACGGCATCACGGCATCCAAAACGCTGCTGGGCATGGACATGGCGCTGACTTATAGCAGCACCGATTTGTCCGATGACGAGTGCAAGAGCTTCTCCGGTAATTCCAATTACTGCAACGAAGTGGTTGTGCTTTCGGCATCCAAAAGCTTCTAAGGTCTAGCAACTGAGCGCGGGCCCCGGGGCCCGCTTTTCAAGGAGTAACAACATGAAATTGGTGACGGCAATTATCAAGCCATTCAAACTGGACGATGTGCGTGAAGCACTCTCCGAGATTGGCGTGCAAGGGATTACGGTAACCGAAGTGAAGGGTTTTGGCCGGCAAAAAGGTCACACAGAACTGTACCGCGGTGCAGAGTATGTGGTGGATTTTCTGCCCAAGGTAAAACTCGAAGCCGCAGTAACCGATGGCATGGTTGATGGCGTGATTGAGGCGATCAGCAAGGCGGCCAATACCGGCAAAATCGGGGACGGCAAAATTTTCGTAAGCGCGCTTGAGCAAATCATTCGCATTCGTACCGGCGAAACGGGAGATGAGGCGATCTGATCGCTCTCTTGACGCATCCATTCGGAGGATTGCATCGTGGAAAACACTATTTTTGAATTGCAGTACGCCCTCGACACCTTTTATTTTTTAATATGCGGTGCGTTGGTGATGTGGATGGCAGCCGGTTTCGCAATGCTCGAAGCAGGCCTCGTCCGTTCTAAAAACACAACAGAAATCCTGACCAAAAACGTCGCGCTGTATGCAGTGGCTTGCATCATGTACATGATTTGCGGTTACGCGATTATGTACCCCGAGCTGGGTTCTGCAGTCTTGGTTGGCATTACCGGTGATGGCGTCGCTGGCGCTGAAGATCCGGCTACGTATGCACCATCAGCCGACTTCTTCTTCCAGGTGGTGTTTGTGGCAACCGCGATGTCGATTGTCTCGGGTGCCGTGGCCGAACGCATGAAGCTGTGGGCATTCCTGGCTTTTGCGGTGGTGATGACCGGCTTCATCTATCCGATGGAAGGCAACTGGACATGGGGTGGCGAGGCCGTATTCGGCATGTACACCTTGGGCGATCTGGGCTTTAGCGACTTTGCCGGCTCAGGCATTGTGCACATGGCCGGTGCTTCGGCTGCGTTGGCGGGTGTGTTGCTGCTGGGTGCTCGCAAGGGCAAGTACGGCAAGAACGGCGAGATCAATGCGATTCCCGGCGCTAACCTGCCGCTGGCCACGCTCGGTACCTTTGTACTGTGGATGGGTTGGTTCGGCTTTAATGGCGGTTCCGTACTGGCCACGGCCTCTGTTGAGAGCGCCAACTCGGTTGCTGTGGTGTTCATGAACACCAATGCGGCTGCGGCGGGCGGTGCTATCGCAGCACTCATGGCGGCGCGCATTTTGTTCGGCAAGGCGGATTTGACCATGCTGCTGAATGGCGCATTGGCCGGTCTGGTTGCCATCACGGCAGAGCCCTCTACCCCGACCGCACTGCAAGCAACGATCTTTGGCGCTATCGGTGGTGTGTTGGTGGTGTTCGCTATCCTGACGCTCGACAAGCTGAAAATCGATGATCCGGTGGGTGCGATTTCGGTTCATGGTGTGGTGGGCTTGCTGGGTCTGTTGTTGGTGCCGGTGACCAATGCAGATTCAAGCTTGAGCGGCCAGTTGATTGGTGCGGCCACCATCTTCACGTGGGTGTTTGTGACCAGCCTGGTGGTGTGGGCCATCCTCAAGTTCACGGTCGGTATCCGCGTGAGCGAGGAAGAAGAGTATGAAGGCGTTGATCTGGTGGAATGCGGCATGGAGGCATACCCCGAGTTCGTCAGCGCACGCAAGTAATCCCCCTACCGGTTTTGTGCCGGACTCTCCAGGGCGCCTTCGGGCGCCCTTTTTTTATGGCCGCCGACCGTGTTGGCGATAGGGAGGCACTGCCCTACAATGGGACTTTAACGACCACACTGCGATAAAGGAGCAAGCCATGAAACTGGTGACTGCAATTATTAAGCCGTTCAAGCTCGACGATGTGCGTGCCGGGCTGTCGGATATCGGCGTGCAAGGCGTGACAGTCACCGAGGTCAAAGGTTTCGGTCGACAGAAGGGTCATACCGAGTTGTACCGCGGCGCGGAATACGTGGTCGACTTTCTGCCCAAGGTGAAGCTCGATATCGCGGTTGACGATGACATGGTGGATGCGGTGATTGAAGCGATTACCAAAGCCGCCAACACCGGCAAGATTGGCGACGGCAAGATTTTTGTCAGCCCGCTGGAACAAGTGGTGCGTATTCGCACCGGTGAAACCGGCCCCGACGCACTGTAATCACGATAAAAGGGCTGCTATGCAGCCTTTTTATTCAGTGCCATCGATGGATTGATCTGCCGGGAGAGCAGGGATGATCAGCAATAAAACCGTGTTGTTGTGTGTGCTTGCCTGTTGTTTTTCTCCGTCGGCGTTGGCCGGTATCTATAAATGTGTCAGCCCCGAGGGCAAGGCCAGTTACAGTCAAACGCCATGCCCGGACAGTGCGATTGAGGGCAATACGCAAGCCCATCAATTGTGGCGCACACTTCGAGGTCTGGTTGTCGAAGGCAAGGTGTTCAGTACCAGCCTCAAGGGGGATGTCGAATCTATCCAGCAATGCCAGGCAGCATCAGCAGCCTACGTGGCACGCGTGGATCTGTTGGCGAAGGATGCGCAAGCCGTGGCATTGCATCATCCGCATCTGTATCGGGCCTTCGAGTTGCTGCATGAATGCGGGCGTTGCCGGTTTGCGGCATTGTCGTACTGCGAAAAAGCCGATGTCGAACTGAATGATGCGATGAACACGCTACACTGACGCAGCCTGCTGTTGTTGGATCACGTAAGCGCGCAGCTGCGCCAGATCGCAGAATGGTTGCCGGGGTGTTTCCCACGTGCGCGTATGATGCGCCAGAAATTCTTTGAACAGTTGTCGGCTGATTGCAAGCTGGGCGTCACAGACCAAGCGCGCATTACTGACAAACCATGCAGCCTGATGCGGGTCATGAAGAGCGGACTCATCCATCATGGGAATCCACGGGTATTCGCGGGCGATGAATCCGGCAAACAGTCCACTGCGCTGCGTGCCGGCAGCGCCGGCAACCGGCGCGTTACCGATACCGCAGCTGGGCGACCGGGCTTTGAGAATAACGCCGCACAGCGTATTCAACACGGCGCGTTGATTGTTGTTGAAGGCATGCAGATGATCGGTGACGTCGTGTGTCGGGTTGTCGACTTCGATGGCCCGCAGGCCGTGTCGGGTTTCTAGCAAATGAATGGGCGGGCGCGGGATGCCCAGCGTGGCTTCCGGGCACAGCGCAATGAGTTCGGCATGGGGTGCGATGCGTTCGAACAGTGCGGGCTGCTGTTTATCGGTGCCGTCGTAGCGTACGCGCTGACCCATTAAGCAAGCGCTGACACCGATGCGCGGGGCGGGTAATGGCGCGCAAAAAAACGAGAGGTCGCATGCAGCCATCAGGCAGCACGGTGCTCGAATGCGGTAATCGATTCGAGCAGCTCTGCAATGGTGCGCGCCTCGCGATCGGGGGGTGGTGCATCAGGCCACGGTTGTTGTTCGATGTTCATCCACACCGTGCGCATGCCGAGCCGTCGGGCCGGTGCAATATCGTAATCCGGATGATCGCCGACATGAATCGCTTTGTGCGGTGGGCAGCGCGTGCGTTGCAAGGCGGCAACAAACATGGCCGGATCCGGCTTGCTGGCCTGGAAGTGTTCGGCGGCATAAGCAAAATCAAAAAGATGCCCAAGGCCCAGGCGGTGAATGCAGGCATTGCCATTGCTTAACACGCCCAAGGTGTAATGCTCGGCGAGTGTTTCAAGTGCCGAGAGTGCATCGTCGAAAAAAGCGACTTCATGGCGCGCGTGCAAAAACACTTCAAAGGCGTCGTGCGCGCCGCGCTCGGCCACGGCAGGCAAATAACCCGATAAACGCAAAGCTTGCGAGACGGCTTGCAAACGAATGGCGCTGATGCGGTGTTGCAGATGGCTGCTTTGCATCAAGCGCATGCGCAAGTCGACGAGGCGTTGTTGATCGAAGTGGTTGCCGATGCGTGGATAGTGTTCGCACAGCCACTGCCAGCTGGTGTGTTCGGCTTTGTTGATGACCGGTGCGATCGGCCAGAGCGTATCGTCCAGATCAAAGGTGATCAGCTGGAAATAACGATCGCTCATGCATCGGCATCCGGCTTGCGGCGGGCGCGGGGATGCGCCTGATCGTAAATTTTAGACAGGTATTGAAAGTCGAGATGGGTGTAAACCTGGGTGGTGCTGATGTTGGCGTGACCCAGCAGTTCTTGCACGGCACGCAGGTCGCCACTGGATTCCAATAAGTGACTGGCAAACGAGTGACGCAGCATATGCGGGTGCAGGTGCTGCGGCAGGTTCTGGCGAATGGCAATCGCACTCAGACGGCCCTGGATGCTGCGGTTGCCCAGTCGCTTGCCGCGTTGACTGATGAACAGCGGCTCGCTGTCGGCATGCGGAATCATTGCGCGCTGAGTGAGCCATTGCTCAATCGCCTGGCGTGCCTGCGCGCCTACCGGCACGCTGCGTGTTTTATTGCCTTTGCCTTGTACCGTGACCAGTCCTGCGCGCAAATCCAGATTGCCGAGCGAAAGACCCGAGAGTTCCGACAGTCGCAAGCCTGAAGAGTAAAACAGTTCGAGCATGGCGCGATCGCGCGAGGCCATCCAGCTGTCGCCTTCAATCGCCATCAACTGACTGACCTGATCAACGTCGAGGGCTTTCGGTAATTTGCGCGCGGTCTTGGGTGCGCGAATGCCGTTGGCGGGGTTGTGGTGAATGCCGGTTTCGCGCGCGAGAAAGCGGTAATAGCTGCGCACCGACGACAGCGCGCGTTGAATGGACTTTCCGCCCAGGCCGCTGCGATGCAACTGCGCCGCCCATTGGCGAATATCGGCGGTGATAATCTTGCCGGGATCGCTGATGTTGCGACTGCGCGCAAAGGCTTGCAGCTTGTCGAGATCGAGTCGGTAGTTGCTGATGGTGTAAGGAGAGTACTGGCGTACGGTCGTCAGCCAATCAAGAAACAGATCAATGGAGGGCCCCAGTGCGTTGTCGGCTTCGGCCATCCGGTTTATTCCTGCTCCAACAGCCGCGGCAATAAGCGCCCGAGAATGTCGGCAAGGTATTCGAGGAACAGCGTGCCCATTTGGCGTTGGAATCGGTTGGCGTCATCGCTGCCGATGGCGAGCAAGCCAATGGTGTTGACGCCTTTCAGGGGCACGATGGCCGCCGATTGTATGCCGGCACCGTCGCGGCCAAATAAATAGTCGCGCTCGTTGTCGCGCAACACGCCGCAGACCGGTTTGCCGCTATCGATTAATGCGCCAATGGCTTGCCGTGCATCGGCCTCGTTCACGCTGCGCGCGTTGCCAATGGCAGGGAAGCTGGCCCGGTCAAATAAAATGAACTGATGGTATTCGGCTTGAAAGTCCCGCGCGAGGCTTTCTTCAACGGTGATCAGTAAATCCTCTAGGCGTTGGGCCTCCAGCAAAGTCAGCACCAGTTTGCGGCTGTTTTCGAACAGGCGGTCATTGGTGCGTGCGGCGTCCATCATTTTTTGTGTGCGACTGCGCAGCTCGTGATTGCGATCGCGCAGCAGGCCAACCTGGCGTTCGACCAATGACACAGCGGCGCCCGTTTCATGCGGCAGGTGCATCTGGCAAAGCAAGTCGTTGCGGGTGGCGAAGAAGTCGGGGTGTTGCTCCAGCCATTCGGCAACGGCTTCGGCAGAGAGTGCGGGTGCAGCAGCGGGATGTGCGCTCATGGTGTCCTTTGTATGCGTTATCAGGGCCAGAGAAGAATAGAGCCTTCAAAAACCGTGGTGGCCGGTCCGGTCATGGTAACCGGATGGCCGCGTCCCTGCCAATCAATCCACAAATGGCCGCCGGGCAGATTGACCTTCACGCGCTGCCCTACTTTGCCTTGCAGTTGTGCGGCAACCACGGCCGCACAGGCGCCGGTGCCACAGGCCAGTGTTTCGCCGCAGCCGCGCTCCCAGACGCGCAGATTGATTTCTTCTGCATTGATGATTTGCGCAAAGCCGACATTGGTCCGGTTAGGAAAATCCACGTGCGTTTCAATTTTCGGGCCGAGCGTGTCCACCGGCGCTTTGCTGATGTCGTCAAAAAACAGCACGGCGTGCGGATTGCCCATGGATACGGCGCCAATGGTCGCCGGCCAGCCATCGACAGGCAGTGCATAGGTCTCGGCCTCGGCCTCGGCGCGAAACGGAATATCGGCCGGGTTCAGTACGGGGACGCCCATCATGACGCGCACCAGATGGTTCTGGGTGATGTGCAGATCAATAATGCCGCTGGAGGTTTCAACGCGAATGTCGGTTTTGCGCGTGAGTTTTTTGTCGCGCACAAACTTGGCAAAGCAGCGCGCGCCATTGCCGCATTGCTCAACCTCGCCGCCGTCGGCGTTATAGATGCGATAGCGGAAATCGACGTCCGGGTTGTGCGGTGCTTCGACGACCAGTACTTGATCGCAGCCGATACCAAAATGGCGATCCGCAATTTGGCGAATGTGCTTTTCTTCAAGATCGACGTGCTGGCTGATTAAATCAATGACAACAAAATCGTTACCCAGGCCGTGCATTTTGGTGAATTGCAAAACGCTGCGTGGCGGCCGATTGCCGCGCGAGGCAGTGCGCGTCGGGCGGCGGTTCATGCCGGCAATACCGTTTCGCCGCGCAACAGATCATCGAGCGTTTCGCGCTGGCGGATTACATGCGCAGCACTGCCGTCGACCAGTATTTCGGCAGCGCGTGGGCGTGTGTTGTAGTTTGAGCTCATCACAAAACCATACGCGCCTGCGGAGCGAACCGCCAGCAGGTCGCCGGCTTCGAGCACGAGGTCGCGGTCACGGCCCAGGAAATCACCGGTTTCGCAGACCGGGCCAACAATGTCGTAGCGCTGACTGCTGCCGTGGCGCGGGGTGACCGCTTCAATGCCCATCCAGGCATCGTACAGTGATGGCCTGACCAAATCGTTCATGGCGGCATCGACCAAGGCGAAGTGTTTGTCGCCGTTGTCTTTCAGATAGACCACGCGGGTCAGCATCACGCCGGCATTGGCGACAATCGAGCGCCCCGGCTCTACCAGTAATTCCAACGTGCGTTCGCCCAGCCGTTCACGAACGGCGGTCAGCAGCATCTGTGGTGTTGGTGGGGTTTCATCGCGGTAGCGCACGCCCAGGCCGCCACCGATATCCAGATGTTGCACGCGAATGCCGGCATCACTCAAGCGATCGACCAGTGCCAGTACGCGCTCGAGTGCGTCGAGGTAAGGTTCGATGCGGGTCAGTTGTGAGCCGATATGGCAATCAATGCCGGTCACGCGCACGTGGGGCAGTGCCGCCGCTTCGCAGTACAGGTCAAAAGCGTCTCCCATCGGCACGCCGAACTTGTTGTCGCGCAGGCCGGTGGAGATGTACGGGTGCGTTTGTGCATCGACATCGGGGTTCACGCGCAGCGAAATGGGCGCCACAGCGCCGGTTTCGCCGGCAACGGCATTGAGCAAGGTGAGTTCCGCCGCCGACTCGATATTAAAGCAGCGAATGCCGGCTTGCAGCGCACGGCGCATTTCAGCCGCTTCTTTGGCCACGCCGGAAAACACCACGCGCTCGGCTTGGCCGCCGGCGCGCAGCACGCGTTCGAGTTCACCGATGGAAACAATGTCAAAACCCGCGCCCAAGCGCGCGAGCAGGTTGAGGACGGCCAGATTGCTGTTGGCTTTAACGGCATAGCACAGGTGACCGTGAGGGCCGAGGGCGCTGAGCCAGGCGCGGGCAGCGGCTTCAATGGCCTGCCGCGAATACACGTATAACGGTGTGCCGTGGGTGGCGGCCAGGTCATCAAGCGAGACCTGCTCGGCGTACAGGGTGCCGTTTTGGCGCGAGAAGGCGTCGCTCATTGCGCGTTGTCGTCCTTGGGGGCGGCCTCGGCAGCTGGCGCGGGCTTGGCGGCCGGTGTGTTGCTGCTTTTGATCATGTATTGGGTGTTGGGTTTGCCTTCACCGGGTTGCACGAGCGGGCCGCTTTGGCCACAGGCGGCAAGCGTCAGTAGGGCAACAACCAAGCATAGTAATTTCATGAGGGATTCCGTTCGGCCAGTTGGGCGAGGGCGGCAGTCGCGGCTTCACGCACGCGAGCCGGTGCCGTGCCGCCGGCGTGTGCGCGGGCTGAAACCGAGCCTTCCAGTGTTAGCACGGCAAATACGTCATCGGTAATGGCCGGGCTGAAACGTTGCAAGGTGGCGAGCGGTAATTCGGACAGGTCGCGTCCTTCGGCAATGCCGGCGGCCACTGCTTTGCCGACGATTTCGTGGGCATCGCGAAAGGCGATGCCCTTGCGCACCAGATAGTCCGCCAAATCCGTGGCGGTTGAAAAGCCACGGCTGGCCGCATCACGCATCACCGCCGGGCGTGCCTTGATGTGCGGCATCATGTCGGCAAAGGCCTTCAGGCAATCACGGACGGTATCGGCGGCATCGAATAGCGGTTCTTTGTCTTCCTGATTGTCTTTGTTGTAGGCCAGCGGTTGAGACTTCATCAGCATCAGCAGGCTCATCAGGTGTCCGGTGACGCGGCCGCTTTTGCCGCGCACCAGCTCGGGCACGTCCGGGTTTTTCTTTTGCGGCATGATCGACGAGCCGGTGCAGAAACGATCGGGCAACTCAATAAAATGGAACTGGGCGGAGGTCCAGAGCACCAGTTCTTCGGCCATGCGCGATAAATGCACCATCAGCAGGCTGCCGAAGGCACAAAATTCAATGGCAAAATCGCGGTCGCTCACCGCATCCAGCGAGTTGCGGCAAATGCCGTCAAAGCCGAGCAGGCCGGCGGTCATGTCGCGTTCAATCGGATAGGTCGTGCCGGCCAGCGCCGCAGCGCCCAGCGGGCTGCGATTCATGCGCGCGCGGCAATCGGTGAGCCGTGAATAGTCACGATCCAGCATTTCGTACCAGGCCAGTAAATGATGGCCGAAACTGACCGGTTGGGCTGTTTGCAGATGGGTGAAGCCGGGCATGATGGTGTCGGCTTCGCGTTGGGCGAGCGTGGCCAGTGCGGTTTGCAGGCGGGTGAGTTCGCCGGCAATGACGTCGATTTCATCGCGCAGCCATAGGCGCACGTCGGTGGCGACCTGATCGTTGCGGGAGCGGCCGGTGTGCAGCTTTTTGCCCACCATGCCAATGCGCCGGGTCAGTTCGGACTCGATGTTCATGTGCACGTCTTCGAGCGCAATCGACCACTCGAAACGGCCGGCCTCGATATCGGCACGAATGCCTTCCAGGCCGTTGATGATGGCATCGCATTCGTCGGGGCTGAGGATGCCGGCGTTGACCAGCATGCGCGCATGGGCGATGGAGCCTGCGATATCGTGCCGGTACAAGCGTTGATCGAACGTGACCGAGGCGGTGAAGCGCTCGACAAAGGCGTCGGTGGATTCCTGAAAGCGACCGCCCCAGAGCTTGTCCTGGGCCGGGGTGTTGGGCTTGTCCTGACTCATGCAGCTCGGTTCCGCGCAGGTTCGTGGGGCGGGTGTCAGGCCATGCCGGTGTGATTGGCATACGCCCTGACAATGCGTAACATCAAGGCATTATACCTGCATCGCCGGATAACGATAACTCACGGAACTTCTTTATGCGCGACTCTGCTGCCAACGCATCGCCTCGGGACGGGTTTTTCCTGCCGGATCTGTGCGCAACCCAGCCCTTATTGCTGCTGGTGCTGGTGTCCCAGCTGATGGCCATTCTGGTGGTGCTGGCGCGCAGCGGCTTGAGCGGGTTTGATTGGGACGATTTCGGTTTGGTGTCGTTTGCCGCTATTTGGGTGGCGCTGCCGGGTGCTTTTTTCCTCTGCAAGCTGCGGCCCCTGCTGTCCCGATTGCCGTTGGCGTGGGGGGCGGCATGCTCGTACAACGTGGTGTTGATTCTCAGTGCAGCGGTCAGCACGGGCGGCTTGATGTTCATGCGTCAGCAATGGCATTTGCAGTCGCCGGATGTAGAAACCGTGCTGGTGAATGTGCTGCTGACGGCTATCGTGACCGGCATTATGTTTCGTTATTTGTATTTGCAGCAGCGCTTGAGTTTGCAGCAACAGGCCGAGCTCAAGGCGCGTCTGGATGCGCTGCAGGCACGCATTCATCCGCATTTTTTATTCAACAGCATGAATATTATTGCCAGTTTGATTCCGACCCGCCCGGATGCAGCCGAGCAAGCGGTTGAGGATCTGGCGGAATTGTTTCGCGCCAGTTTGGCGCGCGCAGGTACCGAAGTGACGCTGGCGCATGAGCTGGAATTGTGTCGTCGTTATCTGGCGCTGGAGTCCTTGCGCTTGGGTGATCGGCTAAAACTGGAATGGCAGGTGGACGAAGCGCCGGAACAATTGCCAATTCCTCTGCTCACCTTGCAACCCTTGCTGGAGAATGCGGTGGTGCATGGCATCCAGCCGCGCGTCGATGGCGGGACGATTCGTGTGTCGATTGCCTATCGCGATGGACGGGTTGAGATTGTGGTGAGCAATCCGGTGACCGATATCGGCATTCAGCAAGGCGGCAATCGCATGGCGCTGGATAATATCCGCGATCGATTAAGCAATCTGTACGGCGATGATGTGTCGTTGTTGTTTCATCGTGGCGAAGACATGGCGGTGGTGCGTTTGAGTTATCCGGTGCGAGGCGTTGCATGAACCGGGTGTTGGTGGTGGATGATGAAATTCCGAACCGCGAGCGTCTGGTGCGCCTGGTCGAACAGCAGCCCGGCTATGCCGTTGTTGGCCAGGCCGGCAATGGCCATGAAGCGGTTGAACAATGCCACGCATTGCATCCGAACATTGTCTTGCTCGACATCACCATGCCGGGCATGGACGGCTTGACCGCGGCACGCTTTTTATCGCGGCTCGAGCAACCGCCGGCGGTGATCTTTTGCACCGCGCACGATGAGTTTGCGTTAAAGGCATTTGAATTGCAGGCTGTCGGTTATCTGGTCAAGCCGGTCAATGTCCAGAAGTTGGCAGCGGCTTTAGAGCAGGCGGCACGATTAACGCGTGATCAGGCCGAAGCACTGGCACAAGACAAAGCGCGCAGTCACATCATGGTGACGCGCAAGGGCAGTATCGAGTTGTTGCCGATTGTCGATATCCGCTGTTTTCGTGCCGATCAAAAATACGTTGAAGCATTGCATACAGCAGGCACTGCGTTATTGAGTGAAACGCTAAAAGAGCTGGAAGATGAATTCGCCGACGCTTTTGTGCGCGTGCATCGCAACGCGCTGGTGTCGGTAGCGCATATCGAAGCGATCGACCGTGATAATGAAGGGCAAGACCGCGTGCGCCTGCAAGGCATTGACTGGCACCCTCCGGTCAGTCGCAGGCAACTGCCGGAGTTAAAGCGTCGATTGGGGATTGCCTGATCAGAACGGCCGCCACGCGTGAAAGTAACCCCGCAGCAATTTCATGCTGAAATACCTCAACGGTATTTGCTTCAGGATATTGCGCGCCAACGGTTTGTCACCGTGTTTGGCTAACGCCAATGCGCTGCTCAATCGGTAGCGATTCACGACATCGTCATACAGGGGATGATCTTTGTACGGCGCGTAAGTGGCCATCATGTTTTCATACATGAAGCGATAGTTGCGATAGGTGTTGCTGCCGTGTTTTCGGTAATACAGCAGTGTGTCATCCAGGCCGGCCATGATGTGGCCGCGCGACAACAATTTGAACCACAGGTACATGTCCTCCAGGCGGATGTCGGGTGCGTAAGCGCCTTCCTTGTCGAGCACGTCGCGTCGAATCATCGAGCTCGATGCCGGAATGCCGGCTTTGCGTTGCGCGAACAAATCTTCAAAGTTTAATTCGCGGTACGGAAATTGTTTTTGTTTTTCATGCGCATTGCCGTGGGCATCAATGGTGATCATGTTGCCGCCGCAGATGGCAATGTCCGGCCGTGATTCCATAAAGCGGACTTGTTTTTCTATTTTGTCGAGCGTGAAGATATCGTCTGAACCAATCTGGGCAATGTATTGGCCTTTTGATAGTGCAATGGCTTTGTTCAGTGTGGCCGCCAAGCCTTGGTTGGGTTGCGGTTCAAAATAAAAACCGTGTTGCTGTTGCAAGGCACGGATTTTTTCAATGCTGCCATCGCTGGAGCCGTCATCAATCACGATGAGCTCAATCGCAGGGTAGGTCTGTTGCAGCACGCTGTTCAGACAGGCTTCAATATAAGGCGCGTGGTTGTAGCAGGCGCAAATCACACTGACCAGTGGTTGTTCGTTCATCGCCGGGCCTTATGCTTTTTGCGATAAAAAGACGGCTCGCCTTCGGGCCGTGTTTTGAATCGCCGGTGTACCCACATGTATTGCTCGGGGTGTTGGCGGATGGCTCGCTCAATGATCCGGTTGACGACGGTGGCGTTAACAACGTCGTCATCGGCAGGGAAGCCTGCTTCGAGCGGGGTGAACGCAAGCCGATAATGACCATCGGCTTCTCGGTAATGACTGAAAAAGAATACCGGCGATTGATTCATGCGTGCGAGCCGGGATGTTGCGGTGATGCTGGCGGCGGGAATGCCGAAAAAAGGCGCGAAGACCGAATATTTGGCACCGTAATCCTGGTCGGGTGCGTACCAGACAATATGGCCGTCTTTCAGGCTGCGCAAAACCTGACGGATGTCGGAGCGTTCGATCACGTGTTGAAAGCGCTTGGCGCGGTTGTTCAGAATGAGGCGATCCATCACCGGGTTTTTGGATTGCCGGTAAATAACATCCAGCGGAGCGCAAAAACAGGTGAGGCGGCCGGCCAGATCCAGTGTGGTGAAGTGCGCGCCGAGCAACAGCACGCCACGGCCTTCGGCTTGTGCGGCTTTCAGTTGATCAAGCCCCTCAACGCGCAGCAGGGGCTGTAATTGCCGATCAGTGCCCCACCAGCCGAGCGCGGTTTCGAGCAAGCCAATGGCATTGGCGGCAAACACGTCCTTGACCAGCTGGCGGCGTGCGTCAGCATCCCGCTCGGGAAAGCACAGATCAATATTGACCTCGGTGATGTGACGGCGGGCATGAGCCAGCCGATAGAGCAGCGCGCCGAGTGCGCGGCCTGCCGCGAGGCGCGCGGATTGCGGCAGCCGCGCCGACAGCCATAACAGGGCAATGCCCAACCAGGTGAGCCAGTAGCGGGGGTGTGCCAGTGATCGGGGTGCTGCGTGTTGTCGGGCCACGGGCAAGGTTATCCATCGGGCAGTGAGAGGATTATATCAGCCGTTATGGGCCTTCTTTTGGTGCTTTTGCAGCAGTGCGGTGACTGCAGCGCGTAGCGAGGCGGGGCTGGGTGTGCAGGCGAAATACGCCTGCGTGATATCGGCGGCCATGGCCGGGCTCAAAGCCCAGGCGTTGTCGGCATAGCGGAAAAAGTGCGCGAAGTTCCGCGCCCGCTGCCAGCGGTTGAGGGGCCATGGCCGGCAGCGCATGTCGGCAATATCAATCAACCCCAGCTCCCCGTTATCGCCGAGGAGGATGTTGCCCAGGTGCAGTGAGCGGAACATCACGCCCTGTTGGTGCAGGCGGGCGATGAATTCGCCGAGTTGCCGGGCGACGGGTGGCGTCAGTTCGCCCTTGTTGCCCAGATCGCGGAGCATGGTGCCCGGCAGTGGTTCGTAAAGGACGGCGCAATGACCGGACCACGGCAGCCGATAGAGGCACTGGATGCGCACGGTGGGGATGTGGCGGGCGATCAGCGCGCGGGCGTTGCGGGCAAAGCGGGCCGAGAGCGGCAGCCAATGACCGCGGGAAAAAAAGCCCTTGTCGCGAAACAGTTTCAGGATCAGCCCGTTTGAGAGCTGAAGTACCTTGTCACCATGCGCGTCGCGCTCTAATATCGCAGCTTGTGCCCGCCAGCGGTCAAACGTCGCCTTGTCCAGCAGTTCGTGATGGGCCATGGTGCTCGATCGGTGAGGAAAGGCGGCATTTTAATCAAACTTAGCCGTCGCGAACACCAATAAAAAGACGGGCAGGAATTTCAATGAAAGTGCTGGTGACCGGTGCCGGAGGGCAATTGGCTTCGGAGTTGCAGCTATGCGCGCCGGCGCATGCGCATATTGTCGCGTTGGGGCGGGCTGAACTGGATATTGCCGATGAGGCTGCCGTGCAGCGTGTCATGGCCGCTCACCGGCCCGACGCGGTGATGAATGCAGCGGCCTACACGGCCGTGGATCGGGCGGAAAGTGACTCCGCGCGAGCGTATGCGGTGAATGCCGATGGCCCGGGATATTTGGCGCGTGCGTGCGCAGCCCAAGGTGCCCGCTTGATTCACGTATCGACGGATTTCGTGTTCAGTGGCGAGGCGTGCCATCCCTATCGGCCCGGGGATGCGACAGCGCCGGTGAGTGTTTATGGCGCCAGCAAGCGGGCCGGTGAGCAACGGGTGCGCGAGGTACTGGGCGATGCGGCGGTCATTGTGCGTACCGCGTGGGTTTATTCACGGCTCGGGAATAATTTCGTCAAAACCATGTTGCGGTTGATGGCCGAGCGCGAGCAACTGTCGGTGGTGGCTGATCAAGTGGGCACGCCCACATGGGCGCACGGTCTGGCCGCAGCGCTGTGGCGCGTGGTTGAGCGCCCGCACATTGCAGGCACCCTGCATTGGACCGATGCGGGCATTGCCAGCTGGTATGACTTTGCCGTTGCTATAGAAGAAGAGGCGAGGCATCAGGGCTTATTGGCGCGCCGGGTGGCGGTGAAACCGATTGCCGCCATAGATTACCCAACGCCCGCCAAACGACCGGCCTGGAGTGTGCTGGATAAATCCGCTGCCTGGCAGCAGCTCGATTGTGTCGGCCTGCATTGGCGAGAAGCGTTGCGGCAGATGTTGGCCGATTTAAAAACCCATGGGGATACGTTGTGAGTCGATTGCTGGTTACGGGGGCTGCCGGATTTATCGGGGCCAACTTCGTTCATTATTGGTTGGCGCGGCATCCGCAAGACCGCGTGCTGGCATTCGATGCGCTGACGTACGCCGGCAATCGCCATAACCTCGACGGCGTCCAACAAAACCCCATGCTGCGGTTCGTGCAGGGCGATATTCGTGATACGGCATTGGTCGAATGCTTATTGCGCGATGAGGCGATTGATACGCTGGTGCATTTTGCCGCCGAAAGCCACGTGGATCGTTCGATTTCCGGGCCGGATGCTTTTATTGAGACCAACGTGGTGGGCACGCACAGTCTGTTAAAGGCAGCGCGCAATGTGTGGCTGGCCGATGGCGTCGAGCAGCATCGTTTTCATCACGTGTCGACGGATGAAGTGTTTGGCTCCCTCGGTCCGGAGGATCATCCGTTTCGTGAAACCAATGTGTACGAACCCAATTCACCGTACTCGGCCAGCAAGGCGGCTTCCGATCATCTGGTGCGCGCGTATCACCATACTTACGGACTGAACGTCACCACCAGCAATTGCTCGAACAATTACGGGCCGTATCACTTTCCTGAAAAACTCATCCCGTTGTGCCTGACCAATATCCTGGATGGCAAAGCCTTGCCGATTTACGGTGATGGCAAAAATATTCGGGACTGGTTGTTTGTCACCGATCACTGCAGTGGTATTGAATTGATTTTGCAGCAGGGTCGCTTGGGTGAAACCTACAACATTGGCGGCAATAACGAATGGGCGAATATCGATATCGTTAATTTGCTGTGTGAAAAGGTCGATGCGTTTTTCGCCGCCGATGCAACGCTCAAGCAGCGCTATCCCAAAGCGCCGCCGGCGCTAGGCAAGCCGTCATCGAGTTTGATCACCTACGTTAAAGATCGCCTGGGTCACGATCGGCGCTATGCGATTGACGCCAGTAAAATCATGCATGAGCTGGGGTATCAACCGTCGGTGCAATTTCCCGAGGGGATTCACAAAACCCTGCAGTGGTATTTGGCTAACGAGTCCTGGTGGCGCGCCATCCAGGACGGCAGTTACCGGAGCTGACGTGATATCGGCCACAAAAAATATGCCCGCCGGTTTCAAGCAGCGCTTGAAGACAGCACTGTTTGGCGAGTATTTGCCGGTTTTGTTTGATGCCGCTTATTACCTTGAGGCTAATAAGCTGGCAGGGTTGTCCGCAAGCAAGCCGTTCGTGCATTTTGTATTGCAGGGCAAGCGGCGGCGACTGGCGCATCATCCGTTGTTTAATATCGGTTTTTATTGCGCGCAAAACCCGGATGTGGATTTCTCGGGTATCAGCCCGGTGGAACATTTTCTTGAGACGGGTTGCCAGCAAGGTAAAAATCCGAACCCTTTGTTTGATGTGCGGTGGTACCTTGGCCGTTACGGCGATGTATCCCTGTCGGGCATGAACCCGCTGGTGCATTACTGCATTGCCGGTGAAGCGGAAGGTCGCCTGCCAAACCCTTTGTGGGATGACGCGTATATTCGAGAGCAGCATGCGCCCGGCATGTCGTTGGCGCAATACCTGAGCGATGCATCGTTGTGGCATGTCAGCCCGCACCCGATGTTTGATGCGATGTTTTATCAGCAGCAGGCCAAGCGCAAGGGTTGCGTGGTTCATGGTGCGCCGCTGGCGCATTTTTTGACGCAAGGTTGTCAGCAAGGCATTAACCCGCATCCTTTGTTTGATGTCGTTTGGTATGCCGAGCAGTACGGTGACGTCCATCCTTCGGTGATTAATCCGTTGGTGCATTATGTGGTGACGGGAGAGGCCGAGAATCGTCAGCCGCACGGTTTTTTTGACCCGCACTGGTACCGCCAGCATTTGCAAAAGCGCGGCATGAAAGTCAAAGCGCATTTCCCTGCGCACTTTTTGTCACCCGAAGGGCTGCGATTATTTCCGCATCCGTTGTGGCATCAGCCGTATGTGAACACACAAACACCGGAAGGCGGCGTGGGGTTGATGCGTTATTTGCGCGATCCATCGTTGTGGCACATCAATCCGCATCCGTTATTTGACAGTGCGTTTTATCGGCGCCGTGCATCGCATCGGTTGCCGGTGCCGGATGATATATCGCCGGCCGAACACTTCCTGGTGCACGGTTGGCGAAAGGCGATTGATCCGCATCCGTTATTTGATGTTGATTGGTATGTATTGCACTTCAAAAAACTGTATAAGACACGCCGTAATCCGTTGGCGCACTACATTACGTTTGCCGGCAAAAGTCGCCGGCGTCCGCATGCCTTGTGGGATCAAGAGCATATCAACGGACAGCTGCCCGCTGGACAGTCGCCGGTGGTACTGCACGATTATTTGCTCGATGAGCGTTGGTGGTCATTGCAACCGCATCCGTTATTTGATGTTGATTATTATCAGGAACAATTGGCCGCGCTTGGCATTGTGTTGACGCAATCACCGCTTGAACACTACATGCGCGAAGGCTGCACTTTGGGCTTGAGTCCGAACCGATTGTTTGATCCGCAATGGTATCGGCATCAGTATACCGAGGATCTCAAGCGCTTTGATGGCAATGCCTTCACGCATTTTATTGAAGAGGGTGAATTCAAAGGCTGCAATCCACACCCTTGCGTGGATATTGACTGGTATCGCAAACGCTTGCGTGATCAGGGTATGGCCGATGAAGGCAAATACCTGCAGCATTATTTTTCGGGCGCGCTGCCGCATGCGCCGATTCATCCGCTGTGGGATCAGGCTTATGTTGACGCGCAGCGAGCAGGTGTCTCGATTCGGCTGCAGGACTATTTGCACGATGCGTGTTGTTGGGATTTACACCCGCATCCGTTGTTTGATCCCGATCGTGTGCGCGCACAAGCCGTTGCTGCGGGGTTGCCATTAGCCGGCGCACCGCTGGATGCATTTTTACGTTCCGATCATTCGGCGCATTTATCGACGCACGCGTTGTTTGATCCGGTGTGGTATTTGCGGCATTACGAAGACGTGGCCGAGCTGGGCCGCAGCCCCTTGCTGCACTACGTCTCCAAAGGTGAAGCGGAAGGCCGCAATCCGCATCCGCTGTGGGATCAATTGTTTATTGATCGCCATTACGAGCATGAGGGCCGGCCGGTGTTGCCGGTGGCGTACCTGAAAAATCCGGAGCTGCGGTACATCAACCCGCATCCACTCTGGGACGGCGCGTGGATGAAGGCGCGCCATGCCCGGCCGGTGCCTTTTTTGGAGTACCTGGAAGAGCCGGCGCAATGGGGTCTGAACACGCACCCGGTATTTGATGCGGGGTTTTATCGGTTTCAGGTGGAGAGGGCTGGCGGCTGTATTGACCGGCCTGCGCTGCAACATTTTTTAGAAACCGGCTGGCACGAAGGCCATAATCCGCACCGCCTGTTCGATATGCAATGGTATTTATCGAGCTATAGCGATGTGCTTGAGCTTGGCTTGAATCCACTGTTGCATTATTTGTCACCCGGCGAAAACCGGATTCGTGATCCGCACCCGCTGTTTGATTGCAGTTATTACTGCCAGTCATTGGAGCGACGCGGGCAAGCGCTGCCGCAAAATTTGCTGGTGCACTTTTTAACCTACCCGGATGAAATACTGACGAGTCCGCACCCCTTATGGGATGTGGCCTTTATCCAATCGCAAACGGGCGGCGTGCCGGTCGCGGTGCATCAGTACTTGAAAGATCGCACCTTGTGGGCGTTGAATCCTCATCCGTTGTTTGATGTGGCGTATTACCAGCACCAGGTCGGAAAAACCGATATCGCCCCGCTGTTGCATTATGTGCGCCAAGACGACCCGACAATCAATCCGAGTTATTACTTTCATACGCAATGGTATGTCGGGCGTAACCAGTATTTGGAAGAATTTTCCGGCAAGACGCGCATTCCGTTGGTGCACTTTTTGTTAAAAGGCACCAAGCAGGGGGAGAGCCCGCACCCGTACTTTGACTCCAAGTGGTATGCCGATCGGCACATGCAGGCCGATCGCGTGAGCCTCTCGCCCGTATTGCACTATCTGTCCATTGGCTGGCGCGAAGGTTTAAACCCGAATCCGATGTTCAATGCCGCGGAATACCGTAAGCGCCATGCGATTGATGAAAACGAAGATGCGCTGAAATGGCATTTGCGCCATCACCGCGTTGAATTACCAGCCGTGCGCAATCGCTTTATTGATGCCTTTGTTTGTCAGCCGGTGCCAGCGCGCCCGGCCGGTGGCGATAAGGATACATTGCCGGACATTCGGTATCTGGTGCTGTTTACGCCGCGCTCGGGCAGTAGCTTATTAACCGACTTGATGTCATCAACGGGCGTGTTGGGCAAGCCGGGTGAATGGTTTAATCATGATTTGGCTTCGCGTGCGCGCAACACCTTGCCCGGCGGCGCGAATACACCGGAAGAATTTGTGCGCAAGATCCAGTGTTATCGCGCATCCGAGAATGGCGTGTTCGGTGCGCAGCTGGTGTGGCCCCATCTGGCGAACGTGATTGAAGCCGGTTGCGAAAATTGGCTGGTCGGCGACGATGAATTTATTTTGGTGCACTTGCGGCAAAACATAGTGGCGCAGGCGATTTCACTGTATTTGGCCGCTGAGTCGGGTTATTTTCATTCGAGCCAGGCGGGCAATGCGCGTTACCTGCCGCAGTACAGCGCCAGCGCTATTGCATCGCATCTGGGTAAGTTGGTTGAGCAGGAAGTGGCGTTGTCGACGTATCTCAAAGACCACCCGAGGCTGCGCCTGCACTTTTCGTTTTACGAGGAATTATCAGCTAATCCCAAGGCCGTGGTGGATGGCATTGGTGCGTTTATCGGCGTGGATTGCTCGGCAGCCGAGATCCACTCGCCACGGCAAAAGATTGCCACCGGCATCAATGCCGAGTTTGAACAGCGATTCCGCGATGAGTATGCGAGGGTTATGGACGACTATAGAAAAACGCGCAGGGCATGCTGGGAGTCGTTCGGCAGTTTGCCGGCAGCATTGTTTCAGTAGTCGATTTAATCGAACAGCGGCGCTTGATCAAGCAATACACCGTTGCGGTCTTTATCGGACAACAACGGCGGGTCACCTGCTTTCAATGGCCAGGCGATTGCAAGGGTGGGATCATCCCAGCGCAGGGATATCTCGGCTTTGGGATTGTAGTAGTCGGTGCATTTGTACAAAAATTCGGCGTACTCACTCACGACATAAAAGCCGTGCGCAAAACCGGGCGGCACCCATAACATGTGTTGGTTTTCAGCCGATAGGGTAAAGCCGCTCCATTGCCCGAAGCTTGACGAGCTTTTACGCATGTCCACAATCACATCAAAGACTTCACCGGCACTGACGCGCACCAATTTGCCTTGCGTGTTTTCAGTCTGGTAGTGCAGTCCGCGCAAAATGCCATGCCGTGACCGGCTGTGGTTATCCTGAACAAAATCCAAGTCTAAGCCCATCTCGGCAAAGGTGCGGCGGTTCCAGGTTTCCAGAAAGAATCCGCGGGCATCACCGTGAATGGCAGGCTCAATAATGAAGGCGTCTTGCAGTGGCGTGTCGATGCGTTTCATCAGCGTGGGTTCAATACCGTTTCGGTGAGAATACTTTCAAGGTACTGACCATAACCACTTTTCTTTAGTGGTTTGGCCAGGCGTTTTAACTGCTCGGCATCGATAAAGCCCATGCGATAGGCAATTTCTTCCGGGCAGGCAATTTTTAATCCCTGGCGTTTTTCAACGACGCGAATAAACACCGCCGCATCCAGTAACGAATCGTGCGTGCCGGTATCGAGCCATGCGGTTCCGCGACTGAGCACCTCAACGTTGAGTGTGCCGCGCTCCAGGTACGCTTTGTTCACATCCGTGATTTCGAGTTCGCCGCGTGGGGAGGGTTTTATGTTTTTGGCGATATCAATGACGTCGTTATCGTAAAAATACAAACCGGTGACGGCGTAATGGGATTTCGGCTGCTTGGGTTTTTCTTCGATGTCGATGGCGCGGCCATCGGCGTCAAAATTCACCACGCCGTAACGTTCGGGATCTTGCACAAAGTAGGCAAACACACTGGCCCCCGATTTGCGCGAGGTTGCATTCGCCAGTTTTTGGGTCATGTGCTCGGCGTAGAAGATGTTATCACCCAGAATCAGGCTGGCGGGTGATCGGCCGATAAAGTCTTCCCCGATCAGGAACGCTTGGGCCAATCCGTCGGGGCTGGGCTGTACTGCGTACTGGATGTTCATGCCCCATTGGCTGCCATCCCCCAATAGCTGGCTGAAGGCCGCTTGATCGCGCGGGGTGGTGATAATGAGGATGTCGCGGATGTTGGCCAGCATTAATGTGGCCAAAGGGTAATAAATCATCGGTTTGTCGTACACCGGCATCAATTGCTTGCTGACCGAGCTGGTCAGTGGATGCAGGCGAGTGCCGGAGCCGCCGGCGAGAATAATGCCTTTGTAGGGGCGTTTGGCCATGAGAAACCCGTTTGTCATCATTATTGTTGGGCGGTCATTATAGGCGAAATTGGCCGGATGCCGCAGGTTATCAGGGGCAGACGGCGGCGGGCTGCTGGATTTTTGACCAATTCCACCTGTACAATCGGCGATCTTTTGCGGGTCATTTCCATTGATTTTTCGCGCCGTTAGCGCGGCCGACCCATTCCGGGGAGCGTTGTTGGCTCCTGTCGACGAAACAGTCAGGATTTAAATCATGCGTGCAGACAGCGCCCTGCGTAAGTCAGCCGATACGCCTACTGCCGACGTGCTGGCCCTGCCGGCGGCCGTGCGGCCGTTGCGCATCTGCCTGTTGGGGTACCGCAGCCATCCGTACGGCGGGGGGCAGGGGATTTATCTGCATTATCTGAGCAAGGCCTTGGTCGATCTTGGCCATTCGGTCGATGTCATTTCAGGCGAGCCGTACCCGCAACTCGATGCGCGGGTACGCCTTATCCCGATGCCGGGTATGAATTTGTACGAAAAGGGTCTGGGGTCGTTACGGCTGCATCACCTGAGGTCGTGGGCGAATGTCGCCGAATGGGTGGGCAAGTTAACCGGTAATTTTAGCGAGCCCTATGCTTTCGGATGCCGCGTGGCGGCCTACATGCGCACGCACAGCCATCAGTACGACGTGATTCACGACAATCAGTGTCTGGCGTGGGGCATGTTAAAGCTGCAGCAGCGTGGTTTGCCGGTGGTGACCACCATCCATCATCCGATTACGCGAGATCGGGATATTGCCGTGAAGGCCACCGAAGGTTTCTGGATGAAGCTGCTGGTGCGCCGCTGGCACGGCTTTTTAGGTATGCAGAAAAAAGTCGCTCGCCGGTTGAGCCATATCATTACCGTTTCAGAATGCTCCCGGCGCGATATTGCCGAGGCCTTCGGTGTGGACGCCCGGCGCATTACGCTGATCTACAACGGCATTGATACCAACGTGTTCCGGCCCATGCCGGACGTAGCCAAAATACCCTATCGTTTAATGGCGACGGCATCGGCCGATCAACCCTTAAAGGGGCTGCGTTATTTGCTGGAAGCATTCGCGCAGTTGTTGCCACGGTACCCGCAGTTGTCGTTGTTGTTGGTGAGCAAGCCTCGCGCGGGCGGTGAAACGGAACAGTTGATTGAGCAATTGGGTATTGGCGATCGCATTACCTTCGTGAGCGGCATCAGCACCGAGCAGCTGGTGCAGTATTACGCGCAAGCAGCAGTGGCGGTCGTGCCATCGGTCTACGAAGGGTTCGGTTTGCCGGCAGGCGAGGCCATGGCCTGCGGCGTGCCTTTGGTTTCGAGTCGTGGCGGTGCGCTGCCTGAAGTGGTCGGCGATGCCGGTGTGCTGGTGCCGGTGAAAGACGTGAACGCCATGGCGCAGGCCATCGCCGGGTTGCTGGAGGATTCCGGCCGGCGTGATGCATTGGCGCATGCAGGCCGGGAGCGCATGCTGCATGAATTTAACTGGGCGTTAGCGGCGCGCGACATGACCCGGTATTACGAAAAGGCGATTGCCGATGCAAACGGTTGATTTCCTGCGGTTTGGTATCCAGTCGGGCGACACCGTGCTGGACTTGGGGTGCGGCGAAGGGCGGCACACCATTGCGGCCTATGCCGAGCACGACGTGACCGTGATCGGCGTGGATCTTGGCTTTCAGGACTTGAAAACCGCGCAGCAGAAGATCGCCGATTTTGATGAGCCGAACAATACCCGCAAGCATTGGTTGTTCATGCAGTCCAACGGGTTGCGTTTGCCGTTTGCCGATAATACGTTCGACAAGATTGTTTGCTCCGAGGTGCTGGAGCACGTGCCCGATTACGAAGGCATGCTGCGCGAAATCAGCCGCGTGCTGAAGCCCGGCGGTCATTTCTGCGCCAGCGTGCCGCGCTTTTGGCCCGAATGGCTGTGCTGGGCACTGTCCGATCAATACCATGCCGATGAAGGCGGGCACATCCGCATTTTCGAGTCCCGGCGGCTGCGTCAAAAAATCGAATCGCTGGGCTTTGATTTTCATGGTCGCCATTGGGCGCATGCGCTGCATTCGCCGTTCTGGTGGTTGCGTTGCATGTTGTGGGAATCGCAAGAGCAATCGCGCCTCGTCAAGGCGTACCACCGGTTGCTGGTGTGGGATTTAATGGAACAACCACGACTGACGCGCATCATCGAGCGGGGATTGAATCCGCTCATGGGCAAAAGTGTGGTGATGTATTTTCGTAAGGAGCCTGCGGCATGAGCGGTTTGTATCTATCGCCGGGCCTGTTCCCTGCCGACTATTTTCGCCCCACGGTTGAGTTTTTGTTGCGCGAGCAACGCGCCGACGGTTCTATTCCCTGGTTTGTCGATGGGCATCTGGATCCGTGGGATCATGTTGAAGCGGCGATGGGTTTGTCGATTGGTGGCGAATGGGAGGCTGCTGCACGCGCTTATCAATGGCTTGCCGACAATCAGATGCCGTGTGGCAGCTGGTGGGCTTTTTATAAAGAGGGAAGCACGCCCGATGATCAGCGCCGTGAAACCAACTTCGTGGCGTACGTTGCAACGGGCGTCTGGCATCATTACTTGATTTCAAAAGACATGGGTTTTTTACGCGGCCTGTGGCCAATGGTGGAGCGTGCGATTGAATTTGTGTTGTCGCATCAAACCGCACACGGCGAAATTCACTGGGCGATCAATGAAGATTTAAGCCCGCGTGAAGATGCGTTGATCACGGGCTGCAGCTCGATTTATAAAAGCCTTGAGTGTGCGGTGAATATTGCGGTCACGCTGGGGCACGATTGCGCGGTCTGGCGCCGAGCACGCGAAGCCTTGGGCGATTGCTTGCGCCACAAGCCCGAGCGCTTTGATCGCACCTGGGAAAGCAAATCGCGTTATTCCATGGACTGGTTTTATCCGGTGTTGACCGGCGCGATTCCCTCGTTGCAGGCGCGTCGCCATTTGATGAGCCGCTGGGAGACCTTTGTGGTGGAAGGCATGGGCTGTCGCTGCGTCTCGGATCAGCCCTGGGTCACCATTGCCGAATCGTGCGAACTGACGCTGGCGTTACTGGCCGCCGGTGATCATGCGCGCGCGGTGACCTTGTATTCGTGGTTGCATCAATGGCGCGAAGACGACGGATCGTATTGGACCGGTTATCAATTCGTTGAAAAAGTATTGTGGCCGGAAGAGCGTCCAACCTGGACGGCGGCAGCGGTGTTGTTGGCTGCCGATGCGCTGACGCATTACACCGCCGCCTCGCGGTTGTTTACCGAGGTGGCCGTCTTGGCGCCGGCGGTGTGTGGCGATAACGTGCGACAGGCAAAACCCTGATTACAGCCGGCGCAACAAGCCCAGTGTATTGACCCTCGGCAGCACCTCGAACAAACCGGAGGCACAGGCGAGTTTGTAGATCTCGTACGGTGCTTGTCCGCCCTCGGCGGGATCCGGAAAAATATCGTGAATGGCCAAAATGCCGCCGCTCGCCACATGACTGCTCCAGCTGCGGTAGTCGTTGAGTGCGGCTTCCATGCTGTGGCCGCCATCAATAAACACCAGACCCAATGGCGTGGCCCAGCGGCGCGATGCGACCGTCGAGGGCGCGACAATCGGCACGACGGTGTCCTCCAGTTTGGCAATGCGCATTACGCGGCGGAATTCACGGAACGTATCCATCAGGCCGGCATCCGAGTCGTACAGCGCCGGGTCGTGGTACTCCTCGCCCAATTGGTGCTCTTCCGAACCGCGATGATGATCCACGGCATACAGGATATTGCCGCGTTGCTGACAGGCAAGGCCAATGTAGACAGTGGATTTACCGCAATAACTGCCAATTTCAAGTGCCGGTCCAATCGCCGCCGTGTGCAAGGCGTGCGCGTGCAATGCCTCGGCTTCATCGGCAGCCAGAAAGCCTTTGACGGTTGTCATGTCGATCGGAAGATTAATGCTCATTCAATGCTCCGGTAGGGGGGGGTGTCGTGGGTGATGAAGCGCCGCTGCGGGGTCAGCCGGCCATACAGCACCCACTGTTGTTGCGCGCATTCGGGGTGGCGTGCTTGCAAGGCCTGCCATTGCAGCCGGAAATGATACGGCTTGCGACCAGGCCGGTTTTCTCGCTCATCGTGCCGATGCTCAATGGTCAGCCAGCGGTCCTTGAGCCAGGTCATGGAGGGGCAGTCCGGTGCGCCTTGAAAAAACACTTGCACAACCGCAGCGTCAGGCAAGGCGGGCTTGTCGCTTATCGAACGCTGCAAAGCAGCGGCATCGCCATCGAGCATGATGGTGTCGTGTCGCCACGCGCCATAACCGGCCATCAGCAGTAACAGCAGGAGCCATGGAAAAGGCGAGCGCATCAACGGGCTGCCTTTTCCATGCGAATAAACGGTTTTTCTATCAATACATAGACAATGGCCGCCAGCGCCAATGACAACACGATGGCCACACCAAAGATGGCCGCAATGGTGCCGATGCTCGCCGTGCTGATTTGACTGCGGTCGAGTGTGCCAAACACCACAACGCCAGCAATGGCGATGCCAATAAAATGGAATAAATACAGGCCGTAAATCAGTTCGGCAAACGGGTGCCATACGCGTAAGGACAATGCGCGTGAGACCGCCTGCGACAGGCCGGCAGGAAATAATGCACAAAGAATAATCAGGCTGGTGCCCAGGCTGTATTGGTATTTATTGAACACCAGGTAGAGTAGGTTGCGTGTGGTATCAAACGGATGATAAAACGCATCGGCCGGATTATGAATGCCAATGCGCGCAGCAATCAGTATGCAGATAATGGCCGTCAGTAATAATGCGCTATTGATGAACGGGTTGCTCAGGTAACGCACGATACGTTCTGGCCGGTAGCGCCATATCCAGGCAACGGCAATGCCCATTAAAAAAGGACCGATGCGGGTGTGCAGGTTGTAATACAGCGTGTCGGCGTACAGTCGTGAGTAATCACGGCTGTCGAATAAAATATAGAAAGGCAATTGTTGCAAGGGCGGGTGCAACATCACCGCCACATAACGCAGCATCACCGCCAGGATGAGTGCGCAAAAAAGCCATTGCAGCGGGTGGCGGCTTTTGGCGAGACCCAGCACGATAAAGGGCAGGAATAAATAAAATTGCACCTGGATATTCATCGACCAGCCGACCGGAATAATGTTTTGCTGGTCGGGCACGATGTTGCTTAAAAAAAGCAGGTTGCTCCACAGCGATGTGACGCGTTTGGGTTCAAAGGCCAGAAAAAGCAAAATACCGAACCAGTACATCGGGATGATGCGCATCAAACGCTTGCGGTAAAAGCCGCGAATATCAATGCCGCCGGTGCGATCAAGCTCCTTGAACAGCATCAGAGCCACCAGCAATCCGCAGAGAATAAAAATGGTGTCAGAGCCGCGTGCTTGCCAGAGCATGTCCAGCGTGTGGGGCAGTTCGGCAATGAAGGTGTCGCGATCACCGGCTTGCAGGATGCGCGCGACACCAAACACGCAGTGCAGACCGACCACCAATAAAATACCTAAGGCGCGTACGCCGTCGAGTACCGGAATGCGGTTGGCCGCGGGAGTGCAGATGTCGCGCCAGTCAGCGCGTGGATCGAGGTGCTTTCGGTAACGCTGCCACATGGAAAATGCCGTGATCGAATCGCCGGCTATTGTAGCTCATGCCGCGACATCGCCACAGTCGATTCCGATGGCCCATAGCCGGCATCGATCGCTTTCATTATGATGGAGCCCTATGAAAACACTGGCTGATGTACGTCGCTTTATGGGTCCGCTTGCGGTGCTGCTCCTGGTGCTGGCCTGTGCCGTGCTGGGCTTGCATCGACTGGCGCTTTGGCAATACGACAGCCTGCTGGGCGATCGGGCCCTGCACGATGTCTCTTTGCGGTTACAGCAAGGCACGCCATTTCACTGGGGCTTTGACGATGCCCGCGAGCTGAGTGGTGAAGTCCACGGTTTGGGCGATTACCGTTTTCGGAAAGGCGTGTTGCATATCGAGCCTGCCAACGGCGATCCGCATTTCTCACTGGCATTGGCCGATCGGCTGATTGATAGCCACTACGACCGCCTCGTCATCCGTTTGACGTCGAGTGCGGATACGCGCTTGCAGGTGTTTCATCGGGTCAGCGAGACGGCGGATTTTGTGTTTGGCTCGCAATGGATTGATGTGCATGCCGGCGAACAGACTTTGATCCTGCCGCTGAGTCGATTGCAGTGGTATGCGGTGGCCGTCAGTGATCGGGGGCGTGACTCGGCCAAGCCGGATGCGCGCTGGGGTGGCGAGCAGGGCGTGATCACCGAGTTGCGCATTGATCCGGCCAATCGGGCCGACGTGAAGTTGCAAATCCAGGACATCGCCTTGAAGGCGAGCCAGCCATGGCCGGCGATGGATCGCAGCGGTATCCGGGTGTTGCGCGAGTTACCCGCAGCGCCGACGGTGAATGATATCGTGGTGTTGGATACGCGGGCCTTCAATGAGCAGATCGAGTGGCTGCGCGATCATCGGCATGCGCCGCTGATGCTGGCCGATGGCACGGCGATGCGTACGCCCGAATTAAGTTTGCGGCTGCGCAATCGGGTGCTGCGTGAAGTGCCGCAAGCGATCTGGTTTCCTGCCGTGCCCGACGACGCGATGCTGGCACGCATTCAAGGCCTGAGTGCCGCGCCGCCCGCCTATCCGGATGCGCATTGGCTGTGGAGTGATTATCAGCAGCCCGCAGCAATCGTCGCGATTTTATTGGCGCTGTTGTATGGATTGTGTCTGGCAAACCCGGCCGGGTATCCGCGACTGGCGCGCGCCACACAAGCGGCCATTCTGCCCATGCTGGCTGCCTGCGTTTGGGTGAATGCCCGGCACTTGGGCAGCTTGCCAGGGATTGTCAGTGTGTTGATGCTGGGCGGTACCGGTATTGCCTGGGGCCTGCAGCAAGGCGGGCGTTGGCAGGAGCGTTTGGGCTTTATCACCCCCACGGCTGCCGCGTGGCGCGAAACGGCCATGCTCACTGCGCCGGCCTTGCTGGTGTTGCTGGGTCTGTCGTGGTGGAGCGGACGCTGGGATTCGGTGTCCATGGGTGCGCTATCGCGGCACTTCTGGATGTACCCCTTTTGGGTGGTCGTACAACAATGCTTTTTAAGCTGCTGGTTTGCCACGGTGCTGGGGCAGGCATTCAATGTGCAAGTCAAACCGCAATGGTTGCCGGTGGCCGGCGGGTTGGCCGGTCTTGGGTTTAGTTTGCTGCACTTCCCCAATTTTGGCGCGATGATCACCGTGCTGTTTATGGGCACCGGTTGGGCGTGTTTGTGGCTACGCCATCGGACGATTTGGCCGTTGATCGCATCGCACGTATTGCTGGGAACCTTGTTCCGGTTATTGATGCCGGCCGACTTTCGTGTCGATGGCGATGTGGGGCTGATGTATTTCGCGTGGCTGTGGTACTAGCTGCCTTGAATGCGACGACCACGGTGGGTCGTCGGCGTTGCGATGCGGTTTGTTGCCTTACCGGCTTCCGGTGATGTGGATGGCAGCCCGCCCGGCCGGATACGGCAAGGCGGACTGCCGTTCATGCTTGCGTATTAGCGACGGCCGAGAATACTCAACACGCGCAAGAACAGGTTGATGATGTCGATATACAGTGCGGCAGCGCAATCGATGGCGTTGTCCACGGTTTTCGGGATGTTGTTGGCGCGTGCCCAGTCGTAGCCAATGTAGCCGCAAAAAATCAGCACCACGGCCCAGTCCAGGATGCCGTGATGAATGCCGAAAACAAAAATCTCGATCAACTCAATCACAATCACCGCAATCAGCGCGATGGTCAGGCCGCCGACGATTTTCTGGAAGAACGCCGGGTACATGGTGCCAAGGCACATCATGACGGCGGTTACCATGCCGGTGATGCGCACCGCTTCCCCCACCAATGACGCGTCGTAGCGGCTCACCACCAGATTGACGATCAAACCAAAGGGCACCACCACAAAGTTGTAGCCCAAAAAGCTGATGGCGGGATTGTCTGAGCTTTTAAATAGATAGATGCCAAAAAAGCACGATGCAAAATAGCCGATAAAAAAGACCCACGGGTTAATGGCGGCGATCGAGGCGGCTTCAATTTGAGTCACCATCAACCAGTTCAGTGCAAAGCCCCAGCACAAGGTGGCGCCAATGGTCAGGTTATACAGCTGCGGGCTGATCAGTGCATCGCCATCGGCCTGGGTGCGGTTAAATACGTTGGTTTCCATGAGATGCGCCTCTTATCGCGAGAATCGGGGTTGCCTGATTCTATTATGGTTTTCGATGGTGTGTCGGCTTTATTTTATCGCAACACGCCTGCCAGGCGCTTTTTGTCCATGCGAGTAACTCTTTGCCCAGCAACGGCAGGCACAGCCACCAGGTGATTTGAGAGGCGAGGTACAAGCTGCCGGCCAGTGCGATTTTTTCAGCAGGGCTTGATTCAAGGAAGGGCACAAAGAAGATCAGCAGGAATGTTATCGAGGAGAGTGCCAGCAGGCACCATCCCGTCAGTTTGCGTAGGCTGAATTGGGTGGCAGTCATGGCAAGCCGATGGGCTGTTGCGCGGCGTGTTCGTGCATGGTGCGAGTGTCTCGATAATACTTTCTTTGCAGCGGTTGTTGAGCCCGGCGTGGGTGGTGGCAACGTTGCTGTTGAGTTCTTTTCACGGATTGAGTTTTTGTTAGTGATGCCTTAATCAATGCCCAGATCATCCCATAATGCATCCACCCGTGATTTCACAGCAGCATCCATTTCAATCGGTGTGCCCCATTCGCGCGAGGTCTCGCCCGGCCATTTATTGGTCGCATCAAAACCGATTTTTGAGCCCAACCCTGATACGGGTGATGCAAAGTCGAGATAATCAATCGGTGTGTTTTCAATGATCACGGTATCGCGTGCCGGGTCCATGCGCGTGGTCATGGCCCAGATCACGTCTTGCCAGTTGCGCGCATCGACATCGTCGTCGGTGACGATCACAAACTTGGTGTACATGAATTGCCGCAAGAAACTCCACACGCCCATCATCACGCGTTTGGCATGGCCGGCGTATTGCTTCTTCATGGTGACGACGGCCAGCCGGTACGAGCAGCCTTCGGGCGGCAAATAAAAATCACTGATTTCGGGAAATTGTTTTTTCAAAATCGGCACGAACACTTCGTTCAAGGCCACGCCCAGAATGGCGGGTTCATCGGGCGGTCGGCCGGTGTAGGTGCTGTGGTAAATGGGCGCTTCGCGATGGGTGATGGCTTCCACGGTAAACACCGGGAAGCGTTCCACTTCATTGTAATAACCGGTGTGATCGCCGAACGGGCCTTCATCGGCCAGTTCATCGGGGTAAATATGGCCTTCTAAAATAATTTCAGCCGAGGCCGGCACATCCAGATCATTGCTGATGGATTGGATGACATCGGTTTTTTCGCCGCGCAATAAACCGGCAAAAGCATATTCAGAAATGTTATCGGGTATGGGGGTGACAGCGGCCAGAATCGTGGCCGGGTCTGCACCCAGTGCCACCGACACCGGGAACGGCTTGCCAGGATGGTTTTTCTGGAATGCCTGAAAGTCGAGTGCGCCACCGCGGTGTGCCAACCAACGCATGATCAGTTTGTTTTTGCCAATCACCTGCATGCGATAGATGCCAAGGTTTTGGCGGTCTTGTGTTGGCCCTTGCGTGATCACCAGTGGCCAGGTGATCAACGGGCCGGCATCGCCCGGCCAGCAGGTTTGGACCGGTAACTTACCGAGATCCACATCGCTGCCGCGAAACTGATGCACTTGGCAGGGGGCATTGCGCACGCGATTGGGCGCCATGTTCAGCACTTGCTTGAATATGGGTAATTTATCCCAGGCGTCTTTTAAACCTTTGGGTGGATCGGGTTGGCGCAAGAAGGCGAGTAACTCGCCAACCTCGCGTAACTTGGCCAGCGAGTCTTGACCCATGCCAAGTGCAACGCGTTCGGGGGTGCCAAATAAATTGGTCAATACCGGCATGTTAAAGCCGATCGGGTTTTCAAACAGCAACGCCGGGCCGCCGTGTTTTAATGTGCGGTCACTGATTTCGGTGATGTCGAGTTTGGGGTCAACCGGTACGGTGATTCGGCGCAACTGACCCTGCTTTTCAAGACGGTCAATAAAGTCGCGCAGATCACGATAATGCATGACAGGGCCCGTTTATTTGCGTTTCATCGACTGGAAGAATTCGTCGTTGGTTTTGGTTTCTTTCAGTTTGTCGAGCAGGAATTCGATGGCCGGGCTGTCTTCCATGCCGTGCAGGATTTTGCGCAGAATCCACATGCGCTGCAATTCGTCTTCGCTGGTCAGCAGTTCTTCGCGGCGCGTGCCGGAGCGACGGATGTTGATGGCCGGGTACACGCGCTTCTCGGCAATCTTGCGGTCGAGATGCAGCTCCATGTTGCCGGTGCCTTTGAATTCTTCGTAAATCACTTCGTCCATCTTCGAGCCGGTATCCACCAGCGCGGTGGCAATGATGGTCAGCGAGCCGCCTTCTTCAATGTTGCGTGCGGCACCGAAGAAACGCTTGGGGCGCTCCAGTGCGTGGGCATCGACACCGCCGGTCAGTACTTTGCCGGAGGAGGGCTGTACGGTGTTGAACGCGCGCGCCAGACGGGTAATCGAATCCAGCAGGATGATCACATCGCGCTTGTGTTCGACCAGACGTTTGGCTTTTTCAATCACCATGTCCGCAACTTGCACGTGACGAGCCGGTGGTTCATCGAATGTGGAGGCCACCACTTCGGCGCGCACGGAGCGCTGCATCTCGGTGACTTCTTCCGGGCGCTCATCAATCAACAGCACAATCAGATAGCATTCCGGATTGTTGCGCACGATGCTTTGGGCGATGTGCTGCAGCATTAAGGTTTTACCGGCTTTCGGGGGTGCCACGATCAAGCCGCGCTGGCCTTTGCCGATCGGGGCGACCAGATCAATCACGCGACCGGTGAGGTCTTCGGTGGAGCCGTTACCGGCTTCCAGCGGCAGGCGCTTGTTAGGGAATAGCGGTGTCAGGTTTTCAAACAGTATTTTGTCGCGAGGAATGTCGGGGCCAGAAAAGTTGATGTCATCGACTTTCAGTAGCGCAAAGTAGCGTTCGCTGTCTTTGGGCGGGCGGATCTTGCCGGAGACGCTGTCGCCGGTGCGTAAATTAAACCGGCGGATCTGGCTGGGGGACACATAAATGTCGTCAGGGCCCGCCAGGTAGGAGCCTTCTGCCGAGCGTAAAAATCCGAAGCCGTCTTGCAGGATTTCGAGTACACCGTTGCCGTAAATGTCTTCGCCATTTTTGGCGTGTTTTTTCAGAATCGCAAAGATCATGTCCTGCTTGCGGGAGCGGGCCATGTTTTCAAGACCGAGGTCGTTGGCGATTTGTAGGAGGTCAGCGGTGGATTTGGTTTTCAGGTCAGTCAGGTTCATGTGATTCCGGGTGTTATTGGAGTGGGTCGAAGTCGGCGGTTGCCGTGGTCTGGGGGTGAGTCAGGAAATGACGGCACCGAGAAAGGGTTTCTGCAAGCCCTGAGGGCTGAGGAGTCGTGTTGGGAAATACAGGAATGGAGCTAATGTAGCACCGCCAGCAGGGGGCGTAAACCCCCCCTGCTGGTGGCAGGGTATTACATGGCGCTGTTAATGAAGTCGATCAGTTGGTTCTTGGTTAAAGCGCCCACCTTGGTGGCCTCGAGTTGACCGTTCTTGAACATCAGCAGTGTCGGTATGCCGCGCACGCCGTATTTGGCAGGCGCTTCGCGGTTTTCATCGACATCGACTTTGACGACTTTCAACTTGCCGGCATATTCCTCGGCAATTTCGTCGAGTACGGGGGCGATCATTTTGCAGGGACCGCACCAGGCTGCCCAGAAATCAACCAGCACGGGCTGTGTGGCCTGAAGTACATCGGCTTCAAAACTGGCATCGGTGGCGTGGACAATATGTTGGCTGCTCATGCGGGGGTTCCTTCGGTTTTGGTAATGGCAGTGTGGGTTGGTGACCCGATGATTGCATCATGGGGGTGTTTCGGGTGTTTACAAGGGTAATCGAAGCGACGGCGGCTGTCAGGTCTTCACGGTAAATTCAGCGATGGGTTGACCTTGCAGATCCCATAATCGCACTTGCATGGGGATTTGCTTCAAGAACGTGAAATGGCCTTTGTCTTGATATAGCCCGCTCAATGCCTCGCGCAGGCGCGGCTCAACATCCGGGTGAATGTGCGCGGCCAGCACAATGCTGCCGCAGCGCTTGCCGTGGAGGCTTTGCCAATCAAGGATATGGGTGGTCATCTTGGCGTACTGGATACCGAATTCCTGAGCGTCGGTGCAGCACATGTCGCAGGCCAGTCGTTCTTTGCGACTGAATAGTTGCCGGTAATGCTCTTCTTGTACGCGCAGCCCCGGGCGCACCTGGGCGAGAACCTTCGGCACCAGGGAGAGCCCTTCGGTCGCTGCCGCCGCGGGTTTTTCGGGCGCTGCGCTCTCGGGTATCGGGGCGGCAGCTGCGGGGGTGTGGCCACGTAACAGGGCATCAATGGCCTTGATCAATGCCGCGCCATCGGCAAACCGGTGCTCGGGGTCTTTGGTGAGCAGGCGGTCGACCAGCGGCTGGTAGGGTGCCAGCGAGCCTTTGAGCTGTGGAATCGGGCTTTGCAGATGCTGAATGGCAACCGCCACCGGATCGGGGCCGTCATACGGTGCATGCCCGGTGAGCATTTCCACAAACACGATGCCGAGCGAGTAGAGGTCGGCCCGGCCATCGACGACTTTGCCTTGGCATTGCTCCGGCGCCATGTATTTGGGTGTGCCCACCACGGTGCCGGCCTGCGTCAGGTTCATGTCGCTTTCGCGCGGGCGGGCAATGCCGAAATCGGTCAGTACGGCAGAACCGTCCTCCCGAAACAGGATATTGTCGGGCTTGATGTCGCGGTGCACATAGCCCTTGCTGTGGGCAAAATCGAGAGCGCCGGCCATTTCGCGCAGCACCTTTAATGCACGGCGGGCATTCATGCCTTCCTTGATGCGGGTTTTCAGATCACCGCCACTTAAATGCTCCATGGCCAGGTAATGGTGTGCATCGATGATGCCGACATCAAAGACCGGCACGATGTGAGGATGCGACAGTTTGGCGACAATGCGGGCTTCGCGCAGAAAGCGTTCGGCGTAGTGGGGGTCTGCGATCAGCGCGTTATCCATCACTTTGATGGCGACCAAGCGGTCGAACGATTGTTGGTGTGCCAGGAATACTTCGGCCATGCCGCCTTGGCCGAGGAGGTGACGAATGGTGTAGCCCGGAATGTCCATGGGCGTATTTCCTTGTTGTTAGCTGTCTACTATAGGATGGAGCCAAAGCGGACGCCACCGCGGATGCCGTGTTAACCCACACAGGGATAAGGTGTTGATGAATCGCCGCCTACTGTTTTTGCTGCTTATTACCGCTTTGATCGTGGCATTTTTTGTGTTCGATGGACAGCACTGGTTAAGCTTGCAGGGCCTGCGCGCACGGATGGCCGGCATGCAGGCATTTCAGCAGGCGCATCCCGCTCAAGCCATGCTGGCGTTTGCGGCGGTGTATGTGTTGGTGACGGCCTTGTCGTTGCCGGGTGCTGCTTTATTGACCTTGCTTGGCGGCGCGTTGTTTGGCTTATGGCAGGGTTTGCTGCTGGTGTCGTTTGCCAGCACCGTGGGTGCAACGTTGGCGTTTGCCGCAACGCGCTGGCTATTTCATGATGCGGTGCAGCGTCGATTTGCCACGCAATTGGCGGCCGCGAACCGCGGCATCGAGCAAGACGGTCACTGGTATCTGATGATGTTGCGTCTGGTGCCGGCGTTCCCGTTTTTTTTGGTCAATTGGCTGATGGCATTGACGCCGATGCGGTGGTGGACGTTCATGTGGGTGAGTCAGCTGGCCATGCTACCGGGCACCTTTTTGTACGTGAATGCCGGCCAGCAACTGGCCTCGCTGGATAGCCTGCGCGGTATTCTCTCGCCACCGATCGTGTTGGCGTTGATAGCGGTGGCGGTATTCCCCTTGCTGGCCAAACGCGCGATCGCTCGCGTGCGGGCAGGGCAAACATTAAAAGCCTATAAAAAACCGTCACGGTTCGATGCCAATGTGGTGGTGATTGGCGCGGGTGCAGCGGGGTTGGTGTCGTCGCTCATTGCGGCCACGGTGCGGGCAACGGTGGTGCTGGTTGAGCGTGATCGCATGGGCGGTGATTGTTTGAACACCGGTTGCGTGCCGAGTAAAACATTATTGGCGTCTGCGAAAGTGGCGCAGCGCGCACGCGATGCGCAAAATTTCGGTTTGGATGTGCCGTCCGTCGCTGCAGACTTTCCTGCTGTCATGGCGCGCGTGCAGGCAGCCATTCGTACGATTGAACCGCATGATTCGGTTGAGCGCTTTACGGACTTGGGCGTGGAGTGTGTGCAAGGTAGTGCGCGTATTACATCGCCGTGGGAAGTCACCGTGGGCGATCGCGTGATCCGTACGCGACGCATTATTGTCGCCAGCGGTGCACGACCGGCGCTGCCGGATATTCCCGGGCTCGCATCGGTGCCGTATGTCACATCGGATACGGTGTGGTCGTTGCAGCAATTGCCGAAGCGATTATTGATTATCGGTGGCGGGCCGATTGGCTGCGAGCTGGCGCAGGCGTTTGCACGACTGGGCAGTGCCGTCACTATCGTGCAACGTGGCGAGCGTTTATTGCCCGATGCCGATGCCGACGCTGTTGCCGTTGTTGGCGCACGCATGCAGCGCGAAGGCGTGATTATCCACACATCGGTTCAGGTCGAGCGCATTGAATCGGGATTGTTGATTGGTTCATGCCGCGAACAACCGCTGCAGTGTGCGTTTGATGTGTTGTTGATCGCGGTGGGCCGGCAAGCCAATACCGAAGCGATGGGTCTTGATACCTTGGGCGTGGCCATGCATGACACCGGCACGATTGCCGTGAACGAATTCATGCAGACGAATATACCCACGATCTATGCCTGCGGTGATGTGGCGGGTCCTTATCAATACACGCACATGGCATCGCATCAGGCGTGGTATGCGGTGGTGAATGCCCTGTTTGGCGACTGGAAGCGGTTTGCCGTGGATTACGCCTTGGTGCCCAGCGTGACGTATACCGAGCCGGAGCTGGCCAGCGTGGGTTTGACTGAGCAAGATGCGCAGAAGCAAGGCGTTGCTGTCGAGGTCACGCGTTATGATTTTTCAGGCTTTGATCGCGCGGTGACCGAAGGCGATACGGAAGGCTTTATTAAAGTGCTGACGGCACCCGGCCGTGATCGCATGCTGGGCGTGACCATTGTCGGCGTGCATGCCGGTGAGTTGTTGGGACAGTTCACACTGGCGATGAAGCACGGTATCGGGCTCAATAAAATACTGGCTACGTTGCAGGCGTATCCTGCGTGGGCAGAGGCGCCGCGTTTATTGGCCGGCGCATGGAAACGAGAACGCGCACCCAAGCGATTACTGGCGTGGGTGGCGCGTTATCATCGATGGTTATTGAATAAGCCAGCACAGGGAGATTGATATGACGAAACGCGTGGCGGTCATTTTGTCGGGTTGCGGCGTCTACGACGGCGCAGAAATTCATGAAAGCGTCATCACCTTACTGCATTTGGATCGTCACGGCGCGTCCTATCAGTGCATGGCGCCGGACATCATGCAGCGGCATGTGATCAATCATGTCACCGGCGAGGCGGTCGAAGCGGAGGCGCGTAATGTGCTGATTGAATCGGCACGTATTGCGCGCGGCGACATCGTGGATGTGGCTAAAGCTAACACCTCCGATTATGACGCGGTTATTTTACCCGGTGGATTTGGAGCAGCTAAAAATTTAAGTGACTTTGCATGGAAAGGGGCTGAATGCGTTGTGCAGCCCGATGTGTTGAGGTTTGTGCAAGCCATGCACGCAGCCGGCAAGCCGGTCGGCCTGATCTGTATTGCACCGGCATTGACAGCGCATCTGATTGGCGCGGGCGCGCGCTGCACGATCGGTCACGATGCCGACACGGCAGCGGCGATTAATGCGATGGGCGCGGTGCACGTCGAATGCCCGGTTGAAGAGGCGTGTGTCGATGAGAAAAACAAGTTGGTGACAACGCCGGCCTATATGTTGGCCGGGCGCATCGGCCAGGCGTACGAAGGCATTGGTCGCTTGGTGGATCGCGTGCTGGCGATGGCCTGATGGACGTTCAAGGGTTTTGGAGCTTTTCATTGCGGTTTTATGCGCACACTGCCGTGCGCAAAGCGTGCCGGGAAGCACAGGATCAATACGGACTGCGGGTCAATGTGTTGCTGTTGGGTTGTTATCTGGCACAGGAAAAAGCCTCGTTAGAGGCCGCCGACTGGCGGCATGCGGTCGATAGCACCGACAACTGGTATCAGGGCGTGGTGCTGCCGCTGCGTGCCAGCCGTCGGGCGCTATTACCGGGTCCGTTCCGGGAGCGTATCAAGGTGCTGGAGCTGGAAGCTGAACAGGAAGAGCAGCAACACCTGTGGGCCGCACTGGATGGTTTGTGCCGTCAGCCGGAAGCGTCCGTTGCCGATGCGGCGTCAGCCAATTTGCAGGTACTGTGGGAGCAAGTGAGCCAAGACCCTTTAATGCCGGAATGTCTGTATACCTTGGCTCGACGCGCAGAAAACCCTGCGTAAGGGCGGCGGGTCTGCTACCCTAGGCGCTCTGGCGTTGGCCAGCCCCGTTCACTGATTAAAGAGACTACCCCTATGAAACATCTGTTCGTCACTGGCTTGGTTGCCGTTGCCGTGTTGATGGCCGGCTGCCGTGAAGAAACCCAAGAGGCTCCTATCGACCTGACCAGTCTGGAAAGTCGCGTGAGCTATGCTGTCGGCGTTAGCGTCGGTAAAAATATTTCAGGCGCTGATTTTAAAGTCGATCAAGCCAGCTTCAAGGCCGGCTTGAATGATGCGCTGAGTGGTGCCGAGTTGCGCGTGAGCGAAGCCGATGCACAAAAAGCATTTGAAGAGTTCGGCAAGCAGCAACAAGCCAAGGCCGAGGCCGAGCGTGCTGCAGAGGCTGAAAAAAGCGCGCAAGCATCCAAGGCGTTTTTGGAAGAGTATGCCAAGCGCGATGGCGTGACGAAAACCGACAGCGGTTTAATGTACAAGGTAGTGACTGCAGGCGAAGGGAAAAAACCGTTGCTGACGGATACCGTGAATGTGCATTACAAAGGCGCTTTGGTTGATGGCACCGAGTTTGATAGCTCGTATGCCCGTGGTCAGGCAGTGTCCTTCCCGGTGAATGCGGTTATTCCGGGTTGGGTCGAAGCGTTGCAGTTGATGCCCGTAGGCTCCAAATGGGAAGTCGTTATCCCTTCTGATCTGGCCTATGGTGACGAGGGTGCCGCACCGACCATTCCGCCCAATGCGGCATTGGTTTTTGAAGTGGAATTGCTCGGTATTGGCCCTGAACCCGTGCCCGAGCCCAAGGCTGCAGCCCAGCCGAAAGCTGCGAGCAAAGCGGCTGCAAAATAAGCGGTACGCAGACAATAAAAAAGGCGACCTGCGGGTCGCCTTTTTTATTGTCGCCATCGTGCGCTTTAGTGGGGTAAATGGGCTTGATGGGCGGTGTGCAGGGTTTCGATCAGGCGATCTTCGAGGGTGAATCGCGTCACCAATGTATTGGCCAGACGCTCCAGTAATCGTGGGACGGCCCCCCAGCCTTCTTGAATCAAGGCATCGTCCTCAAAGACATCGTTAAAATCGAGTGCGATATCGGTCGAGGCCTGAATTTGCGGCAGCAGCTCCAACAGCAGTTGTTCGCCGCCATCACCAAAAGCCTCGGCTTCTTTGGCCAGCTGATCGTAGATTTCAAAATGACCGGCGGACACGTAGTCCATCAGGATCTGGCACAGCTTGCGCAAGGCGCGGGCGTTGTCGGTGGAGTAGTCGGCAAGGGATTGGTTATCGACCAGGCGGTAGTAACACAGCACCAGTTCGCGCCGCTCCTTGAGCCAATGGTCAATCAGCTGGTGGACGCCGCCCCAGCGTTCCTCGGCATTCGTGCAATTCTCAAGCATGGAAAACCCCTGTAACGGCTTGGAGGCAGAGCCCCATCTTAATCAGCCGGTTGCGCGTGGCGCAAGTGATGGTTATCGGAGCCGGCAAGCGCGCAGGCTGGCAATGACCATGCCGAGAAAAGCCAGCAATGTCCAGCCGGGAATGCTCAGGCCGAGCCAGGTCCAGGTCACGTCGGCGCAGTTGCCATCGCCTTGCAGCAGCAGTGCCAGTGCTTCGTGCCAGGGAAATACGTCGAACATGTATTCAATCCCGGGTCCGCAGGCGGGGACTTTTTCAGGTGGCAGGTGTTGTATCCACAAATGACGTGCTGCCAATCCGGCGCCAATCAGGGCGAACAGACCCATCAGCGCAGCCCACAGGCGTTGGCCGGTCGCTGCGGGGTTGTGCCAACAGGCGAGAAGCGCGGTGATGCCCACGGCGATGAGTGCGATACGCTGCGAAATGCACAGCGGGCAAGGGTCAAGCCCGATCCGGTGTTGCAGGTATAGGGCAAAGCCCATCAAGCCAAGGCTGGCAAGAAAGACGAGGCCAAAAACGGCGCGCATGGAAGGTAGGTTCATAGCGTGGACTGCTGTGCGGTGGCAAGGGTATCAGCATAGAGAAGCCTAAAGCGGGTTTCCAGCCAATCGTGATGCTCCTCCAGCCAGCCGCGCGTGACCGGTGCAATGCCCGCGCTGTGCGGCAGGCGATGCACCATCAATGCCAGTGCCTGTTCTACGCCGGCGGTGGATTGATAGCTTTCCAGGATGCGTTCTTGCCAGAGCCAATGGCAGAAGGCGTTGGCGCGAGCCGGGAGCGCGGGTAAAAATGGCAGCAAGTTGACGCAGGTGTGTTGGCTAAAGTCGGGTAAGGGCTGTGTGTGCCAGTCATCCCATTGGCGACTTAGGAAGTGATCCCAAATGACATCCAAAGCGGGTCCTGCGAGTCGGCGCCAGGATGCCGGGAAGCGTTCGCGGCATTCTAGGGTGATGGCATGACGGTCGGTAAAGCCGTCAATGCGGCGATGGAAGCGTAAACCGTGGGCCAATTCATCGGGCCATTGTGCGGTATCAATGACGCCTTTTACAAAATCGCCGAGCACACTGCCAGCCCGATACGACGGGCTGCCGCGTGCGGCCAGATGAGCGTGCGCCAGATGATTCATTGCTGGAAATAACGAACCAGGAAGTCATCGAAAGATTCGGTGTCGGCCTGTTCGATGGCGCGCTGGGCTGCCAAGGATTGCGCCGTCTGTTGTTTGAATCGGGTGACGACGGCATTGGGTAATGCGGCCGACCGGAAGGCATGCGAATGCGCTAAGGACAGCTCCATGGCGAAATCAAAATACGTGCATTGCCGGGTGCGCAGCGAGCTCAAGACTTGTGCGGACGGCGTTTGCCGGTCATCCAGCAATTTGTTTGTTTGTGCGATCAGGCTGTCGTGGTAATGCCGGCCGCCGTAGGCGTTATCAAGCAGGTCGGCAATCGGAGCCAATGACGCCAGTAATTCGTGACCCCATTCGCGCAATGGCCGGGTGCCATGGTCGTTGAGTAACAAGGCGTGGGGGTGCCGGCCGTTATACACCGTACGGCGTGTGTTTTCGCGAATGCGTTCAAGCTCCCGGGTATCCGACAAAGGCGAGTCCCAAAACAGGCAGCCGAGCAGGAAAATGTCCAGAAAGCGGGCTGTCTGAGCGTCAATGCCCAAGGGCAGGAATGGATTGATGTCCATGCAGCGCACTTCGATGTACTCAATCCCGGATTGCTCCAGTGCGGCGGTCGGCGTTTGTTCCCGTTGGCTGATGCGTTTGGGACGAATGCTGCTGTAAAACTCGTTTTCAATTTGCAGCACGGTATCGCGGAGCTGGCGGTATTCGCCATCGACTTTGATGCCGATGTTGGTGTAAGCGGGGTGATGGGTTGCCAATGCGGTGCGTAGGGAATGGATATAACTCCGCAGGTCGTTGTAGTTAATGGTCAACGATTCTTGTGCACTGCTTTGATAACCCAGATCGCCCATGCGCAGGGACGTGCCCCAAGGCGCGCACAAGCCCAGATCGCCTAATGGCTCCAGCCGGTGTGCTTTACCACCCAAAAAACTGTTGCACACAGCCGGTGATGCACCGAACAGATAGAGTAATAGCCACGAATAGCGACGGAAGTTGCGAATCAACCCAAGGTAGCCGTTGTCGCGCAGCGCTTGCCAGCTGCTCCGGGGGTTGCAGTGGCGTGCATACCACGGCCAAAACGCTTCCGGCATCGAAAAGTTGTAATGAATGCCGGCAATGGTTTGCATGCGTTTGCCGTAGCGGTTGGCAAGGCCGCGTCGGTAAACGGTTTTCATGGTCGCGATATTGGAGCTGCCGTATTGCGCAATCGGGATGTCGGCATCAGGCCCCAGTGGGCAGGGCATGCTGTTATTCCACAGCAACTCATCCCCGATGTTTCGGCAGGCGAACCGATGGATATCGGCCAGTTCCGCTAAAGCCGCCTCCGGTGTGTCGTGAGGTGCGGTAATGAACTCCAGTAAGGACTCGGAAAAATCGGTCGTGATGGAAGGGTGCGTGAGTGCAGAGCCCAATGCGGACGGATGGGGTTTGGCCGAAAGCCGGCCATGACGATCGACACGCAGGCTTTCTTTTTCAATGCCGCGCCGAATGCGGGTCAGCCAGGGCAGCAAGCCTTGGTCTGCCAATGCGGACAGATTGCAATGCAGTGTTGGCACGGCGGGCTCACGAGATTCACAAGAAGGTTTTCAAGTGTACGGAGGGCCCTTGGCAGCGACAAGTGAAAAATCGGTTACAGCCGGTCGCGTGCGTGAACGGCGTTAGTGCTGGCGACTGAGTAACCGATGGGCAAACTGACCGACGGTGAGTTCGGGGTGTTGACCGGCCAGCTGGCTGGCTTCGTGAATAACGGACTCCGTGACGTCTATCTGGCAGGCATGCAGCTGGCGCTGGAGTGCTTGAAAGGCGCGCGGAGGTCTTTCCGGGCGGCGCTCAAACAGGGTATTGAGCGGTTGGCGTGCATCAAGCTGGCGCTGGATAAAAGCGATCATGCAGTGCTCCTTGGCTTGACCCTACGTTATGAAAAGTAGACCAAGAAGGGAGCTTCGCGTGTGACGCCGGTCATGTTCTTGCGTGATACCCCTTAATTGAGGCGTTGCCAGGTGTCCCAAATGCGCAGCATCAGATAGACCCAGAGCACAATCAGCAGAATCAGCCTTAAATTGCGGCCGGGGGAGGGTTTCTCGTCCTCGACATCGGGCAGGCCAAGCTTTTGGATGTTGAAGGATCCGCAGCCCGGGCAGCCGCCGCCCGGGAACCCCTTGGCTGAGCGAAAGCTGCAGTCTTGGCATTGGTAACCTTTGACGGCAGGCGGGCGGGCTGGCGGTTTGGGGCTCATATGCGCGTCCGAAGTGGCTTGTGTAGAATGAAGCTCATAATAATACTCGGCCAGACCGGGTTTCTACACTCTTGCAGGATGGATCGATGATGTTAAAACGATGGGTTTCAACGGTTACCGTGGCGTTGCTCGTGGCTTGCGCGGCCGATGTGCCGCTGATTTCCCAATCAGAAATTAATGCCGCACGCGCCGACGGTACGTTGGGCGCCTTGTATCTGCGATTGAACACGGAACTGGCCAGAGACGATATCTCCAGCAAATCACGTGACAAAATCGAAGCCCAGCGCCGGGAAATTGGCAATTTATTGGCCGGTGCGCGCGTGGCTGAAATTGAAACCACGCTGGCGTCGTATACCGGACAAGTGCCGCTATCGGTATTGATGGATGCCGAACAGGCGGCCGAGCCGGTGCGCCAGTGGAGCCCCTCCCGTTATGCCGCGCTGGCTGCGGATTTGGCCGAGCGCCGTCAGATCACACAGATGGCCATTGATGAACGCCTCGCGCAATTGAATATGCTCGGCCTTGATGAAGCGGCCACGAAAGTGGTCGTGTTCGATGAGCTGATTGCGTTAAACGGGGGGCAGGCCGGTGCGATGTTTGCACAGCAAAAAGCCGAGTATGTCGAGTATCTGTACAGCAGCGCGGTTGCGGCGATTGAGCGCGCCCAATTTGAGGATGCCAGTCGGTTGTTGGCGCCGGTGGCTGCAGTCGACCCTGACTATAAAGGCATTCGCCAATTGCAATTGCAAGTGAATGCGAGCCTCTTTGAAAAACGGTTTTACGATGCGTTGGGGCAAGGCCGGCCTGAAGAAGCGCACAACTTGTTTCTGGAGTTGGCCGAATCACCGGGGTTTGAGTTGGTGCGTGATCAAATTGCACCGACCGCTAGCGAGTTAGCAAAATATTTTGTTTTGCTGGGGGATAAGCAACGCAAGCAAGGCAATATGGAAGGCGCATTTTTGTCATTCCGGTATGCGCGTTATATCAGCAATCATTTAGGTAAAACGATTAGCGATACGCGCGAAGAGAAAGCATTTGTTGGCGCATTGGAAAAGCAGTTTGCCAGTTCACAGAAAGCCGGTGATGACGTGTTGGCCTACGGCTATTTGTTGGCGATTGAAATGCTGGATCCTACCCATGGCGATCTAAAACGCCATTTACGTGCGGTGCGCGAAGCGGTGCAGCGAGAGGCTGAAGTCAAAATTGCTGCGATGCCTCTTTCCAATGCGAACAAAGAACGTGCGTATGGCAGCGGGCTTTCATCTAAAGTCAGTCAATATTTGCTGGAAGACATTCCGGACGATATTGCGATTATCGAGCGCGCCCAGTTTGAGTCGATCATTAAAAAAGTGAAGCGTCCCGATGCGTCGACTTACCTCTCGTATTACTACGTGCAGGGTGAGATTCTTGAGGCGGGCGTGGACACCACGGAAAAGCAAAACAACAAACAGGTGCGCGTGGTCACCGAGTACACGGAGGCACCCAATCCTGATCATGAGAAATGGTTGAAGATGTCATCGAGTGCTCGTCGTGAACAGGCAGAGCCGCCCGTTATGTTGCAAATTCCTAAGAAGGAAGACGTGATCATCAAAAGCACGTCAATCAAGAAGGTCGGTGTGTTTTCAGTTATTTTCCGCTTGGTTGATCCTTTTTCGTCGAAGGTGTTGTTTGTTGATTCCTTGACCGAAAAAAGCACCGAGGAAGGTGAAAGCGTTGATGGTATGGAGATCGGCGAATTCCGGCAGGAAGCCAAAGTAACCGATTTACCCTCCGACAGTGAAATGCTGGATGTGCTCGCTGATCGTGTTGCACGGCTGGTAGCCGATCGATTGATTGAGACGTTGCAAAACCCCGAGCAGCGTTACCGCGAGCACGGTCTGCGCGCAATTCAGGAAGAAAAACTGCAGGCCGCCGCAATCAACTTGGGTTATGCCGCTGTATTGGCTGAGAAAAAACATGCCGATGATGCAGCGGTGGTTCGTGAGGAGTTCCTGCTGACGTTGATGCGCAGCACCCGCTAATTACGGGAGCGCATCGACCGCGCTACGCAGCTGGTTGATGCGCGGGTTGCCCGGCATGATGCGTAACGCTTGCGTCATCAACTCGCGTGCCTGAGCGCCATTGCTGCTATCGACTGCGGCATTCAGTAATTCGAGCAAACGTTGCTCAACCTGCTTGCGGCCGGCATTGGC
>DATCSK010000044.1:0-15523 GCA_036568505.1 Pseudomonadales bacterium | reverse complement strand
CAAACGCCTTGGCTTCACCACCCCAGACCTCAGCGCACACGCGGGTCAACGCCGCCGTCAGGGTCGTCTTGCCATGGTCAACGTGGCCAATCGTGCCCACGTTCACATGCGGCTTCTTGCGTTCAAATTTTTCCTTTGCCACAGCTATTCCCCTTATTGAATCAATGCATTAATTCACTATTTGCTCGAGTTTTTCTCGATAATTTCAGCCGCGATATTGTTCGGCACCTCGGCGTACTTAACAAATTCCATCGTATACGTTGCACGTCCCTGACTCATTGATCGCATCGACGTGGCATAACCAAACATCTCAGCCAGCGGCACTTCCGCCGTGATCACCTTGCCAGAAACAGAATCTTCCATCCCCTGGACCATCCCGCGACGACGATTCAAGTCGCCCATGATATCGCCCATAAAATCTTCCGGCGTGACGACCTCAACCTTCATCATTGGCTCAAGCAATACGGCGCCGGCTTTTTTAGCGCCTTCTTTCAGAGCCAGCGAGCCCGCCACTTTAAATGCCATCTCGTTAGAGTCAACATCGTGGTAGGAGCCATCGGTCAGCGTCACCTTCATTGCCAACAAGGGGTAGCCTGCAAGAACGCCGTTTTGCATTTGTTCTTGCACACCTTTATCAACAGCACTCCAATACTCTTTCGGTACCGTACCGCCAACCACCTCACTGACAAATTCGTATTCAGCATCCGCCGGCAGCGGCTCAAGACGCAGCCATACGTGACCATACTGCCCGCGACCACCTGATTGACGAACAAACTTTCCTTCAACATCCACGGTCTTGCGAATCGTTTCGCGATAGGCCACTTGCGGCTTGCCAATATTGGCCTCAACACTGAATTCACGGCGCATGCGATCCACAATAATATCGAGATGCAACTCACCCATGCCGGAAATAATAGTCTGGCCAGACTCTTCGTCCGTACGAACACGGAACGAGGGATCCTCTTGCGCCAGCTTGCCCAAGGCAACGCCCATTTTTTCCTGGTCTGCTTTTGATTTCGGCTCCACCGCAACCGAAATCACAGGATCCGGAAACTCCATGCGCTCAAGTATAATAATGTTGTCCGGGTCACAGAATGTATCGCCCGTCGTGACATCCTTAATGCCAACGGCTGCTGCAATATCGCCGGCATAAACTTCTTTGATTTCCTGGCGGCTATTGGCGTGCATTTGCACCATACGACCAACGCGCTCTTTTTTCTGCTTCACCGAGTTATAAATAGCCGAACCGCTTTCCAGCTTCCCTGAGTACACCCGGAAGAATGTCAGGGTACCCACAAACGGATCCGTAGCAATCTTGAAGGCCAGCGCCGAAAATGGCTCGCTATCATCGGATTTACGAATGGCCGCATCGCCATTTTCAAGTTCGCCTTCAATCGCTTTTACTTCCGTAGGTGCCGGCAGGTAATCAACCACCGCATCCAGCATGGCCTGAACACCTTTATTCTTAAAGGCAGAACCACCCAACACCAAAATAATTTCATTAGCCAACGTACGAATACGCAAGCCCTTCTTGATTTCAGCTTCGGTTAATTCGCCATCATCGAGGTATTTATTCATCAGTTCTTCATTGGCTTCAGCGGCCGCCTCAACCATTTGCTCACGCATTTGCTCACACTGTTCTCGCAGCTCAGCAGGCACTTCCGCGTAATCAAAGGTCATACCCTGATCTGCTTCATTCCAATAAATGGCTTTCATTTTGAGCAAGTCAACAACACCCTTAAACTCATCCTCAGCACCAATCGTCATCTGGATCGGGATGGCAATAGCCCCCAATCGCTTTTTGAGCTGACCAACCACTTTAAGGAAATCCGCACCGGCGCGGTCCATCTTATTCACGAACACCATGCGCGGCACTTCGTACTTGTTTGCTTGACGCCACACTGTTTCTGTCTGTGGCTGCACGCCCGAAGATGCACACAGCACAACCACCGCACCATCAAGCACACGCAAAGAACGCTCCACCTCAATGGTGAAGTCAACGTGCCCCGGGGTATCGATAATGTTAATGCGATGCTCATCATACTGCGCGCCCATACCGCGCCAGAATGCTGTCGTGGCCGCAGAGGTAATCGTAATGCCCCGCTCTTGCTCCTGCTCCATCCAGTCCATGGTGGCCGCGCCATCATGCACTTCGCCGATCTTGTGTGACAGACCGGTGTAGAACAGAACCCGCTCAGTTGTCGTCGTTTTACCAGCATCCACGTGTGCGCAGATACCAATGTTGCGATAGCGGGAAATCGGGGTTTTACGAGCCACGGCCAATACTCCGGATCAAAGTCAATAAATTAGAAACGATAGTGCGAAAACGCCTTGTTGGCTTCAGCCATGCGATGCACGTCTTCACGCTTCTTGACAGCGCCACCCTTACCTTGGGCTGCATCCATCAATTCACCCGCCAAACGCTGCGGCATCGACTTCTCGCCCCGCGCACGCGCATATTCGACCAACCAACGCATGGCCAGCGCGGCACGACGAGAAGGACGCACTTCAACAGGCACTTGGTAGGTCGCACCACCGACACGACGAGATTTAACCTCGACCACCGGCGCCACATTCTCAAGCGCTTGCTCAAACACAGCCACAGGATCGCCCTTCAAGCGCTCCTGAACGGCACCCAAGGCGCCATAAACAATTTTTTCAGCCACGGATTTCTTGCCATCCACCATGATGTGGTTAACAAATTTGGCCAGAGTGATGCTTCCGTACTTGGGATCAGGCAGGACTTCACGTTTTGCAACAACACGCCTTCTAGGCATTTTTCTTTCCTCTTTTCTTCAGGTTAATCCGGGATGCCAATGCACCCAGCCTTACTCATCCAGCCATAACGAACGAGTCGTTACTTAGGACGCTTGGTACCGTACTTGGAACGCGCCTGCTTACGGTCGGCAACACCCGATGTATCCAGTGTTCCACGCACCGTGTGATAGCGCACACCCGGCAAATCTTTTACACGACCACCGCGGATCAGTACCACACTGTGCTCCTGCAAATTGTGGCCTTCACCACCAATATAGGAACTGACTTCAAACCCGCTGGTCAGCTTCACACGGCACACTTTACGCAATGCAGAGTTCGGCTTCTTCGGTGTCGTTGTGTACACCCGGGTGCAAACGCCACGCCGTTGTGGACAGCCAGCCAAGGCCGGAACACCACTTTTAGCACTCTTGCTGCTACGCGCCTTGCGCACAAGCTGGTTAATCGTTGTCATTCGGTTCTCTCTCCAACTGAGCCGTCATCGCCGGCCAGCACATCAAAAATCGGCAAAATGACCCGAAAGTCACCCTGCCAGTAAAATGGGAGGCGAATTCTATAGCCCGCCCCCCGTGCCGTCAAGAAATCCTCAACCCTGATCCTTCAGAGCTTCCGTCAAGGCAGCCTCAATCTCCTCGGCACTCACGGAAGCTGACCCCACGATCGGATCGGTACGCTTGCGCTTGCGCTCCTGGTGATAGGCAAATCCGGTACCCGCCGGGATCAATCGACCGACCACGACGTTCTCCTTGAGGCCTCGCAGGAAGTCTTTCTTGCCGCTGACTGCCGCTTCCGTCAATACGCGGGTCGTTTCCTGGAATGATGCCGCCGAAATAAAGCTGTCGGTCGCCAATGATGCCTTGGTAATACCCAGCAACACCCGCTCGCATACCGCCAACTCTTTGCCTTCTGCTGCCAATCGGTCATTTTCTTCCAGATAAGCGGTGTGTTCGGCTTGCTCGCCCTTCACAAAGCTGGATTCACCAACATCCGTCAACTCCACCTTGCGGAGCATCTGGCGCACAATCACTTCAATGTGCTTGTCGTTGATTTTCACACCCTGCAAGCGATAGACATCCTGAATCTCGTTAGAGATGTATTTGGCCAGGGCCTCAACACCTTTCAAGCGCAAGATATCGTGCGGGCTCAAGGGGCCGTCCGAAATAACCTCGCCACGCGCAACCTGCTCACCTTCGAACACGTTGAGATGACGCCATTTCGGAATCAGCACTTCGTAAGCATCACTACCATCCGGCAGTGGCTTGCCATCAATCGGGGTAATCACCAGTCGGCGCTTGCCTTTGGTTTCCTTGCCAAAGCTAACCACGCCGGAAACCTCTGCCAAAATAGCAGGCTCCTTGGGCTTGCGGGCCTCGAACAAATCGGCCACCCGTGGCAAACCACCGGTGATGTCACGGGTTTTGGAGCCTTCCTGCGGAATACGCGCCAAAACCTCGCCCACCTTCACCGTAATACCGTCTTCCAGGGTCAAAATCGCATTGGCCTGAAGGAAGTAATGCGCGGGCTGATTTGAGTTTGGCAGGGTAATTTCTTTGCCTTTGCCATCGACCAGCGCAATGGCCGGGCGAATGTCCTTTCCTGCGGCCGGACGCTCGGACGGATCCATAATCACAATACTGCTCAAGCCCGTCAGCTCATCCGTTTGACGCTTAACCGTAATACCTTCCTCGATACCACTGAATCGCACCTTACCGTTCACTTCGGTCACAATCGGGTGAGTGTGCGGATCCCAAGTTGCGACGATATCGCCAGCCTTAACGGTATCGCCATCCTTAACGCGCACCAACGCACCGTAAGGCAGCTTATACCGCTCGCGCTCACGGCCGTTCTCATCGGCAACCGACATTTCGCCCGAACGCGAGACCGCAACCAAATAGCCGCTCTCCTGCTCGACATGCTTCAGGTTATGCAGACGGATCATGCCGCCATGCTTTACCTGAATATTGTCGTCGGCCGTTGCCCGCGATGCCGCACCACCGATGTGGAAGGTACGCATGGTAAGCTGGGTGCCCGGCTCACCAATGGATTGCGCGGCGATAACGCCGATCGCTTCACCAATGTTGACCTGATGACCGCGCGCGAGATCGCGCCCATAACAGGTAGAGCAAATGCCGTAACGGGTTTCACAGGTAATCGGTGAGCGCACCAATACCTCATCAATGCCCATTTTTTCCAAATGCTCGACCATGACCTCGTCAATCATGGAGCCGCCGGCCAGCAACACTTCTTTGGCACCCGGCTTAATAACATCCTGAGCCACAATACGGCCCAGCACGCGATCACCCAGCGACTCAATGATATCGCCGCCTTCAATAACCGGCGTCATCAACAAGCCACGATCGGTACCGCAATCCACTTCGGTAATAACCAGATCCTGAGCCACATCAACCAAACGACGCGTCAGGTAACCGGAGTTCGCTGTTTTCAGCGCCGTGTCGGCCAAGCCTTTACGCGCACCGTGCGTCGAGATGAAGTACTGCAGTACGTTCAAACCTTCGCGGAAGTTAGCGGTGATTGGCGTCTCAATAATCGAACCGTCCGGCTTAGCCATCAAACCCCGCATACCCGCCAACTGACGAATCTGCGCTGGCGAGCCCCGCGCACCGGAATCTGCGTAAATAAACACCGAGTTAAAGGAGTCCTGCGTCACTTCTTTGCCGTCTTTATTCAGCGCCGTTTCGCGAGAAATGCCTTCCATCATGGACTTCGCAACCAGATCATTGGCGCGCGACCAAATATCGATAACCTTGTTGTATTTCTCGCCTTGCGTGACCAGACCTGACGAGAACTGACCTTCGATTTCCTTCACTTCGAGTTCAGCCTTGCGAATGATCTCGGTTTTTTCTGCCGGGATAACAAAGTCATCCACGCCAATCGAAGCGCCCGAACGCGTTGAATACTTAAAGCCCATGTACATCAGACGGTCAGCAAAAATAACCGTCGCCTTCAAGCCAACCAACCGGTAACACTGGTTGATGATGCGTGAAATGGCTTTTTTGTTCATCGATTGGTTGGCCAGCTCAAACGGCAAACCTTCTGGAACAATTTCCCACAACAACACACGACCCACCGTCGTCTCTACGCGACGCACGACTTCTTCGCGTGCACCATCATCACCCAAGGCAACCTCTTTGATCCGCACCGTAATAGTGGCATGCAGATCAACGACACCGGCGCCATACGCACGATCCACTTCGCTCACATTGGCGAATGTCATGCCTTCGCCGCGCGCGCCCACGCGAGACCGCGTCATGTAATAAATACCCAAGACCACGTCCTGTGACGGCACAATAATCGGCTCGCCATTCGCAGGAGAGAGGATATTGTTGGTCGACATCATTAACGTACGCGCTTCGAGCTGAGCCTCCAGCGTTAGCGGTACGTGAACCGCCATCTGGTCACCGTCAAAGTCGGCGTTATACGCGGCACAGACGAGCGGGTGCAATTGAATAGCCTTGCCTTCAATCAACACCGGCTCAAACGCCTGAATACCCAAGCGGTGCAGCGTCGGCGCACGGTTGAGCAGCACGGGATGTTCGCGGATCACTTCCGCCAAAATATCCCACACTTCCGAACCTTCACGCTCAACCATCTTCTTGGCCGCTTTAATCGTCGTGGCAAGGCCGCGGCTTTCAAGCTTGCTAAAAATAAACGGCTTGAATAATTCAAGTGCCATTTTCTTTGGCAAACCGCACTGATGCAGGCGCAAGGTAGGGCCCACGACAATCACCGAACGACCCGAGTAATCAACGCGCTTACCAAGCAAGTTCTGGCGGAAACGCCCTTGCTTGCCCTTGATCATGTCGGCAAGCGACTTCAACGGACGCTTGTTTGATCCGGTAATCGCACGTCCGCGGCGACCATTATCAAGCAGCGCATCAACCGACTCTTGCAGCATCCGCTTTTCGTTGCGCACGATAATGTCAGGCGCATTGAGCTCCAACAGACGCTTCAGCCGGTTGTTACGGTTAATCACCCGGCGATACAAGTCATTCAAATCGGAGGTCGCAAAACGGCCGCCATCCAGCGGCACCAACGGACGCAAATCGGGCGGCAATACAGGCAACACATCCAGCACCATCCACTCCGGACGGTTACCCGACCCCTGAAAACCTTCAAGCAGCTTGAGGCGCTTGGTCAGTTTTTTGATTTTGGTTTCAGAGTTGGTTTCTGGCAATTCTTCACGAACGCGCACTGTCTCTTCTGCAAGATCCAAGTCGCGCATCAATAACTGAATGGCCTCAGCACCCATTTTGGCAGTGAATTCGTCGCCGAATTCTTCCATGGCCTGGAAGTACTGCTCATCCGTCAACAGCTGGCCGCGCTCCAACGTCGTCAAGCCCGGATCAATGACCACGTATGATTCAAAATAGAGAATTCTCTCGATATCGCGCAATGCCATATCAAGGAACAGACCAATGCGCGATGGCAGTGATTTCAAAAACCAGATATGCGCAACCGGACTCGCCAGCTCAATATGACCCATGCGCTCGCGACGCACCTTCGCCAGCGCGACCTCAACACCGCACTTCTCGCAAATGACACCGCGATGCTTCAATCGCTTGTACTTGCCGCACAGGCACTCGTAGTCTTTGACGGGTCCGAAAATTTTGGCGCAAAACAAACCGTCACGCTCGGGCTTGAATGTCCGGTAATTGATGGTTTCCGGCTTCTTAACCTCGCCATAAGACCATGAACGAATCATGGCAGGAGATGCCAAGGATATTTTGATGGCGTCGAACTCTTCGACATGTCCCTGCGTTTTCAGGTGGTTCAGTAAATCTTTCAAGGTCATTCCTCCGCACAGTGTGTGCTTACGGGGCGCTTAGCGCCCCGCGCCGGTTTGTTCAATCCTGTCATTCTGTCTCGAGATCGATATCGATACCCAGCGACCGGATTTCCTTAGTCAGCACATTGAAGGACTCCGGCATGCCGGGCTCCATCCTGTGGTCACCGTCCACGATGTTTTTATACATGCGTGTACGACCGTTCACATCATCCGATTTCACCGTTAACATTTCTTGCAAGGTATAGGCGGCTCCGTATGCCTCAAGCGCCCACACTTCCATCTCACCAAAACGCTGGCCACCGAACTGGGCTTTGCCGCCCAACGGCTGCTGCGTCACTAGACTGTAGGAGCCTGTCGAGCGAGCATGCATTTTGTCATCAACCAAATGGTTCAACTTGAGCATGTACATGTAACCCACGGTTACCGGCCGCTCAAAGCGATCGCCCGTACGACCGTCGTACAACGGCATTTGCCCGGAAACCGGCTGATCCGCCAGCGCCAGCAAATCCTTGATTTCCGATTCACGCGCGCCGTCAAACACCGGCGTCGCCATGGGCACACCGTCTGTCAGGTTGCGAGCCAGCTCAAGGATTTCAGCATCACTGAATAGCTTGAAGTTTTCTTTACGATTCTTGGCGCCCGTCTCGTTATAAATACGATCAAGCAGCTGACGAATCTCGGCAACTTTACGCTGCTCCTTCAGCATTCGATCAATCTTTTGACCCAACCCTTTTGCCGCCAGACCCAAATGCGTTTCAAGAATCTGACCCACGTTCATGCGCGACGGCACACCCAGCGGATTGAGCACAATATCTACCGTCTCGCCCTGCTCGTCATACGGCATGTCTTCAATCGGCCGGATGGCTGAAATAACACCCTTGTTACCATGGCGGCCAGCCATCTTGTCGCCCGGCTGAATGCGGCGCTTGATAGCCAGATACACCTTAACGATCTTCAGCACACCAGGCGCCAGATCATCGCCGCTCTCCAGCTTGCCTTTCTTGGTATCCAGGCGACGCTTCAAGTCTTCTTCAAGCTTGCCCAGTTGCTGCTCTGCTGAATCCAGCTCGACATTCAATTCGTCGTCTGCCATGCGCAGCTTGAACCACTGGCTGCGATCAAGCGCATCGAGCGCATCCGCTTTCAAGCCGGCGCCCTTTTCAATGCCCTTGGGACCGCTGACGACCTTTTTGCCCAACAGCACGCCGCGCAAACGCGCAAAGGTTGCTGCCTCAACAATGCGGTACTCGTCATTAAGATCCTTGCGGTACTCCTCGAGCTGAGCCTTCTCAATGGCTTTTGCACGAGCATCTTTTTCTAGGCCATCGCGCGTAAATACTTGTACGTCCACAATGGTGCCTTTCGCGCCCGACGGCACGCGCAAGGACGTATCTTTTACATCCGATGCTTTTTCACCAAAGATAGCGCGCAATAACTTTTCTTCTGGCGTCAGCTGCGTCTCACCCTTCGGCGTGACCTTACCCACCAGGATGTCGCCTGCCTGAACTTCGGCGCCGATATACACGATGCCGGATTCATCCAGTTTGGAAAGTGCGCCCTCACCCACATTAGGAATGTCTGCAGTAATTTCTTCAGAGCCCAGCTTGGTGTCACGCGCCACGCAGGTAAGCTCCTGAATGTGGATCGTGGTGAAACGGTCTTCGGTCACCACACGCTCGGACACCAAAATGGAATCCTCGAAGTTGTAACCATTCCAAGGCATAAAGGCGATACGCATGTTTTGGCCTAATGCCAGTTCACCCATATCAACCGATGGACCATCGGCAAGCACATCACCCCGGCTAATCGCATCACCTTCTTTTACCAACGCACGCTGGTTAATACAGGTGTTTTGGTTGGAGCGCGTGTATTTGGTCAGATTGTAGATATCCACAACCGGCTGGCCGGCTTGGATTTCTTCCTCGACCACGCGCACGACGATACGGCTGGCATCAACGCTTTCAATCAAGCCACCACGACGCGCCACCACGCAAACACCGGAGTCACGGGCCACAATGCGTTCAACGCCGGTACCCACCAATGGCTTCTGTGATTTCAGGGTTGGCACTGCCTGACGCTGCATGTTGGCGCCCATCAACGCGCGGTTTGCATCGTCGTGCTCAAGGAACGGCACCAATGCGGCGGCAACCGATACCACCTGCTTGGGCGACACATCCATGTAATGGATTTTTTCAGGCTGGATAACCGTAAACTCGTTCAAGTATCGAACTGCAACGAGATCCTCAACGAACTCGCCCTTGGCATTGAGTTCCGCCGACGCCTGCGCAATAACGTATTCGCCTTCGTTGATGGCTGACAAATACTCGATTTGATCCGTTACTTTGCCATTCACAACTTTACGGTACGGCGTTTCCAAAAACCCGTAATCGTTGGTGCGCGCGTACATGGCCAAGGAGTTGATCAAGCCAATGTTCGGGCCTTCTGGCGTTTCAATCGGGCATACACGGCCATAATGCGTGGGGTGTACATCACGCACTTCGAAACCTGCACGCTCACGCGTCAAGCCACCCGGGCCAAGCGCAGAGACGCGACGCTTGTGCGTCACTTCTGACAACGGATTGTTCTGATCCATAAACTGCGACAGCTGGCTGGAACCAAAGAATTCTTTCACAGCCGCCGATACCGGCTTGGCGTTAATCAGATCCTGAGGCATGAGGCCCTCGGATTCCGCAAGACTCAAACGCTCTTTGACCGCACGCTCAACACGCACCAAACCAACGCGGAACTGGTTCTCTGCCATTTCACCAACAGAACGCACTCGGCGATTACCCAGGTGGTCAATATCGTCCACCATGCCTTTGCCGTTACGAATAGCAACCAACGCCTTCAGGACATCAACAATATCTTCCTTCGCCAGAATGCTCGACCCTTCTGACGTTTGGCGCCCCAGACGACGATTAAACTTCATGCGCCCCACGGCCGACAGATCGTAACGTTCTTCTGCGAAGAACAAACTCTGGAACAGATTCTCTGCCGAATCTTTGGTGGGCGGCTCGCCCGGACGCATCATGCGATAAATCTCAACCAGGGCATCCAATTGACTGCGCGTTGCGTCGGCACGCATGGTGTCGGCAATGAACGGACCACAGTCGAGTTCGTTGGTATAGATAGCCTCCACACCTTCGAAGCCTTTCTTGACCAATTCATCAACAATCGATTCGGTCAATTCGGTGTTGCACTCAAACAGCAGCTCGCCCGTTTCGGCATCCACAATGTCTTTTGCCAACCAACGGCCGTAGAGGTATTCCTGAGGCACCTCAATTTGCTCAATGCCCGCATTCGCCAGCTGGCGAATATGACGCGCCGTAATACGACGGCCTTGCTCAACCAGCACATTGCCTTTGTCATCAACAATATCAAAGCCTGCTATTTCACCGCGCATGCGCTCCGGCACCAAGTCATACAGCACTGTGCCATCACTGGTGAAATGGAAGCTGTTGCTCTCATAAAACATACCGAGGATTTCCTCGGAAGTGTACTCCAGCGCACGCAACAGCACCGTAGCCGGCAACTTGCGGCGACGGTCAATCCGGACAAACACCTGATCCTTCGGATCAAACTCAAAATCAAGCCACGAACCACGGTAAGGAATAATGCGAGCCGAGTACAACAGCTTGCCCGACGAATGGGTTTTGCCTTTGTCGTGATCAAAAATAACGCCCGGAGAACGGTGCAACTGAGAAACAATAACGCGCTCAGTGCCATTCACAACAAACGTACCGTTATCGGTCATCAATGGGATTTCACCCATATAGACGTCTTGCTCTTTAACGTCTTTAACTGCCTTGGCAGCAGAATCTTTGTCGTAAATAACCAAACGGACTTTAACGCGCAGCGGCACTGCAAACGTTGTGCCGCGCAGCTGACACTCTTTGACATCAAAAACCGGCTCGCCCAGTTCGTAGCTGACAAATTCAAGTGCCGCATTGCCTGAATAACTGACAATCGGAAAAATAGACTTAAAGGCAGCCTGCAAGCCAATGTCTTCGCGCTTATCTGCGGAAAGCATTTCTTGGGTGAATTTGCGATAGGAGTCTATCTGAATAGCCAACAAGTAAGGCACATCCATTACCTGTGGCAGACCACCGAACTCCTTACGGACGCGTTTCTTCTCAGTGTACGAGTAGGCCATTGGCATTCCCCAGTCTGATTCCATGCCGTGTTTCTGCTATCGCATAAACACCGCTTTTACAAATCGGCGGCAAGATTAGGGCTCTTGCCACAGCCCGCACCCAAGCAGGAAAAGGCCGACGGTCAAACCGTCAGCCTTTTGCCCGGGCTAACAACCCAAAGGCTTCACGCCTCGAGCCTTTACTTCAGCTCAACTCCGGCACCAGCCTCTTCAAGCTTCTTCTTCATTTCTTCTGCTTCGGCTTTAGCAACGCCTTCCTTCACGGTTGACGGCGCGCCATCGACCAGATCCTTGGCTTCTTTCAAGCCCAGACCGGTCAGTTCACGCACAACCTTGATCACGTTGACTTTCTTCTCGCCAACCGTTGCCAGAACAACAGCAAAGTCGCTCTGCTCTTCTGCTGCAGCGCCGGCAGCAGCGGCAGCCGGTGCGGCCACAGCAACAGCCGCAGCAGCAGAAACGCCGAACTTCTCTTCCATTGCCGAAATGAGTTCAACAATATCCATCACGCTCATTTCAGCGATTGCATTGAGGATGTCATCTTTGGACAGAGCCATGTTATATCTCCTAAATCAAAATACACGTATGTTGACGAAAACAGCGTTGCTTCAAGCTGCCTGCTTTTGATCGCGAACGGCGGCTACAGCGCGCACAAACTTGGTTGGCACTTCATTCATGGTGCGGGCGAGTTTCTCAACCGGCGCCTTCATGACAGCCAACAAAGTAGCCAAAGCCTGCTCACGGGTCGGCAATGTCGCCAGAATGTCGATCTGGTTTGCATCAAGCAATTGACCGCCCACTGACAACGCCTTGATCTGGAATTTCTCCACATCCTTGGCAAAGTCCTTGAACAATCGAGCCGCAGCACCCGGATCTTCCATTGAAAATCCGAACAGACTAGGCCCTACCAGCACATTCTGAACACATTCGTATTCCGTTCCCGCAACGGCACGCTTGGCCAGCGTGTTGCGTATAACCTGGACCCGCACATTACTGTCGCGAGCCTTCTTTCTCAGTTCGGTCAGTTTAGAAACTGTCACGCCCCGAGCATCAGCGATCACCAGCGACAATGCCTGGCTCGCAGTCTCGTTAACTTCGGCAACGATTGCCTTTTTGTCTTCGAGTCCCAGTGCCATTGCAACATCTCCTGGTTCGGGATTACTCCCGGTTATAGTACGAACTCAAAACAACTGTTTTAAGTCCACCGAATGGTGTTTCGCCAATCAAACATCAACTGGACATCACCACCTGCGTAGGCATCCGCCAAGCGGAAGATTAAACCCATGCTCCAATTGCATGGAGCACAAGAACCTACGGTCTTTGATGGCCTCTGACTAAACGCCAGAGGATCTCAAAGTCTTTCTACCCCTCAGCCCTCAAGACTGGAAGGATCAATCATCACACCCGGACCCATGGTCGTGGACAGGGTTATTTTCTTCAAATAGATGCCTTTAGCGGTCGCAGGCTTCAGCTTTCGCAGATCGGCCAGCAACGCTTCCAAATTGCCTTTAACGGCAGGCAGATCAAAATCAATCTTGCCCAAGGAGCCATGCACAATACCGTTTTTATCTGCGCGAAACCGAATCTGGCCAGCTTTGGCGTTTTTAACCGCGGTAGCCACATCCGGCGTGACAGTGCCGGTTTTCGGGTTTGGCATTAATCCACGCGGACCCAAAACCTGACCCAACTGACCCACCACGCGCATCGCATCAGGCGCAGCAACCACAACATCAAAATCCATTCGGCCGCCTTTAATTTCAGCCGCCAGATCATCCATACCCACCAAATCCGCGCCGGCCGCCTTCGCCGCCTCAGCCGCAGCGCCCTGGGCAAACACAGCAACGCGGGCTTCGCTACCCGAGCCGTGTGGCAAGGTCGTCGCGCCACGCACCACTTGATCCGACTTCCGCGCATCAATTCCCAAGTTCACGGCCACATCAAATGACTCGCGAAACTTGGCGCGCGGTAATTTCTGCAGCAGCTCAACCGCTTCCGCAATACTGTATTGCTTACCCGGGATCACCTGCTCACGAATAGCACGCATACGCTTACTAAGAGTTGTCATTTACACGCCCTCCACATCAAGACCGGCACTGCGAGCACTGCCTGCGATGGTACGCACCGCCGCATCCATATCCGCTGCAGTCAAGTCAGGCATTTTCAACTGGGCAATTTCTTCAAGCTGAGCCCGGGTGACCTTACCCACTTTTTGCGTGTTAGGGTTTCCGCTGCCTTTCTGGATCCCTGCTGCCTTGCGCAACAACACAGAGGCCGGCGGCGTCTTGGTAATAAATGTAAAGCTGCGATCTGCATACACCGTGATAACAACGGGCAGCGGCAAACCCGGCTCGACGCTTTGCGTCTGCGCATTGAATGCCTTGCAGAATTCCATGATGTTAACGCCTCGCTGACCCAATGCGGGCCCGACAGGCGGACTGGGGTTGGCCTTGCCTGCAGGAATTTGCAGCTTGATATAGGCCTCAATCTTCTTTGCCATTTTTTGCTCCTTGTGGGTTCAAACGCTGCCCGAAAGCAGCTCCCCGATCGACGGACATGCCGTCAGATTACAGTCAGGCCTTCTCGACCTGACCAAACTCCAAATCGACCGGCGTAGACCGGCCAAAAATCATAACCGCAACACGCAAACGATTTTTTTCGTAGTTCACTTCTTCAACTACGCCATTGAAATCATTAAACGGACCATCCGTGACACGCACCATTTCACCCGGCTCAAACAAGGTCTTGGGTCGCGGCTTCTCGGTACCGTCCTTGATTCGATTCAGAATGACGTCGGCTTCAGCATCCGTAATCGGTGCAGGCTTATCGGCCTTACCGCCAATAAAACCCATCACTCGAGGCGTCTCTTTAACCAAGTGCCACGTCTCGTCACTCAAATCCATCTGCACCAACACGTAGCCCGGGAAAAACTTGCGCTCACTGCGACGCTTCTGGCCAGACTTCATTTCAACAACTTCTTCCGTCGGCACCAAAATATCGCCGAAACGATCTTGCATGCCCGCCAGCTCAATACGCTCCTTGAGCGAAGCCTGGACCTTCTTTTCGAAGCCCGAATACGCATGCACTACATACCAGCGTTTAGCCATTGCTCACCTCATCCAATCAGCAGTGATGCCAGCCAACCCAGCAGCGCATCCAGAGCCCACAAAATAAGGGCCATTACAAAAACAACCGCAACAACCACCAGCGTGGTCTGCGTGGTTTCCTGATGCGTCGGCCACACCACCTTGCGCACCTCGGTGCGCGCATCACGCAAAAAGGCCAAGGCAACAGCCCCTTTCGCCGTCTGCAATGCCATGCCGGCAGCTGCAGCCCCTAACACAATCAATGCCAGAACCCGATACAGAAGCGACTGATCCGAGTAGTAGGCATTCCCCACCACCCCGGTCAATACCAGCGCGGCAACAACAGCCCACTTCAGACTGTCTGCTGCATTCCCTTCACTCGTATTCGCGTTGCCGCTCATAACCTGTCTCTTGTCTGGCAGGCCAGGAGGGAATCGAACCCCCAACCTGCGGTTTTGGAGACCGCCGCTCTGCCAATTGAGCTACTGGCCTGTATTCACTTTCTTTAGAGGCAAGTGAGCCGGGCCGCCCCTGAAGGCGGCCCGGCCACAATAATCACGCCTTTTATTCGATCACTTTGGCTACGACGCCAGCACCTACCGTACGTCCGCCTTCGCGGATAGCAAAGCGCAGACCGTCTTCCATCGCGATCGGGTGAATCAGGGTCACCACCATCTTGATGTTATCGCCCGGCATCACCATCTC
>DATCSK010000043.1:0-53783 GCA_036568505.1 Pseudomonadales bacterium | reverse complement strand
TCATATTACTGCGCGTGGTCTCTTCACCAAACGCACTCACACCGATCATCATGGTGGTCACGGGTGATTTCTTCCAGTCTTGCAGCCGCTCTTTAATGCGATCAACCGGGCCACACAGGCTGATTTCATCGGCCAGCGCATCGGGCACGACCATGGCCGCTTCGTGCTGGCCTTTTTCGAAAAACACATCCTGCACGTGCTGGGCTTCGTCACCGTAACCCATGCGCTCCATCAGGTTCTTGTGGAAGTTCTCGCTCTTCGCCCCCATGCCGCCCAAGTACAGGGCCAGCATGTATTTCACGGGCAACAGGGCATCGGCCAGATTATCGTTCACGTACATGTTCACCATGGCAGCAATTTCAAAGTCTTTTTTGCCTTTCGCCGGCGCCAGACTGTCTTCAAAAATTTCCATGCGGTATGGCGATACAAAAATCGGCAACCAGCCGTCACACTTCTCGGCTGCCAGAGCAATATTTTTCGGGCCTTCCGCGCCCAGAAATACCGGGATGTGCTTTCGCAGCGGATGGGTGATCGACTTCAGTGGCTTGCCCAAGTTCATGCCGCCTTTGAGTGGCAACTGATATTGCTGACCATCAAATTCCACCGGTGCCTCACGGGCAATCACTTGCCGAAAAATCTCCAACCACTCGCGGGTGCGCTCCAACGGGCGATTAAACGGCTGGCCGTACCAACCTTCCACCACTTGCGGGCCGGATACGCCCACACCCAGACACAGGCGACCGTTCGAGATGTGATCCAGCGTTAGCGCCGACATGGCCGCACACACCGGCGTGCGCGCAGACAGCTGCATCACACCGGTACACACCTTGATCTTGCTGGTGTGCGAGGCAATCGCAGCCAGTGGCGTCAAGGCATCGGAGCCGTAGGCTTCGGCTGTCCATACGGAGTCAAAACCCAAGCTTTCAGCCTCTTTCGCCAGCTCAATGAAATTAGGGAGTGGGTCTTTCTGCCAATAGCCTTCGTGCAAACCGAGTTTCATGGATTAACTCCTTGTGATGATCAGGGGCCGGCCCCCGGTGCGTTCATTATAAAGTGGCCAAATCACCATTAAATGACATAAGCAATCATTCGAGTATTTTTTAGTGACTTTTGACGTCAATTTGAGCGGATTAGTCAGCGCAAGCTGCCCTTTCCATACCCCTGATACTGGCGCACACAAGCCTGCTTGCGCTCTTCCAGCCAGCGGCTCTCATCGGCATCGGTGGCACGCACCTCGCCAACCTGCTCGCAAGGCAAACCGTCAAACCATGCACGATCCCGCGTTGCCATGCGCACCGAAGGGCTTAACTTCACCACCGGCAATTCGGTCGCTGCGGGTGCCGGATTGTCGTCGGCCCTCGCGACACACGCACACAACAGCGCAATGAAAATGCTTAAAAAACCACGACTTGCCCTGCACTTCATGTAAAATACTCCGTCTTTTCAGCCATAAAGCAGTATGAGTGACCACCATGTCCGCAGCAAGCACCGAAAACCTGAACGTTGAATCACAGCAGATACTGATTACCCCCGCGGCCCTGAAAGCCAAACTGCCCGTGACCGACAAAGCGCGCCAAGCCGTCACCCACGGCCGCGAGGTGGTTCGTAACATTCTGGACCATAAAGATCATCGCCTGTTTGTGGTGATTGGCCCCTGCTCCATTCACGACACCGAAGCCGCCATGGATTACGCCCGCCGCCTGAAAGCGCTGGCCGACACGGTCGATGACACCCTGTTTTTGATCATGCGGGTCTACTTTGAAAAGCCGCGCACCACCACCGGCTGGAAAGGCCTGATCAACGACCCGCACATGAACGATTCGTTCAAAATTGAAGAAGGCCTGCATCTTGGTCGCAAACTGCTGCTGGATATTGCCGAGCTGGGTTTGGCTGCATCGACCGAAGCACTTGATCCGATCTCGCCGCAATACATGCAGGATTTGATCAGCTGGAACGCCATTGGCGCGCGCACCACCGAATCGCAAACGCACCGCGAAATGTCGAGCGGTTTATCGGCTGCCGTGGGCTTCAAAAATGGCACGGACGGCGGCCTGGCTGTCGCCACCAATGCATTGAAGTCGGTTAAAGCGCCGCACCGTTTCCTGGGCATTAACAACGAAGGTCAGGTATCGATTATCTCGACGCGCGGCAATCCCTACGCACACATTGTGTTGCGCGGTGGCAGCAACGGCCCGAATTACGATTCCGTGCACGTGGCGCTGTGCGAGAAAGAGCTGGCCAAGGCCGGCGTGTCTCCGAACATCATGATCGACACCAGTCATGCCAACTCCAATAAAGATCCGGCCCTTCAACCGCTGGTGGCCGAGAACGTAGGCAATCAGATTATTGAAGGCAACAAGTCCATCATTGGACTGATGATTGAAAGCAATATCGGCTTTGGCAACCAATCCATCCCGGAGGATCTTTCCAAACTGCAATACGGCGTATCGGTCACCGACGGCTGCATCGATTGGGAAACCACCGAGAAATGCATTCTCGATCTGCGTAACAAGATCAAGGATGTGTTGCCGAAGCGCTTTAAGTAACATGCACCCGATAAAAAAGCCCGCATCAGCGGGCTTTTTTATCGGGTGCAGCGTTTAGATATACGCCTGTGAACGATCCGAATGATCGGTGGCATCTTTTACGCCCTTCAGCCCGGGAATACGTTCAATCAATGTTTTCTCAACCCCTTGTTTGACGGTCACATCCACCTGCGAACATCCCTGACAACCGCCACCGAACTTCAGCACGACGTAACCATCGTCGGTAATCTCTTCCAGTGAACACTCGCCGCCATGACTGGCCAGCTGCGGATTGACTTCGGTCTGCAGCACATAATTCACGCGATCTTCCAGCGGGCTGTCTTCATTCACCTTCGGCATTTTGGCATTGGGTGCCTTGATGGTGAGCTGGCCGCCCATGCGGTCTTCGGAAAAATCGACCAGAGCCTCTTCGAGAAATGGCAGGCTGCGTCGCTCGACATAACAGGTAAAGCCTTCGTATTCGCTCACCAGATCATCGTCTTTACGATCGGCCACACGGCAATAGGCAATGCAGGTTTCGGCCTTGGGGGTACCGGGGGTATTGACGTACAAACGCACCCCGATCACATCGTCATCCTGCTTTTCGAGCAGACCAAGCAGGTATTTCTGGGCGGATTCGGTAATAGTAAACATGGGCTTCCAAAGAGGTATCAGGGGTTTGAGTCTGGTAGAATTATGCGCTTTATTACCACGCCCGCAACCCCAAGAAAAGCGCGGGTTTAGCTGACAACGGATACCCCATGCACGACAGAGCTTCCCGCACCGCCGCCCTTCACGCCTTACTCGAGCAACGCATCGCCATTATCGACGGCGCCATGGGTACCATGATTCAAGGCTATAAATTACAAGAAGCCGATTATCGCGGCGAACGCTTTGCCGACTGGAACAGCGACCTCAAGGGCAACAACGATTTGTTGAGCCTGACCCAACCGCAGATCATTGCCGAGATTCACCGTGCTTATCTGGATGCCGGTGCCGACATCATTGAAACCAACACCTTCAATGCCAACCGCACCTCGATGGCCGATTACGGCCTTGAAGACTATTCGGCTGAAATCAATCGCGAAGCCACGCGTCTGGCCCGCCGCGTCGCCGATGAAGTCACCGCACTCGACCCCGGCAAACCCCGTTTTGTCGCTGGCGTAATCGGCCCGACCACCAAAACCACCTACACCGCACCCGATGTAGAGCGCCCCGCACACCGCGATCTGACCTTTGCAGCACTCGCCGCCGATTACCGTGAGTCGGTTGAAGCCTTGGTTGACGGTGGCGCTGACATCATTTTGATCGAAACGGTATTCGACACACTCAATGCCAAAGCCGCCATTTACGCCACACGGCAGTACTTTGATGAATCCGGCATTGAACTGCCGATCATGATTACCGTGACCTTCCCGGATTTATCCGGCCGCAACTTCACAGCACAAACACCCACGGCATTCTGGAATTCGGTCGCCCATGCCAAGCCGCTGATTTTTGGCACCAACTGCGGGCGTCGTTTCCAGGAAGTGCGTGCCGCTGCCGAAGAGCTTGCCGAAGCCTGCAATTGCTACTTCAGCGGTCATTTTAATGCCGGCTTGCCCAATGAATTTGGCGAATACGATGAAGACCCGGCCACCTTGAGTGGCGAGCTGGCCGACTTTGCCAAACGTGGCTTTTTGAACATGGTGGGCGGCTGCTGCGGCACCACGCCCGATCACATTCGGGCGATTGCCAAGGTCATGACCGACAAAAAGCCTCGTGCCATCCCCACTCACCCGAAAGCTTGCCGCTTAAGCGGCTTAGAACCTTTTGAGATCACGCCCGACTCCCTGTTCGTGAATGTCGGCGAACGCTGCAACATCACCGGCTCTGCCAAATTCAAACGGCTGATTATTGACGGGCAATTTGATGAAGCACTGGAAGTCGCCCGCGAACAAGTTGAAAACGGCGCACAGATTATTGATGTGAACATGGACGAAGGCATGCTCGATGCCAAAGCCTCCATGATTACTTTCCTTAACTTGATTGCCACCGAGCCGGACATTTCAAAGCTGCCCATCATGGTTGATTCGTCCCGATGGGAAGTGCTTGAAGCCGGTCTGCAATGCATTCAAGGCAAAGGCATTGTCAATTCGATCAGCATGAAAGAAGGTGAAGCCGCGTTTATTCATCAAGCCCGGCAGTGCCTGCGTTACGGTGCTGCGGTTGTGGTCATGGCTTTTGACGAAAAAGGCCAAGCCGACACCCTGGATCGCCGTAAAGAGATCTGCAAACGCGCCTACGATATTCTTGTCGATCAGGTCGGTTTTCCGCCGGAAGATATTATCTTTGACCCCAATGCTTTCCCTGTGGGCACCGGCATTGAAGAACACAATCTGTACGGCGTAGATTTCATTGAGTCCTGCCGCTGGATCAAAGCCAATTTGCCGCATGCACTGATTTCAGGCGGCATCTCGAATGTGTCGTTTTCGTTCCGTGGTAACAATCCGGTGCGTGAAGCCATGCACACCGTGTTTCTGTATCACGCCATTCAAGCCGGTCTCGACATGGGCATTGTGAATGCCGGGCAACTCGGCATTTACGAAGAAATCCCCCTTGAGCTCCGCGATCACATTGAAGATGTCATCCTGAATCGTCGCGCGGACTCTACCGAACGCTTGCTTGAAATTGCTGGCAAGTATTCAGGGCAAACACAAAAGGCGAACGAAGAAGATCTCGCCTGGCGCGAATGGCCGGTCGAAAAACGCCTGTCGCATGCACTGGTTAAGGGCATTAACCGCTATGTCGATGATGACGTTGAAGAGGCACGCCTGAGTCTGGGCGAGCCGCTCAAGGTCATTGAAGGCCCGTTAATGGCCGGCATGAATGTGGTCGGTGATTTATTCGGCGCCGGCAAAATGTTTCTGCCGCAGGTCGTAAAAAGTGCGCGCGTGATGAAACAAGCCGTAGCGATTCTGATGCCGTACATGCAAGGCGATACCCCCGAAGGCGAACGCAATTACAACGGCACCGTATTGATGGCGACGGTGAAAGGCGATGTTCACGATATCGGCAAAAACATTGTCGGTATCGTATTGCAGTGCAATAACTACCGCGTGGTGGATTTGGGCGTGATGGTCGCTTGCGATGAGATTCTCAAGCAAGCGCGCGAAGTCAATGCCGACATCATCGGTTTGTCGGGCCTGATCACCCCGTCACTCGACGAAATGGTGCATGTGGCCAGTGAGATGCAACGCCAAGGCCTTGGCTTGCCGCTCTTGATTGGCGGCGCAACCACGTCCAAAGCACACACGGCCGTTAAAATTGAACCGTGCTACAGCAATGATGCGACCGTTTATGTACCCGATGCATCGCGCGCCGTTTCCGTGGTCAGTCAATTACTGAGCAAGGAACAAAAACCCGACTACACCGCCGCCATTCGCAGCGAATACGAAACAGTACGCGAGCGCAGTGGTCGTCGTGTCGCGGTGCCCCTGGTTCCGTATGCCGATGCCTTGACACAAGGCACGGTCATTGACTGGCAACAGCAGACGCCCCAAAAACCGACATTTATCGGCACACGGCTATTGGACAATATCCCGCTTGAAAGCCTGCGTGATGCGATCGACTGGACACCGTTTTTTATGACGTGGGAACTGTCGGGCAAGTATCCCGCCATTCTCAAAGACCCGGTGATCGGCGATGCGGCACAACAGTTATTCAATGACGCACAAAACATGCTCGACACACTGATTCGCGATAAAAAACTGACCGCACGCGCCACGCTGGGCTTCTGGCCTGCGCAATCGGTTGGCGATGATGTCGTACTGTATGCCGATGAAAGCCGTCAGCAGGAAATTGAACGGTTTCACTTCACCCGTCAGCAGCAAATCAAACAGCCCGGCCAAGCACTGCAATCACTGGCTGATTTTATTGCACCACGGGATAGCGGCGTGCCTGACTGGATTGGTGGCTTTGCGGTCACAGCAGGCTTGGGCTGCGACGAACTGGCTGCCGAATTCGATGCCCGCCACGATGACTACAACAGCATTCTGGTCAAGGCACTGGCGGATCGACTGGCCGAGGCACTGGCCGAGGTATTGCACCAACAAGTACGCCGAGAGCTCTGGGGGTATGCACCGGATGAAGCCCTTGATGCCGATGCCCTGATTCGCGAACAGTACCAAGGCATTCGTCCGGCCCCCGGTTATCCGGCCTGCCCGGACCACACCGAAAAAACCACCTTGTTCAAATTGCTGGATGCCGGGCACGAAACCGGCATCCAGCTGACCGAGTCCATGGCGATGCTTCCTGCGGCCTCTGTCAGCGGCTGGTATTTCGCAAGTCCCGAGGCCCGTTATTTCAATGTCGGGAAAATCGGCCTGGATCAAGTCGAGAGTTTAGCCGCCCGAAAACAGACCAAAATCAACGACATTGAACGCTGGCTGCGTCCACACTTGGGTTATGAACCATCCAATGGAGTGTCAACATGAGTAACGACCCACAAACGCCTGATAAACCGCCCGCACCCAACCTCTGGCAGATCATCAGCAGCATTCTGGCAGCGGCCATTGGCGTGCAGAGCAGCAAAAATCGCGAACGCGACTTCACGCAAGGCAAAACCAAACATTTTATTGTTGGCGGGATTATTTTTACGATTCTGTTTATCGTCACAATCGTGACGATCGTGCGGACGGTACTCTCTCAGGCAGGCATGTAAGCAAAAGGCAGGCCGCAGCCTGCCTGATTCATTAGATCGTCGCCAGCCAATAGACCACGGTGCCAATCACAATCGTGCCAATCAGCACAATAGCCGTCACATCGGCCAGACTATCGTTGTACTGCGTATTTTGTTCATGATCGGCCATATCACTCTCCGGTTGCTCTTACTATTTACCCTGAAAACCACCGCGGATTACCCCCGGCAAGATGGGGGCATTATACGACCTTGCCGCAGCCGAATCAGCCCTTTGCCTATGATTTTGTTATGTCTTTATAACGCTCTGTTCATTTCCTGAGCCCCTGAAAATTGGTATAGTGCGCGCCTTTCTGGCAAGCGTATTTCATCATGTACCAATACGACGAGCACGATCACACCATCCTGCGCGAACGGGTGGCCCAGTACCGATCTCAAACCGAGCGGTATCTGGCCGGGGAGCTGAGCGAAGACCAGTTCCGCCCGCTGCGACTGCAAAACGGGTTGTATATCCAGCGTCTGGCACCGATGCTGCGCATTGCAGTGCCTTACGGCATGATCAGCGCCAAGCAGCTACGCAAAATCGCCCATATCACACGCCATTACGACAAAGGCTATGCCCACTTCACCACCCGCCAGAACATTCAGCTGAACTGGCCGGTGCTGGAAGAAGTCCCCGACATTCTGGCCGAACTCGCTTCTGTCGAAATGCACGCGATCCAGACCAGCGGTAACTGCATCCGTAATATCACAGCAGACCAGTTCTCAGGCGTTGCGGCCGACGAGATTGAAGATGCCCGCCCCTGGTGCGAGCTGTTACGCCAATGGAGCACATTTCATCCGGAATTTGCTTATCTGCCACGCAAATTCAAAATTGCCATCTCGGGCTCAACCGAAGACCGTGCCGCTGTGCGCGTTCACGACATCGGCCTGATCATGAAAAAAAATGCTGCTGGCGAAACCGGTTTTGAAGTACTGGTCGGCGGTGGCTTGGGCCGAACCCCGGTGATCGGCGAGACGGTTTGCGAATTTCTACCTGCGCACCACATCACCACCTACTGCGATGCCATTGTACGCGTCTACAACCGCTTGGGACGTCGCGATAACAAGTACAAAGCACGCATCAAGATTCTCGTTCGCGCTATGGGCATTGATGCCTTCCGCGAGGCAGTGAATGCCGAGTGGGAGTTCTTGGAAAACGGACCAAACACCCTAACTGACGCTGCCATTGCTCACGCGCGCAGCTTCTTCAGTGCGCCGGCTTACGAAAAAATCGATCCCGTTGCAGCGCAAACGACTCTGGATGCCGAACGCAAGCAAAACCCTGCGTTGGCGCGCTGGCTTGATCACAACACCCACCCTCATCGTCAGGCGGGATACGCCATCGTGACCGTGTCGGTTAAAGAAACCGGTCTGCCACCGGGTGATATTACGGACCAGCAACTGGAAGCATTGGCTGACTTGGCCGATCAATATAGCTTTGGTGAAATTCGCATCACGCATAAGCAGAATGCCGTACTGGCCGATGTCCGCAAAACCGACCTGCCGGCACTATGGAAAACACTCGATGCGCTGGGCCTGGCCACTCCCAATATTGATCATGTGACTGACATTATCTGCTGCCCCGGCGGTGACTACTGCTCATTGGCGAATGCTAAATCGATTCCAATTGCCGAATCCATCCAGCGCCGGCTCGACGATATCGACTATGTTTACGACTTGGGCCCTATTGACCTTAATATTTCGGGCTGCATGAACGCGTGCGGCCATCACCACGTCGGCCATATCGGTATTTTAGGCGTCGATAAAAAAGGCAGCGAATATTATCAAGTTTCGCTGGGTGGTTGCGCCGGCACAGCAACCAGTATTGGTCAAATCCTCGGCCCATCGTTCTCCCACGATGCCATTGCCGATGTAATCTCGACGGTACTGGACACTTATGTTGCACAACGTCAGGAAGAAGAAACCTTCCTTGAAACGTTCCGCCGCGTCGGCATTGAGCCATTCAAGGAGCGTGTTTATGCGTAACCTGATTATTGGACAGCAAGTATTGGCTGAAGACGGCTGGCAGTTACTTCCTAAAGATCACAGCGGTGACGTACCTTCAGGGCAGATCATTGTGCCACTGGGCTATTGGCTGGCCCAGCAAGACATTCTGAGCCAGCGTGCCGATACCGCCGTATGGATTGACAGCGACGAAGGCCCGGAAGCATTGGCAGGCCAGCTCAGCTCGCTACCGCTCATCGCCATTCACTTCCCTGCGTTTGCTGATGGTCGTGGTTACAGCACCGCTCGCATCCTCCGTGACCGTATGGGCTACCATGGCGAACTCCGTGCCTTTGGCGATGTCATGCGCGATCAGTTATTCTATTTACAGCGTTGCGGCTTCAATAGCTTTGCCATTCGTGAAGATCGCAGCGCAGAGGATGCACTGGCCGGCCTTGGGGACTTTTCCGTATCTTACCAAGGCGCCAGTGACAATCCGGACCCCTTGTTCCGCAGACGATTTCCTTCATAACGCGGAATCACCCTTGCCAAACACCGTGGGTTAGCTGCGATTATGGAAGCACATACAATCACCCACTCGTTCTTCCTGATTTTTACCGGGGCGGCTGTGCTCGCAACGGTGGCCCTCTTCACACGCCAACCACTGATCATTGCCTACATGGTGTTAGGCATGGCCTTTGGCCCTTATGGTATGCAGCTCACCACCGACCTTGCCCTGCTTAACGATATCGCTCACACCGGCATTATCTTTCTGTTGTTTTTACTCGGGCTGGATATGCAGCCCAAAGCACTGCTCGCTGTCATGAAACAAGCCGCCATTGTTGCCATCGCCAGTTCACTGATCTTTGCCGGTGCTGGTTACACCATTAGCATCGCCTTCGGATTCAGTACCATGGAGGCCATTATCATTGGTCTCGCCATGATGTTCTCCAGCACCATCATTGGCATCAAATTATTGCCGACGACCGTACTGCATCATCGGCACACCGGTGAGTTGATGATCGGCCTGCTGCTCCTGCAAGACGTCATTGCGATTTTCGTTTTAATTTGGCTGATGGGCGCACAAACCGATTCGGCCATGAACCCGTGGCTATACACCCTGCTCGCTTTACCGGCATTGGTAGGGATTGCCTTTGCCATGGTGCGCTGGGTATTACTGCCGTTAATTGCGCGCTTTGATCGCTTTCATGAATACATTTTCCTACTGGCATTAGGCTGGTGTCTGGGCATGGCCGTACTGGCAGAAACACTCGGCCTGTCCGGTGAAATGGGTGCATTTATTGCCGGTGTTGCATTGGCGACCAGCCCCATCGCCCAGTACCTGGCTACCAGCCTGAAACCTTTACGTGATTTCTTTCTGGTGATGTTTTTCTTCGCACTGGGTGCGCAGTTTAATTTAGCGATTTTACCCGAAATCTGGCTTCCGGCGATTGTGCTTGCATGGGCTATGCTGGCATTAAAGCCCGTGGTATTCCGGGTATTGCTGGGCCGACTTAGCGAATCGCCTCGCTTGGCGTGGGATGTCGGATCCCGACTGGGTCAAATCAGCGAGTTCTCATTACTGATTGTATTCAGTGCGTATTCACGCGGCATGATCTCGGAACAGGCCAGCAATCTGGTGCTGGCCGCCGCATTGATTACGTTTGCAGTATCCACCTATATCGTCATCATGAACTACCCCAACCCCATTGCAATCCGCGACGAATTGCGGCGCGACTAATCAGCCTTCAAGCGTAGCAAGACTGTAAAACCGACCGGCACCACCGGCGCAATTGATTGCAAGCCTGCCAAGCCTTTCAATGCATCAAGACCGTCCTGCAAATTAAAATCGGTTGCATTGACCAACACCGCTTCCCGGCTACTGACCAATAACGTTTTCTCATTTACGTGCCAAACATTCACCTTGGCGGTATAGCGCGCCTCGAGGCCATGCATGGACAATACAAACGGTAATTCCGCCTGTTGATAGCCATGCCCAGACAATAATTGGCTATTCACCTCACCCTGAATCCTTGCGACTGGAAATTTCGCTACGTTAAATAACAGCGCACGCACTCGCTCATCACGAATGGTAATCGCCGTATCAACCGAACCGAGATCAATCTTTATATCCAGAGAGCCTTGCAGGGTCACTTGGCCGGACACCTTCTTGAAGCGATTATTCTCAGCAACGCTGTTGTTTTTGATCGAAGTGTAATAAACCGATGATTGATCGCCATCAACAACCCAATCGGCCATTGCCATCATCGGCAACATCAAGCCCACGACAAGCAGCATGTAACGCATGGCAGAACCCTCCTAGCAACAATAAAAAACCCGGCACCAAGGCCGGGTTTATCATACTGCAAATTGCCTTACAGCAATTTCTCCAGTGCGGGCACCGCTTCAAACAAGTCCGCCACCAGACCGTAATCAGCCACCTGGAAGATCGGAGCATCTTCATCTTTATTGATGGCCACAATGACTTTACTGTCTTTCATGCCGGCCAAATGCTGAATGGCACCGGAAATACCCACCGCTATATAGAGGTCAGGAGCAACAATCTTACCGGTTTGACCCACCTGCATATCATTGGGCACAAAACCGGCATCCACCGCAGCCCGTGAGGCACCGACTGCCGCACCGAGTTTATCGGCCACTTTGTACAACATTTCAAAGTTGTCGCCATTCTGCATGCCACGGCCACCGGAGATCACGATCTTCGCAGCCGTCAGTTCAGGACGATCTGACTTGGCCAGTTCCTCGCCTACAAAAGAGGACAGGCCTGTGTCGGCTACGGCCGATGCGGCCTCAACGGTTGCCGAGCCACCTTCAGCGGCAACAGCATCAAAACCCGTGGTACGCACAGTCAACACCTTGATGGCATCAGCCGACTTCACGGTGGCAATGACGTTACCTGCATAAATAGGACGCTTGAACGTATCAGGGCTATCCACTGCAACAATTTCGGAAATCTGTGCAACATCCAGCAGCGCCGCCACGCGAGGCATAAAGTTTTTGCCTGACGTGGTCGCTGGCGCCAACACATGGCTATAAGCCTTGCCCAACTCGGCAACCAATGTGCCCATGTTCTCGGCCAACTGGTGCTCATACGCTGCATTGTCGGCGACCAGCACTTTACTCACGCCTGCTATTTTGGCAGCCGCTTCACCAACCGCAGCACAACCGGCGCCTGCCACCAGCACGGTGACATCCCCGCCGATAGCTTGAGCCGCCGCAACCGTATTCAGGGTCGCGCCTTTCAGCGCCTTGTTATCGTGTTCAGCAATTACGAGGATAGCCATCAGATCACCTTTGCTTCATTCTTGAGTTTATCAACCAACTGCTCGACTGATTCCACCTTGATGCCTGCTTTGCGTTCGGCAGGCGGCTCAACCTTGACCAGCGTCAGCTTGGAGTCCACATTGACACCCAGTGTTTCAGGGGTGATGACATCCAATGGCTTTTTCTTGGCTTTCATGATGTTCGGCAATGAGGCATAACGGGGCTCATTCAAACGCAAGTCCGTCGTCACAACAGCAGGCAACTTCAGAGCAATCGTCTGCAACCCGCCGTCAATTTCGCGGGTGACTTTCAGGCTGTCGCCATCGACCACCACTTCGGATGCGAACGTACCCTGAGCCATGCCCGCTAACGCAGCCAGCATCTGGCCGGTCTGGTTGTTGTCACCGTCAATGGACTGCTTGCCCAAAATGACCAGTTGCGCTTGCTCTTTATCAACAACCGCTTTCAACAGCTTGGCAATCGCCAATGGCTGCAGCTCGACATCGGTTTCGATATGAATGCCGCGATCAGCACCCAGTGCCAACGCGGTACGAATTTGCTCTTGGCAGGCTTTAGTGCCGGCAGTCACCACCACCACTTCCGTCGCTACACCTTTCTCTTTCAGGCGAACGGCTTCTTCGACGGCAATTTCACAAAAAGGATTAAGGGACATTTTGACGTTGGCGAGATCGACGCCTGAACCATCGGCCTTGGGGCGAACTTTCACGTTGTAGTCCACCACCCGTTTCACTGCGACCAGAACCTTCATGGATTCTCCAGATATTTCATCGGGTTGATCAGGACCTGCCTGCGGAATCGAGTCCGCCAAGGCAGGAAGCAAAGCGCGCGTATCTTGCCGTTTCAGCCCCCCAAGGTCAAGTTGCAAAGCCTTCATTGAAATGCGCAACCAGCGCTTCCACAGGCTCCTGGCATTTGGCTATCACACGCGGCCGGCTTATAATGCGCGCTCATGAAGGCGGCCTCAAATGGCCCGAAACCCCTGATCTTCCAAGGAGATAGTCGTGGAACGCGAATCGATGGAGTTTGACGTAGTCATCGTTGGTGCAGGCCCTTCCGGCTTGGCCGCAGCCTGCCGCATTCGCCAGCTGAGCGAGCAAACGGGCAAAGACGTGAGCGTCTGTGTTGTCGAGAAAGGCTCCGAGGTTGGCGCCCACATTCTCTCCGGGGCTGTTTTGGAACCCACCGCACTCAATGAACTGTTCCCCGACTGGAAAGAACGGGGCGCTCCCATCAACACCCCCGTCACTGGCGACAAGATTTTGCTGATGACCGGCCCTGAAAAAGCCATTTCCGTCCCCGGCTTTGCCGCCCCCAAGACCATGCACAACGAAGGCAATTACATCGCCAGCCTGGGCAATGTCTGCCGCTGGCTCGCTGAGCAAGCCGAAGGCATGGGCGCAGAAATATATCCCGGCTTTGCTGCAGCCGAGGTACTATTCCATGAAGATGGCCGCGTCAAAGGCGTTGCCACCGGCGACATGGGCGTGGCCGCCGATGGCAGCCATAAAGACAGCTACATGCCCGGCATGGAGCTGCATGCTAAATACACCTTGTTTGCCGAAGGCTGCCGAGGCAATCTGGGCAAACAGCTGATCAGCCACTTTCAGCTTGATCAAGACGCCGAGCCCCAACATTACGGAATTGGGATCAAAGAGATCTGGGATATTCCCGCCGACAAACACCAACCAGGCCTGGTCGTACACTCGGCCGGCTGGCCACTGACTGAAAGCGGATCAGCCGGTGGCGGGTTTCTCTATCACGCCGATAACCAGCAGGTGTATGTCGGCCTGATCACCGATCTGAGCTATTCCAATCCGCATGTCAGCCCATTTGAGGAGTTTCAGCGCTACAAACAGCACCCTGCTATTCGCCAATATCTGGAAGGCGGCACCCGGGTTGCCTACGGTGCACGCGCCATTGCCAAGGGCGGCTTGCAGTCACTCCCCAAAATGACCTTCCCCGGCGGCCTATTGATCGGCTGCGATGCAGGCACACTGAATTTTGCCAAAATCAAAGGCAGCCACACCGCCATGAAGTCTGGCCTCATTGCCGCGGCCACAGTGCATTCCGCACTGACCGCTGAAAACAAACAAGGTGAAGAGTTAACGGCCTATACCGATAACTTCAAAGCCAGCTGGCTCTACAAAGAGCTGCACATGCAACGCAACTTCGGTCCCGCCCAACACAAATGGGGCAACATGCTGGGCTCTGCCTATGCTTTTTTCGACATCAACCTGTTCAGCGGCAAGTTGCCCTGGACATTGAGCGACACCAAGCCAGACTACGCACAAATGAAACCAGCGGCTGACTGTAAAAAAATCAGCTACCCCAAGCCGGATGGCAAGATCAGCTTTGATCGCCTGTCATCCGTTTTTCTGTCCAATACCAACCACGAAGAAGACCAGCCCTGCCATCTACAGTTGAAAGATGCCTCTATTCCCATGGCAAAAAACTTTCCGCTGTATGACGAGCCGGCACAGCGCTACTGTCCTGCTGGCGTGTATGAAATCATTGAAGATGCCAACGGCAAGCGCTTCCAAATTAACGGGCAGAACTGCGTACATTGCAAAACTTGCGACATCAAAGACCCGTCACAGAATATTACCTGGGTAACGCCCGAGGGAACCGGAGGGCCTAACTACCCGAACATGTAATATTGCAACACCGCAAACCCCGCCATGTCGGCGGGGTTTTTTATGCGCCCATGACAAAGAAAGATCCGGCACTCATCAAGCCTGAAGCACCGCCTCGCTCACTCATGCAATTCACAAGCTGATAATACGCTGCACGATCAACGCGAGCCTCAAGCTCGGCACGCACTCGAATATAAGGCACGTGACTGCCTGCGTACTGTTTCATGCGCAAAGGATGATCGGCATCGATCCTGACAAGGTCATCCATATTCGTGCGCATGAAGATTTCTTGTTGATCGGCATTGCCTTGCACCGATTCCAGGTGCGCTACAAACGGCACATCATCCACCTGAATCAGGCAGCGCTCTACGGGCGTTACCAAGCAATAGCCATCGGGGTCTTTGCGCAAAATAGAAGAAAAAAGACGCGCCATTTCATGGCGGGAAATAATATCGCCCTCATGAAACCACTGACCATTGCAGTCAATGCGTATATCCATTGCGGTATTACGCTCCGGATGCCAGTCAGCAACCGGTGGTAGCTTTTTATCAAGAGCACTGATTTCAGCAAGCAAGCGATCCATGTCATCCATACATCACCTGCCCGCCATCCATCAGTTATTAGCCAATAACACGCACTCCGATCACGCCCTCGGTATTACGAATGGCTTCGAGAGCGGCCTCGGAGGGTGCCGATTCCATATCAATCAAGTTATACGCAATGTCATCGCGAGACTTGTTCATCATATCGACGACATTGATATTTTGGTCTGCCAGTACCGACAAAATTTTTCCCAGCATTTTCGGAATATTCTGATTGGCAATCGCCAAACGGCACTTACCGCTACGTTCGAGCACTAACGCAGGAAAGTTCACAGAATTCACGATGTTGCCGTTTTCAAGAAAATCACGCAATTGCCGAGCTACCATGACCGCGCAATTTTCTTCGGCCTCCTCGGTGCTGGCACCAATATGCGGCATCAGAATCACATCCGGACGACCAATAATGGCAGGCGCCGGGAAATCGGTGATATAGCGTGCTATTTTTCCGGAATCAAGGCCAGCCACCACCGCATCCAGATTAACAATCTCTTCGCGAGCAAAGTTCAACAACTTAACGCCCTGCTTCATGGCCGCTACGGCATCGGCATTCACCATGCCGCGCGTGCTATCAAAAACCGGCAAATGCATGGTAATAAAATCCGCTCGTGCATACAGGCTATTGAGGTTCTCCATGCGTTTGACTTCACTGGGCAAGCGCCAAGCAGCCTCAACCGACAGCGCAGGGTCATAGCCAATAACTTCCATGCCCATTTTAAGTGCCATGCTCGCAACTAATGAACCAATAGCCCCCAGACCCACAACACCCAAGGTCTTACCCTGGATCTCTGCCCCAGCAAACCGCTTCTTTTCTTTTTCAAGAATTTTTGACAGCGCTTTATGATCTTTCTCGTCTTTCAGGGTGTCGACGTACTGTATACCCTCAATAATGCCGCGAGAAGCCAACAACAACCCCGCCAACACCAACTCTTTCACCGCATTCGCATTGGCACCCGGGGCATTGAAAACCGGAATACCACGCTCTGTACAACTTGCTACCGGAATATTGTTCACACCGGCACCGGCTCGACCAATCGCCTTAATCGAAGGCTTTAAATCCGCATCGGTCAACACGTGACTGCGCAATAAAATGGCATCCGGGCTTTCAACATCGGGCCCCACTTCATATTGAGCTTCAGGCAATTGCTGAAGGCCGATCGCGGCAATGGCATTACGGGTCATGACTTTATACACAGCGAACTCCAGAGAGTCAGAAAGATAGAAAAAACGCCCAGCTAATATAGCCGGGCGCATTTTAACAGAAGCCAGAAGCCAAGGCAGCTCCGTCAACCGTTAATGATAGCGAATATCGGCATCCTGCTTAATCTTGTCGCGCCATAGCGCCAACAGCACTTGAGCCTGCTCACTCGCAATAAATTGCTGAATACCGGCAATTTCTGATGCCGCCATGTCGGTCAGGCTGCCATCCACCACACCACTGATTTCGACAACGGCCAAATCGCGTACCGAGGGACTGATGATATCGATCATACGCTGCCCTGCGGCCGGTGCTGGCACAGCAAATGCCTGAGCCTGAATCGCCGGAGGCAATTTGCCATCAAAACGGTTAGCGCCCAACTGCACTTGCCATGGATAGCCGGCCTCAAGGGCCACGGACTCCACATCCCCGCCCGCCATCAATCGCTCTTTTAGCTTGCTTGCCGCAGCCTGCATCTGTTCAGACGCCGCAAACGCTCGCGCCTCGGCAGCCACCTGTTCCTTCACAACATCCAATGCCTGCAATGCCGATGGCTTATGGTCGACCACACGCAAGACCAATACGCGAGAGTCATCCAGCTCCAACACTCGGCTATTCGCACCTGAGGCCATCAACTCCGGATCAAACGCGGCTGCCAAAACAACGGGATGACTCAGCGCACCGTCCTGGATACTGTTTTTCTTCAGGTCAGCTTTCTGAATCGTCAAGCCCAATGCAGAGGCGGCCTCCTCAAGGCCTTGGGCCGTAAACGTTTGATCAGCCAAATCATCAATTTTTTCAACAAACACATTTTCAGCCGCTTCACGCTGCAACACCAACTCAATTCGGGCGCGACTTTCTTCCAATGTTGGCGCTTCTTTAAGGCGAATATCGAGCAATTTAATTAAATGCACGCCCGAGTCCGTTACCACAGGCGCCGATACCTCACCCACCGTCAGAGTTTGCAAAGCCTGCTCGAAAGTCTCCGGAAAGGCATCTCCCATGCTATAGCCAACATCACCGCCGTTGCGTGAACTGCCGGGATCTTGCGAGTACGCTGCCGCCAAGGCCTCAAATGACTCACCCGCATCCAGACGCTGACGCAATACGGTCAATTGCTCGGCTGCCTGTGCAGCCGTAGTACCTTTATTCACCTCTAAAAGAATATGCGCTGCATGGCGCTCTGATCCGGCTTGGTAATTGGCAACTTCCTGCTCGTGGCGGGCACGAATCTGCTCATCTGAAATATCGGGATAAAAGTCCGCCTTTTTCATTTCGACGTATTCAATAGAAACCAATTCGTCACTGAAAAAGTCGTCGGGATGCGCATCGTAATACGCTCGAATCTGCTCATCGGTTAGCTTGATAGCCTCCAGAAAGTCAGACTGCGTCAGCGTGATATAACGAATATCGCGAGACTGGCGCAACAACCGCACAATGGTGGCCAAGTGCGCTTGATCACTAAATTCGCTGAGTGCCAACCCCGACAACAGGTGTTGCTGCTGAATGTCTGCTGCCAAGGCAGCCCGATACGTCCATGGACTCATACCGGCCGTGGCTAACACATTACGGTATCGATTCTCTGAAAATACGCCATCTTCCTGAAAGGCTTTTTCTTGCAGGATCACGGCATCAATTAGATTTTTAGGTGCCGCCAAGCCAAACTTCTCGGCCGTCTCGGTCATCAGCGCCTGCTGCACAAGACCTTCGAGAACAGGCCCGGCCAGCTGATCATCTTGCAACATAGCCGGATCAAAACGCTCACCCATGCGAGCCGCAATTTGCGCTTTCTGGCGCTCAAGTGCCGATCTGAATTCAGCATCGGTAATATCAACACCATTCACTTCGGCTTTGGGAGGCGTCTTGTTGACCCCTAAAAAGTCCACGCCAAAGAAAACAAACCCGATTGCAATTAAGCCAACGAGAATTTTGGCAATCCAGCCTTGGGCATTATCGCGAATATTTTGCAGCATAATCAGGACCGTTGCAGATTCCGTAAAAAGAAAAAGCGCACCTTGCGATGCGCTTTCTGAAGCCGTTTGTCAGCGCATTAATTCAATGCGTCCTTCAAACCTTTACCTGCCTTGAATGAAGGCACAACCGACGCCTTGATTTGAAGCTCGGCACCTGTTTGCGGATTGCGACCAACGCGAGCTGCGCGTTGTTTGGCCGCGAAAGTACCGAAACCAACCAGAGACACGGTATCACCCTTTTTCAGAGCAGCCGTAATAGCATCAATGGTCGCATCCAACGCACGACCTGCAGAAGCCTTGGGCAGGTCAGCCGCTTCGGCAATCGCATCAATCAGTTCAGATTTATTCACAAATATTCCCCTTATTCCTTTAACACGGTGGTGGATACATCCATGGCCAAGTGGCCGTTTATTAATGACCGGTTTTATACCAAGCAAGCGGCATCCGGTCAACCAAAGAAACTCAATGGGTGCTAACCCGATCCTCTGGATTGCCACTGCCTTTCGCCGGAGATGACAAGGCTTTGAACTCCTCGTCCGACAAAGGCTGCGGTGTTCTTTCCAGCGCAACAGCCAGGACTTCATCAATCCATTGGGCCGTATGGATTTTCAGCGATGCCTTGATGTTATCAGGAATCTCCTTCAAATCACGCTCATTTTCTTTTGGAATAATAACGCACTCTATGCCGCCACGGTGCGCTGCCAACAACTTTTCTTTCAGTCCGCCAATCGGCAACACCTCACCGCGCAAGGTGATTTCGCCGGTCATGGCCACATCCGAACGCACCGGTATCCCGGTAAAAACCGACACCAATGCAGTGCACATACCAATACCAGCACTGGGGCCGTCTTTCGGTGTCGCGCCTTCGGGCACGTGCACATGCAGATCGTACTTTTCATGAAAATTACCAGGAATACCAAGCACTTGCGCACGACTTCGCACAACCGTCAACGCCGCCTGAATCGACTCCTGCATCACATCGCCCAATGAGCCGGTTTTGACGATTTTGCCTTTACCCGGCACTGCGGTTGCCTCAATGGTCAGCAATTCACCGCCCACTTGCGTCCACGCCAAGCCGGTCACCTGACCTATCTGATTCTTATCTTGTGCGCGACCATAACTGAATTTGCGGACACCGGAGTAAAGCTCCACTTGATCCGCAGCGATCTCGATAAGGCTGCCTTTTTCGCTATGGAGCAATGCCTCCTTGACCACCTTGCGGCAAATTTTGGCAATGGCACGCTCCAATCCGCGCACACCCGATTCGCGCGTGTAATAACGCACAAGATGTCGAATGCCCTCGTCACTGAAAAGCAGCTCGTCTTTTTTCAGGCCGCTGTTTTTCATTTGCTTGGGCACAAGATAACGCAAGGCAATATTGACCTTCTCGTCTTCGGTATAACCGGGAATACGAATCACTTCCATGCGATCCAGCAATGGCGCCGGAATGTTCATGGAGTTGGAAGTGCACACGAACATCACTTCGGACAGGTCGTAATCGACCTCCAGATAATGGTCATTGAAAGTGTGATTCTGCTCGGGATCCAGCACCTCCAGCAATGCCGATGCCGGATCACCACGATGATCCATGCCCATTTTGTCGATCTCGTCCAATAGGAACAGCGGGTTTTTCACCCCCACTTTCGACATTTTTTGAACCACTTTACCGGGCAGCGAACCAATATAGGTGCGTCGATGCCCGCGAATTTCGGCCTCATCGCGCACACCGCCTAACGCCATGCGCACAAATTTGCGGTTGGTTGCCCGCGCGATGGATTCGCCCAGCGATGTCTTGCCAACGCCCGGAGGGCCCACCAGACACAATACCGGCCCTTTGATCTTGCGTACTCGCTGCTGTACAGCAAGGTACTCCAGAATCCGGTCTTTGACCTCATCCAGTCCATAATGATCGGTATCCAGAACATGCTTGGCTTTGGCCAAATCATGCGTGACACGGCTGCGCTTCTTCCAGGGTACGTTCAGCATCCAATCAAGATAGCTGCGCAACACTGAGGCTTCTGCTGACATCGGCGACATCATTTTCAGCTTGGCCAGCTCAGAACGCGTTTTCTCGGCCGCCTCTTTGGGCATGCCGGCCGAATCAATGCGCTTTTCCAGTTCTTCGAGCTCGTTGGGCTGCTCATCCATTTCACCCAGCTCACGCTGAATGGCTTTCATTTGTTCGTTCAGGTAATACTCGCGCTGACTCTTTTCCATCTGTTTTTTAATGCGCCCACGAATGCGACGCTCAACCTGATGGATATCCAACTCGCCCTGCAAAAGGCCCATGACGTGCTCAACACGCTCCAATGGATCACGCACTTCCAGAATGGCCTGCTTTTGATCAACACGCAGTGATAAATGAGCGGCCATGGTATCGGCCAGACGGCCGGGTGAGTCAATGCCCGTCAAAGCCCCCAGCACCTCGGCCGGCACTTTCTTCGTCTGCTGCACGTACTGTTCAAATTGACTGATAGCCGCCTTCACAACAATCGAGGCATCAGCCAAGGCCGGCTCATCATCCGCCCAAAGCCCCACTTCTGCCGTCAGGTAGTTCTCGGTATCGTGCACCGCTTGCACGGTTGCACGCTGACTGCCCTCTACCAGCACCTTGACCGTGCCATCGGGCAGTTTCAGCATTTGCAGTACCGTGGCCACGGTACCGATAGAAAAGAGATCGGCCGCGGCAGGATCATCCTCAGAGGCCGTTTTCTGGGCCAGCAACAAGACCTGCTTACTGCTGGCCATTGCCGCTTCAAGCGCCAGAATGGACTTGTCACGCCCGACAAACAGCGGCACCACCATACTCGGATACACCACGACATCGCGCAATGGCAATAACGGGAAGTCCTGCACGGATTCAAATGAGTGGGGGGCAGTGCTCGACATAATACGTTCCGATCAACCTAAGTGACTTACTGCCGAGATGGGGGCAAAAAAACCGCTTTCAAGAGCTCCGGCACTGGCGCTCAAGCATCAACCCCTGTCTTCGGCGGTGTGTAGATTGCCGGCATCCTTATTCTCGTAAACCAGAATAGGTGCTGAATCCCCTGCAATCACCGATTCATCAATGACCACTTTTTGTACATTCTCCGTAGACGGAATGTCGTACATCGTATCGAGCAATACATTTTCAAGAATAGAGCGCAGCCCGCGAGCACCGGTTTTACGGGTCAATGCTTTGGTTGCCACGGCGCGCAACGCATCTTCACGGAAGTCGATTTCCACGCCTTCCATTTCAAACAAACGTGCGTATTGTTTAACCAGCGCATTACGCGGTTCGGTCAAAATCTGGATAAGCGCTGCCTCATCGAGCTCGTCGAGCGTGGCAATCACCGGCAAACGGCCCACAAATTCAGGAATCAAACCAAAGCGCACCAAATCCTCAGGCTCCAGATCACCCAAAATGGTGCCCAGATTCCGTTTATCGTCTTTGCTTTTTACTTCAGCCGAGAAGCCAATGCCGCCTTTCTCGGAGCGCTCGCGAATGATTTTTTCAAGGCCGGCAAACGCACCGCCACAGACGAACAGGATGTTCGAGGTATCAACCTGCAGAAACTCTTGCTGAGGATGCTTGCGACCGCCCTGTGGCGGTACAGAGGCCACGGTGCCTTCAATCAGTTTAAGCAGCGCTTGCTGCACGCCTTCGCCCGATACATCGCGCGTGATCGACGGGTTATCGCCTTTGCGGGAAATCTTGTCGATTTCATCAATATAAACAATACCGCGCTGCGCCTTCTCAACGTCGTATTCACACTTTTGCAGCAGTTTTTGAATGATGTTTTCAACATCTTCGCCGACATAGCCTGCTTCGGTCAGTGTGGTGGCATCGGCAATGGTAAACGGCACATCCAGCAGGCGCGCCAAGGTCTCGGCCAGCAAGGTCTTGCCACTGCCGGTTGGCCCCACCAACAAAATATTGCTTTTACCAATTTCGACTTCGTCTTTGGTGCCGCGATAATCGAGACGCTTGTAGTGGTTATAAACTGCAACCGCGAGGACTTTTTTAGCACGGTCCTGACCGATCACGTACTGATCGAGAATGTCTTTGATTTCAGCCGGGGTTGGCAACTTGTCCAAGGCTGCATCAGCGCCAGCCTCCTGCACTTCTTCACGAATAATGTCATTACACAGATCAACACATTCATCGCAAATGAAGACGGAGGGACCTGCAATCAGCTTGCGTACTTCATGCTGGCTCTTGTGGCAGAACGAGCAATGCAGCACTTTGCCATTGTCGTCACCGGATCCGCGAGTTTCGTTGCCCATGCTTTGCTTCTTAACTGCCTATATATCGTAAAGATGGAGGGTTTGCGCCAAAATATCAACCCTAAAAAAGGGTCAGCTTTTCTCTGGATTGATCAGGCGCTTGTCCAGTACTTCATCAATTAAGCCATATTCCTTGGCCTGAACCGGATTCATGAAGTTATCACGCTCGGTGTCTTTGCGAATGGCTTCGATATCCTGGCCTGTGTGATGCGCCAACAATTGATTCAAGCGCTCACGGATAATCAGGATTTCCCGGGCATGAATATCGATATCCGTGGCTTGACCGTGAGCCCCGCCGCTCGGCTGGTGAATCATCACGCGTGAATTAGGCAAGCAATAACGCTTGCCTTTGGCACCACCGGCCAGCAAAAAGGCGCCCATGCTGGCCGCCTGGCCGATACACATGGTTGAAACATCGGGCTTAATGAACTGCATGGTGTCGTAAATCGACAAACCCGCCGTCACCGAGCCACCGGGTGAATTAATGTACAAGTGAATGTCTTTATCGGGGTTTTCCGACTCAAGAAACAGTAACTGCGCCACCACCAGATTGGCCATGTAGTCTTCAACGGGACCAATCACGAACACCACCCGCTCCTTTAACAGGCGCGAATAAATATCGTACGCACGCTCACCGCGCGCGCTCTGCTCGACCACCATGGGGACCAAGCCCAAGTTGGTGACCGGCTCCTGCAGGTTATTAGATGGCATATAAATTCCTTTTAAAACAATTGGTTACTGGTTTTATCTCGAGTTATTCGGAATCCTTTTTCGTGCCCCACTCGCCCTGCAACACTTCTTGATAGCTTGCCTTGCGATCCGTCGACTTGGCCTTTGCCAGCACGGCATCCACCACCGCATCCTCCAACACCATGGACTCCACCATCGCCAGCTGTTCCTGATTGGAATAGTACCACTGGACCACCTGCTCGGGGTGCTGGTAGGTCGCTGCCATTTCGTCAATTTTGGCACGCACTTGATCCGCATCGGCCTTGATGCCGAGCTCATCCACCAGGGTGGCCACAATGATGCCCAATGCCACACGACGCTCGGCACGGTCGGCGAACAGTTCATCCGGAAGCATCGAAGCGTCCAGGTTGGAATTCGCCCCGAACTGCTGGAATGCCTGCTCACGCAGGGCATCAATCTCGTGCTTCAACAGTGATTTGGGAACGGCCACCTCATGCAGACCCAGCAAACCGTCCATAATCTGGGTTTTCAGGCGATTGCGGATGCCCTGGCGCAGCTCGCGCTCCATATTGGCGCGGACTTCTTCACGAAACTTCGCTTCACCGCCTTCTTCTACGCCAAACAGGCGGAAAAAGGCATCATTCAGCTCGGCCGGCTGCTGAGCCGAGACTTCAACAACCTTCACTTCAAAGACTACCGGCTTGCCCTTGAGCTCTTCTTTCGGATAATCCTCAGGGAACTGCAGCGCCAGCGTTTTTTCCTCACCGGCCTTCAAGCCCACCAAACCCGACTCAAAACCTTCAATCATGCGGCCTGAGCCGATCACAACCGGCATCTTCTCGCCGCTACCGCCTTCAAACGGCTCGCCGTCAATACTGCCTGCAAAGTTCAGTGACACACGATCGCCATCGGCAGCGGCACGATCAACCACTGCCCAGCTCGCCTGCTGCTTGCGAAGCTGCTCGATCATCTCGTCGAGATCGCTGTCGGCAACGGCAGAGACCGGCTTTTCCAGCGAAATGGTCGAAATATCACCCAAGGTCAAATCCGGGTATACCTCAAAAGTGGCTTCAAAACGGATATTCTGGCCAGGGCGAATCTCTTTGAGCTCAATGGCAGGGCGACCCGCCGGGCGCAACTTCTCTTGCTGAACCGCCTCATAAAAGCTGCGGCTCATCACTTCGCCGAGCACTTCTTGCGTCAGACCTGAACCGTATTGCTGACGCACCACTTTCAGCGGCACTTTGCCAGGCCGAAAGCCTTTGATCTTGGCTGTTTTGGCAATTTTAGCCAAACGCGACTCCAGCTCTTGCTCCATAGGTTCGGCGGGCACCGATACGATAATCTTGCGCTCCAACCCTTGAATCGTCTCTACAGAAACTTGCATGCTGCTTACCTCATTGGGATGCATCAAAGGGCGAATTCACCGCCCATCAAAAAACGTGTCGTATGCCTTAATTGGTGCGAAAGGAGAGACTCGAACTCTCACAGGTTGCCCTACTGGAACCTAAATCCAGCGCGTCTACCAGTTCCGCCACTTTCGCTTGACCGTTCAGGCTGAGAAACCGGGCTTATCGCCCGCCCTTCAATACGGGCAGTAACCGCTAAAAACTGCTGAATTACTGGAATAATAGCCGCGGCATTCTGCCACAAGGCCCACACTGCTTCAACCGGATCAGGCCGGGATGGCCTCTAGAAATACCGTATTTTCAGCGCTTTGCGCCACTTCCACGCAGAAGGGCAAGGCCGCAGGCCAGAACCATGCCTGCTCCGGGCTCAGGCGGGCAATCCCCGCGCCCAATCGCCCCGACAGACCCATCAAGACACGGTAGCTGCCCGGCTCACCGGTGCGCACATGGCCTGCACCCACGCTGACGCGCTGCACACTGAAATCATCGAATCGAGCCACCTGCTCGACCTGCAGGCCGGGAGACTGCTCTAACACCGGCAACGCCGGCTCAATCGCAGCCTTCAACAACATCAGGTCGGCCCCGTCGCGGCTATCCCAATGCGGCTGGGTCAGCACTTTCTGACCAAATGCCAGAATCTTGCGCTCGTACACCGGGGTCTGGAACTCTACTGCCCGCACGCCGTGCTGCAAAGAATGCGGCACACGCAACGGCACCTGCACCACATCGCCCACCCGCAACGGCTTGAGCGAAGTAAACGAATCCAGCGCCTCGCGCAGGCTGTCTTCACGCTCTCGCCACTCAGCCGGCTGCGCGGCCAACTGACTGCGTAGCCACACCGGCGATACCGGCTCATTGGCAGGCAAACCATCGCTCGCCCTGCGTTGATCCAGCCAGGCATCCACTTCGTGACGATGCACTTCATAAGCTTGCGCGGCAGCGGCAAACGCGTCGCGAAAGCGCTGTTCATCACCATGCTCTGCCACAGCGTCCGGGTTAACGCCCAGCCGAATCTTGCCAACGCCGTCGGGCCATGCGGCGCGATCCACGCCGGTAATGATGTAGACCTCGCGCTTTTCTTCGTGCAATTCCAAATACAGGTCACCAAAACCGGCATCGGGCAGCGGCGAGAGAATTTTCAGCAACACAGGCCAATCGCCGGCATGCTGGCCGAGCAAATATTCCGGCATTGCCGACAGCAACCACGTCAACGGGATCGCCTGCCCGGAAATGGGTAACGCACAAGACACGCCGCGCGACTCAATGCCGGTAAACCAGATTTCCTCACCCCACGGTTTGGGAATATGCACTGGCACTAACGACAGCGGGCTTGCTGCATCAAACCAACCAATACCGTTAATCGCCAACCACTGACAGAGCCCGGCATCGTCGGCCTGCGCCAGCAACACGGCACGATGGTCGGCCGTATCATGGAGGATGCTCAGACTCGCCCAACCGCCCGCATCGTTCACACGAAACAAAGCCAGCAGCGGCGCTGGATTTTTATCCCAAGGCAAAGCTATCGAAAACGGCACCAGCACAGCGAGTGCATGATGCCGCTCGGTACAGGCATAGAAACTACGCTCGGGCGGAATGCCCGGCAAATCTTCAATCCATGCAATCGCCGCTGACATCAGTGACCGAACTCTTCGGGGTGTTCAAGGTGCGCAATACTGTGCGGGTCTTGATGAATCATCACATCCGATTGCGGGAATGCTTTTCGAATACGGTTTTCCACGTTATCGGCAATCGCATGCGCTTTAATCAATGGCGTGTCGTCATCCATCTCCAAATGCATTTGAATAATGTACACACCGCCGGATTGACGCGTGCGTAAATTATGGATGCCGCGCACCTTCGGATTGGCATGCGCCAGCTCGACAATGGTTTGTTTGACATCGTCCGGCAACTCGCGATCCAGCAACGACTGCAATGCGTCATAACCAATATGCACCGCACCCCAGGCAATATAAAACGCAATAGCAATACCCAACACCGAATCCAGCCACGGCATGCCGCGCGCAGAAAATATCAACGCCAACAACACGCTGCCATTCATCAGTATGTCGCCACGATAATGCAACGCATCGGCACGAATAGCCGACGACTGCGTACGCGACACCACATAACGCTGAAAAATCACCAGCAGCAGCGTGGCCACAATCGAGAACACCATGACGGCAATACCGATATCGGTATGCTGCACCGGCAGCATCGGATTCATCACCAGCCGCTCAACGCAGTAGAGCAACAAAAAAACGGCCGAACCCAAAATAAATGCCGCTTGTATGACGCCGGCCAACGGCTCGGCCTTGCCGTGCCCAAAGCGATGCTCTTCATCGGGCGGTTGCAAGGCATACCGTACGGCCAATAAATTCACGACAGAAGCCATTGAATCCATCAACGAATCCACCAACGACCCCAACAAGCTGGCCGAACCGCTGTAAAACCAGGCCGCCGCTTTTGCCGTGATCAAGACCAGCGCCGTCACCACCGAAGCACGCGTTGCCAATACCAGCAGCACGTTACGGCTTTTTGCATCCAAGTGTTTTTGCATCAGGAATCCAATCGCTCTATCACGGTCGCAATGCCCTGCCCCATGCCAATGCACATGGTGGCCAAGCCTAACGTGGCGTCTTTATACCGCAAACCGTTGAGCAATGTCCCAATAATTCGCGAACCGGAGCAACCCAGCGGATGACCGAGCGCAATGGCACCACCAAACGGATTAATCAAATCACTCACGCGATCTTCCAGCTTCCACTCACGCAACACCGCAATGGATTGTGCCGCAAAGGCTTCATTCAATTCGATGCATTCCATATCCGTTAGCGACAATCCCGCACGCTCCAATGCCAGCTTGCTGGCGGACACCGGGCCAATCCCCATGATCGACGGATCAACCCCCGTCACCGCCATGCCACGCAATCGTGCCAGCGGCTGCATGTCCAATGCGCGCGCTTTATCGGCATGCATCACTAACAGTACCGACGCGCCATCGGTGACTTGCGAGGAATTGCCTGCCGTTACCGTGCCGTTTTTGGGGTCAAACGCTGCACGCAACTGAGACAGCGTCTCTACCGTACTATCGGCACGAATGGTGTCATCGGCAGCCACCGGCACCAACACACCACTGGCATCGTGGCCATTCACGGCAATGATCTCGCGTTTGAATGCACCGCTTGCTTGCGCTTGATGCGCTTTTTGATGCGAGCTCACGGCAAAGCGGTCTTGCTCGACACGTGAAATGCCGTACAACATGGCCAACGCCTCGGCCGTCAAGCCCATCATGCCGGCGGCTTTCGCGACGTGCAGGCTCATTGCAGGGTTTGGGTCTACGCCATCGGTCATCGGCAAATGGCCCATGTGCTCGACACCACCGACCACAAACGCATCACCGTAACCGCTAATGATCGATTGCGCAGCAATGTGTAACGCCGACATCGACGAACCGCACAATCGGTTAATGGTTTGCGCGGGTACCGTGTGCGGAATCGGCGTGAGCAAACTCATCATGCGCGCAATATTCCAACCTTGCTCGCGCGTCTGGTTCACACAGCCCCAGATCACATCATCAATCAGTGCCGGATTCAATTGCGGGTAACGTGCCAAAAACTGCGTGACCAGTGCGGCGGATAAATTTTCGGCACGCACATGCCGAAACTGCCCGTTCTTGGAACGCGACATCGCGGTGCGTGCCGCATCCACAATCACCACATCCTGCAATTGACGGCTCATGATTGCGCCTCCTGCGTGTACCAACCCTGCTGTGATGCGGCCATCTTCAGCATTGCATCGGTCGGCTGATACAAGGCACCCAGCGAACGGAGTGCTTGTGCTTTTTCACAAATGACATCCAACCCTTGCTGATCCATATAACGGAAAATACCACCACGGAATAACGGGAAACCGATACCCATCGCCAAACCCAAATCACCATCACCCGGCGTTTCGATAATGCCTTCTTCCAGGCAACGCGCGGCCTCTGTGCACAAGGGCAGCATCATGCGATCAATAATGGTCTGGTCATCCAAATCCTGTTTGCCGTAAATCACCGGCGCAATCAACTCATCGGTTGTCGGATCCTCTTGCTTGACCGGTTTACCACCGGCAACGCCTTCGTAACGATAAAAGCCAATGCTGTTTTTTTGCCCGAAGCGTTTGGCATCAAACAAACAATCGATTGCCACGCGCTCCTTGTTGGCCATGCGATCGGGAAAGCCTTCGGCCATCACCGCTGCCGCATGGTGTGCGGTATCAATACCCACCACATCGAGTAGATACGCAGGCCCCATTGGCCAACCGAACTTTTCCATCACCTTGTCGATACGGCGGAACGGCACACCGTCACGCACCAGCAAACTGAAACCGGCCAGGTACGGGAACAACACGCGGTTCACATAAAAGCCGGGGCAATCGCCCACCACGATCGGTGTCTTGCCCATGGTGCGCGCATACGACACCGTGGTCGCAATCGCTGCGGCAGAACTTTTTTCGCCACGAATCACTTCCACCAAAGGCATGCGATGCACCGGGTTGAAGAAATGCATGCCGCAGAAGTTTTGCGGCCGCTTCAATGCGCTGGCGAGATGGGAAATGGAAATGGTTGAGGTGTTCGATGCCAAAATCGCATGTGCCGGCAATTGCGCTTCGCATTCTGCCAATACGGCTTGTTTGATTTTGGGGTTTTCCACCACCGCCTCAACCACCATGTCGAGCGCATCAAAGCCTTGGTAATCGAGCGTCGGGCGAATCGCTGACAAGGTCTTGCCCATATCCGCCGCCGATAACTTGCCGCGCTCCACCTGCTTCGATAACAAACCGGCCGCCTCGGCCATGCCTTTGTCCAGCGAAACGGATTGGATGTCTTTCATCAACACCGGCACGCCTTTCACCGCTGACTGGTAAGCAATGCCACCACCCATGATGCCGGCGCCGAGCACGCCGGCATGCGTAATCGCTTGCGGCTCGGCACCGAGCTTGCGCTGGCGGCGCTGCAAATCCTGTTCGTTCAAAAACAAACCCACCAGCGATTCGGCTTCCGGTGTTTTGGCCAAACGCGCAAAGGTCGAGGCTTCCACTTTCAAGGCGCCTGCGCGATCGAGTGGCGTGCTTTTCTCCATCGATTTCGCCGCCATCATCGGTGCCGGGAAATTCGGGCCGGCACCGGCTGCGACCACGGCCTTACCGGTGGTAAACGCCATCATGCGTTCTACATCATTGAGTAATACCGGTGAGGTTTTGCTGGTGCGGCGGGCTTTGTAATCAAGCTGCCCGGCAATCGCCTGCTCCAGTATTTGCGTTGCGGCATCCAGCAGTTGCTCTTGCGCGACCACGGCATCGGCCACGCCGGCTTTAAGCGCTTGATCGGGCTTCCAGCTGCGGCCAGTGCATACCCATTCCACCGCGTTATCGATACCGATCACGCGCGGCAGGCGCACGGTGCCGCCAAAGCCGGGGCAAATGCCTAACTTCACTTCCGGAAGGCCCACTTGCGCGCCTTCGGCCAGTACGCGGAAATCACAGGCCAAGGCCACTTCCAGCCCGCCGCCCAATGCCGGGCCATGAATGGCGGCGATGGTCGGGAATGGCAAATCCTCTAGAGCGTTCATGTGCCGGTTCAAACCGGCGACAAAGGATTCAATCGCATCAACCGGCTCGCGGAACAGGGCTACAAATTCGGCAATATCGGCACCCACGATAAAACCGTCTTTCGCACTGCAGAGAATCAGGCCTTTGACGTCAGCCGCCTTGGTCAGGCCAGACAGCACATCGGCAAATTCGGTCAGGGTGACCTGGTCAAACTTGTTGACCGGGGAAGCGGAGTGATCAAACACCAGCCGTTGGATGCCGTTACCAGCATGTTCCAGGCGCAAGGCCTTGCCTTGGAAATCCATGGACCCATCCCTCCAGAAGACATGGGCCCATGATACCAGACCACCCGCCGGCAGCGGGCAACCCGTACCCTGCGCGGATGGCCGCGGTTATTCCAGCCCTAACGCCTTCAGGGCAGTGTTTTTGGCCCAGCGGTAATCGGGCTTACCGCTCGGTGCGCGCACAATGGCATCGACCACCACCAATTTGCGCGGCAGCTTGTAGCCGGCAATGTGCTTGCGGCAATGCTCCTGAATCGACTCCAGAGCGGGGCTTTCTGCACCCTCACGCAACTGCACCACCGCACACACGGTATTGCCCCAGCGCTCGTCCGGCACGCCAATTACGGTCACATCGTACACATCGGGGTGGCTTTTCACGGCCGAGTCGACTTCTTCAGTAAAGACTTTCTCGCCGCCGGAATTAATGCACTGCGAGCCACGGCCGAGCATGGTGATGGTGCCATCGGCTTCCAGCAGGGCTGAATCGCCCGGTACCGAATAGCGCTTGCCGTCACCGCCGGTGACAAAGGTCTCAGCGGTTTTCTTTTCATCCTTGTAGTAACCGAGCGGGATATACCCGGTGCGCGCAACCATGCCGATCTTGCCGGTACCCGGCTCTAATGGCACCAAGGTATCCGGGTCGAGCACGACTGTGCCTTGGCCGGGTTTGACGGTTGGGCCGCCTTTCATTTCGGTATTGTTTTTATCGACCATCAGCATGCCGGTACCGCCGGTTTCTGACGCGCCGATGCTGTCGAGAATGATCATGTTCGGGAAGGCTTCATAGAACTGGTCTTTCACGGAGGATGAAAACACCACCGCGCTGCTGGCGATCAAGAACATCGATGACACATCCACCGAATCCTTCACCTTGGCATAGGCCTCGATCAGTGGGCGCGCCATGGCATCGCCGGTGATAAACAGTGAATTGATTTTTTCTTTCTCGATTTCACGCCAAACGCGCTCTGGCTCAAACTTGGCTGACAAAATCACCTTGTTACCTTCAAACGCACGCCCCATGACCGCCCACTGCGTAGCGCCGTGCATCAAAGGGGCCAACGGGTATAAGGTCATCGCGAAATTCTCACCGCGCTTGACCACATCCATCGGGTGCTTGGCTTTTTCTTGCGTGGTTTGGTCGATACCGCCGCCTAATGCGAAGAACACGTCCTCATGGCGCCAGACCACGCCTTTGGGCATGCCAGTGGTACCACCGGTGTAGAGCATGTAAATGTCGTCGCCGGAACGGGCCGGGAAATCACGCTCGGGTGAACCGGTTGCCATCGCCGCTTCATAGTCGGTCACATCCAGGCCCGAGGCATCGGCCCCGCTGCCGTCTTCAATCATCACCATGTGCTTGACCGTCGGCATGCTGTTGCGCACGTCGTGCACCAAAGGCGCGAACTCGCGCTGGAACACCAGTGCTTTCAAGTCGGCATTGTTGAAGATGTATTCCAGCTCATCGGCCACGTAGCGGTAGTTGATGTTGATCCACACCGCGCGAATCTTGAACACCGCCCACAGGGTTTCCACCCACTCCGTAGAGTTGTAGGCGTAAATTCCCACATGGTCACCCGGCCCGATGCCCTGGGCCGCCAGGTGGTGGGCCAGCCGGTTGGCGCGCTCGTCCATCTCGCGGTAGGTGCAGCGCTTACCATCGGCAACGATGTATTCCCGGTCCGGGTAGGTATCGACTGCCAGTTCAAAGACATTGGCCAGGTTGAATTCCATGGTTTTGCTCCTGCACACGCAACAACTAATTGTTATACCCCGGGGCCGGCGATTATCGGTGCCTGTGCCCGAGCGGGCCGCTGATAATAGCAGAGGATGGCGGCGGGGTTAATGATGGTTTTTTCTCGCAGGGGCCAGCCCCTGCAGGCCCGTTGTGCGCACGGAGGACCCCGGACAGAGTGGCGGGAAAGTCCGGCTATTGAAGGATTTAGGCACGGAGCTCGCCTCGTAACCCTTCAGGCTTCATTGTTACCATGCTGTCTACGAAGCCACCACCCTTTCAATTTTTCAACACCTTCTTTTCCCATTTCGATGTATGCATCTGCTGTTCCTGGGCGATCTTTCAACAATAGATTGAGCTCACGAATCTCATCCTGAAAATAAGCCGGCTGCAAAACCACTCCAGTCAACCAACGGATAGTATCGACAGCCCTTTGCTCGGGATCAGGGATTTCTTTTCGCGACAAGCTTTTCAATCGCCGCCTGCATTCATAAAGGAATCGCTTATCCTGAAATAGGCGCCAGCGTACATATTCACCTACCAACAAGTCAGGATCGATAGCATCATATTTAGCATCTATCTCATGACTCTTACTATCCAACCCCTTTTTCAGGGATTTCTGCAAATCATTTAGCGCATCATGAACACACTCTTCCCACTCTTTTATTTCTTCTGTTTTTAGAGCACTCCTGATTCTTTTTTTCGCAGAACCTGCTTGGGCTTGCGCCAATATCGGCAAACTTGAACCAAGCACCAAAGCGCCTGCCGGACCAAACACCAACATGCCAATGGATAAACCTGCAGTTTTTCCTGCCAGAGCCAGCCCTGCCCTGACACTACCATCAATCATGACCTGCTCTACCGCTTGTTGCGCGGTAATACGGCCAGATTCAAGAGCAATAAAATGGCGTCCCGCGCTAATCATCATGGCGAACATGGGCACAGAGGGATCCAAAATATCCGAACCGGACTCGAGTGACTGCCTAGTTACCTGATTAACTAATTCATCACTAAGGCCATCAATGAAAAAGACATTCCCAGCCATTTCATCCGGGATTTCGCCTGCTAACTCGCTATTGGCATAAACCGGGTAGTCATATTTATCAAAATGCTCATTCAGGCCACCCATATCTTCATGAAATTTAACTTGCACTGGCTGACCATCAACCACCAAGTCATAGCCCGGTTGATTAGATGATTCCGGGAAACTTACCACATGCCCCTGCCCCATCAATTGGGCACCCACCAATTGCTCAGCAGTGTAACCTTTGAGGTTAGCAATAGCCCCCTCCAACGACTCCCCTGTCTTACTTAATACTTCATTCGAAAAAGCCGCAAAATCCATCGCACCATCAATATCAGCACTACGCGAGAAGTCAGCCGCCTTCAAAACCTCGGGATTCAACGCGCATATCGAATATAGTGCATCGCCAATCGTTAATCCCGCCAAGATCGCTGCATTATGGGTTTCCTCCTTTCCCGGAAATATACTCCATCGCCTCTTGAATGACTCTGTACTAAGAACAGGCCTACCCATAACATTTAAAAGCCCGGCAGATGGCTGAAATGCTTCTTTCTTGATAGCCGGTGCAAGCAGTTTCCACTCCTTTTTATAGGCCTCAATCACAGATTCTTCTAAATGTGCTGAAACCTTCAACTTACCTATTTGTGAAAACGCGCGCACCAACGACAACAAATCATCATTACCACTACTTTTAGCTTGCAAGGAAAGCAAAGCCAAAACATGAACCGCAACACTCCCTTGCATTTTCTTATCAACAGACTTTTTTCCAAAAATAAATGCAGCACCGGTAACCGTAATAATTGTGATTGGGTTAGCCAGAACAGCCACCAAGGAAACCAGGCCAGGACCCGATACAAATGGAATAAATGCGGATGCCTGAGCTGCCAAAATATAAGAAGAAAATCCACCCAAACTAACTGCCGCACCAAAGGAAGCCAAGCCTCCACCAGTTAAAAGCATTCTTTTTATAGCTTCATCACTTAATTCATTCGCGCCTATATTCTCCAACATGGACTTTTGATCGCCTTCGGAGAGGTTTTCAAACTTTCCACGAACATCATTAATCAATTTTTTCGCATCGCCTTGCTTTATAGATTTTTCAAAAAGCTCATTGATAGCTGGAGTAACAATTTCACCCAGCGTAACAGCCCCCTCTTGATCCTTATCTACAAAAGATATTGTTGCCGCTGCGACATCTTCCGCCAAAAAACTGATACTACGGAGAGAGACTCCGATACGAGCCGGTAACTTTAGCGCCTCACGCAAGTAAATCCAAAGCAATAGACGCAGGTGGTCATCCGAATACCCAGAGTCCAGCCACTCCTGCATGCTATATCGCACACCTTCAACAGCACCATGCAATTCCTGGCCAGACAGTTCCTGCAACTTGCTTTTTGCCCCTCCCCAAAGCTCGCTAATCTTTTTCTGTAGCTTGGCATCCTCAAACAAAGCCAAAGACACCGCCAGAAGAGGTCGCTCAGCGCTTGCCAATCCTGCCATTATGTCAATCGGCTTAATCTGCCAAAAGTCGTGCATTTCCGCTTCGTTTGTCATGCTTTCCTACTCTGAAAAAGCCCTTGAAAGATCACCTGCATGTCAACAGCACCAATCTTCAGATATAACGACGTGAAAAGTAATTTCTTCTAATTACCCCGTCAAACACCCCGGATCAAACCGGTACTCACCCGCTAACCACGCCAGCACTTCCTCGGCTTGCGGTTCGCCCTTGAACGCTTCATAACGCTTCACCAGCTCATTACGCTGCGCATCATTCAAACCTTCCAGCCCCACTTCCTGAAATAGCCCCACATCGGCTTGCAGGCATTCGAGCAATGCCGGGTTATCGCACAACACCGGGTTCACGGTTTTTTCATAACACGAAGCCAAGGTCGCCAAAGGCAGGCGTGAAAGCATCGGCTGGTTCATGGGGTTGGCGAGATGCCCGCGCAAGACCTTACGCAAACCGGCCGGGCGATTGGTAAACGGTTTTATATGCAGGAACGGGCTGGTGAGTTTGCCGTCATTGACCGGGTAGTTATCCCACAGCACTGGTGCGCGCTGGAGCACTTCGGCGATTTGTTCAAACTCATGCACGGTGTAACTGGCCGAACACACTTTCTGGCCAGTCCAGAATACATCAACGCTGCTATCCAATCCTTTGCCCAAATCCGCGAGATAACCCGCTGGCATTGGGCCGAACACTTCGGTCAGGCGTGGGTCGTGCGAGTAATAGCTGGGGCACACAATAATGCGCGCATCAGGGCATTGTGCTTGCGCGATGCGGGTGATCGCGATTTGTTGTGCGGCATCCACACCACTGCCTGCAATATCATCAAACAAAATCGCGATAGTGGCAGGCTTTAATGCAGCAATGAGGGCAAGTTTTTGCTTCAGGGCTTGTTGATCGGCGGAGTTGTTTGAAAAGTCGCGGGTTTCAATCGGTGACAAGCCCACACCAAAACGCACGCTCGATGCACGGCAAGTATTCGCCAGCGATTGCAGCGCAGCGTATTCCGCTGCCGGCCAATCGGCACGCCAGCGGGCGCGTAGATGCGCATCGCTTTTCGGTGCATAAATATAGGCATCCAAGCCTGCGGTTGGTAGCCAGCGTGCAGTGGATTCACGCGCTGCCCAGCTCCAGGGTTTGCCGTAAAACCCTTCGATAATGCCGAGCAGGAAGTCGCTCATAGCTAGCTGCGCTTGTAGCGGTGCGGCACCAGCACCGGGTCGGTAATGGCGATGGTGACCGGCTTGCCGCGCAACTGCGCGATGCAACTCGCGCCCTGGTATGCGACATCGATATAACCGCAGGCGGCTGGCCGTTGCAGGGTCGGGCTGAAGGTGCCGCTGGTGATGATGCCAATGGCCTTACCCGCATCGTCTTCGAGCACCGTGCCTTCGCGCAAGGGCGCGCGGCCTTCGGGCAACAAGCCCACGCGCACTGGGTCAGCGCCTTCGGCAATCTCTCGCAAAATGCGATCAGCACCGGGAAAGCCCCCTGCCCGTTCACCGCCACTGCGACGCACTTTTTGCATGGCCCAGTTAAGGCCTGCCGAGACCGGTGAGCGTTGTTCATTCAATTCATGGCCGTATAAACACAGGCCTGCTTCTAACCGGAGCGAATCGCGCGCGCCTAAACCGGCAGGCTTCACACCTTGGCTTAACCATTCACGCACCAATGCTTCGGCAATCGCAGCCGGCACGGAAATCTCGAACCCGTCTTCGCCGGTGTAACCACTGCGCGAAATCACGCAGGGCTCGCCGTGTAACTCGGCCTCGATCACATCCATGAACACCATGTGCGTGACTTGCGGGCATTGCTTCGCCAATACGGCCTCGGCACCCGGGCCTTGCAGCGCCAGCAAGGTATGATCAGTCAACAGGCGAATATCCAGATCGGGCAACGCCTTCCACAAATACGGCACATCCACTTCAATGCGCGAGGCGTTGATCACCATAAAAAATCGGTCGGGTAAACGCGTGACCATCAAATCGTCAATCACGCCGCCGGCGTCATTGGTCAAAAAGCTGTAGCGCTGGCGACCGCAGGCCAGCGACTGGATATCCGAGGGCAAAACGGCCTCCAGTCGGGCAGCCACATCATCGCCGCGAATCTCGAGTTGGCCCATGTGCGAGACATCAAACACAGTGACCGCCTCACGCGTGGCCATGTGTTCCTTGATGATGCCATCGGGGTAACTGACCGGCATCTCAAAGCCTGCAAACGGTACGAGCTTGGCACCCAATTCGCGGTGTAAAGCATTCAGGGGGGTGGTTTTTAATGGGGCGGTCATGCACAGTCCAGATCAATGATTACGGTAGCTGCATACTATACACTTGAGACCACCCGGAACGCAGAGCAACAGGTAAGGTATGGCATCGATTTCATTCCCGCAATTGATTGGCTTGGCCGGTGTTGCGAGCGACGAGACCCCGGCTGCACGCCGCTGGGCACAATACTTTGAAGCACCCATGCTGCTGATTGCACTGTGGCTGCTGGGGCTTTGGTATCTGGAAAAGCGCTACGCCCTGAACCCTCAACATCTGTTCATGCAGGACCTTGCCATCTGGTTGTTCTTTTTACTGGAAACGATCGTACTGACCTCGCTGGTACGCCATAAGTGGCGTTATTTACTCAGCAACTGGGTGAATCTATCGGTGATTGCTGTCGGCGTGGGCGTTCTTTGGGGCGACGCGCTACTGGCCGGCATGGCGCGCTCGTTACGGCTATTGCTGGTGATCGGTTTGTTATTGGAGGCCTCTGGCGGATTCCGGCGCGTACTGGCACGCCATCATCTGGGCTCGACGTTGGCGGTGAGCATGGTGATCACCGTGATTGCCGGCATCATGATCGCCGGCATTGATCCCGGCATTACCAGCGTGACCGATGGCATCTGGTGGGCTTGGGTGACGGTAACCACCGTCGGTTATGGTGATGTGGTGCCGGTCACCCTGGAAGGCAAATTATTCGGCGCGCTGCTGATCGCGATGGGCATTGGTTTGTTTTCAATGATCACGGCCAGTTTTACGGTGTATTTTGTTGAGCAGGACGAACAAGAAGAAAATCTGGAGCTCGCATTGCATGCTGCCGAGATGAATGCGCGTCTGGATCGTATTGAAAGCCAGCTCGATCGCTTATTGCGCGATAGCGAGGCCATTGATCTTACGCCGCACGAATCCGGTCACGGGCCTTCGCAAACAAATTAAAGAAGTTATTGCCGGTCGCCTCGATCACCTCCTCAACCGACACCCCTTTCAAGCGCGCCACTTCGGCGGCCACGGCCGGCAAGTATTTGGGCTCGTTCGGTTTGCCCCGGTACGGAATGGGTGCCAGATACGGCGAGTCGGTTTCAATCAAGAGCCGATCAAGCGGCACCTGTTTGACGACTTCGCGCAGCGCTTCGGCATTGCGAAAGGTCACAATGCCAGAAAACGAAATATAAAAGCCCAGATCAATCGCTTGTCTGGCCATGTCCCACGACTCGGTAAAGCAGTGCATGACACCGGCCGATTCGCGACTGGCATGCGCACGCATTAAATCGAGCGTGTCATCGACCGCTTCGCGAGTGTGCACAATCACCGGCAGTTTTTCTTGCGCGGCAAAATCCAGATGTGCGGCAAACGAATCCATCTGCAGCTGGCGGTTTTCGCTCGCATAGTGATAATCAAGGCCGGTTTCGCCCACGGCCACCACACGCGGATGGCGTGCCCATTGCGAGAGGAACGACAAATCCGGTGCGGTATCGGCCAAGTCCAACGGGTGCACACCCACCGAGGCAACGACATCGGGCCAGTCATCGGCAATGCGCACCACGTCGGCGACATTGCCGGCATCAATGCACACGCACAAAAAAGCGCCAACGCCGGCCTCGCGCGCTTGCGTTAAAGCATCCGGCAGGCCATTGGCATAGGCGTTCAGTTTGAGGCGATCAAGATGGCAGTGGGAATCCACCAACACGGCAGTAGCCCCGCTTACATGGTGTGGGTTGGACGATCGGAATCGAGGGCGCCGGCGAGATAATTTTCGATCTTTTTGTTGGCCGTGTCGTCTTGGCCGTTGAACTGTACACCCACGCCCGCCTGACGGCGACCGGCATGCGGCGGCGTAATCCAGACCACTTTCCCTGCGACGGGGATTTTTTCAGGCTCGTCCATGAGCGTCAGCAGCATGAACACTTCATCACCGATTTTGTAGTCTTTGGCGGTTGGAATAAACAGACCACCGTGGGTCAAAAAAGGCATGTACGAGGAGTACAGCAGTGCCTTGTCTTTGATGGTAATGGAAAGAATGCCGCTACGAGCACCTGGATTCATACAACCTCCGCGGGAGTGACTGCTGCCCCGGCTTGGCCGGAACTGTTCTTATGCCCCTCATTCTAGGGCAAGGCGGGAGCCGCAGGCAATCAGCAACTCCTCCAATAGTAATTGTTGGTTGGGATTGGTGTGGGCACGGTCGAGCACCCGGAGCGCTTCAACCACGTCACGCAAGGATTCGGCCAAGCTGGCAGCGGCCGGTGCACGGTTGTCGAGCGCTTGCTGCTGGCGCGCCAACAAATAGCGCCACATGGCCTGCAGACACAACACGACATCCATGCCGGCCCAATGCGCCGCCACCGTCAACGGATCGGTCTTGCGTGCCGACAGTGCATCAAGATCGCCCGACACGGCGGTGCCGATTTTGACCGCCTGAGCACCGTTGTGCAGCGCATCGAGCGGTGCGCCGCCACAGGCATCGAGCCAGCCGAGCGCCTCGCCCTCTTGCACGCCCGACTGATCCATCAACCACGGCAAGACTTCCCGGCGCTCCGGAATCCGCATCACCTGCAACTGGCAACGCGAAATAATGGTGGCCGGCAAGCGGTGAATGGCTCTGCCGGCCAGAATCAACGAGGCATCACCCGTGGGCTCCTCCAGGATTTTTAACAACGCGTTGGCCGAAGCCACATTCAATGCTTCCGCTGGCGACAGCAAAACCCCTTTATGGCCGCTGATAGACGGCGTTTTATGAATAAAGTCGATGGCTTCGCGCACCGCATCAATACCAATTTGGCCACCGGCTTTTTCAGGCTGTATTTCAAGGTAATCGGGATGCGTCTGCGCTTGCAGTAACTGACAGCTACGACAACCCAAACAAGGGCCGTGCGGCGCGGGCGACAAACAAAGGCGTGCGGCCAACAACCAGCGCGCCAAGGCCAGCTTGCCCAAACCACCCGGGCCTTGCAGTATCAATGCATGGTGCATGCGGCCTTGGCGATCTTGCGTCAACACACGGTCGCGATCGCTTTCAAGCCAGGGGTAATGCACCAACACCGCGTCTTTCATGTCGACGCGCGCTCCAATAAACCGGCCAGACCTTGCTGCAAGGCAGTTTGCACACTGGACAAATCGGCCGCTGCATCAATCACGCAATAGCGCGCAGGCGATTGATTGGCACGCTCGCGGTACGCGGTGCGCACACGCTCAAAAAAATCCAGCGATTCTTGTTCGATACGGTCGGGGGCTCCGGGACGCTGACCGGCACGCTGCATACCGACACTGACAGGCAAATCGAGCAGGATGGTGAGATCGGGCCGTAAATCGCCCTGCACCATTTGTTCCAGCGTGGCGATAACGGCCTCTGGCAACCCGCGACCACCGCCTTGATACGCATAAGTGGCATCGGTGAACCGGTCGCACACCACCCAGCAACCTTCGGCCAAGGCCGGCTTGATCACTTCTTCAACATGTTGTGCGCGGGCGGCAAACATCATCAGCAGTTCGGCCATGGGCTCAACCGGCGATTGATGCGCGTTCAGCAGCACGGCACGCAAGGCTTCGCCCAATGCCGTGCCACCGGGTTCGCGTGTCATGACAACGGGTTTACCGGCTGCCTCAAGGCATTGCTGCACAAACCGCAGATTGGTGGACTTGCCTGCCCCTTCGCCGCCTTCCAGCGTGATGAAATAGCCTTGCTTCACGGTGATGTCCTTATTGAGCCGGGCTTGAACGGTAATTCTGACTGCGCTTGCGCACCTGATAACGCTGCACCGCTGCCTCGTGTTCAGCCAATGTGGCGGAGAATGCGTGCGAGCCATCGCCTTTGGCAACAAAGTATAAAGTGTTGCCGGGTGCAGGATGTAACGCTGCAAAAATAGCGGCTTCACCCGGCATGGCAATCGGCGTGGGCGGCAGGCCTTTGTTCAGATACGTATTGTATGGCCCCGGTTCGCGCAAATGCGCTTTGGTCAGGTTGCCTTGATAGCGATCGCCCAGACCATAAATGACGGCAGGATCGGTTTGCAGACGCATGTTCTTTTGCAGCCGCCGCACAAACACGCCGGCAATTTCTGGCCGCTCACTGGCCGTGCCGGTTTCTTTTTCAATGAGCGAAGCCATGATCAATGCCTCGTACGGCGTTTCATACGGCAGGCCTTGGTCACGCTCGGGCCATAGACGCTGCAACACCGATTGCATATCGGTGTACGCAACCCGAATGATGTCGAGATCGGACAAGCCTTTATGGTAGTGATACGTTTCAGGCAACAACCAACCCTCGGCACTGCTGCCTGCGGGCATACCCAACAAGGCGGGCAATTGCTGCGGATCCGCCACCGTGTGCTTCAGTGATGATTGCGCCTGCAACGCGGCCAGCATTTGCTGGAGCGTCCATCCCTCGGGAAAGGTAATGGCGTATTGCACGACCTGACCGGCGGCCAACTTCGCCAACACGGTACGCGGTGTGTCACCGCGCGTGAGCAGATACTCTCCTGCATTCACCCGATAGGCATCGCGATGCAGGCGCAAATACCAGCGCATGGGTTCGGCTGAACGTACCCATCCGCTCTGTTCGAATTCAGCAAATACAGCGCGCACACCTGCGCCGGCAGGCACCTCATAGACCCGTTGCTCTTCGGGCAAATCCAGCGGGGTATCCATCCATCCATCGATGCCACGCCAAACCACCAGCACAGACAACACCAGCAAGCCGAAGGCAATCGGCAAAAAACGCCACATGAATTTACGCATGCCACAGTGCCTCTACGGTGCGCTGCAGTTGCTGCGTCACGGCATCAACAGGCCAATGCACCTCGGGCGCGATCAAGCGCGTGACCGGCACAATACCGCGTACGCTGTTGCATAGAAAAACCGCCTCGGCATTCAATAATTGCGTGAGCGATATATCACGCACATCGGGGTCATACCCCAAAGCCGGCAATCCCTCCGCCAATAACCATGCGCGCATGACACCGGCAACGCCGCAACGCGATAAATCTGGCGTTAGCCATTGATCGCCGCTACGAATAAACAGATTGCACACCGTACTTTCAATCAGCGCGCCGGTGGCATCCATTAACAGGCCATCGAAAACAGTGTCGTCCGACCATTCGCGACGTGCCATCACCTGATCCAGTCGATTTAAATGCTTGATACCCGCCAATGCCGGCTGCACCGGCAGACGCCAATCGCACAGACGCACGTTCGCTGAAGCATGGGCCATGGCAGGCAGTGGTTTGCTCGCCACCACACGACGCGGCACGCCATCGCCAGCCGCATAGCCACCCTGCCCATCACCGCGCGTGACGGTTATGCGCAGCACGCCTTCTGTCGTGTCAACTTGCGAAAGCAATTGCTGAATATCGGATGCCACCACATCGATATCGCAATCAATGCCTAAACGCACCAGGCTTTTTTCGAGCCGGGCGCGATGATAAGCCCACAAAGGAATTGTTGAAGCCTGGAAGCGCAGCGTTTCAAACACACCGTCGCCATACAGAAACCCGCGATCACACACGGGAAGCTGATCAGCCGGAGAACCGTTTACCAATACAGGCATTCATGATCCTCCGACTGCAACGCGCATTAGATCTTGCGGAAAACAACGGTGCCGTTAGTGCCGCCAAAGCCAAACGAATTCGACATGGCCACATCAATCTTGCGTGGCTTGGCCTGACCGGCCACGTAATCCAGATCGCAGCCTTCGTCCGGATTTTCTAAATTGATGGTCGGCGGAGCCACTTGATCACGCAAGGCCAAGATCGTGAAAATGGCCTCGACTGCGCCGGCAGCACCCAGCAAGTGACCAATCATGGATTTGGTTGAACTCACGGAAAGTGCATCGGCCGCCGCTCCAAACACCGCGCGCACGGCACGGCTTTCGGCGGCATCGCCTGCCTTGGTGGACGTGCCGTGTGCATTGATGTAATCCATGGCATCGGCAGCAATACCCGCGTCATGCAAGGCATTGCGCATGGACTGCGCCGCACCGCGACCGTCTTCAGGCGGTGAGGTCATGTGGTAGGCATCACCACTCATACCAAAACCAACGAACTCGGCGTATATTTTGGCGCCGCGTGCTTTCGCGTGCTCGTACTCTTCAAGCACCAACACACCGGCACCATCGGCCAATACGAAGCCATCGCGATCACGATCCCACGGACGACTGGCGCGTTGCGGATCCTCGTTGCGCGTTGATAAGGCGCGGGCTGCAGCAAAACCGCCCAAGCCCAACGGCGTAGCCGCCTGCTCTGCGCCACCGACAATCATGGCATCGGCTTCACCGTACTGAATCATGCGCGCGCCAAAACCAATGTTGTGCGTACCGCTGGTACACGCTGTGGTAATGGCAATATTAGGACCGCGGAAACCGTAGTGAATCGACAAGTTACCGGCAATCATGTTGGTGATTGCGCCGGGAACGAAAAAGGGAGAAATTTTGCGTGGCCCGCTGTCGTGCAAAATATTGGCATTCTTTTCGATAAAAGAAAGGCCACCGATACCCGAACCAATCGCCACACCGATCCGCTCGGCATTGGCCTCGGTCACTTCAATGCCGGAATCCGTGACAGCCTGAATGCCCGCTGCCATACCGTACTGAATGAAGGGATCCATCTTGCGCGCTTCTTTCGCGCTCAGGTATTGATCGAGATCCAAACCGCGCACACTGCCTGCAAAATGGGTCGTAAACGCAGATGCATCGAAATGGTCAATCGTGGCAATACCACTTTTGCCTTTAAGAATGCCATCCCATGTCTCTGCCACGGTGTTACCCAATGGCGTCAACATGCCCATGCCGGTTACAACTACTCTTCTCCGTGACACGAGTTCATTCCTCCGATGTCCTATCCCAGAAATGGAAAAGCCGCTCCGCACAAGGCAGGAAACGGCTTTTCGGGTACATCAACGGGCTATACAGCATTAGCCATGTGCTTGGACGTAATCAATCGCCTGCTGAACGGTCGTGATTTTTTCAGCTTGCTCGTCCGGGATTTCGGTTTCGAATTCCTCTTCGAGAGCCATCACCAGCTCAACGGTGTCCAGGGAGTCGGCGCCCAGATCTTCCACAAACGAGGCTGAATTCTGGATGTCATCTTCTTTCACGCCCAACTGCTCGGCAACGATCTTCCTGACGCGTTCTTCGATGCTACTCATGGTCTCTGCTAGCTCCTAATGATGGTACAAATAAAGCGCTTTTAATTCCCACTACAACGGTGGCGGGCATTTTCCGAGCGCGCATTTTACTCTGAAATTGACGGAATGTAAGTAGCAGCCGCCAATACCGCCCAAATTAACCATTAACTTATTGTTTTTAAAGCATTAACCCATGTACATGCCGCCGTTCACATGGATCGTTTCACCGGTAATATAGGCTGCTCCTTCCGATGCCAGGAAGGCAACGACACTGGCAATCTCCTCGGGAGAGCCCAAACGCCCCAGTGCGATTTGCTTCTGCAAAGCAGCCCGCTGCTCCTCGGGTAACTCGCGGGTCATGTCGGTATCAATAAAGCCTGGAGCGACGCTATTGACGGTGATATTGCGTCCGCCAATCTCGGCCGCCAGTGCACGACTAAAGCCTTCGACACCGGCTTTGGTCGCCGCATAATTGGCTTGGCCGGCATTGCCCATGGAGCCCACCACCGAACTGATGGTAATGATGCGTCCCCAACGGGCCTTGGTCATGCCACGCAAACATGCCTTGCTGACACGAAATACCGAGTTGAGATTGGTGTTGATCACATCATCCCATTCTTCGGCTTTCATGCGCATCAACAGATTATCGCGGGTGATGCCCGCGTTATTCACCAGAATTTGCGGTGCCCCAAATTGCTCGCTGACAGCGGCAACCGCGGCATCGACATCCGCGGCATCACCGACATTCAGCGTCATGCCACACCCTTTATTACCCAAGGCTTTCAAACGCTCGGTAATGGCGTCGGCGCCGGCATCCGAGGTTGCCGTACCAATGACAACCGCACCTCGTGCGACCAACATGTCGGCAATGGCTTTGCCAATGCCTCGGCTGGCGCCGGTGACCAGCGCTATTTTATCTTGAAGATCCATATGCAATGCTCCCCTGTCACGAATGAGTTAGCTGACGACCGCCGCGAGTGCTTCGCCGGTTTTTTCCATTTCAGCCGGTGTCTCTGTTGCAAGACACAGCAGATTGCTATCAATGCGCTTATTCAAACCGCTCAGCACTTTACCCGCGCCGCACTCCACGGTCGTGGTCACACCATGAGCCACCATCGTCTTGACGCACTCAACCCAACGAACCGGGCTGTGGATTTGCTCCACCATCAACTTTTTAATCGCCGCAGGATCAGATTCCGTTTGCGCATGCACATTATGTACCACAGGAATTGTCGGTGCGTTAAAGTGCAACCCGTCAATATCGCTGGCTAGCTGCTCGCCGGCCGGCTTCATTAATGAAGTATGGAATGGTGCGCTCACCGGCAACGGCAATGCCCGTTTGGCACCGGCTGCTTTACACGCATCAATGGCGCGTTCAACGGCTTCGGCATGCCCGGCAATCACCACCTGCCCGGGTGCATTGAAATTCACGGCAGAAACCACTTGGTTGCCAGCCGATGCTTCGCAGGCTTCACGAATCACGTCATCATCCAGTCCGATAATGGCCGCCATCGCACCCACACCCACCGGCACCGCCGTTTGCATATAACGGCCACGATTGCGCACCAAGATCACCGCATCCGAAAAACCGATGACGCCAGCGCACACCAATGCTGAAAACTCACCCAAACTGTGGCCGGCCAACATGACCGGACGCTCTTCGCGGGTTTTCTCCCAGACACGCCAGCACGCAACACTGGCCGTGAGCAACATCGGCTGCGTGTGCTCGGTTAAGTTCAAGGTCTCCTGCGGACCTTCCTGAACCATCTTCCAGAGGTCAAAACCCAGCGCATCAGAGGCTTCGGCAAACGTTTGGCCAACAACCGTGTGCTGCGATGCCAGTTCAGACAACATGCCCACCTTCTGTGAGCCTTGACCGGGAAATACAAACGCCAGGTTTTTCATACCACCACCTTCATGCCATCACTGATTAAAGAAGAGCGCCCCAGCCGTGCCGCCAAACGCAGCGACTGCGCCATACCCCGCTCGGAAGACGCTCCATGACTTTTTACAACCACACCCTGCAAACCCAGCAGGCATGCGCCATTAAAAGACTCCGGATCCAATTCGGACTTCAGTCCCTTCAATAACGGGCGCAATATTCCCGCCAACAGACCCAGCAGAGGATGACGACGCACGTAGTCGGCCACTTTGATCGACACCAAACGCGCAGCGCCTTCGCTGGCTTTGAGAGCAATATTACCGGTAAAACCATCGGTGACGACCACCTCCACCGTACCCGCAAACAAGTCATTGCCTTCCACGAACCCCCGATACTCAATATCGGCACAGGCTCGCAGCAACGCATCGGCATCGCACATCAGCATCGGCCCTTTGCCGGCTTCAACACCCACATTCAACAACCCGACGCGTGGACGCGTGCAGCCGTCCAGATGGCGGGCCATGGCCGTGCCAAGCTTGGCATGCTGCAACAGCAAAGCCGGCGTGACTTCAACCGTCGCACCGACATCCAATAAAAAAGTATGGCCATCCGGCGATGGCAGCAAGGTGCACATGGCGGCACGCTCGACACCCGGCAGCGTTTTCAACAGATGGTGGCCCATTAATACCAAGGCGCCGGTATTCCCTGCACTCAGACAAGCCGAGGCCTGACCGGACTGCAGCCGCTCAAGTGCCATGCGCATGGAGGAGTGCTTTTTATGACGCAGCGCATGCACGGGGGAATCCGTCATGTCGACGGCATCGGGCGCATGATGAATCGTCAGGCGATGATCGCCAGAAACAGAAAGGCCGGCAGATGCCATCATGCCGGCCAATTGGTGTTCATCACCAAACAGATCCACCGATAACAATGGATCTTCACGCAACACACTCAGAACGGCCGAGAGAACAACCGCGGGGCCCAAGTCCCCGCCCATCGCATCGACCGCGACCCGAGTTTCCACGCGATATCAGTCTTCGTCGCGGTCCACAACTTTACGGCCACGGTAGAAACCATCGGCAGTCACGTGGTGACGACGGTGCGTTTCACCGCTCACTTCGTCCACGGACAAGGTGGGGCCGGATAAAGCATCGTGTGAACGACGCATGTCACGGCGGGCGCGGGTTTTTCGGTTCTGCTGTACGGCCATTTTCTTTCACCTGTATTGCTTGCCGAGCATTCAGCCGGCTCGGCTACGGCATCATGTCTTTTTACGAAGTGCTTCCAACGCTTGGAACGGGTTCTGCCGCGGCGCTGCCGGAACACACTCTTCTTCTGTCTTCACCAACCCTGGCATACACGGTGTTTCGTGGTAATTCACGAGTGGCAACGACAGCAACAATTCCTCTTCTACTATATCGACCAATGAGACCGGGTCTTCGCCGGTAACCCAAGGATCATACTCATCCGGCAACTGACTGGCGTCATCTTCTGACCATACCGCCGCCAGACAAAATGATTGATCCACCTGCCGCACCATGGGCTCCAGACAACGCTCGCAGCGCACCGGCAACCCCGTTTTCAACTGCCCTGTCAGACAGTAGCGACCGCTGGCATCACGATCAAACTCGGCGTCAATCTGCACGATACCGTCGGTATCGAGTAGTCTTTCAGCCAGGCGTGCCAAGCGCTTCAGTGGCAAATCACCACTTAAACGGACCTGCTTGGCCGCCAATCGGCGAAAATCCACACGTTCGGGCAAGGGGTCGGTTCGCATAGGGGCGCCATATTAGGGGCAAGAAACAGGGCTGTCAAAGCCTTTATACTGCAGAAAACCTCGGTTTCTCAACCGATTAGGAGCTATCCATGCAGCGCACACTGGTACTGGCCTCCAGCTCTCGCTGGCGGCAACAACTGCTCATGCAACTGGAGCTCCCCTTCGAGACCCACAGCCCGAATATTGATGAGCGCCGGCAAGCGGGTGAAGGCGTGGCCGAGATGGTCGAACGCTTATCCAAAGCCAAGGCTGCTGCCGTGGCCAAGCACTACCCGGATGCCTTGATTATCGGCTCCGATCAAGCCGCTTCACTCGACGGCCAGCTGCTTGGGAAGCCCGGCAACTTTGAACGCGCCCATCAACAACTCACCGCACAAAGCGGGCGTTGCGTGGATTTTCATACCGGACTGTGCCTTCTCGATAGCGCAACCGGCTCGCTGCACTCCCTGACCGAGATCACGCGCGTGCACTTCAAACATTTATCCAGCACGCAAATCGAGGCGTATTTGCACGCCGAACACCCCTACGACTGCGCCGGCAGTTTTCGTTCCGAGGCACTGGGCATTGCCTTGATTGCCAAGCTGGAGGGACGCGATCCCAGCGCACTGGTAGGCCTGCCGCTGATGGCCTTGTGTGACTTGCTCGCCAAAGCCGGTGTCGACGTTCTCACTGCAAGGGCGCTGCCGTCGCCGTAAACGCTGACCGATACAGCGCTTTGGCGGCGCCCTCTCCGGCCGAAGCCCCCATTTGACGCACAAACTTTTCAAACGGATCCGGACGCACGGTGAAATCCACCAGCTTTTCAACACCGACGACCTCGCGCGCCACAAAGTCGGGTGACCCCAAGCCATCGATCAAGCCCGACGCCAGTGCTTGCTCCCCGGTCCAGATATAACCCGAGAACGTTTCTGCATTTTCTTTCAAACGGTCGCCGCGCCCCTGACGCACCTGTTCAATAAACTGGCGATGCGTGACGGCCAATACACTCTCCCAAAATGCTTTCTGGTTCTCTGCCATCGGACTGAACGGATCCAGAAATGCCTTGTTTTTACCTGCCGTAAAAAGCCGGCGCTCAATACCCATTTTTTCCATGGCATCGACAAAACCAAAACTGCCTGAAATAACCCCGATTGAACCCACCAAGCTCGCCTTGTCGGCATAGATGTCATCGGCTGCCGAGGCAATGTAATACGCGCCGGAGGCGCCAATATCGCGGATCACGGCATAAATAGGCACAGAACCGTATTCGGCCCGCAGGCGGCGTATCTCATCATAGACATAGCCTGATTGCACCGGACTACCACCCGGGCTGTTGATATCCAGAATCACTGCACGGGTATTTTTGTTACGCAACGCTTTACGCAAGGCCTTGATGACATTGTCGGCACTGGCCTCTTCATCGTCCGCAATCACACCATCAATATGAATCACGGCCGTATGATCACTGCCCGTGATATCCCCGTCGTTTTCACCGCCACCGAAAGGGCCGAACAACACCAGCAGCCCAAGCAAGTACACAAAGGTCAGTGACTTAAAAAAAATCGACCAGCGGCGTGCGCGGCGCTGTTCGGTGAAGGTCTCCAGAACGACTTTCTCAAGCAATACCCACTCGCGCGCGTTGGCCGCGGTTTTTTGCGATTCATTCGATGGTGTTTGTTCCATTACGGCTTATCCCCTGACGGCATGACGCCATTCTAACAACTCTGATAAATGCCCAACACAGGCCAACGGCGCATGCCCTTGCAAACGCTCTGGCGCGTGCGCACCAAAATCAACGCCAATACGATGCACCCCGGCACTGGCGGCCATGGCCAAATCGTATTCGGTATCACCGACAACCACGGTCCAGCCGGCATCGGCGCCGGTCATGCCCAATAGCTCCAACACCATATCCGGTGCCGGTTTTGAAATCGACTCGTCCGCACAACGCGTGGCCTCAAAAAAATCACTCATGCCATAAGCGGCCAGTGCGCGATCCAAGCCGCGCCGACTTTTACCCGTTGCCACGGCCAACAAATCGCCTTGTTCACGCAGGCGGTTCAACAACGGCAATGCGCCTTCATGAAACTGACAAGGCTGGCCATCGAGTGCAACAAAATGCTGTGAGTACCTTTCTCGCAATTGCTCATGCTGCACTGGCAGGAGCCCCGGAAACAGCGTATCGAGCGCCTCACGCAAACCCAGCCCGATAATATTACGAATACTGGCTGTATCACGATCGGGCAATTGACAATCGGCCATGGCCAGGCGCATGCATTGCTCAATGCGTCCCAAGGAATCGACCAAGGTGCCGTCCCAATCAAAAATCCACAGCCGTTGCCGATCACTCATGCAAGGCATCCAGCACTTGCGTCAATGCCGTATCAAGCGGTGCATCGGCGCGAACCGTTTCTCCGGTAGCCGGGTCTTTGAAGGTGAGCGCGGCGGCATGCAAAAACAGTCGCTTCAATCCATGCGTTTTCATTTGTTGGTTGAACGCATCATCGCCGTATTTTGGGTCGCCCGCCAAAGGGTGACCGGCATGACGACCGTGCACACGGATTTGATGTGTACGGCCGGTCAACGGCATGGCCTCCACCAATGTGGCATTGGCAAACCGGCGCAACACCCTGAATTCGGTTGTCGACTCTTTTCCGGCTTGCGTCACACGCACCATGCGTTCACCCGATTGGAGCTGATTCTTTTCAAGCGGCGCATTCACGGTTCGACAATGGGCGGGCCATTTACCTTTGACCAGTGCCCAGTACGCCTTGCTCATCTCCTGCTCGCGCAACTGCCGGTGCAACTCCAACAGCGGCTTGCGTGATCTGGCCACTAAAATACAACCCGAGGTATCGCGATCCAGGCGGTGCGCCAACTCCAATGACTCACCCGGAAATAACTGCCGCAAAACTTCGATCAAACCAAATGAGATGCCACTGCCGCCGTGCACCGCCAGGCCTGCCGGCTTATTCACCACCAGATACCCCGGCTGCTCCATCAAAATGCGTTCCCGTATTTCAGATTTCAACGAATCGGGCAGCAGCGGTTTGTCGGCTCGCACGGCTTCGTGCACCGGCGGGATACGCACCTTGGTACCGGCCCTCAAACGATCACTGGCCTTCGCGCGACCGCCATCAACCCGCACTTCGCCGGTGCGCAACATGCGATACACACGACTTTTGGGAACACCATTGAGCTGCGCCATTAAAAAGTTATCGAGCCGCTGCCCGGCCTGATCTTCGGTAATTGTCACCAAGCGAACCGGGCTGGGCCTGGAACGCTCGGACGACAGCTGCTCTGGAGGTAAGGGATCAGACATGTATTATCACTTGAAGTCGGAAGGAAACTTGCTATAGTGGCGCCATCCAGAAGGATGCCGTGGTGCTTATTGTACTCGGCCTGACGGCTTAATCGACACGCCCCTTCCATTTTTGGGCAGCCTCAGGACACCGGGCGGCAATTGCCGATCATATTGCTTCACTGATGCACGATTCTGGATACAAAAACGCCGCTCCCTGACTTACTCATACACTCAGGGATCGGTCACCGAAGTTGAGCCCCGATTGGACAGGCCTCTCCGGTACAGCGACTGGATACAAAACGATTGCTTTGTCAGGGTTCTCAATAAGGATCTTGGCTAGGGAACCCGGCCCAACTGGCCACGGTTCCGGCAGGCAGGCCAACAGCCCCCTGCATTAGGTATGCGCGCCACATCTGCTGGCACGCTCGCCCGGCGAACGCGCAGCCTCGTATGGCTGCAATCTGTCCTGTTACCGCACCCTGTCCTTCCGGCTGGCACTGGAAGGAATATTAACCATGAAACGCATGCTTATTAACGCCGCGCAACCCGAAGAAATGCGCGTCGCACTGGTCGATGGTCAACGCTTATTCGATCTCGACATTGAAAACCGCAATCGCATCCAAACCAAATCCAACATCTATAAAGGCCGCATCACCCGGGTCGAACCCAGCCTGGAAGCCGCCTTTGTCGACTTTGGCGCTGATCGCCACGGCTTTTTGCCATTAAAAGAAATCTCACGCGAATACTTCTATCAAAAACCCGAGAATGGCCGTGTCCGCATTCAAGACGTCTTGAAAGAAGGCACTGAAGTCATTGTGCAAGTTGATAAAGAAGAGCGCGGCACCAAAGGTGCGGCCCTCACCACTTTTATCAGCCTCGCCGGACGCTACCTGGTGCTGATGCCGAACAACCCTCGTGCCGGCGGCATTTCACGTCGTATCGAAGGCGACGAACGCGCCCAACTGCGCGAAGCCATGAGCGGACTGGAAACACCCGCTGGCATGGGCGCCATCATTCGCACGGCCGGCGTAGGCCGCACCAGCGAAGAACTGCAACTGGATGTGGATTATCTGGTGCAACTCTGGACTGCCGTGACGGAAGCCGCTGCCAATCGTGCCGCACCGTTTCTGGTCTACCAGGAAAGCAATGTCATCATTCGGGCCATTCGCGACTACATGCGCGAAGACATTGGCGAAATCCTGATCGATGAAAAACAGGCTTACGAGGATGCACTCGAATTCACGCGCCTGACCATGCCGCAGTTTGAAAACCGCATCAAGCTGTATCAGGACAGCATTCCACTGCTCAACCGTTATCAGATCGAATCGCAAATCGAAACCGCATTCCAGCGCGTGGTGACCCTGCCATCCGGCGGTTCCATTGTGATCGACCCGACCGAAGCCATGGTTTCTATCGATATCAACTCGGCTCGCGCCACCAAAGGTGCGGACATCGAGGCCACTGCATTTAACACCAACTTGGAAGCCGCCGAAGAAATCGCCCGCCAATTGCGTTTACGCGATATCGGCGGCCTGATCGTCATCGATTTCATCGACATGGAAAACCCGAAAAACCAGCGCGATGTTGAAGCGCGCATGAGCGAAGCGCTGGAAATCGATCGCGCACGCGTACAAGTTGGGCGCATCTCGCGCTTTGGTTTGCTGGAAATGTCACGCCAACGCCTGCGCCCATCACTGGAAGAAACCAGCACCATCACCTGCCCGCGCTGCAGCGGTCAAGGCACCATTCGTGACACCAAATCACTGGCACTGTCGATTATTCGATTACTGCAAGAAGAATCCATTAAAGATCGCAGCTCGGAAATTCGCACCTTCGTACCCGTCGATGTTGCCACTTACATGCTGAATGAAAAACGCATGCTGATTTCCGAGATCGAACGTCGTGAAAATGTACGTATCGTGATCATTCCCAGCCCACAGCTGGAAACACCACACTTTGAATTGCAGCGTTTGCGTGACGACGATGAAAATGCATTGCGCTCCGTTCAAAGCCATATGATCGAAAGTGAAAATATTGAAGAGCCGGCATTGGAGGT
>DATCSK010000042.1:0-5135 GCA_036568505.1 Pseudomonadales bacterium | reverse complement strand
CAACCGAAGCTTTCCTGAAAGACAACCCTGCCCCAAAAGGCCGCATTGCGTTTCTCATCACCAGCGATGAAGAAGGTGTAGCGGTCAATGGCACTGTGAAAGTGATGGAACACCTAAAGAAAGCTGGCACGAAAATCGATTACTGCCTGGTGGGCGAACCCTCCAGCGACAAACAACTGGGCGATCGCATTCGCGTCGGCCGCCGCGGTTCATTAAGCGGTTATTTAACCGTGAACGGCATTCAAGGCCATGTCGCCTACCCGGAGATTGCCCGCAACCCGATTCACGCGGCATTACCGGCTTTGCAAGAACTCGCCGCCACCGAGTGGGACAAAGGCAATGCGTTCTTCCCGCCCACCAGCTTTCAAATTGCCAACATCCATGCCGGCACCGGGGCCACCAATGTCATCCCCGCCACCTGCACACTTCAATTCAACTTCCGTTATTGCACCGAACAAACCGCCGACGGCTTAAAACAAAAAGTCGAGGCGATTTTAAAAGCACACAGCGTGGATTACGCTCTGCGCTGGGATTTAAGCGGCGAACCGTTCTTAACCGGCAAAGGCAAACTGCTGGAAGCCACTTGTGCAGCGATTCGTGATGTAGCGGGTTTAGAGACCGAACAATCCACCGGCGGCGGCACCTCCGACGGGCGCTTTATCGCACCGACCGGCACCGAGGTGATTGAACTGGGGCCAGTGAATGCCACCATTCATAAATTGAATGAGTGCGTGCGTGCGCAGGAGCTGGAAGACCTCAATGCCATGTATCACAAGGTGCTAGAAGCATTATTCCGCTAATCAAACATCACCCGTGAAAATCACCCTGCTCGACCCGGGCTTAAAAGGCACGCAAGGTCATCACTTTGACCTTGATATCCGTTTAGCCGAAGCACTCATGCAACGCGGCCATGAGGTCGACATTCACGCTTATGTTGAGCCGGAGCCAACGTTGATAGAGCACGCCCGTGCACGGGGCATGACATTGCGGCCTACGTTTCGCATTCCGACTTACACCCGCATACCGTTTTATCAACCCGCCGTTAAAGCCTATAGCAAGCTGATCGACACCACGGCTGCTGATATCGCCGCCATTGCGCCGAGCGATCTGTGGGTTTGGCCGACATTAGCGCCCTACCAATTGGCTGCCGCACTGTCTAAAAAACATGCCGTGCGCCAACTCGGTGGCACGTGGTGGCTGCCAAAAAAACCGGTGCCTGCAGGGGAGCGCATCTGGGCACGCACCGCACAAGCACTGGCGGAACAACACTACCCCATCACCGTTGGCGCGTATGATCCGGCTTTATGTTTGGCGCACCAAAACGCATTCCCCGGCCTGCTCATGCCGGCCTTGCCATGCCCGCACGATGGCGCTCGCCCCGACAAGCCCTCCACCGCGGTGCGCCGAATCGGCTTTTTTGGCCAGCAGCGTAACAAGCGCGGGCTGGCGCTTATGCCCAAACTGGTGGACGCGTTACTCGCACAAGGCTTTGAAGTGGTCGTGCAAGACAGCAGTCCAAACAAGGTCAATACCCCCGCAAGGGCGGGTTTAACGCGATTACCGTATGTCGCCGATTTCGCGGCCCAAATCATTCGTTGCGATCTGGTTGTTTGGCCTTCTAAAAAAGCGGCTTATCGGCACAGCTGGTCTGGCGTTGTCAGCGAATCTGTCGCCAGCGGCGTACCGCTTGTCGTGCCTTCCGGCTGCATGCCTGGCGACTTGGTGGCGCGCTACGGCTGCGGTACGTTTTTTCACGACTTTAACCACAACAGTATTCTGGCTGCCGTCGCGCAGGCGGTTTCTGAATTCCCGACGCTATCGAAAAACGCGCAAGCCGCTGCCCTTGACTGGCACGCCCGCAATGGCACCGATCGGCTCGCCGCATGGATCGACACTCACGCAACACAAGGCATCACGCCATGAAAAAAACAGCACTCGTGTGCGGTGGCGGCGGTTTTATTGGCCACCATCTCGTCAAACGTTTAAAAAGCGAAGGCTACTGGGTGCGCGCATTGGATTTAAAACACCCCGAGTTTTCAGCCTCGGAGGCGGATGACTTTCAAATAATTGATCTGCGCGACCCGGCACACACGCAACGCGCCATTGATCGCCCCTTTAACGAGGTCTATCAACTCGCTGCCGACATGGGCGGTGCCGGCTATATTTTCAGCGGCGACAACGACGCCACGGTCATGCGCAACTCGGCGCTGATCAATTTGAATGTACTCGAATCAAGCCGCATCGCTCACGCAGAGCGTATTTTCTTTTCGTCCTCGGCCTGCATTTATCCGCACTTTAATCAAACCGACCCGAACCATTACACCTGCGCCGAATCAACCGCGTACCCCGCAGAACCCGACAGCGATTACGGATGGGAAAAACTCTTCGCAGAAAGGCTCTACCTTGCCTATTCACGCAACCACGGCATGCCATGCCGCATTGCCCGTTATCACAACATATTCGGGCCCGAAGGCACCTGGCAAGGCGGCAAAGAAAAAGCACCCGCCGCACTGTGCCGCAAAGTGGCCTTGGCCGCAGATGGCGACGACATTGAAGTGTGGGGCAGCGGCGATCAAACCCGCAGCTTTCTCTATATTGATGAATGCATCGAAGGCACCCTGCGCCTGATGCGCTCTGACTGCCCGACCCCCGTGAACCTTGGCTCCGATGAAAGCATTCGCATTAAAGCGCTGGCCACAATGGCGGCCGATATCGCCGGCAAACGCATTGCCCTCAAACACATACCCGGGCCCATCGGCGTGCATTGCCGCACCTCCGACAACACCTTGATACAGCAAACACTCGGCTGGTCGCCCTCGGCTCCATTGCGCACCGGCATGGAAATCACCTATCGCTGGATTGCACAGCAAGTGGCGAAAAACCCAAGCCTGTAATTGTAATTGGGGTCAGAGTAACATTCTGGCGTTTTGCTCAAAATTCTGTCCGGAAATGTTACTCTGACCGCAATTATCATCCAAGATTAATGAGTGTGTGCGGGTGAAAGAGCTGGAAGACCTAAGCGAGATGTACCAAAAAATATTGGCTGGATTGCTTGCTTAAATTGCAATAACTTTAATGGCTGTGACTTACAACATTAATCATCACAAGAGACATAATAATGCAGGTTATTTTGTATGTTATTGCACCACTTGCAATTACTCTCCTTCTACTCCTTTGGGCTGCTCGTGACAAGCAAAAAAGAGAGCCCATTCTGGCTTTAATACTGACTTATTTTCTATCAAGGTATTTGGCAGAGCCTTTCAATTTTTTTGCCTTTATATCCATTGTTTATTTTTTCGCAAGCAAATCAGGCCCCCAGACCATCGATAAGGATGCCAAGCGCGCTAATATCATCTATTTTTTGGCTTTGCTAATCATCGTAAAAAAACAACTACTGACAACAATCTCTTTTTTTATTAAATATAAAAGCGGATCTTTGGGTGTAATAGATCCCTTCTTGGTTTTTGGTCTCAGCATTTTTTATCCTGTATTAACACTGTGTGTTCTTGTTTATTACTGGAAAATACGCGGCGGCCTATGGCCCCTCGCCAAAACACCTGTTCAGACCAGGCTTCTATTGCTGATCAATGCGTGTTTAGGCATCACGGTTGCCTTATATTTAATGATATATCTCAGCACAACCGTGATGCGTTTAACTGTTGGCATCCCTGCCGATGCATCATTTGCGGTTGCATACATGCGTATTTATGGAATGCTTATAACTAATATTGCATTAGCAACACTCGTTATCGCTACCGAAATCATGCGCTTTATTTCATGGCGAACTCCTTCGGTAGATGACGCACAGCCACAAACTGCGCCATAACCATCCAGCACCGGGTTTAAATAAGAATAATTGGAATAATTGGGGTCAGAGTGGACTTCCCCACAAAAAACGGACACCAAAGTTAAGCGGCACAATGCATCATCTCATAGTCCGCCGGGCTCATGTAGCCGAGTGTTGAATGCAGCCGGCTACGGTTATAAAAACATTCGATATATTCAAATATCTGCATCCGGGCTTCGCTTCGGCTGCTGAAGCACTCGAACAGATCGAGTTCGGATTTCAGGGTGTGGAAGAAGCTCTCCACCACGGCGTTATCCCAGCAGTTTCCCTTGCGGCTCATGCTGCAACGGATACCGTGCAGTTGTAATAGATCCTGATACTCATTGGCAATGTACTGGATGCCCTGGTCGGAATGCAGGGTTAGCCCAGTGAGGTCTTTACGGCCATCAATCGCCATGCGTGTCGCAGTGCATACCAGATTCGCGGTGTTCTTGTTGTCCATCGCCCAGCCGATGATGCGGCGCGAATGCAACTCCATCACCACGGCCAGATAAATCGGCCCTTGCCGTGTCGGCACGAAGGTCACATCGGTGGCCCACGATTGCACGGGCGCTTTCGGCAGGAACTGCCGATCGAGATGATTAGGCGACACCTTGAAGCCTTGCCGTGATTCGGTCGTCACCTTGTAGCGACGGCAGGGCTTGGCCTTGATGTCCGCCTTTTGCATCAGTTTGGCAACCGTGTTCACGCAGACAGTCTCTCCGGATTTGACCAGCACCCGATGCACGCGAGGCGAGCCATACACGCCGCGATGGCTGGCATGGATGACCCGTATTTTCTGCGTCAGGCAGCGCTGTTGTTGACTGCGCGGACTTTCTTCTCGGCGCTGCCATTCATAAAAACCCGAAGGCGATACCTCAAGGGTCTGGCACAACTTCTGGATGCGATGGCTCTGGCGCTGCTCATCGATGAAGGCGTACTTCACCCCAGGTCCCTGGCAAAGTACGCGGCGGCCTTTTTTAGGATTTCCACCTCTTCCTGGAGTTCGGCCACTTCCTTGCGCAGGCGGGCGTTCTCGTCAGCTTGCTCGTTGCGAGCCTTGGCGGAACGCCGGCCATGACCGGGGAAGGCACCGGCTTCACCGTGTGCATCGATTTCCTCCAGCCACTTGTACAACTGGTTGCGTTTGATGCCGAGTTCCCGTGCCAGGTCAGCCCCGGGTTTCTTGCCTTGCTTGAGCAGGCGAACGGCTTCGATCTTGAATTCGCGGGTGTAGGTCTTGCGGGTCATGAATCACTCCTTTTGGGGAATTGTCCCCTATCTGGAGTGTCCGTTAAACGTGGGGAAG
>DATCSK010000041.1:0-18896 GCA_036568505.1 Pseudomonadales bacterium | reverse complement strand
CTCAACAATACACTGCCCTTTTCAACATCGTGGCCTTGGCGGCGCACGTTCGCACCGGGCTTGCAGGGCTCGCGAAAAGTCACTTCATTGCCGTTTGCATCCGCATTTTCCTGAATCACCACGGTATCACTGCCGGCGGGCATCGGTGCGCCGGTGAAAATGCGCGCAGCAGTTTGGGGTGTTAGGGCCTGCGGTGCATCGCCAGCGCAAATGCGTTGCGACACGGGCAAGGTAATACCGGCAACCACATCGGCTGCACGCACGGCGTAACCGTCCATGGCACTGTTATCCCACGGCGGTGAGCTCATCGGGGCGTGAATAGCCTCAGCCAGCATGCGATCAAGAGAAGCCTGCAAGGGAACCGTTTCAGCCGCGGCCTGCAATGACGCGCTTTGCAGAATGCGCGCAATGGCTTCATCCACGCTGATCATCACCAGCCCCTAGTGCGGGCGCGCAGCGGGCTTGCCGCTGCGGGAAGCAAAGTACTCGCGAATGACAGCGGGCAAGCTGCTGTGCCAGGCGCGCTGGCGAATGCCGAAGTGATCGAGGATGCGTTGGCACGACAACAACGGCGCACGCTGTTTGCTGGCCTCGCCTTCGTGGGTGATGATGTTGACATCGGGTATCGACTGGAATTGCCGCGCATGGGTGAGCACCGCCTCGGCGAATTCATTGCAATGCGTGATATCGCCACTGCAATAGTGGTACACACCGCTGCACTGCGCGCCGCAGGCCATTTGCTGCATCATGGCAATAATGACGCGCGCGATATCCGATTCGGCAGTTGGGCAACCCCTTAAATGACCGGTGACATGCACTTCACCCGCATCAATCACGCCTTGCAGCAATCGCGTCAAGATGTTGTCAGCACTGGCGGCAAACAGCCGGTCGGTACGCAGGATGCAATGCCCGGCAAAACCGCCAGCCCACTGCTCCAATGCTTGCCACGGCGCCGCCGATGCATCCGTGCCATCGGGCGTATCCGCCTCATGGTAAAAGCCGGATTTCTCGCCGGAGAACACCCGATAACTGGACAACACCAACACCCGGGCAGGTGCCTGTGTAATCGCAGGCAAGTGCGCGGCCAGATCATCGGCCTCTTGCTGACTGGCGGCTATCAATAGCCAGGTCGCGGGCAAGGCCGTTGCCGGCAAAGGCTCACCGGGGGCTGCCAACTCAACCGCGAACCCTTCTTGCTGAAAGCCGGCCTGCAAGGCCGCCGTCAGCGACCCCGGCTTACCAATCAGGACAATGCAAAAAGGCCAATGTGCCATGCCGTGCGTGCCTCCCGGGCATCAGGGGCACAATCAGAACGGGATATCGTCGTCAAAATCAGGTTCCGGGCTGTTTGCGCGGGCCCCGCCGGTGTTGCCATTACTGCTGCTGCCGCTGCTGCCACCGCTGTAGCCGCCACCGTCATTATTGCTGCCGCGCGAATCGAGCATTTGCATCTCGTTAGCGACGATTTCGGTGCTGTAATGGGTTTGGCCGTCTTTTTCGTATTTGCGGGTTTGCAGGCGACCTTCGATATACACCTTGCTGCCTTTTTTGAGGTACTGGCCGGCAATTTCTGCCAGTCGATCAAAAAACACCACGCGGTGCCATTCGGTCATTTCTTTTTGCTCGCCGCTTTGCTTGTCCTTCCAGACTTCGCTGGTCGCGACCGTGATGTTCGTCACGGCTTTGCCACTGGGCATCGAGCGCTGTTCGGGATCTTTACCCAAGTTCCCGACAATAATGACCTTGTTGATGCCACGTGACGCCATGATGAGCTCCTTGAACGTATTCGTATGTATTGGGTTTTCGAGTAACCGGGCCATCGCCAGCCCGGCCAGAGAGGCAGCATAGCACCGGCATTAGACCAACAAAAGCCGCGCAAGCAACAAGCCACGATATAAACGCATTATCGTTATAATGGTCGGTTCATTCCCCAATAAGCCTGATTATGGATACCATCCTCGTTCGCGGTGCCCGCACCCACAATCTGAAAAATATCGATCTGGATATCCCCCGCGACAAGCTGGTGGTGATTACCGGCCTGTCGGGTTCGGGCAAGTCATCACTGGCCTTTGACACCCTCTATGCCGAGGGCCAGCGCCGCTACGTGGAGTCGCTCTCGACCTATGCGCGGCAATTTTTATCGATGATGGAAAAGCCCGATGTTGACCACATCGAGGGTTTGTCGCCGGCCATTTCCATTGAACAGAAATCCACCTCGCACAACCCGCGCTCCACCGTGGGCACCATCACCGAAATTTACGACTACCTGCGCCTGCTCTATGCCCGCGCCGGCGAGCCACGCTGCCCCGATCACGACAAGCCTTTAAAAGCGCAAACCGTCAGCCAGATGGTCGATCAGGTGCTGGCCTTGCCAGAGGACACGCGGCTGATTCTGCTGGCGCCCTTGGTGCGCGAACGCAAAGGCGAGCATCAAAAGATTCTGCAAAACCTCACTGCTCGCGGCTTTATTCGCGCACGCATCAATGGCGAGGTGATGGAAGTCGATGAAGCGCCAGCCTTGCCCAAAACCCACAAACACACCATTGAAGCGGTGATTGATCGCTTCAAGGTACGGCCGGACATGGCCAACCGTCTGGCCGAATCGTTTGAAACGGCGCTGGAGCTTGGCGAGGGCTTGGCGATTGTGGCGCCGGCCGACGGCGAAGGCGAAGAGCTGGTGTTTTCTGCCCGCTATGCCTGCCCCACCTGCGGACACAGCATTAGCGATTTAGAGCCGCGACTCTTCTCGTTCAACAACCCGGCCGGCGCCTGCCCTGCCTGCGACGGTTTAGGGCAGCAGCAGTTTTTCGATGAATCCCGCATTGTCGTGCACCCGGAGGCCAGCTTATCGGCCGGTGCGATTCGCGGCTGGGATCGCCGTAATTTTTATTACTTCCAAATGCTGGTGTCATTGGCCGAGCATTACGGCTTTGATATCGACACCCCGTTTGAAGAACTCAAACCTGAATTTCGCGAGCTGATTTTGCGTGGCAGCGGTGATGAAGAGATCAGCTTTTGTTACAGCAATGACCGCGGCGACGTGTACAAGCGCACCCATCCTTTTGAGGGCATTATTCCCAACATGGATCGGCGTTACCGCGAAACCGATTCCTCCTCGGTACGCGAAGAACTGGCACGCTACTTGAGCACCGCCCAATGCCCGGCCTGCGATGGCACGCGCTTGTGCCGCGATGCACGCCACGTGTTTGTCGATAATCGCAGCCTGCCGTCCATCACCCGGCTGCCCGTCGGCGAAAGCAAAGCCTATTACGACAGCCTGATTCTGGAAGGCCGCCAAGGTGCGATTGCCGACAAAATCCTCAAAGAGCTGCAAAGCCGTTTTGGCTTTTTAGTGGATGTGGGCTTGAATTATTTAACGCTGGATCGCAGCGCCGAGACGCTCTCGGGCGGTGAGGCACAACGCATTCGACTGGCCAGCCAAATCGGTGCCGGGCTGGTGGGCGTGATGTACATTCTGGATGAACCTTCGATCGGCCTGCACCAACGTGACAACGATCGCCTGCTCAAGACGCTGACCCATTTGCGCGACATCGGTAATACTGTGATCGTGGTGGAACACGACGAAGAAGCCATTCGACAAGCCGACCACATTATCGACATTGGCCCGGGTGCCGGCACCCACGGTGGTCGTGTGATTGCCGCAGGCTTAGCGGATGACATCATGGCCGCCAAGGAATCCCTGACCGGCGATTATTTGGCCGGCCGCAAAAGCATTGCCTTACCGAAAAAACGCACCCCTGCTGACAAACGTGCCATTCGCTTGCGCGGCGCTCGTGGCAACAACTTGCAAAATGTCACGCTGGAGATTCCCGTGGGGCTCTTCACTTGCGTGACCGGTGTTTCGGGCTCCGGAAAATCCACCTTGATCAACGGTACCCTGCATCCGCTCGCCGCCACCGCACTCAACAAAGCCAGCACACTGACTGCCGAGGCGCACGATGCCATTGAAGGCCTGGAGCATCTGGATAACTGCATTGATATCGACCAAAGCCCGATTGGCCGCACGCCACGCTCCAACCCAGCCACCTACACCGGCATTTTCACCCCCGTGCGCGAACTGTTCGCGAGCACACAAGAGGCCCGCACCCGCGGCTACAAGCCAGGTCGCTTCAGCTTTAACGTCAAAGGCGGTCGTTGCGAGGCTTGTCAGGGCGATGGCGTCACCAAAGTCGAAATGCATTTTTTGCCGGATGTGTACGTGCCTTGTGACATCTGCCACGGCAAACGTTATAACCGCGAAACGCTGGAAATTCGCTACAAGGGCAAAACCATTGATGACGTGCTCGACATGACCGTTGAGGATGCGCGCGAGTTTTTTGATGCCGTGCCGGCCATTGCCCGCAAACTGCAAACCTTGCTGGACGTCGGCCTATCCTATGTTCGTCTTGGGCAATCTGCCACCACCTTGTCCGGCGGTGAAGCGCAACGCATCAAGCTGTCTCGCGAACTCTCCAAGCGCGATACCGGACGCACACTGTACATTCTGGATGAACCCACGACTGGCCTGCACTTCCACGACATTCGACAGCTGCTCACGGTTCTGCATCGCCTGCGTGATCACGGCAACACCATCGTTGTGATTGAACACAATCTGGATGTCATCAAAACCGCAGACTGGGTCGTGGACATGGGTCCCGAAGGCGGCAGTGGCGGCGGTCAAATTATCGGCTGCGGCACCCCTGAAACCATTGCCGAGATAGCCGCCTCGCACACCGGCCGTTATTTAAAACCCTTACTCAAAGGCAAGACAACCCGTGCCGCCTCATAACAAGAAAGCGCAGCGCGCGAAAAACCCCAATAAAAAAGCGCCCTGAAGGGCGCTTTTTTAAAACATCTCGTGCGATGAATCTTACTCGGCATCCACCGCTTGAGCGGTAACCGGACGATCCACCAGCTCAACCAGCGCCATCGGGGCTTTGTCGCCAGCACGGAAACCGATTTTCAGGATGCGCACATAGCCGCCTGGGCGGGCCTGATAACGCGGACCCAAATCCGTGAACAGCTTACCTACCGCAGCCTTATCGCGCAGGCGATTAAACGCCAAACGACGATTCGCTACCGTATCTTCTTTCGCCAAGGTGATAAACGGCTCAGCATGGCGACGTAATTCCTTGGCTTTCGGCAAGGTTGTACGGATCACTTCATGCTCCACAAGGGATGCCACCATGTTACGGAACATGGCTTTGCGGTGTGCACTGGTCCGGTTTAACTGCCGGCCACTCAGACGATGTCGCATCGTGTAATACTCGCTCTGTTATCAATCAACCGCTATGCGGCATGTTCAAAATAAACTCAACGCGCGGCCAGTTTCTCGTCGCGCAGGCTAGCCGGCGGCCAGCTCTCAAGACGCAAACCCAAAGACAGGCCGTGTTGCGCCAAAATATCTTTAATTTCGGTCAACGACTTCTTGCCCAGATTCGGCGTCTTCAACAATTCAACTTCGGTGCGCTGAACCAGATCACCGATGTAATAAATGCTTTCTGCTTTCAGGCAATTGGCTGAACGCACGGTCAATTCCAGATCATCGACTGGACGCAACAGAATAGGATCCACTTCTTCGCTATGGCGCGCAGGCTCGGCCTCATCGCTGCCTTCAAGATCCACAAACACAGCCAACTGCTGCTGCAGAATGGTTGCTGCACGACGGATCGCGTCTTCGGGATCAATCGTACCGTTCGTTTCAAGCGTGATAATCAGCTTATCCAAGTCGGTGCGCTTCTCAACACGCGCACTTTCCACGTTATACGCCACACGATAAATCGGGCTGAAGCTGGCATCCAGCTGCAGACGGCCGATTGAACGGGCTTCTTCTTCCGGATTTTCACGTGCATCCACCGGCACATAACCACGGCCTGAAGCCACAGTAATCTTCATGTTCAGCTTGCCTTCCTTATTCAGGTGGGCAATCACATGGTCCGGGTTCACAATTTTGACGTCACCAGGCGTTTGAATGTCAGCCGCGGTCACAATGCCGGCGCCTGATTTATTGATCGTCAAGACCACTTCTTGCTGGCCTTCTGCCGAAACAGCCAAACCTTTCAGGTTCAGCAGAATATCAATCACGTCTTCACGGACACCCGCCAACGTGCTGTACTCATGCTGAACGCCTTCAATTTCCACTTCCGTTACCGCATTGCCCGGCATGGACGACAACAGGATACGGCGCAACGCATTACCCAGCGTATGACCAAACCCGCGCTCCAGCGGCTCAAGGGTTACCTTGGCTTCGGTCGCACTCACATGCTCAACACTAATGACATTCGGAGTCAGAAACTCACTCACGGAACTCTGCATACATTCACCTGTTGGCCACTATCCCTAAAATGGGTTTACACACTCAATTACTTCGAATACAGCTCGACAATCAAGTTTTCATTAATTTCTGATGGCAGGTCGCTACGATCAGGGACTCGCTTGTAGACGCCTTCCATCTTGCTGGCATCCACTTCAACCCACTCTGCCGGCGCCCGCTGGCTTGCCAACTGCATAGCAGACTGAACACGCAACTGATTTTTAGCCTTCTCACGAATACTGACAACATCACCTGCTTTGACTTGATAAGACGGCACGTTCACCGTTTTGCCATTGACAAGCAACGCACGATGCGACACCAGCTGGCGCGCTTCAGCACGCGTGGAACCAAAGCCCATGCGATACACCACATTATCCAAACGCGATTCAAGCAACTGCAGCAGGTTCTCACCGGTGGCGCCTTTAATGCGCGCTGCATCTTTGTAGTAGTTGCTGAACTGACGCTCCAGCACGCCGTACAAACGACGCACCTTTTGCTTTTCGCGCAACTGTACGCCGTAATCAGACAGGCGGCCGCGACGCTGACCGTGCTGGCCTGGAGCGGTTTCTGCTTTGCACTTGGATTCCAACGGACGAACGCCGCTCTTGAGGAACAAGTCAGTTCCTTCGCGACGTGCAAGCTTACAGGTGGGTCCGATATATCTGGCCATGGTGTTTTCCTGAATCCCTATTAAACGCGACGCTTTTTCGGTGGACGGCAGCCATTGTGTGGAATCGGCGTGACATCCTTAATGGTGTTAACTCGCAATCCGCAGTTATGCAGTGCACGAACGGCAGACTCGCGACCAGGCCCCGGGCCTTTCACTTCGACATCAACGCTCTTCATGCCGTACTCAGCAACCGCGACATTGCCTGCGCGCTCTGCAGCAACCTGTGCTGCGAACGGCGTGCTTTTACGCGAACCGCGAAAGCCTGAACCGCCTGAAGTCGCCCAAGACAACGCATTGCCCTGATGATCCGTGATGGTCACGATGGTGTTGTTAAACGACGCGTGGACATGCGCCATGCCATCGACCACGGTGCGGCGAGCTTTCTTACGACCAGCCTTATTTGCAGTTTTTGCCATCATCTATACCTGTTAAATCGGTCTATTAACTAATAAATGTTACTTACGAATGGGTTTGCGAGGACCTTTACGGGTGCGCGCATTCGTTTTGGTCCGCTGACCCCGAACGGGCAACCCTTTACGGTGGCGAAGACCCCGGTTACAACCCAAGTCCAGTAACCGCTTGATATTCATAGAAACTTCACGGCGCAAGTCGCCCTCAACCACGAACTGGCCTACATGCTGACGCAGCACGTCCACCTGATCTTCGCCTAGATCACTGATTTTGACGCTTTCCGAAATTCCCGCTGCCGCACAGATACCTTTAGCACGCGTACGCCCAATCCCATGGATATAGGTCAGCGAAATCACCGCATGTTTGTTGTCGGGAATGTTGACGCCTGCAATACGGGCCATTCAAATACTCCAAAAACTCTATAATAATCAGTTAGTTACTAAAATAAAGCCCGCTAGCGACAGCTGGCAGGGCGCAAGATTCTATTGCCAACGCCGCGAAAAAGCAACCACTTAACCTTGGCGCTGCTTGTGACGTGGCTCGGTTTTGCAAATCACGCGTACCGCACCCTTACGGCGAACGATTTTGCAACCTCGACAAATTTTCTTCACCGATGCGCGCACTTTCATAACATTGCTCCCACGATTTACCAATAACCTGTTGTTCTGCGTTTAGCGCCCAGAACCAAAGGTCTTTAAATTAGCTTTTTGCAGCACGGATCCGTATTCATGCGATAGCAAATGCGATTGCACCTGCGCCATGAAGTCCATCACCACAACCACCACGATCAATAACGATGTACCACCCAAATAAAACGGCACATTCCAGAACACAATCAAAAACTCTGGCAACAAACAAACCAGCGCCATATAGCCTGCCCCAAACATGGTCAGTCGCGTCATGACGCCATCCAGATAACGTGCCGTATGATCACCCGGACGGATACCTGGAACAAAGGCACCGGAACGCTTCAGGTTTTCAGATAGCTCTTTGGGGTTAAATACCAAAGCCGTATAAAAAAAGCAGAAGAATATAATCAGGCTGGTAAAAACCACGATGTGCGCTGGCTGCCCCGGGCCAATCGCCATGCCGATTTCCTGCAACCATGTCAGATCTTCCGATCCTTGACCGGTCCATTGCGCAATCGACGCAGGGAACAGCAAAATACTGCTGGCGAAAATCGCAGGGATAACGCCGGCCATATTCAGCTTCAACGGCAAATGGCTCGACTGCCCCTGCACCATCTGCCGGCCTTGCTGGCGCTTTGCGTAATGAACAGGAACGCGTCGCTGGGCACGCTCGACTTTAATAATGAAATAAGTCACCGTTGCCGCAATCACCAACACCAACATCAGTACAAAAATATTCATTTCGCCTTGGCGTGCCTGTTCAAGCGACTGGCCAATTGCGCTCGGCAAGCCTGCAACAATGCCCGCAAAAATCAACATGGAAATGCCGTTACCAACACCGCGCTCGGTCACCTGCTCGCCCAACCACATCATGAATACGGCGCCCGTTACCAAGGAAACCACCGACGTTACGATCACGCCTGTGCCGGCCGCATAGAATAAGCCGCTGTTTGCCATACCAACGGACATGCCCGTTGCTTGAATCAAGGCCAGCAGCACCGTGCCATAACGCGTGTATTGGGTAATTTTACGGCGCCCGGCTTCGCCTTCTTTCTTCATCTGCTCCAGCTGCGGCATAACGGCCGTCATTAGCTGCATGATGATCGACGCAGAGATATACGGAAGCACTCCCAACGCCAAAATACTCATGCGTTCCAGAGCGCCTCCGGAAAACATATTAAACATACCCAAAACGGTGCCCTGATTTTGCTTCATCAAGCTTGCCAGCTGATCAGGGTTAATTCCTGGCACGGGAATGTGCGTGCCCACCCGATAAATAAAAATAGCCAGCAATAAAAACCCTAGGCGAGCCTTAAGCTCGCCTAGTGCGGGTGCCTTGCTGTTCAAACCGGGGGATGCCACGACTACTTTATTCCTCTACCCGACCGCCAGCAGCTTCAATAGCTGCCTTGGCCCCGGCCGTTACGGCCAAACCTTTGATCGTAACCGGCTTTGTCAATTCGCCAGACAAAAATACCTTGGCGCGCTTGATGCCTTTCGATACCAAACCTGCCGCTTTCAACGCCTCTAAATCAATGACATCACTGTCAACCAATGCCAGCTCACCTAGGCGAATCTGTGCGGACACCATGGAAATACGCGACGTAAAACCAAATTTTGGCAACCGGATTTGCAATGGCATCTGACCGCCTTCAAAACCGGGCCGAATGCCACCGCTTTTGCGTGATTTTTGGCCTTTGTGACCTGCACCACACGTTTTACCCAACCCACTACCAATGCCACGACCAACACGCTTGGCCGCTTTTTTATGACCGGGAGCAGAACGGAGCGTATTCAAACGCATCACATCACTCATCTTAATTCTCCTCGACCTGCACCAGATAATTGATCTTGTTGATCATGCCTCGAACCGATGGAGTATCCTCCACCTCGACCGTGTGCCCAATACGACGCAGACCCAAACCAATCATGCATGCTTTATGCGCTTGCAATCGACCGTTTGTGGAGCGCACCTGGGTTACGCGGATTTTTTTACTGGCTGCCATCATCAAATACCTGCAAATTAACCCAGAATCTCTTCAACCGACTTGCCACGCTTGGCTGCGACTTGCTCAGGCGAGCGCATGGCTTTTAAGCCATTGAATGTTGCACGCACCACATTCACTGGATTGGTTGAGCCATAACATTTGGCCAGCACGTTGTGAACACCTGCAAGCTCAAGCACGGCTCGCATCGCGCCGCCCGCAATAATACCGGTACCCTCGGAGGCTGGCTGCATGTACACATGCGACGCGCCATGACGTGCCCGTATCGGATAATGCAGCGTAGAGCCTGCCAAATCGACATCAATCATATTCTTTTTTGCTGCTTCCATGGCTTTCTGGATAGCCTGCGGCACTTCTCGCGCCTTACCACGACCAAAGCCAATGCGACCTTTGCCATCGCCAACTACAGTCAATGCGGTGAATGCGAAAATACGACCGCCCTTTACCACTTTGGCAACGCGATTAACCTGCACCAGCTTCTCTTGCAGGCCATCCGCATTTTTATCTCTTTGATCTACCACTGCCATAGCCTCACCTTAGAATTCAAGACCGGCTTCACGAGCCGCATCTGCCAGGGCTTGGACGCGCCCATGATATTTAAAACCTGATCGATCAAAGGCAACCCGGCTAATGCCAGCAGCCTTTGCGCGCTCCGCCACTAATTTACCAACCGCACGAGCCGCGTCAGCATTGCCTGTTTTACCTTCACGCAGGCTCGAGTCCAATGTTGAAGCACTCGCCAACACACTATCGCCACCCGCAGAAAACACCTGCGCATAAATATGGCGTGGCGTGCGATACACACTCAAACGGAACTCACCGAGCTCGCGCATTTTCATGCGTGAGCGTTTGGCACGACGCAATCTGGCAACTTTTTTCACATTCATGTTTACGCTACCTACTAATTACTTCTTCTTCGCTTCTTTGCGATGAATATGTTCGCCGGAATACCGGATACCTTTGCCTTTATAAGGCTCTGGCGGACGGAAGCCACGAATATCTGCTGCCACCTGACCAACCACCTGCTTATCGGCACCCTTGATAACAATTTCTGTCTGGCTGGGAGTCTCGGCAACCACGCCTTCTGGCAACTCATAGTCAACCGGATGCGAAAATCCGAGCGTCAAGCTAATCGTCTTACCCGCAGCTTTGGCGCGATAACCAACACCAACGAGCTCCAGCTTGCGCTCAAACCCTTTGCTCACGCCCTCAACCATATTATTGACCAGCGCACGCGTTGTTCCGGCCATGGCATTAGCCTGTTTGGAGCCACTCTTCGGGCTGAAGGTCAGCACGCCGGCGTCTTGAATCATTTCAACATCACGATGAACGCGCGCCTCAAGAACGCCTTTCGCGCCCTTTACATGCAACAAGGAACCAGTCAGCTTGACTTCCACACCTGACGGCACCTGAATCGGATTTTTTGCAATACGCGACATGGTATCTATTACTCACTCAAATCAATAAACGGTGCAAAGGATTTCGCCACCCACACCAGCTTTTCTTGCTGCACGATCAGTCATCACGCCTCGGCTGGTGCTGACAATTGCAACACCCAAGCCATTGCGCACATTAGGGATGCCATCGGTGCCTGCGTATTGACGGCGACTCGGCCGGCTAACGCGCGCGATATCCTCGATCACTGGCTGACCCTGGTAATACTTCAGCGTCAATTCCAAGCGCAACTTGCCCTGCTCACTCTCGACGCGAGAGCCTGCAATATAACCTTCTTCTTCAAGCACTTTGGCTACGGCCACTTTCAATTTTGATGACGGCATTACCACGCTAGGCTTTTTAGCCATTTGCGCATTTCTAATACGCGTCAACATGTCCGCTAAGGAATCTTGCATACTCATGATTCAACAAACTCCATCCAATTCGCCAGACTACCAGCTCGCTTTAACTAAGCCAGGGATATCCCCGCGCATAGCAGCTTCGCGTAATTTATTACGCCCCAAACCAAACTTACGATACACGCCACGAGGACGGCCCGTAATACGGCAACGACGCTGCTGACGGATCGGGTTTGCGTCGCGCGGCAGCTTCTGCAGGGCAACCTGGGCATCCCAGCGCTCTTCATCGCTACGAGCAGGGTCCAGAACAACCGCCTTGAGCTCAGCACGCTTGGCCGCGTACTTGGCCACTAATTCAGCGCGCTTCTTTTCCCGTGCCAGCATTGATTTCTTTGCCATTAGGCGATCCTCAACCTTTAAAGGGGAAGTTAAACGCTTTCAATAGCGCCCGACCTTCCTCGTTAGTGCGAGCCGTCGTAGTAATGGTGATGTCCATACCACGCACCGCGTCAATTTTGTCGTAATCAATTTCCGGAAAAATAATTTGCTCGGTCACACCCATGGCAAAATTACCGCGCCCATCAAACGATTTGGCGCTAATACCCCGAAAATCGCGAATACGTGGAATTGCGATGCTGACCAGCCGATCCAAAAATTCGTACATGCGATCAGAGCGCAGCGTCACCTTACAACCAATAGGCCAGCCTTCACGCACTTTAAACGCAGCCACCGACTTCCGAGCAAGCGTAACCACTGGTTTCTGGCCACTCAAGCAGGTCATGTCATTAACCGCATGCTCCAGAATCTTCTTATCGGCCAGCGCTTCACCCACACCCATATTCACGGTGATCTTAGTAATACGCGGCACTTCCATGACATTAGCCAACCCAAGCTCTTCTTTAAGCTTCGGGGCAATTTCACGCCGATAAATCTCTTTCAACCTTGCCATTTCTCGCTCCAGGCCGATCAGCCGTCGACCGCTTCGCCAGTCGATTTAAATACACGAATTTTCGTATTGTCCTCTAAGACCCGAATAGCAATTTTGTCTGCTTTTTGGGTTTTAGGATTCAAAATCGCCACATTGGAAATATCCATTGGCATTTCTTTCTCTACGATACCGCCCGTAACACCCATCTGGGGATTTGGCCGGGTGTGTCGCTTGGCCATATTAATGCCTGCAACCAGCACACGCCCCTCATCGAGGACGCGCGTTACCTTACCGTACTTGCCGCGATCCTTACCTGTCAGGATCACCACTTCATCATCGCGACGTATTTTACGCATAACCAAAACCCCAACCTGACCGCACTCAGAGCACTTCTGGTGCCAGTGAAATAATTTTCATAAACCGCTCGGTACGCAGTTCGCGCGTTACCGGTCCAAAAATACGTGTTCCAATCGGTGCCAACTGGTTGTTGAGCAACACTGCGGCATTATCATCAAAGCGAATCAACGATCCGTCCTGACGGCGAACACCCTTGCGGGTACGCACCACAACCGCATTCATCACCTGGCCCTTCTTAACCTTGCCACGCGGAATCGCTTCTTTAACTGTCACTTTAATCAAGTCGCCAATATGTGCGTAACGACGGCGCGAACCACCAAGCACCTTGATGCACATTACTTTCCGCGCACCACTGTTATCTGCAACATCAAGATAACTTTCTGTTTGAATCATGGAGTCACTCCCGCCTGCACTATTGGTGCATCAAACCTTATACTGCCCGTTCAACAACGCTAACCAACGCCCAGCTCTTAGTCTTCGACAAAGGACGGGTTTCGCTAATCGTTACCGTATCACCCATCTTGCACTCATTCTTTTCATCATGAGCATGCAATTTGCTTGAGCGCGTAATGTACTTGCCGTACACCGGATGCTTAACACGGCGCTCAACAAGAACAGTGATTGTCTTGTCCATCTTGTCGCTAACAACCTTGCCGGTCAGCGAACGAACAACCTTCTCTTTTCCTTCCGCCATGTTACTTACCTGCCTTTTCACGGAGGATAGTTTTAACCCTCGCGATATCACGCTGCGTGTCTTTCAACAGATGAGTCTGTCCCAGCTGACCAGTTGCCTTCTGCATATTTTGACGAAACTGTTTTTCTCTCAGCGACAGCAACGTCTTGCCCAACTCTTCAACTGACTGATCTCGTAATTCGTTGACTTTCATTACAACACCGTCCGCTTAACAAATACTGTGGGGATTGGTAACTTCGCCGCCGCCAAAGCAAATGCCTCGCGCGCCAAGCTCTCATTCACACCTTCCACTTCATACAACACCTTGCCAGGCTGAATTTGGGCAACCCAATACTCGACGTTGCCCTTACCTTTACCCTGACGCACCTCAAGAGGCTTCTTGGTAATGGGCTTATCCGGAAACACACGGATCCATATTTTACCGCCGCGCTTGATGTGACGCGTCATGGCGCGACGAGCCGCCTCAATCTGGCGAGCCGTAATACGGCCACGCCCAATGCATTTCAAGCCATACTCACCAAAGCTGACTTTACTACCGCGATGAGCCAGGCCACGGTTGCGACCCTTCATCTGCTTTCTAAATTTTGTGCGTTTCGGCTGCAACATAGTGGTCTACTTCCTTAGCTTGCAGTGGCCGCTTTGGTAGATTTATCTTCCAGGCCGAATACCTCGCCCTTAAAGATCCAAACCTTCACACCAATAATGCCGTATGTCGTTTTAGCTTCGCTGGTGGCGTAATCAATATCGGCACGCAGGGTATGCAAAGGAACGCGACCCTCGCGATACCATTCTGTGCGCGCAATCTCAGCACCACCCAAACGCCCGCCCACCTGAATCTTCACGCCCAAGGCGCCTTGGCGCATTGCATTTTGAACCGCGCGCTTCATGGCGCGACGAAACATCACGCGGCGCTCCAGCTGCTGGGCAACACTTTGAGCTACCAGTTTTGAATCCAGATCCGGCTTGCGAATCTCAGCCACATCCACGGTCACCGGCACCATCATGATGGCCGAGATTTCTTTCTTAAGGCGCTCCACGTCTTCGCCTTTCTTGCCAATGACAATCCCCGGGCGAGCCGTATGAATCGTCACTTTCGCCTGCTGGGCCAAGCGCTCAACCACAATACGACTCACTGATGCGCTCTCAAGTTTTTTCTCGATAAACGCGCGCACTTTAAGGTCAGCGATCAACTGATCTGCGTACTTTTTCGAGTCGGCATACCAAATAGAGTTATGGTCTCTTACGATGCCTAAACGAATCCCGATTGGATTAACTTTCTGACCCACGATTACACTCCACGCTTCGCGTTGCTATCAGCCACTTTTATAGTGATATGACAGGTACGCTTGGAAATTCTGTCCGCTCGACCTTTGGCTCGCGGCTTGATTCGTTTCAGTGTGATGCCTTCATCAACACAAATTGAAGCCACACGCAGCTCATCCACATCAGCGCCTTCGTTATGCTCTGCATTTGCGATAGCTGAATTCAGCACCTTCTTAATCAGGCTTGCTGCCTTTTTGGTGCTAAAGCCCAGCACATTCAATGCTTCACCCACTCGCTTGCCCCTTACCTGGTCAGCGACAAGGCGCGCCTTTTGGGCAGAGATGCGAGCACCACGCAATTTTGCTGCTACTTCCATTTCCATCAACCTTTTATCGCTTGGCTTTTTTATCAGCCACATGCCCTTTGAATGTCCGCGTTACCGCGAATTCTCCCAGCTTGTGCCCAACCATATCTTCAGTCACAAAAACCGGCACATGCTGACGACCGTTATGCACCGCAATAGTCAAGCCCACCATATCCGGAGATATCATCGAGCGACGCGACCAAGTCTTGATCGGACGCTTGTCTTTTGCCTCGATGGCCTTTTCGATCTTGGCCATCAGGTGCAGATCAATAAACGGACCCTTCTTTAGTGAACGCGGCACTGAGCAATCCTCTTCCTATTCAATCTTTATTTCGCGCCACGGCGACGAACAATGAACTTATCCGTACGCTTGTTGCTGCGAGTTTTATAACCTTTAGCCTTCGTGCCCCACGGTGAAACTGGGTGCATACCTTTATTACGCCCTTCACCACCACCGTGCGGATGGTCTACCGGGTTCATGGCCATACCACGAACCGTAGGTCGAACGCCGCGCCAGCGTTTCGCGCCGGCCTTACCCAATGAGCGCAAGTTATGCTCGGCATTAGAGACTTCACCCAATGTTGCGCGACAATCAACCGGAACCTTGCGCATCTCCCCTGAGCGCAGACGCACTGTAGCGTACTGCCCCTCACGAGCCACCAACTGAACGCCTGCACCAGCACTACGAGCCAACTGAGCCCCCTTGCCCGGCTTCAACTCAATACAATGCACCACGCTACCCAGCGGAATATTGCGAATCGGCAAGCAATTGCCTTCGCGAATCGGCGCATCAGCGCCCGACTGGAGCACATCGCCCGCTGCCAAATTACGCGAGGCAATAATGTAACGGCGCTCACCATCTGCATACAGCATCAGGGCAATGTGAGCTGAACGATTTGGATCATACTCAATCCGCTCAACCTTGGCCGGGATGCCGTCTTTATCTCGACGGAAATCCACTTTCCGATAATGCTGCTTATGGCCGCCGCCCACATGACGCACAGTAATGCGCCCGGAATTATTGCGACCACCCGAGCCCTTTTTCTTTTCCAGCAACGGCTGGTAGGGCTCACCTTTATGCAAGCCTGGCGTTGCTACATTGACGACAAAACGCCGTCCTGCAGAAGTTGGTTTCGTTTTTACTAAAGCCATGACTACTTACCCAATCCTGTCATCACGCCACTACGGAAAAATCGATTTCTTGCCCACCAGCGACTCGGACGTAGGCTTTCTTCCAGCCCGGCCGGCGATTTGCGCCATACCGATTAGCCTTCACCTTGCCTTTCACGTTCGCCACCTGAACACCGACAACCGCCACTTTAAAAAGCTGCTCAACGGCCACTTTGATTTCGGCACGTGTAGCGTCAGTGGCCACTCGAAATACGTATTGATTTGCACTATCAGCGGCGGCAGTCGCCTTTTCTGAAATGTGCGGCCCTTTCAGAACGATAAAAAGACGCTCTTGGTTCATGACAGCACCTCCTCAAAACGCTTCAAGGCAGGCACAGTAACCATCACCTTCTCAAAGGCCACCAAGCTGACCGGATTAACGCCGGCAATATCACATACGCCCACTTCGTGAAGGTTGCGCGCCGACAATGCCAAGTTATGATCAATCAAGTCAGTCACAATAAGGACATTGCTCAAACCAAAATCATTAAGCTTATTAATCAGCTTACGGGTTTTTGGCTCATCGACCACAAAATCCTCCACCACAATCAAACGATCCTGTCGAGCAAGCTCAGACAGGATGGACTGCATAGCGGCACGGTACATTTTACGGTTCACTTTCTGGGAGTGATCCTGGGGGCGCGCAGCAAATGTCACACCACCGCCACGCCAAATCGGACTACGAATACTACCCGCTCGAGCGCGACCAGAACCCTTCTGATTAAACGGCTTCTTACCGCCGCCACTAACGTCCGAGCGATTCTTTTGAGCCCGACTGCCCTGACGCGCACGCGCCATATAGGCCACAACAACCTGATGAATCAGGTCTTCATTAAATTCTCTGCCGAAAGTCTCTTCAGAGACTTTCACACTTCCCGCGGCTGCTTTACCGGGTGCGGCAACATTCAATTCCATTGCGTTCCCCTCTTATGACCGAGCTTTGACAGCTGGACGAACAATCACATCGCCGCCCGGAGCACCCGGAACTGCGCCTTTAATCAGAAGCAAGTTGCGTTCGGCATCCACACGAACAATCACCAAGCCCTGCGTCGTCACCTGACGATCACCCATATGCCCAGCCATCTTTTTACCCTTAAACACGCGACCCGGCGTCTGGTTCTGACCAATCGAACCAGGAGCGCGATGCGATACCGAGTTACCATGCGTGGCGTCCTGGGTACGGAAGTTCCAGCGGCGCACAGCACCCTGAAAACCCTTACCACGAGACTGGCCCGTCACATCAACTTTCTGACCTTCTGCAAATGCCGCCACCGTCAACTCTGACCCTGCAGCCAAATCGGCCAGCTGATCGCCAGATGCACGAAATTCCCAAATACCCCGACCCGCCACGACCCCAGCCTTGGCAAACTCGCCCGCCTGCGACTTGATCACGCGCGAAGCACGACGCTCGCCGGCAGTCACCTGAACAGCCTCATAGCCATCCTCAGCAGCGGATTTAACACGCATCACACGGTTTGGTGACGCATCAATAACGGTAACCGCTATAGACGCACCGTCAGCCGTAAATACACGCGTCATGCCGCTCTTGCGGCCGACAATACCAATCGTCATCTCTTTTTCCTCAGTGTACGGGGCTCTCACCCTCTCCGGCCGCCTCTACGGGCGTTACACAAACTAACCAAGCCCAAAAGGACCCGGAATTAACCCAAACTAATCTGCACTTCCACGCCGGCCGCCAAATCCAGCTTCATCAGAGCGTCTACCGTTTTATCGGTTGGCTCGACAATATCCAGCAAACGCTTATGCGTACGAATTTCATACTGATCCCGCGCATCCTTGTTGACATGCGGAGAAACCAGCACGGTAAAACGCTCATTACGCGTTGGCAGCGGAATCGGGCCCTTGATCTGGGCACCCGTACGCTTAGCTGTATCTACAATTTCCTGAGCCGACACATCAATCAATCGATGGTCAAAAGCCTTCAGGCGTATGCGTATGCGCTGGTTTTGCACTACAACTCTCCACCAAATCAACCCGAGGCTAACAGAACCCCGAAAAACGGAAGGCGAATACTACAGAGCAGCAAACCCACTGTCAAGCTCTGGAGCACCAATTTTTAAAGCCCGCGCCCACGAGGGCCGGTAAAAAAAGGCCTTCCGCCGAACGGAAGACCTCTCATCAAACCCCGCAGGGCTCTTATTCGATCACTTTGGCTACGACGCCAGCACCTACCGTACGTCCGCCTTCGCGGATAGCAAAGCGCAGACCGTCTTCCATCGCGATCGGGTGAATCAGGGTCACCACCATCTTGATGTTATCGCCCGGCATCACCATCTC
>DATCSK010000040.1:0-8324 GCA_036568505.1 Pseudomonadales bacterium | reverse complement strand
GCCTTTTTGGCTGGCTTTTTCTTGGCTACTTTCTTCTTGGCAGCTTTGCGCTTGGCAGGAGCCTTTTTAGCAGCAGCCTTTTTGGCTGGCTTTTTCTTGGCTACTTTCTTCTTGGCAGCTTTGCGCTTGGCAGGAGCCTTTTTAGCAGCAGCTTTACGCTTGGCTGGCTTTTTCTTGGCTACTTTCTTTGCGGCTTTCTTTTTGGCAGGTGCCTTTTTCTTCTTGGCAGGCGCCTTTTTTACGGCTTTTTTTGCGGTGGTTTTTTTAGCGGCTACTTTTTTCTTAGCAGCCTTTTTCTTCGGAGCAGCTTTTTTAGCTGCGGCTTTTTTAGCAGTTTTACGAGCGGCCATGTGATTTCCTTATGATTGTTGAACATTGGTGTTCACATCTCACCCTGAGCTCAGGGGCCTGTAGTTGCATCCGCGCACGCACAAATGCATCTGCAGGTAAGCTATATATAAAGCATTAAAACCAATTGGGCAAGCAGTGAAACTGCTTTTTTTTAAGGGTCACGCACGAGGTTTTGGGATGTGTTTTCAAGCGTGTTGTTTGGGTGGTCGCCAAAGGGGTTTCAATCGCGACATGGAGAGGGTGCTGAAAGTGTTTTTAGCCTGATTTTTACGGGGTTTTTGAGGTATACTGCGCGCTCGCGTTAAGCGGGTTTTAATGCCTTGCGAGATGCTCGCACAAGACGATGGAGCAAGTCATGCCGATTTATGAATACCGTTGTGAAGCCTGCGAAGGTCACCATGAAGCACTGCAAAAGCTCTCCGATGCACCGTTGGTGCGTTGCCCTCACTGCGGCAAAGACAGTTTGAAGCGCCAGATTTCTGCCGCGGGTTTTCGTTTGAAGGGCGGCGGTTGGTATGAAACGGATTTCAAATCGGGGCAGCGCAAGAACATCGCCGGTGACTCTGCGGTGGGGTCTGCTTCGTCAGGGGGCGCTCCGGCGGCGAGTGCTTCTGCGTCGACACCGGCGGCATCAGAGTGAATGTGCAGGGTCTGCGGCCCTGTTTTTTTAACGATTAGGCAAGATCAGGAATAGACACATGCGTACGCATTACTGCGGCAAATTAGGCCGCGAAGAGATTGGAAAGACCGTCACCGTGTACGGATGGGTGCATCGTCGCCGTGATCATGGCGGTGTCATTTTTCTGGATCTGCGTGATATCGAGGGCATTATTCAGGTGGTGTTCGACCCTGATACGGTCGAGGCCTTCGCGCTGGCCGATCGGGTTCGCAGCGAGTACGTGGTGCGCGTCACCGGGTTGATTCGCGAGCGTTCGGCATCGACGGTGAACCCGGATATGCCCACCGGGTTTCTGGAGTTGCTGGGGCGTGAGCTTGAGATTCTTAATCGCTCCGATACGCCGCCATTTCCATTGGACGAGTATGCCGGTGTCGGTGAAGAGGCGCGTCTGCGCTATCGCTACGTCGATTTGCGCCGCCCCGAGATCCAGCAAAAGCTGCGGTTCCGTTCCAGGGTGAGTTCCTATATCCGCCGTTATCTGGACGATCATGGCTTTCTGGACATTGAAACGCCGATCCTGACCCGTGCCACGCCCGAAGGTGCGCGCGACTATCTGGTGCCGTCACGCACCCAGCCCGGCTCATTCTTTGCGTTGCCGCAATCACCGCAGCTATTCAAACAACTGTTGATGGTGGCCGGTTATGACCGCTACTACCAGATTGCCCGGTGTTTCCGTGATGAAGACCTGCGTGCCGATCGCCAACCGGAATTCACCCAGATCGACATCGAGACATCCTTTTTATCCGAAGAAGAAATCATGTCGATTACCGAAGACATGATTGCCGGATTGTTCCGCGATTTGCTGGGCGTCGATCTCGGTGCTTTCCCGCGCATGACCCATGCCGAGGCGATGCGTCGTTTTGCATCCGATAAGCCGGACTTGCGTATCCCGCTGGAGTTGGTGGACGTGGCGGACTTGATGCAGGGCGTCGACTTCAAGGTCTTTGCGGGCCCTGCGAAAGATCCGAAAGGCCGCGTGGCGGCATTGCGGGTGCCGGGTGGTGCGAGCATCAGCCGCAGTCAGATTGATGAGTACACCAAGTTCGTGGGCATCTACGGCGCCAAAGGTTTGGCCTATATCAAAGTCAACGATACGGCTGCCGGTCTTGAGGGGTTGCAAAGCCCGATCGTGAAATTCATTGAACCGATTGCCATGGAGCTGATGCAGCGCGTGGGGGCTGAAAATGGCGATCTGGTGTTCTTCGGTGCCGACAAAGCCCGCGTTGTGAATGATGCACTGGGTGCCTTGCGCGTTAAATTGGGCCATGACCAGAATCTGATTCAAGGGGATTGGGCGCCGCTGTGGGTGGTGGACTTTCCGATGTTTGAGGAGGTCGATGAGGGCCGTTGGACCTCGGTGCATCATCCGTTCACGATGCCAAAATGCGATGTGGCAACACTGGCCGGCAATCCCGGTGAGGCTCTGTCGGTTGCGTACGACATGGTGCTGAACGGTACCGAAGTCGGTGGTGGCAGCCTGCGTATTTATAACCTGGATATGCAGAAGGCGGTGTTCAAAGCGTTGGGTATCAGTGATGAAGAAGCCGACGAAAAATTCCGCTTCTTGCTGGACGCGCTGCGTTTTGGCGCGCCGCCGCACGGCGGGTTGGCGTTTGGGCTGGATCGCTTGGTGATGCTGATGACGGGTGCGACGACCATTCGCGATGTGATCGCTTTCCCGAAAACGCAAAATGCGGCCTGCTTGATGACGCATGCCCCCGCACCGGTAGAAGACAAGCAACTGCGCGAGCTGAATATTCGCCTGCGGGCACAAGCCGCCGATAACAAAACAACATCCTGAGGGGGCAGGGGTATGGCCGGTCACAGCAAGTGGGCGAACATCCAGCATCGTAAAGGCAGGCAAGATGCCAAGCGCGGCAAGATATTCACCAAGCTGATCCGCGAGATCACCGTGGCGGCCAAGCTCGGCGGTCCTAATCCTGAAGACAATCCGCGTTTGCGTGCGGCGGTCGATAAGGCACTCGGCGCGAACATGACGCGCGATACGATTGATCGCGCCATCAGCCGTGGTGCCGGCACGAACGAGGCCGACAACGTTGAAGAGCTGACCTACGAAGGCTATGGGCCGGGAGGCGTTGCGGTCTTGGTTGAAGTCATGACCGACAATCGCAACCGTACGGTCGCCGAGGTGCGGCATGCCTTTTCACGCGCAGGTGGCAATCTGGGTACCGATGGTTCCGTTGCGTACCTATTTACCAAGCGGGGTTATATCGGGTTTGCTGCAGGCACCGATGAAGGCCGATTGATGGAAGTGGCTCTGGAAGCCGGTGCAGACGATTTGGTCGCGAACGATGACGGCAGCTTTGATGTCATGACCACGCCGGAGTCGTTCGGTACCGTGAAAGATGCGTTAGCCGCAGCGGGGCTGATGCCGGTCGGCTCGGAAGTCAGCATGGAAGCCTCAACCGACGTCACGCTGGATCAGGCCGGCGCTGAAACGATTCTGCGATTAATAGAAGCGCTTGAAGATCTCGATGATGTTCAAAACGTGTATTCCAATGCCGATATTCCACCGGATGTCATGGAGTCACTGTCCTGAGTGATACGGGCTATTGCGGTCTGTTTTCCGTTACTATTGAACTTGCTGCATACGGGTGAGGCCAGCATGACAATAGCCATCAAAGCGGGCATGGCATGACCGTTATTCTGGGTGTGGATCCGGGCTCCCGAGTGACCGGTTTTGGTGTGATCGAGTCCACCGGCACGGCATTGCAGTATGTGGCCAGTGGTTGCATTCGCATGACGGATGAAGCGTTTCCCGAGCGTCTGCACACCATCTTTAACGACCTCGGTGAAGTCATTGAGCGTTATGCGCCCCGGATGATGGTGGTTGAGCAGGTGTTCATGGCACGCAATGCATCCTCGGCATTGAAATTGGGGCAGGCTCGCGGTGCGGCCATCGTCGCCGGCGTGTCGCGCAATTTGCCGGTGCACGAGTACTCCGCACGACAGATCAAGCAGGCGGTGGTGGGGACGGGTGCGGCGACTAAGGCACAAGTCCAGCATATGGTGATGACCTTGTTGAAATTGCCGGCCGCACCGGCCGAAGATGCAGCGGATGCATTGGCCGCTGCAATTTGTCATGCTCACACCTCGACGAGCCTCATGGCGATTGCAGGTGCCAGTGCGGTTCGGCGCGGACGCATTCGCTAGGGGATTAAAACGTGATCACACGCCTGAAAGGCATCGTGTTGGAAAAGCAGCCTACGGAAGTGGTGCTGGATGTGCATGGCGTGGGGTATCGCTTGTTCGTGCCTCTCTCGGTGTTTGCGGTGCTGCCGGACGTGGGTCAAGAGGCTGTGCTGCATACGCACTTTGTTGTGCGCGAAGACGCGCAGCATTTATATGGGTTTATCGATCGCGATGAGCGTCGGCTGTTTCAAGCCTTGATTAAAGTGAATGGCGTGGGCCCACGATTGGGCTTGGCGATTCTCTCCGGCATGGAAATGTCGGCATTTGTGCAAAGCATCCATGACGGCGATACCGCCAGCTTGGTACGCTTGCCGGGGGTGGGTAAGAAAACGGCGGAGCGCTTGATCGTAGAAATGCGCGATCGACTGAAGGACTGGAGTGTGGGTGATGTGCCGCATGCGCCGTCCGCCACGGGTGCCGCATCGCATGCGCGCCATGAAGCCGAAGGGGCTTTGGTGGCCTTGGGTTATAAGCCGGCGCAAGCAGAACAGGCAGTGAAAGCCGCGCTAAAAGCACAGCCGGATCTTGCCATCGAAGAACTGATTCGCCAGGCCTTGAAACGGATGGTGGGTTGATGCAGGGCCAATACGCATGATCGATCCGGACCGTCTCGTCAGCACCCGCCCTCAGGGCGTAGAAGAAGCCCAGGAGCGGGCTATTCGCCCGGCGTCGCTGGACGAATACATCGGTCAGATTGAAGTGCGCAATCTGATGAGCATCTTTATCGAAGCCGCGCGCAAGCGGGGTGAGTCGCTGGATCACACCTTGTTGTTTGGCCCGCCGGGGCTTGGGAAAACCACGCTCGCCAATATTATTGCGCACGAAATGGGGGTGAACTTGCGCACCACCTCCGGCCCGGCGTTAGAGAAAGCGGGTGATCTGGCCGCATTGCTCACCAATCTCGAACCGCACGATGTATTGTTTATTGACGAGATCCATCGCCTCTCGCCGCATATAGAAGAAGTGTTGTATCCGGCGATGGAAGATTTTCAGCTGGATATTGTGATTGGCGAAGGACCGGCCGCGCGTTCAATCAAGCTGGATTTGCCGCCGTTTACGCTGGTGGGAGCCACCACGCGTGCCGGTTTGCTGACCTCACCGCTGCGCGACCGTTTTGGTATTGTGCAGCGCCTTGAGTTTTATTCGGTTGCAGAGCTGTCTGCCATTGTGACGCGTGCGGCTTCGATTCTGGGGGTGCGTATCGAGGACGATGGCGCGCATGAAATGGCGCGTCGCTCGCGAGGGACGCCGCGTATCGCCAACCGGTTATTGCGACGGGTGCGCGACTTTGCCGATGTGCGCGGCGATGGTGTTGTGACATCGGCGATTGCCGAAGATGCCTTGCGGACTTTGAATATTGATGAGGCCGGCTTTGATCAACTCGACAGGCGTTTTTTATCGACGCTGATCGAACTGTTCGATGGTGGCCCGGTCGGTCTTGATAGTTTGGCCGCAGCCATCAGTGAGGAACGCGGCACGCTCGAAGACGTGCTGGAACCGTACTTGATGCAGCAAGGGTTTATTTTACGTACACCGCGGGGCAGGGTGGCGACCCGGCATGCGTACCTGCACTTGGGTTTGAAGCCGCCGGTGCGCGTTGAAGAGTCCCGGCAAGCCGGCTTGCCGCTGGATGACGGTGCGGCGTCATGAGCTCATTGATGGACTTTTCGATTCCGGTGCGTGTCTATATAGAAGACACCGATGCCGGAGGCATTGTGTATTACGTGAACTATCTCAAATTCATGGAGCGTGCCCGCACCGAATTTTTACGGGCGCTGGGGGTGCCCAAGGCAGCCCTGGTGACAGACGATACGCTTTTTGTTGTGCACTCTGCGAATGTCAGTTATCGTGCGCCCGCCCGCCTTGATGACGAGCTCACTGTGACGGCAAAACCCGCGCGCGTGACGCCCGCCAGCCTGGTATTTTCGCAATCCGTTTATCGTGGTGATGAACTGTTGTGTGATGCCGATATCCGTATTGCCTGTGTCTCGCAGGATGATTTTCGTCCCGGTCGTATGCCGGCCTTTATCCATTCCGCTTTATCTCAACTGACAGATCAGGGAGAGCCCGATCGTGAATGAATCGTTATCCATCGTCCATTTGATCAGTAACGCAGGCCCTTTGGTAAAAGGGGTGATGCTGTTGCTGTTTATTGCATCGATTTTATCGTGGGCCGTGATCGTTCAGCGCGCACTGTTCTATGCACTGGAAAAGCGCAACATGGATCAGTTTGAAGACCAGTTCTGGTCGGGCATGGATTTGGGCCAGCTGTTCCGTCAGGGGCATGAGCGTGCCGATGCGGGCAAATTAAGTGGCATGGAAAGCATTTTTCGCGCGGGTTTTCGCGAGTTCAGCCGGCTGCGCCAGCAATCGGGTGTGGACCCGGATGCCGTGATGGAAGGCACTCAGCGAGCCATGCGGGTTGCCACCTTGCTCGAAGAACAAAAGCTCAATCGCCATTTATCCTTTTTGGCCACGGTGGGTTCCACCAGTCCGTACGTTGGCCTGTTCGGCACGGTATGGGGCATCATGAACGCGTTCCGTGGTTTGGCGAATGTGCAGCAAGCCACGTTGGCGACGGTTGCCCCCGGTATTTCCGAAGCCCTGATTGCAACCGCCATGGGCTTGTTTGCCGCGATTCCGGCGGTCATTGCCTATAACCGCTTTTTGTCGGATGTGGATGTGTTGGTCAGTCGTCTGGATGTGTTTACGGATGAGTTCTCCAGCATCCTGCACCGTCAGGCGCACGCGCGTCCCGGGCGTGGTCATGCGGCGCATCACGACGAGGATGAGGGCGAGGAATAACCATGAACCCGCGTCGTCAAAAAGTACGCCCGATGGCCGAGATCAATGTCGTGCCCTACATTGATGTGATGCTGGTGCTGCTGGTGATTTTCATGGTGACCGCGCCCATGCTGATGCAAGGCGTTGAGGTGGAACTGCCGAAAGCCGCATCCAAGCCGTTGCCTAATAAAGACATCGAGCCGCTCATCGTCTCCGTGCGACCGGATGGTACCTACTACATCAATCTGGGCCTGGAGCCTGACAAAGCGCAGCCGCTGGATCGTGTGCAGGCACAGGTGCGTGCGGTGATCAAAAACAAACCCGAGACCCCGGTGCTGGTGTGGGGCGACCACAAGGCCAGCTATGGTCTGGTGGTGACATTAATGAGCGCGCTGGAAGAAGCCGGCGTGCCCGATGTCGGTCTGGTGACCGATGCACCGCCGGTCAAGGGCAAGTAATGACTGCGCCGGCGCGACCGTTTGAAGACCTGATTATCCCCGGGTTAGTCACCGCGGTTATTCATGTTGCGGCCGTTTTATTGCTGGTCTACACCTGGCAGGTGCCAAGTCCGGTGACGGCCAAGCGGCCGGACATGCAAATCATGCACGCGCGTACGGTGGAATTAAAACAGAAAGCGCCAAGCAAGCCTGCACCGGCCCCTAAAGTAGCGCCTAAGCCGGTCGCTAAACCCAAACCTGCTCCCAAGGCCGCACCGAAGCCGGCCCCCAAGCCCACACCGGCCCCCAAGCCCACCCCGAAACCGGTTGCCAAGCCGAAACCGGCTCCCAAGCCCGTACCAAAACCGGCCGCGCCCACGCGCAGCGAAGCCGATGTACTGGCCGATTTGCAGCGTGAAGCGCAATTGCGCCAAGAAGAGCGGCAGAGGCAAGAGGCATTGGTGCAGCAAGGTAAAGAAGATGATGCGCTTGCAAATTCGGTGATTGGAGCTTTTCAGAATGCGATTATTCCTCAATGGAGCCGGCCGCCCAGTACACGGCGAGACATGGTTATTTCTGTTCGCATTCGATTAACCCCGAGAGGTGATCTTGTAGGCATCGAGTTAGTAAAAAGTAGTGGTGATCCGGCGGTCGATCGATCATGTATGCAAGCAATTGAAAAAGCAGCGCCTTTTTTTAATGAAGTGAAAGATTTGCCGAGCAGGATTTTTGAAAGTCACTTCAGATCATTTATTTTTGAATTTAAACCAGAGGATTTACGGATTTGAACATCGTGATGCGTGTAATGGCCGTGTGTGTGCTGTGGGTCTTGAGTGTTGCCGTGACAGCGCAGGAATTGC
>DATCSK010000039.1:0-25255 GCA_036568505.1 Pseudomonadales bacterium | reverse complement strand
TTCCCCGACCGCAAGCCGCCCGGCTGTTATGTGTTTGAAAAGGGCATGAAAGGCGATGCCGCCTGTTATAACGAAATGGACGGCGCATTCAGATCGCACCGTAATAAAGATTTCTTCAAGACACAGTGCGTGAAGATATTGCCTATGAAAGAGAAATTTAGATATCGATCCATATTTTCAAGAAAAGTAGACATTGTTAATGACGGTTACAAAACTGCGATTATTAAAAATCACGGCGGAATCTATGATGCTAATGATAATTCAGCATTATTGGATCTAAAAAGTTTTTACTTTGTTCCTAAAGATTATTCCTACGGAAGAGAAAATTACTCAACGAAACGCTGCAAAAATGCTTATAAAAATCCTCATGGAGGCGTTAGCTCGTCAGATATTATAGATATGGTATTTAAATAAACCTCATTTAGACAAAAGGATTTGTCATGAGAAGCATAATTTATGATTCATCGATAAGTGCAAACTCTGCATATGTAAATTTACTTGAACCAATAAAAACTTTTGTTGAGTCTGATTTAAAGTCTGTTGGCTTGACTGAGTATCAGATTAAAGATTTTATGGAGAATTTTCCTGTACAAGAAGGAATTAACCACTCCTCCGGCCTGGACGCCTTCGTCCTTAATAACCCCTCTGGCGACCTCACCGTTGCCTTTCGCGGCACCGAAGTCGGTTTAAATCTAAGTTCGTTGCGAGACTTATTGAATGATGCGGTGCTGGCAACGGGCGCCTCACATGTGGCCGACTTTTTCAATGTCGGTCAGGTAGCGGCCATTGACCAATTTCTCATCAATGCCGGTTTGATTGACGAGCAAGGGCAGGTTAACCCGGCCTATCTTGGCAAAATCACCTTTACCGGCCACAGCCTGGGCGGTCACCTGGCATTGATGGCGGCCTATAAATACCCGGAGCTGGTTAAGGGCGTGTACACCTTCAACGGTGCGGGCATGGCGCCGTTAGATCGGCTGTGGTTTTCAGAAATTCTGCCGGTTATCAGCAATCGTTATCTCGATGAAAGCAAAGTGTTTAATCTGTATGCCGATAAAGGCATTGAGCTGACGGCGGCTGAAAACGGCTGGTTTGGCAGGCCGGGTGCGAGACAGGCTGTTTTTATTGAAGCGTCGTCGGCGGCAATGGAAAACCACTCCATTGCCCGCATGGTAAAAAGCTTGTCGATGTATCGGCTGCTGCAAATGCTGGATCCTTCGTTAAATTCCGATGCCGGTATGCGCGATATCTACCGCATGCTGGATGCCACCAGCAACGTGCCTTCGGCAACCTTGCAGCGCATGCAAGATCAGCTGGTGCAATGGGCGCAGTTGCAGGGGGTTGATGGCGCGGCCAGTGATATTGAAGTGCTCTATCAGGCATTGCAGTCACAGGCAGAAATGGTCTCGATCATCACGCAATCCGCAAAAGGCCAGTCGTCATTATTGGCCATGGCTGGAGATGATACGTCCGCCGGACGTGCAGCGCGCTATGCGTTATTGGAATTGCAGGCAGCGGCATTCATTGGAGTGACCGATCCTTTATCCAATGAGCCGGGTTTGTCGCCTGATGCCTTTACCCGCACATTCTGGCAGGACCGCAGTTTGCATTATCAGCACATGATGTCAGCCGCACGGCGCGACAGCCTGGATTATGTGGCACTGTCGGGTGCGGCAGGTGCGGTGATATTTAAAGACGAGCAACACAATACCTCGGTCAGTACACGCGGCTGGGGTGCGGGGCACGATCGGCTGACCGTGCTATGGGGCAAGGTGGCAGGCGGTTCACTGGATGCAACCGCCGGTCATGATCATGCGTACGGCTGGTCCGGCGCGGATCAGTTGTATGGATTGGATGGCAACGATCGCCTTGCGGGTTATGCAGGCAATGATGTTCTGGTGGGTGGGCGCGGCCACGATGTGCTGATCGGTGGTGAAGGGAAGGACTCGATTTTACTCGACTGGAGTCACGATCAAGAAGGTCATGATCGTGTTGAGGGCGCTGATTGGGTGAACGATACTATCAGCATTGATGGCGATAAACAAAAGCCATTCGAGCAACAGTTCGGATTTTCTAATGTATACCAGGCCTCTGACGAGACGCGCTTGTTTATTCGGGATGACGAAGGTTATCTATTGCTTGATCGCGAGCACGGTTTTGCCAATAGCCTGTGGCTACCGATGGTGCCGGGTGCCGATCAAGTTTTTGATCTGGCCGATGCAGAGCCAATGGATGTGGCGGCTCTGTTGGGGGAGGCAACATTCAACTGGAACGCGACTGAACATTACGGCGAAAAGGTTCTGGCCGATGGGCGCATGAATGAAGGCGACCGTGGTGAGGGCTGGTTTTTTGGCTCTCAATTGACCGATTTTGCAGAAGGCGGCGATCTCGATGATCACCTGCAAGGTAATGATGACAATGACTGGCTGCAAGGTGGCGGCAGCATGGATTTATTGCTGGGTGGGCCGGGCTCGGACTATCTCTATGGCGGCACAGGGCGTGACTTTTTGTTCGGGCAAGATTTTTGGGATACAAACTGGCGTGACTTGCCCACTGATCGCGATTTTCTGGATGGCGGTTCCGATGATGACTGGTTGTTGGGTGGCAATGGCGAAGACACATTGTTGGGGCAGAACGGTATCGATTATTTATTCGGTAACCCGGGCAATGACTGGTTGTCGGGCGGTAAAGGGGCCGATCATTTATGGGGCGACTCTGCTTTCTATTTAATTGACCGATGGGTTCGGGATGATGCCATTGGTGGGTCCATTCGGTATCGCTATTTTCGACCGATGATGCAGATGTTGGATGCTGCAGGTGCCTCTGTTCCGTGGGGAGAGGCGATTCAGCTGTCGTACAACGACGTGTTGGAAGGCGGTGATGGTGATGATTGGTTGTTTGGCGAGCTGGGCAATGACGTGCTCATTGGCGGTAAAGATAACGATGTGCTAATGGGCGATCGCATCAATCGTGATCCGCATTTCGATGAAAGTGAATTTTTGTATGGATTCACGGCTTTTGGCAAGAGCACATTGGTTAGCACGACTGTGAGTGGGGATCCTGTGCTTTATAAAGCGTTGCCGATCGATTTACACGGTAACGATATGTTGCTGGGGGGGTCGGGTAACGATTATTTATATGGCAATGGTGGCGATGATGTATTGCAAGGCGGCAATGGCGATGACTATTTACACGGTGATGACACGGTATTGGATGAGCAGTCGTTAGGCGGTAACGACCGCCTGTTCGGTGGTAGCGGTGCCGATCAGTTAGTCGGCGGTTTTGGTGATGACTGGCTGGAAGGCGGCACAGGCCATGACGCCTTGTATGGCAATCAAGGGGCTGATCAATTATTCGGTAATGAAGGGGATGACGCCTTGCGGGGAGGAGAAGGTGCCGATGCATTGTATGGCGGCATCGGTAATGACCATCTGTATGGCGACGATGGCGATGATTTTTTATCGGGCGATGAGGGGTTTGATGCGCTGTATGGCGGTGACGGCCAGGATTGGCTAACGGGCGGCGATGGCAATGACCGGCTGATGGGGGATGATGGCGATGATGTCCTTGAAGGGGGCATCGGCAATGATCTTTTACAAGGCGGTGAAGGTCAGGATTATTACCGGTTTTTTGCCGGTGATGGGCACGATGTATTAATGGATCCGGATCCGGATACGCAACTGCGTTTTGAAGGCGGCATTACGCGTGATGATTTGATGCTGAGCACAATTGGCGACATCGTGTATTTACGGTACTCGATCAGTCCGACGGATGTGATTGAATTGCATTCGTCAGAGTCCGTGGCGAGTTATGCATTGACGGTGTGGTCTAACGCATTACAGCAATACAGCAGCCTGACGATGACCGATCTGCAAGATAACCGATCCGGTGATGGTGCCGCTGCCCTGAGTTCTGGAACCGACTATAACGATAACATCGATCTATCCAATATAGCGCTATTGGATGAACCTTGGCACGGCGGCCAAGGCGATGATGTGGTCGTGGCTGCCGACATTGAAAGCAGTGTGTATGGCGATTGGGGTAACGACACCTTGATCGGTGGGCATGCACCGACGGCACTGTACGGCGGCGTGGGTAATGACACGCTGATCGCCAATGACGACATGAATTATCTTGCGGGTGGTCTGGATGATGATGTCTACGATATCGGCTATTTTCGCCCGTCTATCGTCGAACAGCCAGAAGGCGGTCAGGATGTTCTGATCGCGCGCTCCGATCACGATGAAACCTGGCAACTGCCCGATGGCATTGAAACGCTTCAGCTGGACGCGGCCGGCCACCGTGTGAATATTCAGGCGTCCATGGCGAACCAGTTTTACCACGTCGTCGCAGAATCCGTCGATATTGAGGTGAATCTTGATAGTGGGTTCGATGTGTTGGATACCGAGGGCAAAGTGAACATTATTTTTGGCGAGGGTATTTCAGCTGCCGATATCAGTCTTGCTGTTGAAAGTGATGCGGTGGTCGTGAGTGGCGGTCCATTAAATCATGTGCGGATTACCTCGGATGGCGGTGCAAGCCGAATTATTGAGAATCTTTCCATGCATGTATCGGGTGAGGCGATGCACTGGTTTCCGCTGTCACCGATACAATATTTTCATGGCTCCTCAGAGAGTGATTACTGGGCGTCCATCAATATGCCATGGCTTAACGGCATACAACCGATGGCGGTGTTTGATGATGCCGGCGGCATTGACGGCATTTCTGTATCGGTGATCCAGGAACCCAAGTCGCTTGCTTTCAATGAAATGATTCGCTCCGACGATGATTTGGTGCTGCGGTTAACGCACAGCAATCACAGTAGCTCGGTATTTTGGCAGCCGGATGTGCAGTGGCGTGTACGGGATTGGTTTGTATCACCCGACCACCAGATTGAATATTTGAGTGGCCCGTCGGGTTATATCTGGCGACACGAAGAGGGTCCCGTCGATGCTTTATTGGCGGATGTCATGGATGTGAATCATGCACCTTTGGCGCAGGCTGTTGCCGTGTATGTGGCCGATGGTGACGTCGGCATTCCGTTGGATGCCTTGATCAGTGCTGTGGTGGATGTGGATCGTGATGCCATTTCCATTGTCGACATCTGGAGTCCTGCGTCGGCGTCGTATGTCGATGGCTTTGATGCTGGCTGGATTCGTGTCAGTGCCGTTGAGGGCGAGCATCCAATGTTTTATCGGGCAACAGACGGGCTTTTGTCGTCAGTGGGGATGATCGATATGCATGTGGGGCATGTCGGCGAGGCATTTGTGGCCGAGGGCAATGGCGCCAGTAATGTCTTTATTGGCGGCAGCGGCGACGATGCGTTTTGGGGCTCGATAGGACAAGATTATTTATGGGGCAATGCCGGCGGGGATCGTCTGGTCGGTAGCGATGGCGATGACTTTATCGATGGCGGTGACGGCGATGATAAATTGAGATCGGGTTCTGGCTGCGATCAGTTATACGGCGGTGATGGCAACGATTTCTTGAGGGGCGATGGGGGCAATGACCAATTGTATGGTGGCTCCGGATCCGATAATTATATTTATAAAGCAGGAGATGGGCACGATGTGATTCGGGATCGGGCATCACAAGGCGAGGCGAATGCGTTGGTGATTATCGATATGCAATCGGTTAATGACCTGTGGATGCATCAGGATGACGCTGATCTGGTGATCAGTTTTCTGGATGCTCCGGATGACAGCGTCGTCGTTAAAGACTGGTTCTCGGTTGACGGGCCTTACGGGGATGCGCCCGGGCAGTTATTTCAATTAAAAGCCAAAACCGCAGAAGGAACGTATGTGCTGGATAATGGCACGATGTTGGTGCAGCCAGACCAAGATGCTTTTGATGCGCTTTTCTACGCAATGAGTGGCCATGCCAGGCCGGCGGGCAGTCAATGGGTGCCTGATGGCATCCTGCAATCTGCGGCCAATGCCTGGATGGCAGTGTAGGTTTGATTTTCATCAAAATGCCAGCCTTGAAATTTTTGTGAACAATCCTTATGTATCAAATACGCGGGACATTAATCCCGCGGTTGATAGCAATAAACGGAGGATAACCATGAATCTGATCAAGCGTGATAACCCGTTCGGCGGTCTGGACCCTTTGTTCGACACCGACAGTTTTTTCAATGATTTCTTTTGGCCTGTGCGCAAGGCAGGGGCGGAGGATGTTGCCGCGCTGGTTGCTCCCAGGCTGGACATTCACGAGCAAGATAACGCATACGTGGTGACCACGGATCTGCCTGGCCTGAATAAAGACGATATTCATTTGTCCGTTGACGATGGCGTGTTAACCATCAAAGCGGAGACCAAAAAAGAATCGGATGAAAAGAAAGAGGGCAAAGTGATTCGCCGTGAGCGCCATTATGGCAGTTATTTACGGCGTTTGAGTTTGGGCAATGACGTTAAACAAACCGATGTGGATGCGGAGTTCAAAGACGGTGTGTTAACGATTACGATTCCCAAGCATCAGCCAGAAAAGCCGGAAGTTAAACGCATCAGCATTCGCTGATGGCGGTTGTAATAAACACGGGCGCAGAACGCGTCCCGTGTTTATTGCAATGATCATGGGCGCATTAACACCGGAAATAACTCGCGCAAGCCGGTCGCCATGAATTCCACGGCAACCGCGATCAGGATCAGGCCGAGAATACGGGTTGCTATGTTGATGCCGGTATTGCCGACGCGCCGTGCAATGGGCTCGGCCAGATAGAGTGCGGCCGCCACGCTGGCAGCAATGACCAGTGCAATCAGGCTAAGAATGCCGAGCTCCCACCAGTGCTTGAGGCTGTGCGCATACACAATCATGGTACTGATGGCACCCGGGCCGGCCAGAATGGGGATGGCGAGTGGCACCACGGCTACGCTGTCTTTATCTTCGGCTTCAAGCTTTTCTTCCGAGGTTGCACGTGCACCGCCCAATCGGGCATTCAGCATGGCAATGGCCATCAGTAAAATACAAATGCCGGCACCGACACGAAATGAAGACAGGCTGATGCCAAAAAAGCGCAGCAATGGATCGCCCAAGAAAATACTCACAATCAATACGGTGCCCACAGCGGCGGCACAGACATTGGCAATTTGCTTTTGTTCGGCTTTGCTTTGGCCGGCGGTGTAATGAATGAATAAAGGAATGGCAGCCAATGGATCAACAATAACAAACAAAGTGAAAAGGATATAGAGGTAACCCTGTAGGTTATCAATGAGCATCAGTTCACCGAGAGCACGTCAGCGCTGAGTGTGTCGAGTATTTTTTCAGCGGTATTGCCAATCAATACGCCTTTGGCGCCACTGCGTGCGGCAGTGCCGATCACGACGACATCGGCTTTTAATAATTCAGCGTGCTTGGGGATGATATTTTTAGGAGCGCCTTTTACGAGATGCAAGCGGCCGGCTTCAATACCCAGGGCTTCTTCGAGGCTGTCATCGCGGTCATTCAGTAAATGACCGAAGTCGGGTTTCTTGGAGGTGGCGACTACCACATGCAACGGCAGGTCGGTGAGTGCAGCCAAATTGCGTGCTTGCTTCAGAATGCTGTTGTTGAGGCGAATATGGCCCTCGTCGCGGGCTTCAAGATCAAGTGCGGCCACAATGCTTTTGCCGCTGAAGCCTTTGCGTTCGCGCACCAGCCAGACCGGCGCGGGACTGTGACGCATGATGGTCCAGTCGGACGTGCTGTGCAGCAAGCGTTTGGCTTTGCCGTGTCTGAAGGTGGATTTCACCACCAGGTCGGCATCGGCACGCATGGCGGCACGTGATACCGATTGATACCAATGGTCGTTCCAGCAGGCGTCTGTTTTGGCGGTCAAGCCTTGGCTGCGGCACTGTTCGGCATAGCCTTTGAGTACGTCGTTCCACTTCTTCAATTCGGCTTGTTTGCCGGTTTTACGTGAGGCGTGTTCAGCGAGCTCACTAACCGGCTTATGAATGGCGAGAAACAGGTGCAGTTTGCCTTTGCTTTTTTGAGCAATAGCAATGGCGCGATCCAATGCGGGTTGCTTTTTGCTGGTCGGGTCGATGACGACAAACAATTTTTTATAAAGGCTCATTTAGGTGCTGCCCCCTGACGGTATTTGCTTTCTCAATACCCATTGTAAACATATTGGCGAGATCAAGGTGATGATTACCATCACTAAAATCAAACTGGTATAGAGCGTGTTATCCAATAAACCTGCGGCACGTCCGAGCTCGGCAAAAACCAGAAAGACCTCGCCGCGGGCCATCATGGCAATGCCGAGCGCCCAGCGTTCGCGCACGGGCCAGCCGAGCAATGGCAGGCCGGCACAGGCCTTACTGCTGATGCCAATGAGGCTCAGCATGACAACGGGCCAGAGCAACGCGGGGGAGTCCCATGCAATGCTGCGCAGATCCACCGAAAGCCCGACGACCACAAAAAAGATGGGCGTGAACAGTTGTTCAATAGGGTGCATGGCGTGACGGACTTTTTCTACAAAGCGGTCTTCTGCTTCGGTTTCGTTATCAATGGGAATCATGAAGTGATGCGATAAGGCAATGCCGGCGGCAAAGCCACCGAGCAGCGCGGGTGCGCCGATGGCTTCGGCAATGGCCGCAAAAATTAATATGAAACTCAAGCTGGCGGTCGAGATAAGGCCGGGAATATGTGCGGTGTCGGCCATGTGACGGATCAGCATGGCAATGGTGCGTGCCGCAAAGGGCGCTAAAACGAAGAAGACGATAATGGAGCTGCCGACTGACAGGGCATGCGCAATGTTGATATTGCCGCCGGCACTGTAGTCATAAATAAGACTCAGCAAAATGACGCCCATGATGTCGTCAAGAATGGCGGCTGTCAGTACGGTGTTGCCGAGGCGCGTATCGTTCTGCTTTAAATCACGGAAGGTTCGCAGCGTGATGCCGATGCTGGTTGCCGTGAATGTGCATCCCACCAACAGGGCCGTTTGTGATGACCAGCCGAGCCAGTAATGGCCTGCTGCATACGTCAAGCCTAAAGGCAATAAAACACCGGAGGAAGCCAAGGCAAAAGCGGCCTTGCCGTGTTTGCGCAAATGTTGGATGTCGCTGCCTTGTCCGATGCCAAACAGCAGCATGACGACGCCAATTTGCCCGAGCAGTTGCAAGGTTTCGGTCACCTGAATGGCGTTGAGTAGGCTGGGGCCGAGTATCAGGCCTGCGAGGATTTCACCCAGCACGGCGGGATAACCTAATCGCGATATGCCTTCGCCGAGTATGCGGGCAGCAATGATGATGAGAGCAAGCTGCCAGAGTAGATGGGTCATGTCCATGGCGATGGCGACTCGGTTTACGCGGCGGATTGAATCCCGATGGGTGGCATGGGGCAATCGAGGATGGCGGCCAAAGCGCGCAGGCATTCGGCTTCTTCGGAGCACAGCTTGCCGTCTGCGGTCAGGGTGGCTGCGAAGGCTTTCAATAAACCGGGCTTGGCGAGCGGATAGCACCGTGCCAGTGTGTCGATGGCTTGGCCCAGCTGTTTCAAATCGTGTGCCACCTCCGGCATGAAGGGGCGGGTCATGCCCATGCTGCGTGCGCCGGTTGCGTAAGCGTATTCGGCTTCGGGTGAATCGGTGTCGGCATCGCGACAGGCCAGAAATGACAGGACGATCTGGCATTCACGATGCAAAGGCGCAAGCGATTTGTGCAATGGCTTTTTGGGCTTGGCTTGGCCGAATGCAGGACCAAGATCATGAACCAACAGGCGCGCCAGTGCCCACTCAAACGGAGTGATGACTTTGTCGGCTTTGGCCAGTGCCACCAGTTGATCCCGAAAGCCTGTGAATTGTTCGGCTGACATCTCTTTCAGTGCCGGCATGCACATCTCGATCAGCGGCAGACGGCAGCGAATATCGAGATTGCGCGTGGGCTCGTTCAGCCTGTGCGTAAGCTCAGCGAGTGCCGGTTCCTGTTGTTGCAGCATGGCGAGTTGTTGATCGCGTATGGCATCGAGGGAGTCCAGTAACAGGCTGAAAATCACAGCGCGTGCGCTCCAGGGATTGTGCGCGGCATCTTTGACGGCATCAGGAATGCTGGCAATCAGTTGTTGCGCCAGCGTGATGTGATCGGTATCGGGTTGGCCGGTTTGTTCAATGGCATGATCGAGCGTATCGCCGGCTTGTGCGGTGGCCGCAGCCGCCAGGGCGGCAGCGCCGCGAGGCAGTGCATTCTCCATGACGGATGGAGCCGGTTCGGTTCCGCTCATGGTCTGTGCCATGGCGGCAACGGCGTCTTTGGGGGGTGTAATAAAGCGGCCATCCCAACGCGGCTCAATGGCGCGAATCCGGTCGCCGAGTTTAGGGTGCGTAGCAAACAGGCTGTTGAATTGATTGCGCAGGCCATCGCTAAAAAAGAAGTGGCTTATTTCGCCGGCGTTGGCCGCAGTCACGTGCGCTCCCAAGCTGTAGCCGCCGATGGTTTTCAGTGCGTCGCCAATGCCTTCCGGGTTGCGGGTGAATTGTACGGCGGAAGCATCGGCCAGGAATTCACGTTGGCGACTGACCGCCGCTTTGATCAAATTACCAAAGAAAATACCGGCATAGCCGATGGCCATCAAACCCAACCCCAGCAGTACAGCACCGCCTGCACCCTTGTCGCGCGAGCTGCGTGAGCCACGGCTGAAAGAACGCAGCACAAAACGTCCGGTTTCGCCGATGAACAAAATGCCGGCGAGAATGGCAATCAGGCGAATATTCAGTTTCATGTCGCCGTTCAGAATATGGCTGAACTCATGAGCGATCACGCCTTGCAATTGATCGCGATCTAAAAGCGTCATGGTGCCGCGCGTGACACACACAATCGCATCGGCCGGTGTGTAGCCTGCGGCAAACGCATTGATGGCCAACTCTTTGTCCATCACATATACCGGCGGTACCGGTGTGCCGCTGGCGATGGCCATTTCTTCAACCACGTTGAGTAATTTGCGTTCATGAGCATCGCGTGAATCGCGGCTCACGCGGCGTGCGCCCAAGCTATCGGCAATGGATTTGCCGCCGCTGGCGAGCGCCATCAATTTAAAGAGTGACGCCATGCCGACGGCCGTGATGACGCCCAATGCAATCCAGGCATTGGCTTTCCAGTTCATGCCGTGAAAAAGAGCGGTGGGAATGGCGTTGTGTCGGGCCTCGGGATTGGTCATGGTGGTCGCGCCACCGTCCATTGAAAACCAGAACACATTGAACAGCAGGCAGGTCATGATGATCAGCACGACCACCGCCAGCGCAAACAAAACCACCAGCAGGGTGGTTCGTTTGCGGGCACTGTCTTGTGCGCTGAAGAAATTCATGGGTGCTTACCCACGCGCAATCAGAACTGCACCTTGGGTGCGGCTTGAATCTGCTTGCTGTCTTCAAACTCCAGCAGGCCGGCGTCCTTGGTGTGCCCAAACCAGCCAGCGACCGCCACGGGAGGAAAGCTTTGACGATAGGTGTTGTATTCCATGACGGCATCGTTAAAGGCTTGCCGCGAAAAGGCCACCTTGTTTTCGGTTGAAGTGAGCTCTTCTTGCACTTGCAGAATATTCTGGTTGGCTTTCAAGTCCGGGTAGGCTTCAACGGCAACGTTCAGTCGACCCAAAGCACTGCCAAGCACGCCTTCGGCGCTGGCCAGCTGGCGGATGGCATCGGCATTGCCCGGATCGCGTGCAGCGGCCTGCAGGCCGGCCATGGCTTGATTGCGGGCAGCCGTGACCGCTTCCAGCGTTTCACGCTCGTGTTGCAAGTAGGCTTTTGCTGTTTCGACCAGATTGGGGATCAGGTCATAACGGCGTTTGAGCTGCACTTCAATTTGTGAAAAGGCGTTCTGGTAGCGATTGCGAAGCTGTACCAGGCGGTTATAAATGCTGACAGCACCCAAAACGAGCGCCACCACCACAATCCAGAAAATCCAGCTGCCCATAGTGCGTCTCCTTTGCTGATGGGGTTGAGTCCCCATCATCCGGCTTGAGAGCCGTTTCTTCAAGTGCCGTGATGCCCTAGACTAGCAGCTTGCCTTATTTAGGAAGTCAGTATGCGTTATGTCATGTTGCTGCCCTTATTATTGCTCATCAGCGGCTGCGACCGTATGAAGGCGCCTGAACTGGCGGTTCAAAATGCCAATTCGCGCGTGGTGTTGGCCGAAGACCCGTGGGTCGATGCCGTACGCCTGGTCGCGGGTGATGCGTTCAGTTGTTTGTTATGGAAAGGCAGCATCGAGTGCTGGGGCGATAATCAATACGGTCAATTAGACGTGCCGGAGAACCTCGTGCACGCCACCGATATATCGGCGGGTGATGCGCATGCCTGTGCCGTGAATGATGGGCGCGTGGTGTGTTGGGGCAATGATGCCGCAGGGCAGGCCACGCCGCCGGCATTGAATGACGTGAGCATGGTGGCTGCCGGTGCCGCACACAGTTGCGCACTCGCACAGGCCAAGGTGGTTTGCTGGGGCAGCAATCAGGCCGGGCAGACCAAAGTGCCGGCGGATCTGGGCACGGTTGAGTTGATTGCTGCAGGTAAATCGAAAACCTGTGCCGCGACCAGTCGTGATATTACGTGCTGGGGCAACTTGAATCGCACCGAGCCGTTACGGCTGTTGGATATTAATAATCCAGTGGCGCTATCCATTGGTTCGGCACAGTTGTGTGGTATCTACAATCAGGGCATGTTTTGTCGCAACATTGAAACCAATGAAGAGATGGATTCACCGAAGCGCTTTGAACCGGTGGCGTTGTCCAGCCGCCATGCGCGGAATTGCATGATTTCACCGTCCGGACTTGATTGCTGGGATGCCGATGGCAAGCTTGCCACCGGTAAAAAAGGCAAAGGCGATATTCGTGCGGTGGCCGTCGGTGGCAAGCACGTGTGTGCCTTGTACCAAGAGCGTGTCATTTGCTGGGGCAAATCGGCCAAGAAAGGTGCTGATGTGCTCACCCCGCCAGCACGCTGGCAGGGCGAGTAAAGTCATCAGTTGCCGGCGGTTGCCGCATCCAGAAACGCCGGCTTCTCACCGCCGCCATGCACGGTGAGTGCAGCACCGGTGACATAGGCCGATAAATCAGAGACCAGATACAGGCAGGCCTCGCCAATGTCCTTGGGCTTGGCCATGCGGCCCAGCGGTACGGTGGCCGATACGGCGGCAATGCCCGCGTCATCCCCATAATGCAGATGCGACTGCTCGGTTTCGATCAGGCCGGCGATGATCGCATTCATGCGCACCTTGGGAGCCCATTCGACCGCCAATGAGGTGGTCAGGTTCACCAGCCCGGCTTTGGCAGCACCGTAGGCTGCGGTGCCCGGCGACGGACGAACCGCGCTCACGCTGGCAATGTTCACAATCGCGCCGCCGGTGGTTTGTGCCTGCATCACGCGGTTAACGGCTTGCGCCATGTTCAGGGGGGCGAGCAAATTCAGGCGAATGATCGATTCATGAAAGCGGGGTGATGCGGTGGCGGCCTCGGCATGCGGTGCGCCACCGGCATTGTTGATGAGCGCATCGATGCGGCCGTGGTCGGTCTTGACCTGCTCGACAAAGGCGTTGACCTGCTCGACATCGCGGACATCCAGCGCATGAAACACTGCAGTGCGGTCGCCGCAGGCGGGCAGCGTATCAGGGGCATTGCGGCCACAAATGACCACCTTAGCGCCGGCTTCCAGGAAGCATTCGGTGATGCCGCGGCCCACACCACGGCTGCCGCCGGTGACGATCACCACGCGCTGACTCATATCGAGAGGGTTTTGCATCCGGTATTGCTCCCTTGTCATGATCCGGTCTGGAATAGCCGCGTATTATACGGAAGCCGACCTGCCGAGGCGATTAGCCGTCGACTGCGCTCGGCTGGTAGAATCGCCCCCGTTTTTCACGCTATTGCTAAGGAGTATGTCATGGCTGACAGCAAACCCGTTATTGCAGTGCTCGGAGGTACCGGTGATTTGGGTACCGGTTTGGCGCGCCGTTGGGCTCGCGCCGGCTACCCGGTCATTATTGGCTCGCGTACCGCAGAGAAGGCGGCCGAGGGTGCCAAGGCGCTGCAGGCCTGGCTGGTCGAGCAAGGTGTTAAGAATGCGACTGTGCAAGCCATGGATAATGCCGCCGCCGCCGCCGCTGCCGATATCGCGGCATTGACCGTGCCTTACGATCATCAAAAAGGCACGCTGGAGTCGGTGCGTGCAGCCTTGCAAGGCAAAATCCTGATTGATGTCACCGTGCCCTTGCGGCCACCGAAAGTGGGCACGGTGCAATTGCCCGAGGCCGGTTGCGCCGGTCAGGAAGCGCAAGATCTATTGGGTGAGGACGTCAAAGTGGTATCGGCATTCCAGAATGTCGCCGCGCACCATTTGCAAGAAGGCGGCCCGATTGCATGCGATGTGCTGGTTGCCGGCAACGACAAAGACGCTCGCGCCACCGTCGTGGGTTTGGTCGAAGCCTGCGGCATGCGCGGTTTCAGTATTGGACCGATTGCCAATGCCGCGGCGGCCGAAGCGCTGACCTCGATTTTAATCAACATCAACCGCCAGTTTAAATGCCATGCCGGCATTCGCATTACCGGCACGGAAGGCGGCCACTAACCCTTGCCCGGTTTGCAACTGATTGGCATCACCGGTCTGCCCATGGTGCAGCCCGGTGATGACGTATCGGCATTGATTGCCGATGCATTGACCGCCAATGGCCTGAGCTTGCAATCGAATGATGTGTTGGTGATTGCGCAAAAAATTATTTCAAAATCAGAGAATCGTTTTCGTGTGCTCGATGACGTGGTGATTTCTGATGAAGCGCGTGCATTAGCGCAGGAAGTGGCCAAAGACCCGCGCCTGATTCAATTGATTCTGGATGAATCGGTGCGCGTGGTGCGCAAGCGCAAAGGCGTGGTGATTGTCGAGCACAAACTCGGTTTTGTGCAGGCCAATGCCGGTATTGATCAATCCAACGTTGAATTACAAGACGGGCGTGAGCGTGCCTTGCTGTTGCCGGAAAACCCCGATGCCAGCGCAGCGCAATTGCGTCATGCCTTGCATGCCCGTTGTGGTGTAGCGCCCGGCATCATTATTAATGACAGCACCGGCCGTCCTTGGCGTAATGGCATCACCTCGTTTGCGATCGGCGTGAGCGGGTTTGCACCGGTACAAAACTGCATTGGCCGCGACGATTTGTTTGGTCGTGCCTTGGAAGTCACGCAAGTGGCCGTGGCCGATGAATTGGCCTGTGCGGCATCAACCGTGATGGGGCAGGCCAATGAAGCCATCCCCGTTGTGTTGGTGCGCGGTTTGAATTTGCCGGTCGATGAGCAGGCCTCCGGCCGTGAACTGGTACGACCTGCGCACGAGGATTTATTCCGTTGAGTAAAGTGCTGGCGATCAGTGGTGGTGTGGGGGGTGCCAAACTGGCGCTCGGTTTATCGCGCGTACTGCCGGCCGATGAGTTGGTGATTGCAGTGAATACCGGCGATGATTTCGAGCATCTGGGGCTCACGGTTTGCCCGGACATCGACACCGTGCTGTATACCTTGGCCGGTATCAACGACAGCGAGCGCGGCTGGGGTGTGGCCGGTGAAACCTGGGCGTGCATGGAGCAGCTCGAACGCGTGGGCGGCGAAACCTGGTTTCGACTCGGTGATCGCGATTTGGCCTTGCATCTGCAACGCACGCATCAATTGCAGCACGGGCTGTCGTTGTCTGCCGTCACAGAAAATTTGGCGCGGCAGCTGGGTGTTGCCGCAGCGGTGTGGCCAATGAGTGATGACCCGGTGCGTACCATCGTCAATACCGATGCGGGCGCTCTGCCGTTCCAACAGTATTTTGTGCGCGAACAATGCCGGCCGCGTGTCAAAGGATTTGAATTTGTCGGTGCCGATGGCGCGCAGCCTTTGCCGGCCTTGCTGGCGTTGTTACGCAGCGATGATTTACGTGCGGTGATTATTTGCCCGTCCAATCCGTTTGTGAGTGTCGGGCCATTGCTGGCCATGCCCGTCTTGCGTGCGGCGTTACAAGCAACGCGGGCACCGGTGATTGCCGTCAGCCCTATTGTGGGCGGGCAGGCACTCAAAGGACCTGCCGCGAAAATGATGGCAGAACTCGCCTTGCCGGTCACGGCGGCTGCGGTAGCCGCGCATTACGGCGACCTGCTCGACGGGTTTGTGATGGACGAGCAAGATGCTGCTCAAACGGCAGCCCTGGCGGGCACGCCCGTGTGCGTGACGCACACCGTGATGAAAACCCGGGCCGATCGCGAGCAACTCGCGCGCGATACATTGGCTTTTGCCGAGGCACTGCAATGAGTACATGGGCTGTTTTACCGGTGCGTGCGTTACAAGGTGGCAAGCAACGCCTGGCCGAAGAATTCAATGAGCAGCAGCGCGTCGCACTGTGTCGTGCATTGCTGAACGATGCATTGAGCGCTTTGCTGGGCAGTGATTATCTGGCCGGTATTCTGGTGGTGACCGGCGATGCCTCGGTCATGGCGATGGCCGAACAAGCCGGTGTGACGGTTTTGAAAGAATCCGGTGAAGGCCTGAATGCGGCGGTGACAGAAGGCGCGTGCTGGGTGCGTGATCGCGGTGCCGATACCGTATTGGTCATGCACGCCGATTTGCCGTTGGTGAGCAGTCTGGTGATTGATGAATTGATTCGGTGTCATCGATTGGTCAGTGGCCCGCATTGCACCTTGGTGCCCGATCGTCACGAGCAAGGCACTAACGCGTTGGTGTTGTCGCCGCCCGATGCGATGCCGTTTGCCTTTGGTGAAAACAGCTTGCAACAGCATGTCAGTATCGCCGCGCAACAGGGGCTTCGCTGCGCCGTATTACCCAATATTGAATTGGGCTGTGATCTGGATACGCCCGAGGACATTCAGGCTTTGATGTTGTTTGCCAGCCAGTGCGGCGGTCAGGCCGTTGAGTTATTGGATGCGTACCGTTTTGAATGACCATTTCGACATGCAGTTTGGCTTGCAGCCGGTATGCTGCAAATTCATACTGTAGCCTTGCTTTCTTTTGCCCGGGCGCCGTATGACCCTTGATCCCTCCGCAATTGCCACGGCCTGGCTGGCCGGCTCGCCGATCAGTGCAAGTCAGGCCTTGGCGTTGGCCGACCAGCCCTTGTCGGCAAAGCTGTTACAGGCGGCCAGTCAGCTGCGCGATAGCGGCTTTCCGCATGCGGTGACCTATTCGCGCAAGGTGTTTATTCCGCTTACCCACTTGTGCCGTGATGTCTGCCATTACTGCACGTTTGCCAAAACCCCGCGTCATCTTGAAAAAGCCTACCTCACCCCCGATGAAGTCGTCGCCCTTGCCAAACAAGGTGCCGCACAAGGTTGCAAAGAAGCCTTGTTCACCTTGGGCGAAAAACCGGAATTACGTTATCGCGCTGCGCGTGAAGCCTTGGCTGAATTAGGCTTTGCGACGACGCTGGAGTACGTCGCGCACGTGGCCGAACGCGTATTGAAAGAAACCGGCCTGCTGCCGCATATCAATGCCGGTTGCATGAGCGATGAAGAAATTGCATTCCTGCGGCCGGTATCGGCTTCAATGGGCATCATGCTCGAATCCACGGCCGAGCGTCTGTGCGAGCCGGGCATGCCGCATTACGGCTCGCCCGATAAAGTGCCTGCGGTTCGTCTTGAAACACTCACGCGTGCAGGGCAAGCACGGGTACCGTTTACCAGCGGCATCTTGATCGGCATTGGCGAAACACGGCGGGAGCGTATTGAATCATTGCTGGCCTTGCGCGCAATGCATGAGCAATACGGCCACATTCAAGAAATTATCGTGCAGAATTTCCGTGCTAAAACCGACACGTTAATGCGCGAAAGCCCCGAGCCGGATCTCGATGACATGCTGTGGACTCTGGCGATAGCGCGATTGATTTTTGGTCCGGCCATGTCGATTCAGGCGCCGCCCAATTTAAGTCCCGGTGTGTTGCCTAAATTGGTGTCGGCCGGCATTAACGATTGGGGTGGCGTATCGCCGGTCACGCCCGATTTTGTTAATCCCGAAGCCCCGTGGCCGCATCTGGATAAGCTGGCCTCTGAGACGGTGCAAGCCGGCAAAACCCTGGTTGAACGATTAACCGTGTATCCCGCCTATGTGCGCGATCGCCAGCCATGGATTGATGCTGCGGTGATTCCTGCCGTGCAGGCATTGAGCGATGCCGAAGGTTTGGCTCGTGATGATCAATGGTATGCCGGTGCCTCGTCGCCACCGCCGAAAAAGTTGCTGGCCTCATTACTGCGCAAGCCTGCATCAATGGGTGCAGATCTTACGGGTATTTTGCAGCGCGCCCAAGACGGTGAGCGTTTAAGTGAGGCCGATGTCGTGCGTCTGTTTGCCGCGCGCGGCGATGAAGTGGCGGCAGTCTGTCAGGCCGCCGATCAACTGCGTCAACGCGTGAATGGCGATGCGGTGAGCTATGCAGTCAATCGCAACATCAATTACACCAATATCTGCTATTTCAAATGCCGTTTTTGTGCGTTTTCCAAAGGCAAGGTCAGCGAAAACCTGCGCGAAACGCCGTACGACATTTCATTGGAGGAAATCCAGCGTCGTACTTTGGAGGCCTGGGATCGAGGTGCGACCGAAGTGTGCCTGCAAGGCGGCATTCACCCCGATTACACCGGCCAGAAATACATTGATGTGTGCCATGCGATTAAAGCAGTATGCCCGGGCATGCACATTCATGCGTTTTCACCGCTGGAAGTCACCCAAGGTGCCCGTACCTTGGGTTTGTCGTTGCATGACTTCCTCTCACAATTAAAAGCCGCCGGTTTGAATACCTTGCCCGGCACGGCCGCTGAAATTCTCGACGATGACGTGCGTGCCATCATTTGCCCCGATAAAATCAGCACCGCTGAATGGTTCGATGTGATGCGGACTGCGCACGGCTTGGGTATTCGCAGCACGATTACGATTATGTTTGGTCACGTGGAGTCGCCGCTGCATTGGGCGCGTCACTTGTTACGTGTGCGCGACCTGCAAGCAGAAACCGGTGGTTTTACCGAGTTTGTGCCTCTGCCGTTCGTGCACATGGAATCGCCGCAAAGTTTGCGGCGTATCGCACGCAAAGGGCCGACGTTCCGCGAAGTGCTGTTAATGCACGCGATCGGTCGTTTGGTGTTGCATCCGTTGGTGAGCAATATTCAAGCCTCGTGGGTGAAGCTCGGTGCTGACGGTGTGGCTGCATGCTTGGCCGCTGGCGTGAATGATCTGGGCGGCACCTTGATGAACGAAAGCATTACCCGCGCTGCCGGTGCCAGTCACGGTCAGGAATTTTCGCCAGAGTATCTCGAATCGCTGATCGATGCGGCCGGGCGCGTGCACCGCCAACGCACGACCTTGTACGGCATGCCCGATGCCGCGCGCATAGCACGCAGCTATAACGCGGCGGCGTTATTACCGATTGAAGCCGATAAGCCGGATGATGCCGGTTTGCGTTTGATTCATTCGGCCTAAGGCGTGTTACAGACTTTGCCCGAGCAGGCAGGGTGCGTGCTCCGGATTACCAATCACCGTCCATTGATCGACCGTTGCGCTATAACCGGCCAGCGCGGTGGTGTCATCGAACAAGCCACCGGGCAGTGCGCGCAAGGCATAGCCAATCACCTGTTGATGTTCATCGAGCACCCACGCGGCGGCCGGGCGTGCGCCGTGCGTAATACCAATGCGCACTGCTGAAAAGCCGTTATCCAGCGGGGTCATGGCGACATTGCCAATGCAGGCAGGCAGTCGCCGGGCAGACTCAATCACGTATTGCCCCGCCCAGTGCGATGCAGACTGCGCAAAAATACCGTTGCCGGTGCTTTGCAAATAGGGCTTCCAGTCGAGTGCCGGATTGCGTTTTTCAGCGCGGTGCGGAATCGACAACAACGGGTGGGTGCGCCAATCGGTCATGCCAATGGTGTAGGCAATGTGTGCCATGCGCACTTTCTGCGAATTCACCAAGGTGTTGTGAATGGCGATGGGTTGCCAATACATCAATAAAACAAACCATGCCGTCATGACAACGGCCAGTGCACCGCGTTGCCGGGTGCTGCGGGCTGAAAAAGCCCAGTGCATGCAGAGCAGTGGCACTAACCACAGGTGCAAGGTGTGAAAACGCTCGGTGGTGGCGGTGACGGGAATCAATGCGCGACCCATCATGACGGCAATGGCCGTGCCGCACAGCCACATCAAGCCGGCCAGTGCAAACGCCGCAGCCGGTGATTGCGGTTTGCCTTGCCATAACCAACGCAGGCCGTGCCATGCGGTGTACATAAAAATAGCGCTGCCCAAGAGCATGCCGGCCGGCTCGGACAGTGGTGTTAATGGCGTGCCTAAAAAGCGAATCAGATAAAGCGGGTAGATCAATAAAATGTCTGGGCTATTCGTGACGGCTTCAAAAGCCCCGTGATGGTCGAGATCGGCATCGGGCAAGCTCAAACCCTGCGCGATGACGGTCAACACACAGACAATCGCCAATGGCCAGCGCACGGTGAGGCGCAACGCAATACCCAATAGCGCAAGATTGAATATCGCGACAACGCCGGGGAAATTACAAAAGCTGGCAAGCAGCGCGAACAGCCACGCCAATGCTGCACCTTGTTTTTCACGCCCGGTGTGCGCGGTGGCAATCAAGCAGCCAAAGGCGAGCAATGAAAAAGCCAGCACCTGAAACCATTGCACCAAAAACGGGTAGAGCACGTTATACAAATGCAGGGCCGATACACCGGCGGCCAGAATTAATGCCATCAGGCCGCGTTGCATCATGAGAGGCAATGAAGCGCGACGTAAAAAAAGCAGCGCCAAAATCAGCGCGGCGCATTGAAATATCACCGAGACGATCGCCGTCAATACATTGGCGTGTTGAAACACGGTATGTTCCATTGCAAACACCGCACGCGAGAGCAGCAAGCGGTGCGAACCTGCGTACGCATTCATCCAGTCGTGCAAGCTGCTTTGGCCTTCATCGAGCCGTTGCAGAAAGGGCATTTCATCCCACATGTCGACGTACAAGCCGGGGAAATGCGCTATGGCCAGCGTCCAGGCACTGGTGAGCAGCAGCCAGCCGAACGCTGCGTACGCAGCGGCCAAGGCTGCGCGAGCGATCGGGCTTAGTGTGCGAGAGCCGGGCTGTACCATACCGGTGAGCTCCAGGCGCGTTCTTGAATGGTTTTAGGGTAGGGCGAGGCTGCGCAGCAGGCTTCGTAGCCGGCCGTGATGGTCTCGGGTTTGCTGCAATTGACGCCGGCGGCCACGCACTGACGTGTGGTCCAGCGGCAGCTCGGGTTCTCTAAGGTGCGGGCGTAATAAAACGCGCTTTGCTGGGCCTTGAATTCCGGGTCACGCCACACGGCGCACAATTGGCGATAACCGTCGCCTTGCGGAACGCAGGTATTGGTATCCACGCTGGCGCCGTTGTTGGGGGTGCCGGCCACATCGAACACTTTTTCGTGCGCAACGCCGTTTTCAACCCAGCCTTTAATAATCTGGATGCGCTGCAAGGGCATGGCGGGTTCGCCACCGGCACCGGGATCGGCTTGTGCGGCAACCGCAAACATCAGGCCGGTTTCGTCGGCAACGGGGGAGAGCATGCCACCCATCGGCGTGCCTTGCGCGTAACCGGTAGCGATAAAGTCCGGGCTGTCGCATAAATCGGCCGGAAAATCGCGGCCACCAAAGAACCGCAGGCCAATGCGCGGGCCGCTGGTGCCGTAGGTTTCGCGGCGCTTCATGCCATCAAAAATAGCATCGCGTGAATTTTCTTCGGCATACACCACGGCAAGGCCGCCGGGGTTGTAGGCAATCGGGTCAGGAAAACCGGGGCGCACACCGTCGCGTGCGGAGTAACCCGCACCGCCGTGGCCGGGAAAGTTGTTTTCACTGGCCGCACCCGGCGCACCCAAATGCGTGTCGGTGCTGGCGATAATGCCGTAATGAAACGGGTTGGTGCCGAGCTTCTCGTGTGCCAGCAAGCCTTGCTTCAAGGCATCGCGCACGTAATCGGAATCATTCGGTTTGTCGGTCAGCCAGCCGTTGTAGCGATCGGCAATCAAGTTGTTGAACGGCATTTTTTCAAAACCGCATTGTTCATCGCTGCTGGTAATGCTGCATTCCGAATCGCCCTTGTGCTGGAATATTTCGATCAACGGTTCAAATTGTTCGCGGGCTTTGGCGTATTCGGCCGTAAACGGTTTGCCATTGCTTTCGGTGAGCGCAAACATGCGGCCGTTACTGACATTGGAATTGTGCGGAATGGTTAACGTGTCGCAGCCTTTGCCGCGCTGCAAACATTCGCGGTCAAGGTAGGCCCAGAGTTCTTCCGGGTCGGGGGTATCCAGATAACTCGAGGGCAGTTCCGGAACCTGGCTGTTGCGGAACAACACATTGCGGTGCAGGTTTTCGGTTTTGGGGCCGCCCGACCATTCGTAACCGACGAAGGTGGTGAACTGGCAATCGCTGGAGCGGTCGTAATGCGTCTCGGCCGCTTGTTGAAGCTCCTGCCAGCCGTGTGAGGCGGCATTGCGGCAAATCGAACCGTCCGGGCCGCAGTAATCAAAGCGTTTGATCGGCAAGGCTTGGCCTTGCTGATTACGATCGGCCACCCATGCGGTACGCATATTCAAAAAGATAAATGCCACGCTGGGTGCGCGACGATAAAAACCGCATTGCCAGCTGTCGTAACCGTCGGCACCCGGCGTTTGGCAAATGTATTGCTCGCCTAAAAATTCGGCGTGATCGGATATGGCCACAAAGTCGAGTGGGCGAGCCAATTGCAAACTGCGCAGGGGTTTGCCGTCATCGGTCCACGGTTGCAGGCCGATCGGCTCGCCCTTGGCAAAGCGGTAGGCCTGGTCGGGTGTGGTGCGGGTGCCTTGCAGGCCGGCATCCAGCGATAAATAAGTGTGCACATGAGTGTCGCCAAAATAGGCGTTGCGTAAAGGGTTGTATTGAGCGCAGGGGCTGCGGATCTCGCTGTAGTGTTGGGTCGGGGCTGGGGTGGCGGACTCTTGTGCCGCAGCGTTCATGGCAACGGCGGCAAGGCAGGCGAGCAACAGGCGGCAGATCATGCATAATCCCTTTTTTATTATCGTGCAGGCTGTATGGTACCAGTGCCGCCGACTGGCGGGTACCAAGGCGACCGACAAAACCGACAGAAGCCCTTATGCGACTCGATAAATTCATCAGCGACAGCAGCGAGTTGACCCGCTCACAGGCCCGCAAAGCGATTGCCAAAGGATTGGTGCAGGTCGATGGCGCGTTGGTGCGCGATGCGGCCGCCCGGGTAGAGCCTGCCAGCGAGGTGACCTATCAGGGCAACACACTGCAGTTACCCGGCCCGCGTTACCTGATGCTGCATAAACCGGCGGGTTACGTGTGTTCAACGGTGGAGGATACCTACCCGCCGGTGACCGATTTACTACCGCCCGAGTTGCGCGGCGGTCTCGTCATTGCCGGCCGGCTCGATCAAGACACCACCGGCTTGGTGATTCTGACCGACGACGGCCAATGGGCGCATCGCATTACCAAGCCCGGCAACATCAGCGGTAAACGTTATTGCCTGACCTTGGCCGAACCCTTGGCGCGCGATGCCGAGCTGCGTTGCCGTGACGGCATGTTGCTGCAAGGCGAAACCAAACCGACCCTACCCGCCGCACTCGAACGCATCAGCAACACCAAAGTGCGCATCACTTTATTCGAAGGTCGCTACCATCAGGTCAAACGCATGATGGCCGCTCTTGGTAATCGCGTGGTGACGCTGCACCGCGAACAAGTCGGCGCGCTGGTGCTGGGTGATTTGCCCCAAGGGCAGTGGCGTGAATTAACGGCGGAAGAGATCGCCTCGATCAAGTAGAGCTTTTACCGGTCGCTCCATTCGTCATGCCCGCGAAGGCGGGCATCCAAACCTTTTGACACTGGACTCCCGCCTGCGCGGGCATGACGGTTGCGTGATGGGCTTACTCTTCCCGCGTACGCAAGAAATCCGCGATGTTATAAAACGGCCCTTTGAGCATCGCGCGCAGCTCGTCGCTGGCCTCAATGCGCTCCAGCGCCTTGTCCATGCACAGCAACCACTGGTCGCGCTCGGCAGGGCCAATCGCAAACGGCTTGTGTGGGTCGGTCAGGCACACGGTACCGTGCTTTTCCTTGTAGATGTGCGGGCCACCCAGCCAGCCCGATAAATACTCGTACAGTTTCTCTTTAATGTCGGTCAGGCTCTCGGCGTGCATGGCGCGAATGGTGGCCGCTTCGGGCAGTTCGTCCATGGCATCGTAAAAGGCATCGGCCAGCTTGCGAATGCCTTCATCGCCGCCGAGCATTTGGTAAGGGGTTTGGCTGGTCATGGGCTGGCCCTGTGGGATATCAATAAGCCGGTATTGTTCCATAAAATCGGCCTGCGGTAATGACCCAAGTCATGCATCAGGCATGCGCTGGTATAGTAAGCCGTTAACGGAGGCCGCATGACCGAACCCAACCAACCGCAACGCCGCATTGATCTGGAGCCCGGCTGGCTCGCGCACATTGGCGATGAATTCGACAAGCCCTACATGCAGGCCTTGCGCGAGTTCCTGCGCGAACAAAAGCGCAAGGGCAAAGTGATTTATCCGGCCACCGAGCACTGGTTCAACGCGTTCAAGCAAACGCCGTTCGATGCCGTGCGCGTGGTGATCTTGGGGCAAGACCCGTACCACGGTGAAGGTCAGGCACACGGCCTGTGTTTTTCAGTCATGCCCGATGTGCAGCCGCCGCCGTCGCTGAAAAATATCTTCAAGGAAATTCACGATGACCTGGGCTTGCCCATTCCGCCGCACGGGTATTTGCAGCATTGGGCCGAGCAGGGCGTGTTGCTGGTCAACAGTGTGCTGACCGTGGAGCAAGGCCAGGCCGGTGCGCACCAAGGCAAAGGCTGGGAGACGTTTACCGATTGCGTGATCGATGCACTCAACCGGGAGCGCGATGGCATTGTGTTCCTGCTGTGGGGCAGTTACGCGCAGAAAAAAGGCCAGTTTATTGATCGTCAACGCCATTGCGTGCTGACCGCGCCGCACCCATCGCCCTTATCGGCGCATCGCGGGTTTTTAGGCTGCAAGCATTTCTCGAAAGTTAACGACTATTTACAGGCGCGCGGTTTGCCGGGTATTGATTGGGGTTTACCGGAGTAGTGTTATCGGCATCCCCGCGAAAGCGGGGACCCAGCAAAAGAAAACACTGGATTACCGCTTTCGCGGGAATGACTGAATCAAAGGGTTGAAATAAAAATATTCGATTTTTATGTATCAGCAAGATTTACGCTTCGGTCTCCGGGTCATACGGCAGT
>DATCSK010000038.1:0-3979 GCA_036568505.1 Pseudomonadales bacterium | reverse complement strand
CTGTATTGCCCAATGCCGCCCAACGATCAAAGTCTTCACGCTGGCCGCGAATATAGACCATGCCGTTTATCGCACTGCAACCGCCCAACACTTTACCGCGCGGCAAATCGACACGGCGCTGGTTCAGCTGTTGCTCGGGTTGGGTTTTATACGCCCAATTGTTTTTGTGCGGCTTGAATAAAAAGGCAAAGCCGAGCGGCATGTGCATCATCGGGTTGCGTGCGGCGCTGCCGGCTTCCAGCAACAAAACGTGCAGCGCGCTGTCTTTCGCCAAGCGATACGCCAGTGCACAACCGGCCGAACCGGCACCAATCACAATGACATCGTACTGCTGCGTATTCATAGCATTTGCCGTGAGTGTTTATTGTGCGGGAGGTGCCAGGCCATACATTTCATCAATACCGAATCGCTTGCCGGCGTTAAAACCGCCATCGACCGTCATGGCACTGCCCGATACAAACGAGGCCTCATCAGAAGCCAAAAACAACGCCACGTGGGCCACTTCACGCGGCGTGCCCATGCGCCCCAACTGATGCGCGGCTTCAACCTTGCCGCGCAAGACCGGGTCTTCCATCGCAGCCGACATGGGTGTGGCAATAAACCCCGGGCAAATCGCATTCACCCGAATACCCCAGCGGCCGTAATCAATGGCCATGCTTTTGCTCAACAACACCACGCCGCCTTTGGAGGCGTTATAGGGGGCTGCGAATTCTTGCGCTTCCAGTCCTTCCACGCTGGCCAAGTTCATGATCGAGCCGGCACGCTGCGCCATCATGATCGGCAGCACATGCCGGCACGGCAAAAAAGTGCCTTTCAAATTAATGTTGATGGTGCGATCGAACTCGGCAGGGTCGGCCAGATGCACCGGGCCAATGCCGGCGACACCGGCCGAGTTCACCAGAATATCAATGCGGCCGAGCTGCTTGTTAGTACGCTGGACGGCAGCGGCCACCGCATCGTCATCGGTGACATCGCCCTGTATAAAGAAAGAGTCCGGCTGCAGCGCCACGGCCGCAGGCCAATCGCCACTGGCCGCTTCATTCCGATCGAAGCCCACCACGGTGGCGCCTTCTTCGGCAAAGCGCAGTGCGCAGGCCGCACCAATGCCGGAGCTGGCACCGGTAATCAGGGCGATTTTGCCGTCGAGCCGCTTCATGACCGCGTCCTTCTTATAAATATATCAATATGTTTAAATATACTATGGTATACGACTATGGCTCAATTAAATTGTTGCCATCCGCCTGCCTCAGCGCAGGGCAGTCACGGCATTGACCCGGCCCTCGGGCGCTCGGAAAGGGCTTCAATATACCGGTATATTGCAGTATATTTATCAACACCACCAAAGGGCGCCGCCGTGTCTGACAACCCCGAGCTCAACCGCATCGAACGCCGCAAGCTGGAGTTCCGCGACCGCATTACCGAGGCCGCACTCAAGCTGTTCGAAGAGCAGGGCGTGAATGAAACCAGCGTCGCTTCTATTATTAAAGAAGCCGATATTGCCCATAAAACCTTCTTTAATCACTTCCCCACCAAAGACCATTTACTGCAACACATTGCCAGCACTTTCAGCGGCAATGCGTACGCGATCTTTCGCGAGGACTTCAAGCGCCAAGCCGACCCGCGCAAGCGCATGGAATATTGCCTTTTAAGCGTGGCTAAGTCTTTAGAGAAAGTCAGTGCTCACTACAAGACCCTGCTGAACCTCTATTTGATCAGCGGCACCGGCGACCGCGAGATGCAGCGCCAGCAAAAAGAGCAGTTCACCGGCGTGATCCACCAAATCATGACCGACGCCAAAACCGCCGGCATGCTCAAGCCCGGCTTTAGCCCCGAGACCCTGACCGAGATGGCCGTTGGCCTGTGCGTGGCCACCCTGCTCAGCTGGAGCCTGGAAGACGACTACCCGATCACCGCGCAGATGAAAGAGCGCATCCGCTTTATCAACGGAAGCATGTTCACCGACCCCGCCCATTAAATGGCTGTCGTAAAATATCAAGTTTGCTGACAAAACCGTCATTCCGGCAGGCGCCGGGCTGGCCTATGCTGTCATTCCAGTATTCACCATGACCCCAGCAGGAACCGGTATGAGCAATAAAAAGAACCCTTCCGTCGTCGTCATCGGTGCCGGCATGACCGGCATTGCGGTCGTCATCAAGCTGCGCCAAGCCGGTATTACCAACGTCACCCTGCTCGAGAAAGCCCAAACCGTTGGCGGCACCTGGCGCGAAAACCGCTACCCCGGCATCGCCTGCGACGTGCCCTCGCACGCCTACACCTATTCGTTCGAACCCTGGCCCGAGTGGAACAAAATGTTCGCCGACGGCAGCCAGATTTTTCAGTACTTCAAAATGGTGTATGAAAAGTACGGTGTCGACCAATGCACCAAGCTCAACGAAGGCGTGACCAGCTGCGTGTACGACGACAACAGCCAGCAATGGACGGTTAAAACCACGCAGGGCAATACTTATGTCGCCGACCTGCTGTTTTCGGCCACCGGCATTTTGCACAAGCCGGCATTCCCGGACATCAAAGGCCTCGACACCTTCAAAGGCATCAGCATGCACTCGTCGCAGTGGCGCGATGACGTTGATTTCAAGAACAAGAAAATCGGCGTGATCGGCGTGGGTTCCTCCGCCGTGCAGTTGATCCCCGAGCTGATCAACACCGCCGGCACCGAGGTCACCGTGTTCCAACGCACGCCGCAGTGGATTGTGCACGTTGATAACAAAGTCTACGACGACAAAGCCAAGCAGCGATTCCGTGAAAAACCCTCGCGCATGATGCGCGTTAAAAACATTTCGTTGCGCATTTTCCAGCAGGGCACCACCGCACTCACCGGCGACAGCTGGTGGGACAAGTTAATGCACAAACTGTTTGCCTGGAACTCGCGCCGCAATCTGGCGCAGCGCGTAAAAGACCCGGTGCTGCGCGAAAAACTCATGCCCAAATACAAATTCGGCTGCAAGCGCGTGGTGATGAACGGCACCTTCTACGACGCCATTCAAAAACCCAACGCACACTTGGTCACCGAGGGCATTGAATGCATCAACGAGCAAGGCGTGGTCACCAAAGACGGCAAAACCCATGCGCTCGATATTCTGGTGCTGGCCACCGGCTTTGACCCGGCCGCCTTCATGCGCCCCATGGAATTCACCGGCCGCAACGGCCTGTCGATCGACCAAGCGTGGGAAAAGAAAATCCACGCCTACCGCTCGCTGTGCATTCCCGGCTTTCCTAACTTCTTTTTGATGCTCGGCCCTAACTCACCGATCGGCAACTACTCGGTGATCGCGATGAGCGAAATTCAGGCCGATTACTGCCTTGGCCTGATCAAGGCATGGCAGGCCGGCACACTGGACACCATTGAAGCCACGCCTGCCGCCGTCGACAGCTGGCATGCCATGCTGAAATCCAAAATGGGCAAAACCGTGTGGGCCAGCGGTTGCCAAAGCTGGTATCTGGATGCCAATGGCGACCCGCTGACCTGGCCCGACAAATGGACGACCTGGGTAAAACTGATGAAAGACGTTGACCTCGGCGCCTTTGTACGTGGCCGCGCAGGCAAGCAAAAAGCGGCCTGAACCGCGACACGCTGATATAAAAGGGGGCTTAGGCCCCCTTTTTTGTTGTACCCTATGCCGTCACTATATTGAACAACTCGTTGAACCCTCTGCAGGAGACCCGCATGAGCCTTCAAGCAAAAGCACTGGGCGCCGAATACGGCTTGGGCCCACACACCTATCCCCGTGGCTGGTTTGTGATTGCCGAAGCCAGCGAACTCGATAACGGCCCCATTGGCATCGAATTTTTCGGCAAAGAAATGGTGCTCTACCGCGGCCAGAGCGGGCGCATCGTATTGCTCGATGCCTACTGCAAACACATGGGCACGCACTTGGCCAAAAGCACCTCGGCCAGCATTGTCAAAAGCGGCAACCAGATTGTTGGCGACTCCATTCTCTGCCCCTACCACGCATGGCAG
>DATCSK010000037.1:0-76872 GCA_036568505.1 Pseudomonadales bacterium | reverse complement strand
ATGTTTCCGTTTTCCCGTCCACCCATCCAGGTTAAAATATCAATTTCCTCGCTTCCAGTTTCAATTGATGCTTCGACTGAAAACATGCATCTCCCATACTTCAACAAGAAATTCCTATAATTCGATGGCAGCTTAACCCCGGAGCTGCGCTCAATTTCCGAAACTTCGTCTTCGTTTAGAGGTTCGAAACTTTCAAAAATAGGTTCTAAATATTTTTCCATCGATGAGTCAATGGCCCGCTAACAGTTAATTCTGCGACAGCTGTCGCTTTTGTCTGTGTCGCAGTAATAATTACTGCGACACCCCTAATTTAATGAAAGTATCCTTTAATCAGTGAGTTAGTTGCAAGCCTTGTTTTTGGTTTCCGGCAAATGCGACAGCTGTCGTAGTAATAGAAAACGTCTTTTCGGCTTGTAAGCCGCTATTTTGTTGGGTTCTGCTCGGCACTGCCGCAGTAATGGGCTTCGCGTAGACGCGACAGCCGAATATATCAGTGGGCAGGGTGATCCATTTCAATGCGCTATTTGAACTTCTTGGTGTGAGTACGGTCATAGGCGCATGCTTTAAGGAGCCTCGCCATGCATTCCCTGTTTAACGTGTACCAACGCGCCATTGCCTGCCTGCAACGCGTTGATGGTCTGCCGGCGTTATGCCTGCGGCTGTATCTGGCACCCATCTTTTTAATGGCAGGATTTAACAAGCTCGCGCATTTTGACAGCACGGTGGCGTGGTTCGGTAATGCCGATTGGGGGGTTGGGTTTGCCAATGCCGGCTGTGATGGCAAGCCTTGCGATTGCGGCTGAAATCGGCGGCGGGTTTGCGTTGTTGTTGGGGCTGGCGACACGGTTAACCACCATTCCCTTGATGGCCACCATGTGGGTGGCCGCAGTCACCGCGCATTGGCAAAACGGCTGGTTTGCGGTGGCGCCATCCAATCCCGACAGCAGCATTGCCAAGGTATTGGCACTGGTGAAGTTCCCGGGGGCGCAAGAGAGCCTTGCCAACAGTGTGGAAGTGGGCGAGCGCTTGAGTGCGGCTAAAAGCCTGTTGCGTGAGCACGGCCATTACGAGTGGCTGACCGAGACGGGCAACTTGGTGGTACTCAATAACGGCATCGAGTTTGCGGCCACCTATTTTGTGATGTTGCTGGCCTTGCTGTTCATCGGCGGGGGGGGCGTTATGTGAGCCTTGATGATTGTCTGTATCGCTACGCGAGTGCCCGCTCGCGCTGAATGGCCTGTTGTTTTGGGGGTGAGCCTATTAGAATGAGGCTCATTATGAGGATGACACGAGTATGAGCGACACCCCCGAGCCCACCGCAGCCCCCGAACCGCGGGTGCTTTTTTCGGAATTGCCGCTGCGCGGCGAGATTTTACAAGCCGTCCAGCACCTGGGCTTTGAAGCCTGCACACCGATTCAAGCGAAAACCCTGCCCTATGCCCTGCAAGGCATTGATGTGATTGGCAAGGCACAAACCGGCACCGGCAAGACGGCTGCTTTTTTGATTGCGGTGATCAACGATTTGCTGAGTCGTGAGCTCGATCACGAGCGTTATCAGGGTGAGCCGCGTGCCTTGGTGATTGCGCCGACGCGCGAGTTGGCCATGCAGATCGCCCGCGATGCCGAGGCACTGACCCGTCATGCCGGCTTGAATGTGTGCCTGTTGATTGGCGGTGTCGATTACGAGCGTCAACGCAATGTGCTGCAAAAGCGCGTGACCGATATTCTGGTGGCAACGCCGGGCCGCCTGCTCGATTTTGTATCAAACCGCGAAGTGTATCTGGATCGCGTTGAAATCATGGTGATTGATGAAGCCGATCGCATGCTCGACATGGGCTTTATTCCGCAGGTGAAGCAAATCATTCGCCATACGCCGAAGAAGGGCTATCGGCAAACCTTGTTGTTCAGTGCCACCTTCACGCCCGATGTGATGAACCTGTCGTCGCAGTGGACGGTAGACCCGGTGATGGTCGAAATTGAGCCGGAAAGCGTGGCCACCGACACCGTTGATCAAAAGGTCTACATTGTTTCGGCTGAAAACAAATACAAGCTGCTGTTGAACGTGCTGCGTCAATCGCACGTTGAAAGCACCATTATTTTTGCCAACCGTCGCGACACCACGCGCGACCTGCACGATCACCTGCGCCGTGACGGCATCAATTGCGGTATGTTGTCGGGTGAGGTGGCGCAAGCCAAACGCACCCGCACACTCGAGGATTTGCGCGAAGGCAAAATTCAGGTATTGGTGGCCACCGATGTCGCCGGTCGCGGCATTCACATCGACGGCATCAGCCACGTGATCAACTACACACTGCCGGAAGACCCGGAAGATTACGTGCACCGCATTGGCCGTACCGGCCGTGCCGGTGCCAGCGGTGTGTCGATCAGTTTTGCCTGCGAGGACGATGCATTCCTGCTGCCGGCCATTGAAGAAATGCTCGGGCGCAAGCTCGATTGCGAGCGCCCGCCGGAAGAGCTGGTGAAAAGCTTCTGATTACGGCTGGTTTTTCTTAAAGTCGGCAATAAAGCGGTCGGATGCTGCGATCGCTTTGTTCATGTCGGCAATCAGTCGATTCACATCCGTCTTGATGGTATTGGATTCATTCTTCAATGAGGCAATCGCCTGCGCGTTCAGGTTGTGCTTCAGGTACAGGGTGTTATCGCGCAGGGTGTTGAGCACCGGGGTTAACGACTTTTCGGCCGTTTTCATGGTGGCGAGCAAGGCCTTGTAGCGTTTGCGCGTGTCGTTCAGCTGCGTTTGGCTTTGCTGGCGTAACTTGCTGCTGGTGTATTGCGAGAGTTCGCTTTCCCATTCATCAAACAAGGCTTCGGCCACCGATTCCACCGCGTCAATGCGTTCGTGAATGGTGTTGGCGGCGTCTTCGCTGGCTTCGTATTCGGCATTCAGTTCCTCGTAGGCCTGTTGCAGATGGCCGCCATCAAAGTTGACGGTTTTCTGGAACTGCTCAAGCGCGCTTTTGAATTGCTCCTGGCCTTCGATTTGCGCTTCTTTCACGTCTTCGATGCGATCGACAAAAATATCACGCTTGTGAATGCCGACTTTTTCCATGGCGCTGTAATAGGTGGATTCGCAGCCGGCCAGTGGCAGCAGGGTCATCAGCAGGGCAAGGCAGGCGATACGCATGAGAGAGTCCTCGGAATGGGTGAATAGGTTGACCTTAACACGGGTCTATTGCGACTTTGTAGTCTGTGCATCAAGCCACAGCAGGGTGCCGGCACAGACCGCGGCGGGCATCACCAGAATATTGGCAAACGGTACCATGGCGCACAGCGCGGTGGCCGCGCCCAGGCCCAAGCTGTGCAGGCGGTGCTGTTGCAGCCATTGCGGCAGTGCGGCAAACGGTTGGCCGGTGGCATCGAGCGGGTAATCGCAATACTCGACACTCATCGCCCATGCGCCAAACACAAACCACAGCGCGGTGATGAGGCTGCCGATCACCAGATTCACGCCGGGCACCCAAAGCAGCAGCAGCGAGAGCAGCCACACCGCCACCAGCAGCAGTGCGCGGCGAGCCATCCAGAATAGTTTTCGGCCCTCGCGGCTCACGCCGAGCAGGCTGCTTTTCAGTAGCGATGGCGCGTGGCGAGGCAGCAGTGCCGGTGCGCGCTCACGGATCAGTGCTTCGGCCAGCAGGCCGTTAAACGGGCTGCCGATCAGGTTGGCAATCAGCGTAAAACTCAAGGCCATCAGCAGCAGCCCGGCAATCACGAGGATGACAAAGATCACGCCGCGCAAAAATTGCAGCCAGTCGGGCAGGGTGTCGAGCCAGGCGTTGAGCTCGGGCAGCAAGGTATTGGCTGCCAGCATGAACAGCAGGGCGTAAATCAGCGCGCTGACGGCAATCGGCATCATCACCCAGCGTCGCAGGCCCGGCCTTCCCATCAGGCGCAGGCCTTGCCATAAATATCCGGCGCCGTGCAGAAAGGCATTCATGCGGCAGGTCTCCGATTTGGCGTGTATCAGCTGCTAGAATAGTCGCATCGCTCCGAGGATGAAATGGCCATGACAATCGAAACCCCTTCACGCGAAACCTTGCTGACCTTGGTGAATCGCTCGCCGGCGGCAGTCGCCGTGCACGATCGCGCGGCCTGGATTGCGATTTTTGCCCGCTATAACGTGGTCGAAGACCCGGTCGGTTCGGCAGCACACGTCAGCGGCGTGTTCGATGCACGATCCGGTCGTCGCGGCAGCGGCCCGCTGGAGCGCTTTTTCGATACCTTTATTGCACCGAACACCATTCAATTTCAGGTCGAGCGCGATGTGGTGTGCGCACACGACGTGGTGCGCGATCTCACCATCGAGATCACCATGGCCGAAGGCGTGACGGTGCGTGTGCCGATGCATTTGCTGTACGAGTGCCAGCTCGAAGGTGCCGAGTGGAAAATTGTACGACTGGCCGCACACTGGGAATTGATGCCGATGATCCGGCAAGTGATGGAATGCGGCCGTGCGGCATGGCCGGTGTTGCTGCAATTGGGTTGGCGCATGTTCCGCATTCAGGGCATGGGCGGCATGCTGGGTTTCAGCCGTGGCTTTCTGGGTATTGGCATGAAGGGTAAAGACACGGTGCACCGGTTTGTGGATGCCGTGAACACCGCACAGCCGGTGCGCGTGTTTGATTTGTTTGCGGCGCGCAATCGCGGCATTCGTTGCCCGGTGGGTGAGGCGAGTGTATCGCCCGATCAGTTCGTGAACGCCTTGGGCGGCATGCAAATGCGCGTCGAAAAATTGTTGGTGGCCGGGTACACCGTGTCGGCCTCCATCACCATGGAACAATCCGGCGAACGGCATCAGGGCGTGGCGTTTTTTGAATTCGATCGCCGTGAAAAGCGCCTGGAGCGGGTTGATATTTATTGGGATCGTGAGGGTTCGGTGCATGTCGGCTAAAACGTGGTGTGTGATCGGTGCGTGTTTATTGTTGCTTGCCTGCAGTCGTGTGGATAAACAGCACTATGATCAGTTATTGATTGGACAACCCTTCGATGAAGTGAAATCGATTCTGGGCGCGCCGGGCGAATGCACCGACATTCTGGGCGGCAAGCGTTGTCAGTGGGGCAATAACAAAAAGTGGATCAAGGTGACGTTCGTTGACGATAGCGTATTGTTTTTTAATGCCAAAGGGCTGGAATAAGCCGTTGCGAAGCCATAAAAAAGCCCGGCTTAACGCGTTAAGCCGGGCTTTTTTTATGGCCGCGATCAGCCAATCACAATGTACAACGCGCCTTCGGGGCGCCGCACGTACAGCAGTAAATTGCCGTTGGATTTGCCGGCCAGCTTTGACAGCTCCTTGACGGTTTTGGTGGCCTTTTTGTTAACGCTGACAATCACATCGCCGGGGCGTAAACCGGCACGCCATGCGGCGCTGCCCGGGTCGACCTCGGTGATGTAGACGCCTTCGACTTTGCCCTGCAACGGGTGGTTGTCGGGCATGCCGGCGCCAAAGTGCGCGCCGGCCAAGCGCGGCAGCTCTTCTTCGGTGGCTACGGCGGCTTCCGGCATGTCACCAATCACGGCTTTCACGGTGAGGGCTTTGCCATCGCGCAGCACCGACAGTTTGATGGTGTCGCCGATGCGCTTTAAGCCCACGCGGTTGCGCAAGCTGCTGGCATCATCAATCGCCGTGCCATCGAGTGCGGTAATGATATCGCCTTGTTTCAGGCCGGCTTTGTCGGCAGCGCTGCCATCGACCACGCTTGAAATCAATGCGCCATTGCCGACTTTGACATCCATGGCTTCGGCCAGTTCAGGCGTTAAGTCCTGAATTTGCACGCCGAGCATGCCGCGTTTGATTTCGCCGTGCTCCAGCAGTTGATCCATCACGCTGCGCGCCATGTTGATCGGGATGGCAAAGCCGATGCCGATATTGCCGCCGGTGCGTGAATAAATCGCGGTGTTAATGCCGATCAATTCGCCCTTGAGGTTGATCAAGGCACCACCGGAGTTGCCGGGGTTGATCGATGCATCGGTTTGAATGAAGTCTTCGTACTCTTCAATGCCCAAGCCGCTACGACCCACGGCACTGATGATGCCGGAGGTGACGGTGTGACCCAGACCGACCGGGTTACCGATGGCCACGGCAAAGTCGCCGACTTCGACCGCATCGGAATCCGTCATGGGCAGGGCGACCAGGTTTTTGGCTTCAACTTGCAGTACCGCGATGTCGGTGGCTTTGTCCGAGCCGATCAATTTGGCGGGGACGCGTTGGTTGCTCTGAAAAATCACGAAGATTTCGTCGGCATCGGCAATCACGTGCTGATTGGTCAGCACATAGCCTTTCTTGGCATCCACGATGACGCCGGAGCCAATGGACTGGGTGCGGCGTTCTTTCGGCTCGGGTTTTTGGCCGCGAAAGAAAAACTCCCGGAAGAACGGATCGTCCAATAAGGGGTTTTGTACTTTGACGGTGCCGGAGGTGGCGATGTTGACCACTGCGGGCATGCTCTTTTTCAGCATGGGGGCGAGTGTGGGGGTTTCTCCGGGCAGGGCGGTAACGGGAATGGCCGCCTGAGCATGGAAGCTGAAGAGAACGGTGACCGAGAAAATGAAAGCAACAACAATACTGTTAAAGCGCATAGTGACCTCGCATTGAATGACATGGGAGCCACGGCGTATCAGCCGATACGCGTTTGGACAGCAGAATCAGCCGTTTGCTCCCGCGGCTTGCAAAATAGTGGCATAGGGTTCGCCGTGGCGGTGTTGGCGCACAATGGCCAACAGGCTTTGGCCCTTGGGGTCGGTGGCATTGATGTTGCCACCGGCGGCGATAAAAAAGCCGATGAATTGCTCGAAATCCTCCAGCCGCATGCTTTGGTAGGCGCGCAGCAGGCGGTGGTGATCGGCATCCAGACCGGCGATAGGCATGATGTTGAGGAACGAGCGAATGTGTTCTTCGGTCCAGACCTCGTCAATGACTTTCTGCTTGTCTTTTTTGTGTGGCGTGGTGGTCATGGGGATTTCCGTTATCAAGTGGGCATCAAGGGATTACGCATCAAGGGCGGCCAGCAGCAGGGCATTGATTTGCTGCGGGTTGGCTTTGCCTTGGCTGGCTTTCATGATTTGACCGACAAAAAAACCGAGCAATTTTTTGCGCTTGTCTTCGGGGGCAGCGCGGTATTGCGCGACTTGCTCGGGGTTGTTGGCGACGACGTCATGGACCATGGCTTCGAGTGCGCCGGTATCGGAGACCTGCTTCAAGCCGCGTGCGGCAATGATGGTGTCGGCATCGCCTTCGCCGGCCCACATCGCCTCGAACACGGTTTTGGCAATTTTGCCGGAGATGGTCTGGTCTTTGATGCGGGCAATCAGGCCGCCCAAGTCAGCTGCCGATACCGGGCAGTTTGTGATATCGAGTTCATGGCGATTCAGTTGCGCCGACACTTCCACCATGACCCAGTTGGCGGCGAGCTTGGCGTCATCGCAGGCGCGGGCGGCGGCTTCAAAGTAATCGGCCGTATCGCGGCTGGCCGACAGCACGGCCGCATCGTAAGCCGACAAACCGTATTCACGGATAAAACGCGCCTGCTTGGCGTTAGGCAGTTCGGGCATGCTGGCACGAATCGAGGCAATCAAGGCATCGTCGGCAATGATGGGCAGCAAGTCAGGCTCGGGGAAATAACGGTAATCGTTGGCGACTTCCTTGCTGCGCATGGAGCGGGTTTCATCGCGATCGGCGTCGTACAGGCGGGTTTCCTGCACGATGCGGCCGCCGTCTTCAAGAATGTCGCGTTGGCGTTCGACTTCGTGCGCAATGGCTTTTTCAACAAAGCGGAAGGAATTGACGTTTTTGATTTCGGTGCGGGTGCCAAACTCGGTTTGGCCTTGCGGGCGCAGCGAAATGTTCACATCGCAACGCATGGAACCTTCGGCCATGTTGCCGTCTGAAATGCCCAGATAACGAATCAGCGAGTGAATCGATTTCAAATACGCGACGGCTTCTTCGGCATTGCGAATCTCGGGTTCCGAGACAATCTCGAGCAAGGGCGTGCCGGCACGGTTTAAATCAATGCCGGTCATGCCGTGAAAATCTTCGTGCAATGATTTGCCGGCGTCTTCTTCCAGATGCGCCCGGGTAATGCCGATGCGTTTTTGGCGGCCATCACCGAGCGTAATGTCGAGATGCCCCAGGCCCACGATCGGGTGGTGCAGTTGGCTGATTTGATAGCCCTTGGGCAAATCGGGGTAAAAGTAGTTTTTGCGGTCGAACACGCTGGTTTGGCCGATCTCGGCATCAATGGCCAAGCCAAACCGGATGGCCATTTTCAAGGCGTCTTCGTTGAGTACCGGCAAAGTGCCGGGTAATGCCAAATCAATGGCACAGGCTTGCGTGTTAGGTGCAGCGCCAAAACGGGTGGCCGCACCACTGAAGATTTTCGATTGCGTGGCCAGTTGCACGTGCACTTCCAGCCCAATCACGGTTTCCCAATTCATGCATCACCTCCGGCGACGGCAGCAGGCATTTGCGTGTGCCAGTCGGTCGCTTGCTGGAACTGATGCGCCACATTCAATAGCTTGGCTTCGGAGAAATGCGGGCCGATCAGTTGCAGGCCAACGGGTTTGCCATTCACCAATCCGGCGGAAATCGACAGGGCCGGCAGGCCGGCGAGGTTGGTGGGAATGGTGTAGGCATCTTCTAAATACATCACCACCGGGTCGGCGGTTTTTTCGCCTAGTTTGAAGGCCGGCGAGGGCGATGCCGGGCCGGCAATGACATCGACCGAGGCAAAGGCATCGCTGAAGTCGTTGCGAATCAGGCGGCGCACTTGCTGGGCTTTGCGGTAGTAGGCATCGTAAAAACCGGCCGACAAGGCATAGGTGCCCACCAGAATGCGGCGTTTGACCTCGGGCCCAAAGCCTTCGGACCGTGTGCGGGTGTAGAGGTCGTGCAAGTCTTCGGGGTTTTCACAGCGGTAGCCGTAACGCACGCCATCAAAGCGCGCCAGGTTGGCGGAACACTCGGCCGGTGCAATCACGTAATACGCCGGCACGGCGAGCTCGGTGTGCGGCAGTGAAATATCGACCAGCGTGGCGCCGAGTGTTTCGAGTTGTTTCAAACCGGCGTGCACGGCGGCACCGGTGGCGGCATCGAGGCCTGCGCTGAAGTATTCGGCAGGCACGCCGACACGCAGACCGGTGAGCGGTGCATTGAGGGTGGCGGCATAGTCGGGGACGGGTTCGTCCATGCTGGTGGAGTCTTTCTCATCAAAGCCGGCCATGGCTTGTAACAACAGGGCTGCGTCTTCGGCGGTCTGGGTCATGGGGCCGGCCTGATCGAGGCTGGAGGCAAACGCGATCATGCCCCAGCGCGAGACGCGCCCGTAAGTGGGCTTCAAACCGGTGAGCCCGCACAGTGCCGCAGGCTGACGAATGGAGCCGCCGGTGTCGGTGCCGGTGGCAGCGGGTGCCAGGCGACCGGCCACGGCGGCGGCCGAGCCGCCCGATGAGCCGCCGGGCACGCAGTCGGTATTCCACGGATTGCGTACCGGGCCGTACCAACTGGTTTCGTTCGACGAGCCCATCGCGAACTCATCCATATTGGTTTTGCCGAGCATCACCATGCCGGCCTCGTTCAGGCGGCTGACCACGGTGGCGTTGTAGGGGGCAATGAAGTTGTCGAGCATGCGCGAGGCGCAGGAGGTGCGCACGCCCTCGGTGCAAAAAATGTCTTTCTGGGCGAGTGGAATGCCGGTCAATGCACCGGCCTTGCCATCGCGGCGGGCCTGATCGGCGGCCCTGGCTTGGGCGATGGCCTGTTCGGCGGTGACGGTAATAAAGGCGTTATAGGCCGGGTTCAGACGCTCAATGCGCGCCAGAAAATGCCGGGTGAGCTCTTCGGCACTGAAGTCGCCTTGGGCGAGGCCGTTGCTCAATTCACGTAAGGTCTTTAAATGCAGCATGCGACTCACTCGATTACGCGGGGGACAAGAAACAGGCCTTGATCGCTGGCCGGGGCCAGGGCCAGCAAGGTATCGCGTTGGTTGGGCTCGGTGACGGCGTCGGCGCGCAGGCGCTGGGTGGCGTCCAGCGGGTTCGACAAGGGGGCAATGTCCCGGGTATCGGCGGCTTGCAGGGTATCGACCATGGCCAGAATGTTGCCCAGGCGTTGGGTCAGTTCGGGGATTTCATCCTCGGTGACGCGGATGCGGGCCAGTTCGGCTACCCGGCTGACGGTTTGGCGATCAATCATGGTGTATTCCTGCGGTCGGATGCCTGCAGCCGCGTGACGGCCGCGTGCTATCATGCCTAACGGTTTTATCGGTATCGCGCTTGCATTGCCTGCGAAATACCGCTGAAAAGCCGGATAAGTTATCATATTTGCGCCTTGCCCTGTATCCCCGCGGTTGCTACATTTCCCTAGCTGCTGCCGTCATGCGGGTTAATGCAGGCCATTCACCATAATTAGGGGTCGTTTTGGACGGCCTTTGCAGGTAAAAACGAGTCTATGTTCAAGCGAATTCGCGGCCTTTTTTCAAACGACCTGTCCATCGATTTGGGCACGGCCAATACACTCATTTACGTACGCGACAAGGGCATTGTTCTCGATGAGCCCTCGGTGGTGGCGATCCGGATTCACAACGGTCAGAAAACCGTTGAAGCCGTCGGCACGGAAGCCAAGCGCATGCTCGGCCGCACGCCCGGCAACATCATGGCGATTCGTCCATTAAAAGACGGCGTGATCGCCGATTTCCAAGTGACTGAAAAAATGCTGCAGTATTTTATTGCGCGTGTGCACGAGAACAGTTGGATGCGTCCGAGTCCGCGCGTGTTGATTTGCGTGCCGTGTCAATCCACACAAGTCGAGCGCCGTGCGATTCGCGAATCGGCTTACGGTGCCGGTGCGCGCGACGTGCGTTTGATTGAAGAGCCGATGGCCGCTGCGATTGGCGCCGGTTTGAATGTGGAAGAAGCCTCCGGTTCGATGGTGGTGGATGTGGGTGGCGGTACCACGGAAATCGCGATTATTTCGTTGAACGGTATTGTGTATGCCAACTCCGTGAAAGTGGCCGGTGATCGTTTTGATGAAGCGATTGTGACGCACGTGCGTCGTAATTACGGCAGCCTGATCGGTGACGGTACGGCCGAGCGCATCAAGAAAGAAATCGGTTGCGCATTCCCGAGCGATGATCTGCGTGAAATTGATGTGCGTGGTCGTAACCTGGCCGAAGGTGTACCGAAAAGCTTTACTTTGAACAGCGATGAAATTCTTGAAGCCTTGCAAGAGCCGTTAACGGCGATTGTGGGTGCGGTGAAAAATGCACTGGAGCAGTCGCCGCCTGAGTTGGCATCGGATATTGCCGAATCGGGCATTGTGCTCACCGGTGGTGGCGCTTTGTTGCGTGGCTTGGATCGCTTGATCAGTGAAGAAACCGGCTTGAAGGTGACGATTGCCGAAGATCCGCTCACCTGCGTTGCGCGGGGCGGCGGACGCGCGCTGGAAATGATGGACAAGCACGACCTGGATTTGCTCTCGACCGAATAATACGCAGCATTGTGAGCAGGTATCTGGGAGCGGGTGTGTTGCGGGGGGCAGTGCTATCAGAGCGTTATTCGTTAAGGGGCCGTCGGCCAGTGCCCGTATTCTGGTGCTGGGCTTGCTCGCACTGGCACTGATTGCCGGCGATATCCACTTCGGGCTGTTCGGCCCGGTTCGATATTCATTATCTTATTTAAGTCAGCCGATTCATTGGCTGGCGGATATTCCTTCGCGCCTGACCAATAACACCCGGCGCCTGACGCGCAGTCGATCCGAGTTGATGGAAGAAAACGACGCGTTGCGCATTGAAATGCTGGTGTTGCGTTCGCGCCTTCAAACCATGGCGTCCGTGGTGGCTGAAAACTCCCGTTTGCGTGAATTGCTGCGTTCTTCCGCACCGATTGAATCGGCCGTGTTGGTGAGCGAAATTACCGCGATATCACCCGATCCGCGCAGTCATTCGGTGTGGGTTAACCGTGGCGGCGATGATGGCGTGATTGTGGGGCAGCCGGTGATTGATGCACACGGACTGATGGGGCAGGTCGTGGAGGTGTTGCCTTCGAGCAGTCGCGTGCTGTTGATCACCGATCCGTCGCATGCCGTGCCGGTACGCATCGGTCGCAATGGGGTGCGTGCCATTGCTGAAGGCACGGGCTTGTCGGATGTGATGGATTTGCCGCACGTGGCCGCAACCGTGGATATTCAGGAAGGGGATTTGCTGGAAACCTCCGGTTTGGGTGGGCGCTTTCCTGGCGGGTATCCGGTGGCGCGCGTCACGATGGTCAAGCACGATCCGGGCAAACCGTTTTTGATTGTGCGCGCGCAGCCAACCGCGTGGCTTGATCGCAGTCGTTATGTATTGATTGTGTTTCGCGGTGAAATCATGTCGCCTGCTGCGGCCGTTGACGAGAGTGCCGTGACCGACAGCGATGAGGTGCCCAGCGATGAGGCACGCTGAGTCTGGCCATTGGAGCCTGGTCATAGGCAGTTTGTTGGTGGCGGCGTGGTTGTCGGTGCTGCCGCTGCCGAATCACTGGTTGTGGTTGCGGCCTATCTGGATTGTATTGGTGCTGGTGTATTGGGTGGTGGCGCTACCGGCTCAAGTGGGCGTGGGCGTGGCCTGGTTGGTGGGTTTGCTGATGGATGGTGTGAGTGACGGGGTGCTCGGTCAGCAGGCCTTGTCGCTGGCGTTGATTGCCTATATTTGTCAGGTCAGTTATCAGCGCTTGCGTATGTTCTCTATGCTGCAGCAAGTGCTGGTCATGCTGGTGTTGGCGGGTCTGCATCAATTGGTGTATCACTGGCTGCACAATATGCGCGGCACGGCCGCCGATGGCATGTGGTATTTGTTGCCGGCGGTGATGACGGCGTTGTGCTGGCCCGGTGTGCGCGTTTTGTTGCGGCGCATGCAGTTGGCCTTGATGCCGGCACAGCGGATGTAATCGCATGAGCCGGCCGATTTGTCTCGCATCCGCATCGCCAAGGCGCAAGGCATTGCTCGCGCAAATTGGCGTGAGCTGTCAGCAGCGCTCAACCGATATTGATGAACGGCCGTTAAGCGGTGAAGATCCCGTGGCCTATGTGCAGCGCTTGGCGCGGGCAAAAGCGGAAGCCTGCTTGATGCAGGACGAGGCCGTCCTCGCTGAGCAGGTTATTGTGGCTGCCGACACGGCCGTGGTCATGGACGGTTGTATTTTGGGTAAACCGACGGACGAACAGGATGCCATGCGCATGTTGGACAGGTTGTCAGGGCGCTGGCATCGGGTGCATACCGGCGTGGCCGTGTTGTCACCGCACGGCATGAGTTTGTGTTGCGTGACGACGCGCGTGCGAATGAACAGCATCAGCCGGTCCGATGCACAAGCGTACTGGGCCAGTGGTGAGCCGCTCGATAAGGCCGGAGCCTACGGTATTCAGGGTTTGGGTGCGGTGTTTATTGAGCGCATTGAAGGCAGTTATTCTGCCGTCGTCGGCTTGCCCTTGTGCGAGACGGCGGCGTTGCTTGTGCAGCATGGGGTCATGACGTTTCAGGAGCGTGCGGGTGGGCACTGAAATTCTGATTAATGTGGCCGCCGGTGAAACGCGCGTTGCGGTCGTCGACGGCGGCATGTTGCAGGAAGTGCGCATTGAGCGCATGCATCAGCGCGGCTTGGTGGGGCACATTTTCCGCGGCAAGGTGGTTCGCGTGTTGCCCGGCATGCAAGCCGCGTTTGTGGATATCGGTTTGGATCGCGCCAGCTTTATTCATGTGTCGGACATGATGGCCGGTCGTGTGCCGTTGGGGGAGGAGCCTCCTTTGATTCAGACGCTGGTGCGCGAAGGCGATGCAGTGGTCGTGCAGGTTGCAAAAGACCCGATTGGCAGTAAAGGCGCCAGACTGACAACGCAGTTATCACTGTCATCGCGTTATTTGGTGTATATGCCAGAAAGCGATCCGCACATCGGTATTTCGGTACGCATTGAAGACGAAGCCGTCCGCGAGCAATTGCATCAACTGATGCTGAGCGTACAAGAGCAGGCGGGCATTGGTGGCGCCTTTATTGTGCGCACGGCTGCAGAAGCCGCCGGCGAAGAAGAGTTGGCGGCCGATGCGGTGTTTCTATCGCGTCTGTGGCTTACCGTGCAGGCGCAAATTGCAGAGGCGCCGGTTCCTGCTGTCGTGCATGCCGACTTGCCTTTGTATCTGGCAGCACTGCGGGATTTGGTGCGAGGTCCTGTCGATAAGGTGCTGGTGGACGAGCCGGATGCCGAAGTGGCGATGCGGCAATTTGCCGCCGAATTTGTGCCTGAAGTGGCGCCGGTATTGACCTTGTATCAAAGCACACGTCCGCTGTTTGATCTGTATGGCATCGAGGACGAAATCAGCCGGGCGTTGCACCCGCGCGTGGATTTAAAATCCGGCGGGTATCTGGTGGTGGAGCAAACCGAATCGATGACCACGGTGGATGTGAATACCGGCGGTTTTGTGGGGCATCGCAATCTGGAAGAGACGATCTATAAGACCAATCTGGAGGCCGCCGCTGCGGTGGCGCGTCAATTGCGACTGCGTAATTTGGGCGGAATTATTATTATCGATTTCATTGATATGCGCGATGTCGAGCATCAGCGGCAAGTACTGCGTACCTTGGAAAAAGCCTTGGAGCGCGATCCAGCGAAAACAGCCATGACCGGTGTCACGGAATTGGGTTTGGTGCAGGTGACGCGCAAGCGAACGCGCGAGAGTTTGGAGCAGGTGTTGTGTCAGCCGTGTACGGTGTGTCAGGGGCGTGGCAGCGTGAAGACAGCCGAATCCGTGTGCCATGAGATTTTCCGTGAGCTGGTTCGCGAGGCGCATCTGTTTGATCAACCGGCATTTTTGATTCTTGCATCGCAAGCCGTGGTTGATCGCCTGCTGGATGAAGAGGCAGCGCAAGTGGCAGAGCTTGAACGTGCGCTGAAACGTTCGTTTCGTTTTCAGGTCGAAGTGATGTATACCCAGGAGCAATTTGATGTGGTGCCCGTGTGATGTGCATGCCATGCGACTTCCCGGTGTGATGGGCTGATGCGCTGGCTTCGGTTGTCTTTGCAGTTTTCGGTGTCGTTGCTGTCGGTGACGGCACTGCTGCTGCTTGTCTTGCTGGCGTTGTATGCCAGCCTCGGACGTCTGTACATGCCGAAGCTTGCCGAGAAGCGTGATGTGATCGAGCTTTACCTGAAAGAAAACGTACCATTCCCTATTCAGTTTGAATCGTTAGAAGGCAGTTGGAATCAACTCTCGCCACGTATTCGCCTCAGTGATTTGCAGGCCGATGTACCGGTGAAGGGACGGCAGTGGCAGTTTTACGCGCGCAATGTGATTGTGGAAATCGATGTCATTCAAAGTTTGCTGTACCGGCGACCGGCATTGCGCGATGTGCTGATTGAGGGCGGCTCCGTCAAGATGCACGGTAAACCTTTGCTGTTGTCGGATGACGCCGATCATGCGTCGTCGTCGGGGACTACGGCGATGTCAGAAATACTCGGTGCAGCGCTGAATCTGGGTGTGATTCAAGTGCTCGATAGTCAGTTGCAGCTGGAACTGCCGGACATGGAGCAAGCGCGGGTTGTCACGGTCAGCGCGTCGTTGGAACGCAGTGATAATTTTCGCCGATTGAAAGTGGATGCGCGTTTTGCGGATGCCGATCCGGCATCCATCGACCTGTTGATTGAAGCCAATCAGTTTTCGGGCGGTGATTTGAGTGTTGTTGAGGCATACGGTCGCTGGGAAAACGTTCGTCTGGATCACTGGTTGCGCAGCGTGGATTGGGGTGGTGATTTGCAGGTGGCGCGTACCATCAGTGGCGAAGTCTGGGGGCATTGGGTGCCCGGTGCGGATATCCGTGTGCAGGGTCGCGTTTCGGCACCGGCCATCGGGTTGACGGTAAAAGGCAAGACATGGCCTGCGCTCGAAGACTTTTCCGCGAGTTTCTTGATGGAGCGTTCTGATGATCTGCAGTGGAATATTGAAATAGCCAAAATGGCCTTTGAGTGTCAGGGTGTGTCGGTGCCTTGGCAGGATTTCGCGATTCAATCCGTGCCGGGTCAGCCGTGGCGGGTGCAGGTTGGCAGTGTTGATTTGGTCGGGTTGCACGAGTTATTGAATACCTTGGATATCGGTCGCGATGTATTGGCCAGCGTGAATCCGCGCGGGCGTTTGACCTCGCTGAGCATGACGGTATCGCGCGAAGAAGGCGGGCTGGACTGGCGCGTGAATACGTATCTGGATCGGGTCAGTATCGATTCATGGAATGGTGCGCCTGCCGCAACCGGTGTGACGGGTTATTTGACGGTCAATCCTGCCGGCGGTTACGTGGATTTGAATGCCGGCAATGACTTCAGCATGTTCTTTCCCGGCGTGTATGCCGATGCCATGCATTTTTCGAGTGCCCGTGCTCGCGTGGGTTGGCAGGTGAATGCACAAGGCATTACAGTCGAGAGCAGCAAAATATTGCTCAAGAGTCAGGAAGGCAACGCGGTCGGCTTGTTGGCGTTGGACTTGCCGGCGGCTGGCAGCGATCGTGATGCATGGATGTCTCTGGTTATTGGCCTGACGGATGCGCCGGCCAGTGCGCGCAACAAATATATTCCAATGACGTTGTCTCCCGGTTTGAAGCAGTGGCTGGATACGAGTATCGATGCGGGCACGGTTGCAGCAGGCGGATTTATTTTTGATGGCCCGTTGAGCGACAGTGCGCGCCAACCGGTGGTGCAGTTATTTCTGGATATGCGGCAAGTGAATTTGCGTTATCAGCCGGATTGGCCGGCATTGAATGATATCGATGGTCGTCTATTGGTGGATGACGGTCGTGTGACGGTCTGGGCCAAGCAGGCCATGTTGTACGACAGCAGTGTCCGTCATGCGCAGGTTGAAGTGGCCGATGATGACTCGGGCAATTTACAGTTGAGTATTCAAGGTAATCTGCAAGGGCCGACACAGAACGTGGTGCGTTTACTGAACAACTCGCCCTTGCATGCGGCCGTGGGCAGTGCCTTGGACGGTTGGGACGTTGATGGGCCATTTGATGCCACGTTGCTGCTGGGCATTTCATTGGAAGCGCCGGCCGAGCCGTATGTTGAAGTGGATGCGGTGCTGCACAAAAACCGCCTGTCATTGACGCATCAGCATTTGCAGTTTGATGCGCTGGACGGCGGCTTGAGCTATGACAGCGATCGTGGCTTGATCTCCCCGGCTTTGGTGGCCGAGTTATGGGGCGCACCCTTGCAGGCGTCGATTGAAAGTCAGTGGGTCGCCGGCGGTATGGACATGCGTATTCATGCGCAGGGTCAGGCCAGTATGGCCAATGTACGGCGGTGGATGAATTGGCCATGGCTATCGTTTGCCGAGGGGCAGACTGCGTTGACAGCGGAGCTGATCGTTCAGCCCGATTTGCCGCCGCAACTTATCCTTCATTCCGATCTTCAGGGTGTGCGCGTTGATTTGCCGGCACCGTTTGCCAAAACGGCAAAACAAACCTGGCCATTCCGGGCGACGATTCCCTTGTCAGGCACCGATGCCATGATGGATGTGGCGGTTGGCAAGGATTTGCGTATTGCGGTGCTGCCGATGGCTGACGAGCCCAGTTGGATTGCATTGGCGTTGGGTAATGTGCCTTTTCGAATACCGCAGTCACCGGGTGTGACGGTGTACGGGCGTCTGGATCAGTTTGATTGGTCGGCATGGCAGCCGCCGATTGAAAAATTGATTAGCGCTTTCAATACGCCTGAGACGACCAGCGATTCGACGGACAGCCAGTTCAGGGTCAGCGGTGTGTACGTCAGCGAGCTGACGTTGTTTGATCAGTCGTATCATTCGATTTTGACGTCGGTGCATCAGCTCGATCAGCGTTGGTGGATTGGGTTTCAAGGCGAGACATTGGCCGGCCGTGTGGGATTGCCGAAAGCCGACGAGCCGGTGCTGATCAAACTGGATCGTTTGTATTTTGATGGCATGACACCGGAGACTCTTGTTGCGGATGCGCATCAGGACGATGCATCGGCTGCCGCATCCGATGCAACACACGCATCCGCTGACGTGGCGATGATTCCCGATACACCGGACCCCTTGCTCGATCTCGATTGGAGCCAATGGCCTGACATGGTGGTCGAGATTGCGGACGTGAAGGTAGGCAAGGCCGATTTCGGGCAGTGGGGCTTCAGCGTCGTGCCTCGGCCGGGCACCTTGCGTGTCGAGAAGCTCAAGGTCAAATCTGCGGTGTTGCGCATCGATGCCGACGATGACGGCGCTTGGGTGGAATGGGTGCGACAAGGCGATGACGCCGGCCATACCAGTCTGCACGGCTCCGTGCTGATTCACGATTTGGATCAGGTGTTTCATGCGTTGGGCATTGACCCGTCAATGAACGCCGCCGAAAGCGTCATGAGTTTTGATCTGAATTGGCCGGGTTCGCCATTGCGGCCGTCGATCGAGGGCATGCAAGGGCATGTCGGCGGTTCTTTCAAAAATGGCTTTATTAAAGCCGGCAGCCGTACGCAAACGGGGATGTTAAAAGTCCTGAGCGTGTTTAATTTGAACACAATATTAAAACGCATCAAGCTTGATTTCAGTGATTTGAGGCAGCAGGGCTTGGCGTTTGATGACGCCAAGGCAAAGCTTGCCGTGGCCGAGGGTTGGATTACCTTGACGGAACCGTTAACGATCAATGGCCCCTCCAGTACGATTGTGTTGCAAGGGCGTGTCGATATGATCAATGACACGCTGGATAATCGATTGACGGTGACGTTGCCGGTGGCAAGCAGTGTGCCTTGGTTGGTGGCGCTCGCGGGCGGTTTGCCGGCAGCGGTGGGCGTCTACATCGCGAGTAAAGTACTGCAAAAGCAGGTAAATAGTTTTACCAGTGTGGTGTATGAAATTTCAGGCTCTACGTCCGACCCGCAAGTCAAGTTCCAACGCTTATTCGACACGGACAGTCTGTTGCCGTCGTGGATGAGTCGCTCCGATAAAAAAAGCAGCGATGAAAAATCGGTTGCAGAGCCGTCTACTGCGGATGAGTCACCTGCAGCAGAGCAGGATGCCGTTATTGAGGCCGCACCATGACATCGCCGCAGGTTGCCGTGATTCAAATGGTGAGCACCGAGTCGGTTAGCGATAACTTGCAGGCTGCCTATCGTTTGTTGTCGGACGCGCGCCAGCGCGGTGCGGTGCTTGCGGTACTGCCTGAAAACTTTGCACTGTTTGGTGGCAAGGCAGCGGTAAGTTGGTTGGCAACACAGCCAGCCGGCTCGCATGCGATTAACGAATGGTTGTCGGATGCGGCGAAAACCTTGGGGTTATGGATTGTTGGCGGCACTGTGCCGTGGTTGTCCGATGAGCAACGCGCTGCGCAGGCGCCGGTGACGCGGGTTTATTCGGCCTCGCAGGTATTTGATGCCGACGGCCGTTGCGTGGCCCGGTATTGCAAGATGCATTTATTCGATGTGGATGTTGCGGATGCGCATGGCCGTTATCGCGAGTCGGATGATTTTTTGCAGGGCGATGTTCCGGTGGTGATCGACACCCCGGTTGGGCGTTTGGGGTTGGCGATTTGTTATGATCTGCGCTTTCCGGAGTTATTTCGCGCGTTGCGCGCAAACGGCGCGGAATTATTCAGCTTGCCGTCGGCTTTTACGCGAGTCACCACCGAGGCGCATTGGTGGCCGCTGATTCGGGCGCGGGCCATTGAGAATCAATGCTACGTGTTGGCGGCGAATCAAGGCGGACAGCATAACGACACGCGCGAAACCGGCGGTCAGTCCGCGATTATTTCACCGTGGGGCGATGCGTTGGTGCAATGCCAATCCGGTGAGAGTGTGTGCGTGGCGGCCATTGATCGGACGGCGTTATTGGAGATGCGTCACCGCATGCCGGTGCATGAGCACCGGCGAGCGCATTTATTCGGTGGTGACTAAATCCCGCAATTGGCGGAACAGTTGGCGAGCCGCCTTGGGGGGGCGATTGGCCGCGGCTTGTTGGCGCGCTTCCAGAATCAGCGTTTGCAGCAGGCTGCGTTCCGCACGCGGGTAGGCGTCCAGTAATTCATCCAGCGCTTGATCTTCGGCAAGCAGTCGATCCCGCCATGCTTCGGCCTGATGATGCAGTGCGACTTTTTCGCGAGACGGTTTTTCACGCTCCTGCAAACAGTCGCTGATCGCGGCATGATCTATTTTTTCAAGCAGCTTGGCGATGTAGCGCAGCTGGCGTTCGCGTGCGCTACTGGGTTTCATGGTGGACGCCAGTTGCAACGGTTCGTGCAGGCTTTCATCCAGATCCAGCCCTTTGCGCACGCGATCGGACAGTTGAGCCAATGCGCGTGCCAATTCAATCAGGGCGTGATGATCGCGTTTGCGTTGTGATCGACTGGGGGGTCGATCATCGATCGGATCGTTCATCAGGCATACACCCATGTCGCAAGGCCGAGGAATGACATAAAGCCAATCACGTCGGTGACGGTGGTGAGAATCACGCTGCCGGATAATGCCGGATCAATGCGCATCGCTTTCAAGAGGACCGGTAACAAGGTGCCGGTGGCTGCAGCGACGACCAAATTGATCACGAGTGCAGTGCCCAGAATGAGCCCGATGCGAAGGTCGTCAAACCAGAAGCTGGCGGCACCCGCAACAACGGTAGCCCAGAACAGGCCATTAATGACGCCGACCATCACCTCGCGATTCAGTAGCCAGCCGGTGTTTTGGCGGCCGATTTGGCCTAATGCCATGCCGCGAATCACCACGGTCAGGGTTTGGCTGCCGGCGACGCCGCCCATGCTGGCCACAATGGGCATCAGGATGGCCAGTGCAACCACCTTCTCGATGGTGTCACCAAAAATATTGATGACGGCCGATGCCAAAAAGGCGGTGAGTAGATTCAGGCCCAGCCAAATGGCGCGACGCGGTGCGGTGCGCAACACGGGTGCAAAGGTGTCTTCGTCCTCATCCAGGCCGTGCAGGCTCATCAATGAGTGGTCGGCGTCGTCGCGAATAACATCGACCACGTCATCAATGGTGATACGGCCCAGCAATTTGCCCCGACCGCTGACCACCGGTGCCGATACCCAGTCGTGACGTTCGAACAGGCGGGCCACTTCGCTGGAGGGCATGCTGGCCGGTATCGGATCGACATCGCTTTGCATGACTTCACGCACGGTCATGTCGGGGTCGGAGGTCAGCAATTTGTTGATGGGCAACAGGCCCAGATACTCGTCGTCGCGATTGACGACGAATAACTGGTCGATAATATCGGGCAGCTCACCATGGCGGCGCAAGTAACGCAGAACGACATCCAGCGTGCTGGTCGGGCGCACTGTGATGGCGTCGGTGTTCATCAAGCCGCCCGCCGAGTCTTCGTCCCAGGTCAGGACTTGCTCGATGCGTTGGCGATCCTGGGTATCCATGGACTGCAACACTTCACGAATGACGGTATCCGGCAAGTTTTGCAAGATGTCGGCAATGTCGTCGGTTTCCAGCCCTTCGGTGATGGCGAGCAGTTTTTCAGAATCCATGCGGCTTAGAAAAGTCGCTTGAATGTCCTCATGCAAAAACTGAAGGACTTCACCTTCGTTGTCGGCGTCGACCAGATTCCACAGCACTTCACGTAATCGGGGCGGAGAGGCTTCCAGTAGATGGGCCACATCGGCAGGGGGCAAGCCATTGAGCATCCGGCGGACCTTGATAAAGGTGCCGCTTTCGAGCAGATCGCTGAGTTCGGTCAGCTGATCTTGTACGTGCTCGTTGGGGATGCCGTTGGCCATGGGCGCGCTGCTATCGTTGGGGGCTGGGAATGGCCGCTAGGATAGCATTGATAGGGCGCGTTTGGATAATGTCGGGCAGGTTTACTCGGCTTCGTCGAAGCGGTTTTCGATCAATGTGCGAATGGCTTCCAGGGCGGCAGCCTCGTCTTTACCGCTGGTTTCGACAGTCAGTAGCGTGCCCTTGGCGGCTGCCAACATCATCACGGCCATGATGCTTTTGCCATCGACGGTTTTGCCTTTGCAGCTCAAGCGGATGGTGCAGCCAAAGCGCGATGTGGTTTGCACCAGTCGTGATGCAGCACGGGCATGCAGACCCAATTTGTTGATGATGGTCAGTTCGGAAGACGCCATGTCAGTGCCTGTCGAGCTGCAGTGCAACCAGTTCGCGGTGGCGAATCTGGATGTTGTCCAATTGTGCGGAAAAATGCTGCCCGAGTTTTTCACACAAATAGACCGAGCGGTGTTGGCCGCCAGTGCAGCCAATGGCGACGGTCAGATAATGACGGTCGCTGTCGGCATAGCGTGGCACCCAGTGTTCAAGAAAGCTGCGAATATCGTTGAACATGGTTTGTGCGGCTTCTTGTGCATCAAGGAAGGTCACGACCGGTTTATCAAGACCGGAAAAGCTGCGCAGCTCGGGGTCCCAGTACGGGTTAGGCAAGCAACGCACATCAAAGACCAGGTCCGCATCAATCGGTACGCCGCGGCGATAGGCAAATGATTCAAAGAGTACCGAGATGGCGCTGGAGTGTTTATCGACCAATCGTTTGCGCAACAAGTCGCGTAAGCCGTACAGGTTCAAATGACTGGTGTCGATGATGAGATCGGCACGATGCGCAATCGGCTCCAGTAAATCTTTTTCAGCGGCAATGGCTTCTTGCAGTGCGCGTTCTTCGTTGCTCAATGGATGACGGCGGCGTGTTTCGCTAAACCGTTTAATCAATGCGCTGTCCATGGCATCGAGGTAAACAATAATGGGCTTTGCGCCGCTCGGCAGTTGCTCCAGCAATTGCGGAAAATGCGATAGGTCTTCTGGCGCATTGCGCGCATCAATACAGACGGCCAGTTCGCGTTGCTCCTGATCGGGGCTGGCCAGCGTGATGCGCGCCAACTCAGGCAGCAGTGTCGCAGGTAAATTATCAATGCAATAAAAGCCGCAGTCTTCCAATAGATTCAGGGCCGTGCTTTTACCGGATCCCGAGCGCCCGCTGATGATGACGAGTTTCATGCTGCTACGGCCGCGTCGAACAGTTCGGTTGCTGATGTGGCATCGCGCAAGCGCTGGCACCAGGCCGGTTGGCTGAATTGGCTGGCAAGGGCGGCCAAAAGTTCCAAATGCGCTTCGTTCGAGGCTTCGGGAACCACCAGTACAAACAGCAAGTCCACGGGTTCGTCGTCGGGTGAGTCAAAGTCAATCGGTGTTTCCAGCCGAGCGAGTGCGCCTACCGGTTCTTCAATGGTCGACAGCCGGCAATGGGGGATGGCAATGCCAAACCCCAAGCCGGTACTGCCCAAGCGTTCGCGTGCGATGAGCTGCGTGAACAGTTCGCCGGCGTTGAGTGCCGGGATCTGTTCGGCGAGAAAATCTGACAGATTCTCCAACACGCGTTTTTTGCTGCCGCCGGGGGCTTGGCACCAAACGCGGTTGGGGTTAAGTACGGTTGCGATGTTCATGAATGCCAATTAACCGCTTATTTATGGGCTTTGTTTTTTTCTTTGTGACGAATCAGTTGACGATCCAGCTTGTCGATCATGCTGTCGATGGCGGCATACATATCATCATGCTCGGATGTGGCAAACAGATCAGCACCGGATACATGGACAGTGGCTTCGGCTTTTTGGCGATTTTTTTCTACAACCAGGGTGACGTGTGCTTTGGTGATTTTGTCGGAATGACGTTCCAGTTTTTCGAGCTTGTTTAGAACGTACTCACGCAGTGGTGCGGTTACTTCGACATGATGGCCATCGATATTGATTTGCATGGAAGCCTCCTTGGGCGAGAACTGAACAATGGATCATTGGATGGTTATTTTACCACTTCTAGACCAGACGTTTACGGTCGCTGGATGACGGTATGGATAATGACTCGCGGTACTTGGCAACGGTACGGCGAGCGACCTGAATACCCTGTTTTTCGAGTAAATCGGTGATCCGGCTGTCGCTTAAGGGTTTGCGCGGGTTTTCCTCGCCGACCAGCTTGCGGATGATGGCTCGAATGGCCGTGGCCGAGCATTCGCCGCCTTCGCTGGTGCTGACATGGCTTGAGAAAAAGTACTTCAACTCGAATATCCCGCGTGGCGTGTGCATGTACTTTCGGGTGGTGGCCCGCGATACGGTGGATTCATGCAATTCGAGCTGGGTGGATATATCCGCCAATACCATCGGTTTCATGGCTTCGTCGCCGTGTTCAAGAAACCCTTGTTGGTGCTCCACAATGCAGCTGGCAACGCGCAACAGGGTTTCGTTGCGGCTGCGCAGGCTTTTCAAAAACCAGCGCGCTTCTTGCAGGTTGTTGCGCAAATACGTGTTGTCGTCGCTGTTGTCGGCACGGCGGATCAGTGCGGCGTATTGCGTATTGATACGAATGCGCGGGGCAATGTCCGGGTTCAGTTCAACGCGCCAGCGTTGCGATTCTTTGCGCACAAACACGTCCGGGATGATGTATTCCACGTCATCATCGGCCAGCGCATCACCGGGCGCGGGGGTCAAGCTGCGCAATAAATGCATGACGCCGGCCAGTTCGGTTTCTTCCAGGCCGGTCACGCGCGTGAGGCCGCGCAGGTCTTGATTGCTGATCAAGGCAAGGTGGTCGGCAACAACGCCGATGGCTTGAGATCGCCAGCGGGTGGATTCGGGCAGTTGGCGCAACTGAATCAGCAGGCACTCGCGCAGGTCGCGTGCGCCGATACCCGGCGGATCAAGGTTCTGGATTTGGTGCAGCACGGCTTCAATTTCGTCGGCCTCCAGTGAGTCGAGCTCGGTCTGAAGGCCTTCATGGATGTCGCTCATGGGGCTGGCCAAAAAACCGCGCGGGTCAATGGCGTCGACCAATGACAGGGCAATCAGGCGATCGCGTTCGGATAACGGCATCAGATTCATTTGCCAGAGCAGGTGATCACGCAGGCTTTCCCGGGCGGGGCGCGTGTTGGCTAAAAACTCGTCACGGTCGTGGCTGCCGGGCTCGCTATTGAAGTCGGTGTCGGCAAAGTTGTCCCAGTCGGTATCGACGGGCAAATCGTTGGGCAGCGAGTCCGGTTGCCAATCCGTATCGTCACTGTCCGTAGGGCTGGACTCGTTATGAGGCGAGGCTTCGGAGGTGGGCAGTGGGGAACTGCCCTCGGCGTCGGAATCGTCGTCGGCCGGCTCAAAGGTGTCTTCTCCGTCCTCGGAGACTTCCAGCAGCGGGTTACTTTCAAGGGCGGCCTGAATTTCTTGTTGTAAATCCAAAGTAGACAGCTGCAACAGCCGGATAGCCTGCTGCAGCTGCGGTGTCATCGACAGCTGCTGGCCTATTTTCAGTTGCAGGGACTGCTTGATCATGGGGTTAACGCTTCCCAATCATGTAATAAGCGGTGCATACGTTCATCCTAGTGCGTGATGGCCAATGCGGCCAGCAGCGGCATCAAGGTCAGAGGCGAAATTGTTCGCCCAAGTAGACTTCGCGTACCTTGCGGTTGGCGAGAATGTCGTCCGCATTGCCTTCGGCAATGATGTGGCCTTCGCCAACGATATAGGCTTTTTCACAGATGCTCAGCGTTTCGCGCACGTTGTGGTCGGTGATCAATACGCCAATACCGCGATCTTTCAAGTGACGAATAATCAGTTGGATATCATGCACCGAGATGGGGTCAACGCCGGCAAACGGTTCATCCAGCAAGATGAAGCGGGGCTCGGTGGCCAATGCGCGGGCAATTTCGACGCGTCGGCGTTCGCCGCCGGACAGGGCCATGCCCAAGCTGTCGCGCAAATGCGTGATGTGGAATTCTTCCAGCAGGCTTTCCAGTTTTTGGCGACGCTGCTTGCGATCGAGATCGTGCCGGGTTTCCAGAATGGCCAGGATGTTGTTTTTAACGGACATTTTGCGAAACACAGAGGGTTCTTGCGGTAAGTAACCGATGCCTTTGCGGGCGCGGCCGTGCATGGGCAGGCCGGTAATGTCTTCATCATCGATCAGGATTTTGCCGCGATGGCCGTGGATCAGGCCGACGATCATGTAAAAACAGGTGGTTTTTCCGCAGCCATTCGGGCCAAGCAAGCCAACGATTTGCCCGCCGTCGACAGCCAGCGATACATCGTGCACAACGGTGCGCTCTTTATAGCGCTTGGCGAGATTAAGGGCTTGCAGGCGGGCCATTGGGCGGTGTGTCCTGAGTGGCGGGTTTCGGTTTGGGGGGCAGTACGACTTCAACGCGTTGCGCATCGGAGCCTTTGCTCTGACTGGCGGCTTTCACCAAGCGTTTCTGGATGTAGTAATCAATGCGCTCGCCACGCACGGTGGAGTTTTCCTGCTCCAGTGAGGCATCGCCAATTAACTCCAGATGCTCATCGGTGAGGTGGTAGCGCACCAGCTTGCCGCGTGCCCAGACCGGCCCTTTATTGGCATCCGGTTGTTGTTGCAAGACGGCCGGTGTGCCGCGGGCATCCATGCGTGAGACCTCACCTTGCTCGGAATAAATAATCACTTCGTCGGCCGTCATGCGGATGGAACCTTGGCTAATGACGACATGGCCGCTGTACGTGGTGATGCCGCGTTGCTCGTCTTGCTCGGCTTGGTCGGCTGAAATACGCACGGGCTGGTCGCGATCATCCGGCAGTGCATGGGTGAGGCTGGACAGGCCTGCCAGCAGCAGTAGCGCGGTGCCGAGGCGATTAACGGCGCTTGGGTTCATGAACACTCCTGACATCAGATAACAGCAGCATGCGATTGTCGTCCAGATAGGCCTCAAGGCCTACGGCTTCGGTGTGTGTGCCAATACCGTCCATGGTAACGGCTCGAGGGGTTTCTGCATAATGGCGTTCAGGATAGAGCGTCAGCGCGCTGGTATAGATATGCAGGGAGTCGTCTGTACGATGGACATGGACATTGTCCCACAGTTCCACGGTCTGATGGTTGCCCAGCAGTTTGCCAAAATTGCTGTCCATGACCCAGGGGTCCTGCGTATCGAGAAACAGCATGCTGGGCTCGTGCAAAATGGTGATTTGTGTGTTGGTCTGATGGGCTGCGCGAAGTGCGTGAAATTCGTACTGCAGCGTGCCGTTGGTCGTGAAATGTTTGACGTGCAATCGCGTCATATAACTGTCGGGTTCGCTGACTTGTTGTTCGACCAGCTCTTTCAGGGCATCGGGTTTTGCGCCTTTTTGTTGAGGCGTGGTAATCATCAAAATCAAGGGAATCGACAGTACGCCGAGCACCATCAGGCGGAACAGGGGGTGGTCGATCAGGCGCCGTGGCTTATTCATACGCGGCCAGCAGCGTGTCGAGTTTGTCTTGTGCGTGCAGGATGAACTCGGCCGCTTCGCGAACAGCGCCGCGACCGCCCGGGCAGTTACTGATCCAGTGTGCTGCAGCGCAGACGCGAGGGTCGCCCAGTGCGACGGTCATGCCCAGACCTGCGCGGCGAATCAAAGGCAAATCGGGCAAATCATCGCCAATGTAGGCAACAGCCTCGGCCGCCAGGCCGGTGTGCTGGAGTAATGAATCGAACGCGGCGCGTTTGTCTTCCTGGCCTTGAAAGACGTGCGCGATGCCAAGCTCGCGGGCGCGTCGCTCCACAATGGCCGATGTACGGCCGGTGATGATGGCGGTTTCAATGCCGGCGCGTTGCAATAATTTGATGCCGAGACCGTCGCGGATGTTGAATGTTTTCAGTTCATCGCCGTCGGCGGTGTAAGCGATGTCGCCGGTGGTCAATACGCCATCGACATCCATAACGAACAGTCGAATAGCCGCAGCGCGTTGATGCAATGCAGGGTTCATGAGGGCTCCTAGGCAATGCCGGCGCGTAGCAAGTCGTGCAGGTGCAATACACCACACGGCATTTGATGCTCGTCGGTGACCACCAGTGCGGTGATCTTGTTGTCTTCCATCTCGTTGAGTGCCACTGCGGCCAAGGCATCGGCCGTAATTTGCTTGGGCGCCGTGTTCATCAGTTGGCCGATGGGGGTTTTGTGCAGGTCAATGCCGTTATCCAGTGCGCGACGTAAGTCGCCATCGGTAAAGACGCCCAGCAGCTGGCGTTGGGGATTCACCACGGCAGTCATGCCGAGGCCTTTGCGGCTGATTTCCACCAGCGCATCGCGCACGCTGGTGGTGTTGCTGACCGTGGGGATGGCATCGCCACTGCGCATGACATCGGCCACTTTCAACAGCAGTTTTCGCCCCAATGCACCGCCCGGGTGTGAAAACGCAAAGTCTTCAGCGGTAAAGCCGCGGGCCTCCAGCAATGCGATGGCGATGGCATCGCCCATGACCAGGGCGGTGGTGGTGCTGGACGTCGGTGCCAGGCCCAGCGGACAGGCTTCGACTTCAACGCCGGTATGCAAATTGACATCAGCGGCACGCGCCAGCGCCGAATCGGGCTTGCCGGTCATGCTCACCAAGGGCACATGCAAGCGTTTGAGCAAGGGAACAATGGTGAGAATCTCATGGGTGTTGCCTGAATTGGAGAGTGCCAGCACGGCGTCGTCGCGGGTGATCATGCCCATGTCACCGTGGCTGGCTTCGCCGGGGTGAACGAAAAAGGCCGGGCTGCCGGTGCTCGCCAGGGTGGCGGCAATCTTGTTGGCGATGTGGCCGGACTTGCCCATGCCGGTGACCACAATACGTCCGCGGCAGGGGAGCAGGAGTTCGCAAGCGCGCTGAAAGTCGGCATTGATGGAATGGGCAAGTGCACCGATGGCCTCGCCTTCCATGCGAATGGTTCGCAGGCCAGATTCGATAAAATCAGAAGTCGATGCACTCATGGTTCAGTATCCGCCACATCACAGCAGACATTATAGCGGTAGCGTGAACGGAGGACAGTGCCCGGCGGCAATTACGGATGCCGGGTTTTAATGGCTGGCGGGTGGGAATTTCGGTAACATGCGGGGGTTCGTATGACGCGTGCCCGTACTGTGCATAGCAAATGCAGGGAACTGACAGCGTCTGTCACGGGTCTCTTCGGTAAGGCATTGATAAGGAGTTACTGATGATGCGCTGCTTTCGCGCTATAGGGCTGGCCTTGTCCGGTCTGTTATTGCTGGCCAGTTTGCTTCAGGCCGATGAAAAGACAACCGGCATGGTGCCGGCGCCTGAGATTGTGCAGGCACCGGATCAGATGGTGAGTGAGGCCACGACGCAATTGCTGAAGGTCATTGAGGGCGCGCGCGCTTATTACGACACCGACCCTGAGCGCTACTTCTCTCAGATAGGCACCATTCTCGACCCCATGGTCGACTTTGATGGCATGGCCCGCTTGGTCATGGGTAAATGGGGTACGTCTGCGTATTACAATGGCATGAGCAGCGATGCAGAACGTCAGGCATTGAAAGAAAATGCCGATCGATTTGCCAATACCTTTCGGTCCAGCTTGATTGAAACCTACGGTAAAGGTGTGTTGGCGTTTAGCGGCGAGCGCATTGAAGTGCTGCCGGTATCGCCGGCCGATGTGGCCAGTGGGCGGGTTTATGTCATTCAAAAAATTCATGGCAAGTCAGCCGACCCCTTGGTGATCAAATATTTTATGGTTCGTCGCAGTCCGGATGAAGGCTGGCGTCTGCTGAATGTACTGATTGGTGATGTCAATATTGGCATGTTGTACCGCAGCCAGTTTGCCAGTGCCATGCAGCGTTATCAGGACGATATGCAGCAAGTCATTGAGAGCTGGATGATGAACGAATCGGATGTGAAAGGCTGACAGTGTCAGGGGGCATGATGGATACCGATACACTGACAGCCTTGTTGCGCAACGGTCTGCCGGATTGTGATGTGCAGGTCGAAACCGACGGTTATCACTACACGGTAACGGTCGTGGGTGAGTTGTTCAGTGGCTTGCGCCCTGTGCAGCGCCAACAAAAAGTGTATGCCGTGATCAACCACTTGATTGCCGATGGCAGTGTGCATGCCGTCAATATTCGCGCTAGAACACCCGCCGAACAAGCTTCCTGAATACGACTAGGGGTACGAATTGGATAAGTTGATTATCGAAGGTGGCGAGCGCCTTGATGGCGAAATCCGCATTTCCGGAGCAAAGAATTCAGCGTTGCCGATTTTGGCAGCAACGCTATTGGCCGATGAGCCGGTCACGATTCGTAACCTGCCGCACTTGCACGACATTACCACCATGATCGAGCTGCTTGGCTGCATGGGCATTGATTTAACCATTGATGAACGCTTGGGTATTGAAGTGGATGCCAGCACCATCAATTCATTTACTGCGCCGTATGAGCTGGTGAAGACCATGCGCGCTTCGATTCTGGTGTTGGGGCCGTTGTTGGCACGTTTCGGTCAGGCGCAGGTGTCCTTTCCCGGCGGTTGCGCCATCGGTAGCCGGCCGGTTGATTTGCATATCAAAGGTCTTAAAGCGCTGGGCGCTGAAATTGACGTGCAAGACGGTTATATCAATGCGAAAAGCAATGGCCGATTGAAGGGCACGCATATTTTTATGGATACAGTGACCGTCGGTGGCACTGAAAACCTGCTGATGGCGGCGGTGCTCGCCGAGGGTCAGACGGTTATCGAGAATGCCGCGCGTGAGCCCGAAGTGGTCGATTTAACCCAATGCTTGATTGCCATGGGGGCAAAAATCACCGGTGTGGGTACCGATACGCTGACGATTGATGGCGTGGAACGACTGCACGGCTGTGATTACACCATCATGCCCGATCGCATTGAAACCGGCACGTATCTGGTAGCGGCTGCCGCCACGCGTGGGCGTATCAAAGTGAAAGATACCGATCCGGAGGTGATGGAGGCCGTATTAGTCAAACTGAAAGAGGCCGGCGCCGACATTACCGTTGGCGCTAACTGGATTGAGCTCGACATGCACGGTCGCCGCCCGAAAGCCGTGAATATCCGTACCGCGCCGTACCCGGCATTTCCGACCGATATGCAGGCGCAGTTTACGGCAATGAATGCCGTGGCCGAAGGAACCTCGACGGTTACGGAAACCGTGTTTGAAAACCGCCTGATTCAGACGCACGAGATGAACCGGATGGGTGCCAAGATTACGATTGAAGGCAATATGGCGATTGTGGAAGGGCAGGAGCGCTTGAAAGGTGCTCCGGTGATGGCAACGGATTTGCGTGCCTCGGCGAGTCTGGTGATTGCCGGTTTGGTTGCAGACGGCCAGACACTGGTTGATCGCATTTACCATATTGACCGTGGTTATGAGTGTATTGAAGAAAAGTTGCAGCAATTGGGCGCGAATATTCGTCGCCTGCCGGCTTGATCTGAGAGGGCGTTATGCCAGCATCCATGATTACGATCGCGCTGACCAAAGGCCGCATTCTGGATGATGCGCTGCCCTTGTTAGAGGCCGCGGGTATTCGTCCGGCGGAATCCATTGCTGAAAGCCGCAAGCTGTTGTTTGCGACGAATGATGCCACGGTGCGTCTGTTGGTGTTGCGCGGTCAGGACGTGCTCACGTACGTGCGCTACGGCGCTGCCGATGTCGGTATTTGCGGCAAAGACATGATGCTTGAATACGGCGCGGACGACACTTATGAGTTGGTGGATTTGGGTATCGCGCGTTGCCGCTTGATGACGGCGGCACCGGTCGGCGCAAGTTTGCCTGCCGGGCGTTTGCGGGTTGCCACCAAGTTTGTGCGTGTTGCCAAAGCTTTTTTTGCCGAGCAAGGTCGTCAGGCCGATATTATTCCGCTGTACGGCGCCATGGAATTGGCGCCGGCGATGGGCTTGTCCGATTGGATTGTCGATATTGTGGACACCGGCAAGACATTGAAAGCCAATGGCTTGGAAGCGCGCGATTGCATTGCCGAGGTGTCCTCGCGTTTGATCGCCAACAAGGCTGCCATGAAGCTCAAGCACGACCGGATTCAGTCACTGGCCGATCAGTTGGCTGCTGCGGTGAGTCGCTAGTCATGCAATTGCGCCGACTGAATGGTCAAGATGATACGTTTGACCAAGCATTGACTGCCTTGATGAATATCGATGCGGTGCGTGATGAGACATTGACGGCGCAAGTGCAAGCGATTGTCGATGACGTCCGTTTGCGTGGCGATGCCGCGCTGCTTGAGTACACGACACGGTTTGATCGCAGAACTGCAACGGCCGTGTCCGAGTTGGAAGTCCCCTTGTCCGCCTGTGCAAAAGCATTTTCTGAGCTGCCGACGGATATTCGCGATGCGCTGGAATTGGCGGCTGCGCGTATTCGGGAGTATCACCAGCATCAATGTGCCGAGTCTTGGGACTATACCGATGCGTTGGGCAACCGTTTGGGTCAAAAAGTCACGCCGCTGGATCGTGTGGGTATTTATGTGCCCGGCGGGAAAGCCAGCTATCCCTCGTCGGTGTTGATGAATGCCATTCCTGCTCGCGTGGCCGGTGTGACCGAGATCATCATGGTGGTGCCGGCGCCGGAAGGCCATTTGAATCCGATGGTGTTGGCTGCCGCGCACCTGGCTCAGGTCACGCGTGTCTTCACGATCGGTGGGGCGCAGGCCATTGCGGCATTGGCGTATGGCACGGACAGCGTGCCTGCCGTCGATAAAATTGTGGGCCCGGGTAATGCGTATGTGGCAACAGCCAAGCGTTTGGTATTCGGTCAGGTCGGTCTCGACATGATTGCAGGTCCCTCTGAAATTGTGGTGGTTTGCGATGGCAAAACGAATCCCGAGTGGATTGTGATGGACCTCTTCGCGCAAGCCGAGCACGACGAGCAGGCGCAATCGATTTTGATCAGTCCGGATGCTGCATTTTTGACGCGCGTGATGGAGGCGATTGAGCGTTTGCTGCCCGCGCAGCCGCGCGCGGCCATTATTCGGCAATCACTGGAGCAGCGCGGGGCTTTTATCGAGGTTGCCGATCTGGATGCAGCGGCGGCATTGTGCAATCGCATGGCGCCGGAGCATTTGGAGTTGTCCGTTGACGATCCGGATGCACTGCTGGCGCAGATTCGCCATGCCGGTGCCGTTTTTATGGGGCGCTATACGGCAGAAGTGATGGGCGATTATTGTGCCGGCCCCAATCACGTACTGCCGACATCGGGGACGGCACGCTTTTCATCGCCGCTCGGCGTCTATGATTTTCAAAAACGTACCTCGGTCATTCGTTGCTCGGAGTCCGGCGCCCAGTCGCTGGCGAAAGCGGCCAAAGTGCTTGCGGAGGGCGAGTCATTGCCAGCGCATGCGGCATCGGCGGCCTGTCGGATCCGTTCATGAGTCAGCTCTGGAGTCCGTTTGTTCATCAATTGGTGCCGTATGTGCCGGGCGAGCAACCCAAGCTGGCGCGTCTGATCAAGTTGAATACCAATGAAAATCCGTACGGGCCATCACCGGCGGTCCTGGCCGCCGTGCGCGCGGGTACGAACGATGATTTACGGCGTTACCCCGATCCGAATGCCGAGGCTTTAAAGCAGACGATTGCCGATTATTACTCCGTACCCGTCAGCCATGTGTTCGTGGGCAATGGTTCGGATGAAGTGTTGGCGCATGCGTTTATGGGCTTTTTTCAACAAGACAAACCGATCCTGTTTGCGGACATTACCTACAGTTTTTATAAAGTGTATTGCGGTTTATACGGCATTGATTATGCATGTCTGCCATTGAATGACCGGTTTGGCGTGGATGTTGCCGATTATCAGCGCCCCAACGGTGGCGTGGTGATTGCCAACCCGAATGCTCCGACAGGTTGTCTGTTGTCACTCGATGAGATTGAAGCCTTGTTGCAAGCCAATACCGACTCGGTGGTGTTGATTGATGAGGCCTATATTGATTTTGGTGGTCAAACGGCGATTGCGTTGGTGTCGCGGTATCCGAACCTTTTGGTTACGCAGACCTTATCCAAATCACGGTCGTTGGCGGGGTTGCGTATCGGCTTTGCTGTGGGGCAACCGTCATTGATTGAAGCACTTGAGCGCATCAAAAACAGTTTCAATTCGTATCCATTGGATCGGCTTGCCATTGCCGCCGGTGTGGCCGCATTGGCAGACGATGCGCATTTCCAGCAAACACGGCAGGCGGTGATGGATGAGCGCGAACGCTTGGTAGCAGGCTTGCAGGCATTGGGCTTCGACGTGCTGCCGTCTGCAGCCAATTTTGTCTTTGCGCAGCATGCCGATCATGCGGCTGCCGTTATAGCCGCAGCGTTGCGTGCAGAAGGCATTATCGTTCGGCATTTCAATGCGCCGCGCATCGATAACTTTTTGCGCATTACGATCGGCTTGCCGGATGAAAATACAGCGCTATTGGCGGCGTTGGGCGTTATTCTCGCCGGTTGAATCTAATGCGAAGGCTCCAGGCCGAGCTCAACCCGGGCCGGCAGAACCGCGCCCTCGCGCCACAACGTGAATGCAACGATGTCGCCAGGATGTCGCCATGCGATATCCAGCATGGTTTGACGGCCATCGTGTATCAACAGATCTTGTGCGCTAATGAGGATGTCACCGGTGCGGATGCCAGCGGCTTCGGCAGGGCTGTTGGGAGCAACCCGATTGACCAATAAGCCTTGGGGCGAAGGCGCTCCGAGTGCCTGTGCCAGTGCAGGCGTCATATCCTGTACTTGAACACCCATCCATGCGCGCAGCACACGGCCGTGCGCAATGATGTCTTCCATGACACGCCGTGCGGTGTCAGCCGGCGTGGCAAGACCGATGCCTTCAAAGCCGCCGGTGCGGGACTGAATGGCGGTGTTGATGCCCAGTAATTCGCCGCGCGTATTCACCAATGCACCGCCCGAGTTGCCGGGGTTGATAGCGGCATCGGTTTGAATGAAATTTTCGAAGCGTTGCAATTGAACCCCGTAGCGGCCGGTTGCACTGATAATGCCTTGGCTGACGCTGTGGCCAAACCCCCAAGGGTTTCCGATGGCCAGTACGATGTCGCCTACGCGGCTTTGTTCGGGGTCGGCAAACGGCATGGCGGTCAACCCGGCAGCAGTGATTTTCAATACAGCGAGGTCGGTGTCTTCGTCGCTGCCGATGATGTCTGCGCGCAGCTCTCGCCCGTCATGCAAAACCACGAGAATATCGGTGGCTTGCGCAACGACATGGTTGTTGGTCAGCAGATAGCCATCGCTGCGCACGATGACGCCGGAGCCTAAGCTTTGCTGGATGCGTTCGTGCGTGTCGGCGGTCGGTTCGGCGGTGGGTGTGTTGGCCGATGAGCGAACCACGCGACGTGAATACACATTCACCACGGCAGGGGCGCTGGCTTCGACCGTGTCGGCAAAGCCATCCTGCAGGCGATGCGGTGTTGGCGTGGCGGCTGTCTGATACAAGCCCGGATTGAATGCCAGAATCAGTGCCGCTGCCAGCAGGCCGGCAGTGACGGGCCACAATAAAAAACGGGCAATAGCAGCCATTAATACAAGACTCCGATTCAGAGAGGGTATTATACCGGCATCCCGATATTGACCGGAGTGAAGCATGACAGTCGTGACGCGAGACAGGGTGCTGGCCGAGGCGAATGCATTATTGCAGCCAGATGATTTTGAGGATTATTGCCCGAATGGCCTGCAGGTGGAGGGCAAGGCCGATATCCGGTTATTGGTGAGCGGCGTGACGGCCAGTCAGCGTTTGATTGAGCAAGCAATCGCTTGCGGTGCCGACGCGATCGTGGTGCATCACGGTTACTTCTGGAAAGGCGATAGCCCGGTATTGACCGGCATGTTGCGGCAGCGCATCGGGCTGCTGCTGCAGCACAACATCAGTTTGCTGGCATACCACTTGCCCTTGGATGCGCATGCGACGCTTGGCAACAACGCGATGCTGGCCAGGCAGCTGGGCATTGAACAGGCCGCGCCGGTGGCAGAAGGCCGGTTGCTGTGGTCGGGTGTATTGCAACGGCCTTGTGATAGTGCGGCATTGTCAGCGCATCTGGAGCGGGCTTTACAGCGTCGGCCGTTGCATTTTGGTGAGGGTCCGCAATCCATACGCCGCGTGGCGTGGTGTACCGGAGCGGCTCAGGGGTATTTGAGTGATGCGGTGAAGGCGGGTGTGGATGCGTATATCACCGGCGAGGCATCGGAGCAGACGGTGCACGAGGCTCGCGAGCAGGGCATTCATTGTTTTGCGGCAGGCCATCACGCAACCGAGCGTTATGGCGTGAAGGCATTGGGCGACGCGTTGGCCAATGCCTTGGGGATACGCCATCAGTTTCTGGATTGCGATAACCCGGTGTAGTTGTCGAGCTCGTCATCGTCCAGATGATAGTCTGCACTGATGGGCGGGTCATAACTGAGGGTGGGTTTGTCGAGGTCAAAATCCTCACGAAGAATGCCGCGCTCGGATTGCGTGGCTTTAGGCGCGTAATCCAGTGGTGGGTATACGTCCCCCAGGCTGTGCGCGCTGGTTCCCTGAGCGCTCGCTTCAGGCAGTGCATTGAGCAGCGGCGCCTGGCCGGGGCGGTCGCACAGCGTCTGAGCGCTGCGCGCTAAATGGTTGTGAACCTCACGATAGCTGTCGGTCATGCGGTTGAGCAGGTCTGCGGTTTGGGTAAAGTGCGTATTCACCTCCATGCGGTAGTTCTTCAGGTCGTCACGTGCTTGTTGTAACCGGCCTTCCAGATCACGGGTTTTGCTATTGCCCGGGCCGAACATCATGGCTACGGCGTAGCCAATCAACGCGCCGAGTGCTGTGCAAAACAGGCCGACCAGCCAAAAATTGCCCGCTGTATCCAAGATGAAACCCTCGCAATGGGTGAGTGCTGGTTCATTATAAACACAAGTGCTGCCCACTGCAGACGCATTTGCCTCATGACGGGGCTTCGGTTAAGGTGCGCCGGTTCTTTCCCTCGGGCTCGCCCCTTCTATTGGCTATAGGTCTAGGTTGTTGTTGTGACGCCGTTGCAGCGCTATCAATCCGATTTGCAAAAGCCGGGCTTTGTGGCCGATGCCGCACAGGAGATGGCGATTGTGCACCTGCAGGATCTGTACGAGCGCCTGGTCGCCAGCGAGGAGGCTTCCCGTCCGGGAATGGCGCGTTGGTGGAGCAACTGGCGGCGGGAAAGTGTTTTGCCAGAGCAAGGCCTGTATTTCTGGGGTGGCGTTGGGCGTGGCAAGACGTATCTCATGGATTTGTTTTTTGAGTGCCTGCCGTTTGAGCGCAAATTGCGGGCGCATTTTCACCGTTTCATGCATCGGGTCCATGCCGAGCTGAACGAGTTGCGCGAGCAGCGTCAGAAAGATCCCTTGCAAGTGGTTGCGGTACGTATTGCGCGGGAAGCGCGGGTGATCTGTTTTGACGAGTTTTTTGTCTCGGATATTGCAGATGCCATGATTTTGGGCGGTCTGTTTGAAGCGTTATTCCGAAATGGGGTGACCTTGGTGGCAACCTCGAACATTGTGCCCGACGAGCTGTACCGCAAGGGCTTGCAGCGCGAGCGTTTTCTGCCGGCTATTGAGATGCTGAAGGCGCACACACGGGTCTTGAATATCGATGGTGGCACGGATTACCGTTTGCGCACCCTGGAGCAGGTGGATTTGTATCACCATCCCCTGAATGCCGAGGCCGAGGCTCGTTTGCGGGCCGGTTTTGAGCGACTGGCTCCTGACGAGATTACCGAGCAGGTGGATATGCCCGTCAATGGGCGCGTGATCCGGGCGCGGTACCTGGCGGATGATGTGGCCTGGTTCGAGTTCGTCGAGTTGTGCGAGCGGCCGCGCAGTCCAGCCGATTACATTGAGCTGGCCCGGGTGTTGCATGCGGTGGTGCTGGCCAATATCCCGGCCTTGAATGATGACCGCAATGACCAGGCCAGACGTTTCATCAATCTGATTGATGAGTTCTACGACCGCAACGTCAAAATGGTGATTTCGGCGCAGGTGCCGCTGCTGGAGCTCTATACGGGTCAGCGACTGGCTTTCGAGTTCGAGCGGACCTGCAGCCGGCTGCTTGAGATGCAGTCGCGTGAATACTTGGCGCGACCCCACAAGCCTTGATGTCAGGGCCGATCGGGCTTTGCATGATGTCGATTGAAGGTGCTTGAAAAGGCTAATATGTTCCGGTAGTATTCGCGCTCCTTTTTCGGGGTCTCTGGAAGACTAGCAATGAAGACCTATAGCGCCAAGCCGGGCCTCGTGCCCCAAGACTGGTTTGTGGTAGATGCCACGAACAAAACACTGGGCCGTTTGGCCAGTGAGCTGGCTAGCCGTCTGCGCGGCAAGCACAAGCCTGAATACACGCCGCATGTCGATACGGGTGACTATATTGTCGTCATCAACGCCGACAAAGTGGCCGTGACGGGCCGTAAGGCTACTGACAAGATCTATTACCATCACACGGGCTTCCCGGGTGGAATCAAAGGCGTCTCTTTCGAGAAGCTGATGGCTCGCTCGCCTGAGCGTGCGATTGAAATTGCTGTTCGTGGCATGCTCCCGCACAACCCTTTGGGGCGGGCCATGGGACGCAAGCTCAAGGTCTATGCAGGTGCCGAGCACCCGCATGCTTCCCAGCAACCTAAAGAATTGAATATCTAATTATGGCAGCAACACAATATTACGGCACAGGCCGCCGCAAGACCTCGACCGCACGCGTATTCCTGCGCCCGGGTTCTGGCAAAATCACAGTGAATGACCGCACACTGGAAAATTATTTCGGCCGTGAAGTGGCTCGAATGATTGTTAACCAGCCGCTGGAATTGACCGATAGCACGAACAAGTTCGATGTTTATGTGACGGTTGCAGGCGGTGGCAGCTTTGGTCAGGCCGGTGCTATTCGCCACGGCATTACCCGTGCACTGATGGAATATGACGAAACTCTGCGCCCTTCCTTGCGTAAAGCAGGTTATGTAACCCGTGATGCGCGTGAAGTGGAGCGTAAGAAAGTTGGTTTACGGAAGGCTCGTAAGCGTCCGCAGTACTCCAAGCGTTAATTGTTATTGGCCCCGCTTGGCCTCTAAAACGCCCGTGGATATCCCATCGGGCGTTTTTGTTTGTAGAAAGCGGCTTGCGGCAGGTCAATGTTTGGTCGTGAGGCGGCTGTAAAGCCTGTATGGGCAGTGTTTTTCCTTGTCAGAATTGCGGAATTTCATTAAGATTTGCCGCGTTTTTTACCATTTACGCTGCCCAGGGTGCTTGGGCAGTGAATTGCCTGAAAATCTGGGGAGATCAAGCGTCATGAGTGATGGCGGAGTCAACCAATCACGGCGGTATTTCCTCGCTGCCGCAACATCGGTCGTGGGTGCAGCAGGCGCTGCTGCCGTGGCCGTTCCTTTTGTAAAGTCCTGGACGCCTAGTGCAAAAGCGCGCGCGGCCGGTGCACCGGTGAAGTTCGACTTGAGCAAGCTTGAGCCCGGGCAAATGGCGACGGTTGAGTGGCGCGGTAAGCCAGTCTATGCATTGCGCCGTACACCGGCGATTCTGGAAGGCATCGTCTCATTGGATGATAAATTAAAAGACCCGGATTCGGTGGACGCGCTTCAGCCTGACTATATCAAAGGGCCGTTTCGTGCCATTAAAGATGAGTTTTTGATTGTTATTGGTCTGTGTACGCATTTGGGCTGTGCTCCGAAGTATCGCCCCGAAGTGGGGTCGGTGACGCCGGATTGGCGCGGTGGCTTCTTTTGTCCTTGCCACGGCTCGATGTTCGACTTGGCCGGCCGTGTGTATAAGTCGGTTCCAGCGCCGACGAACCTGGAAGTGCCTTCATACTTCTACGAGACTGACTCGGTCATTGTGATTGGTTTGGATGGAGGCGCTGCGTGATGCTCAAATTACTGGTTGGTTTGCGCGATTGGGTGGATGACCGTCTGCCGATTATGCGGGCATGGGATACCCACATGGGTAAGTACTATGCGCCGAAAAACTTTAATTTCTGGTATTTCTTTGGCGTCTTGTCATTGTTTGTATTGGTCAATCAGTTGTTGACCGGCATTTGGTTGACGATGAGTTATGTGCCGAGTGCTGAAGCCGCATTTGCTTCCGTTGAGCTGATCATGCGGGATGTCGAAATGGGCTGGTTGATCCGTTATCTGCATTCAACCGGTGCATCGGCTTTCTTTGCCGTTGTTTATTTGCACATGTTCCGGGGCTTGTTGTATGGCTCTTATAAAAAGCCGCGCGAGCTGGTGTGGATTTTTGGCATGCTGATTTATCTGGCGCTGATGGCCGAAGGCTTTTTGGGTTATGTGTTGCCTTGGGGGCAAATGTCTTACTGGGGCGCACAGGTGATCGTGTCATTGTTTGGTGCGATTCCCGGCATTGGGCCTGATTTGGAACAGTGGGTTCGCGGCGATTACCTGATTTCGGGGATTACCTTGAACCGCTTCTTTGCGCTGCATGTGGTGGCGGTGCCGATTATTTTATTGGCGTTGGTTGTGCTGCATTTGCTGGCCTTGCATGAAGTGGGTTCCAACAACCCCGATGGTATCGAAATCAAGCAGAACAAAGATAAGAATGGTGTGCCGAAAGACGGCATTGCATTCCACCCGTATTACACAGTGCACGATATCGTCGGCATCATCGTGTTTCTATTTGTGTTCTGCAGCATCGTGTTTTTTGCGCCGGAAATGGGCGGTTACTTTCTCGAGTTTGCAAACTTTGAAGAAGCCAACGGCTTGAAAACACCGGATCACATCGCTCCGGTTTGGTATTACACGCCGTTCTACGCCATGTTGCGGGCTACCACGCTGGAATTCTTTGGCCTGAGCGCGAAGTTCTGGGGTTTTGTGGTCATGGGTGGTGCGGTTGCTATCTTCTTTGTATTGCCGTGGCTTGACCGCAGCCCGGTAAAATCCTGGCGTTACAAAGGGTTGGGTACAAGAATCGCGATTCCTGTGTTTGCGGTGGTATTTCTGGTGTTGGGTTACTTGGGCGCCATTCCGGCTGAAGGCACGTTCCTTGGATTTGAGCGTAAGGCAGTGACTCAATATCTGACGATTGTGTATTTCGCGTTCTTCTTCCTGATGCCGATTTATACATCGATCGAGAAGACTAAGCCGGTACCGGAAAGGGTGACAATGCGATGAAAAAACTGATTCTTGCGTGCTTGCTGGTAATGGTGCCGGTCGCCGTTTGGGCATCAGGCGGCAAATCTTGCGGCAAAATTGAATGCGATGATTTCGAGGTCAACCTGCACGACCAGGCGGCATTACAGCGTGGCGCCCAGGTTTACATGAACTATTGCATGGGCTGTCATTCATTGCGTTATGCGCGTTATGAGCGTACCGCAAATGATTTGGGCATTCCTTTGGATATGATGCATGGCACGCTTATTCAGGGTGACGCCAAAATCGGCGATCTCATGAAGAATGCGATGCCGGATGTGCAAGCCAAAAAATGGTTTGGTGCTGCACCACCGGATCTGACCTTGATTGCACGTCGTCGTGGTCCGGAGTGGTTGTATACCTATTTGCGTTCATTCTATGTGGACCCTGCACGCCCGTACGGTGCCAACAACCTGGTATTCCCTGATGTGGGCATGCCGCACGTGTTGTTTGAATTGCAAGGCGAGCAGGTATGCAAGCCTGCATGGGCGGTTGCGGCCAATGGTGGTATCGCGCGTGATCCGGTGACCTATGAAAACATTGAAGATGAACATCACGCTTGCGGTCGCACAGAGCACGTTGCCGGCACGGGTCAGTTGAGTCCAGAGGCCTATGACCGTACCGTCGCTGACTTGGTGAGCTTTTTGGAATATGTCGGTGAGCCCATGCAGCTGGAGCGTCAGCGGATGGGTATTTTTACGCTATTGTTCCTGGCATTGTTCCTGGTGGTTGCCTGGATGCTTAATCGCGAATACTGGAAAGATGTACACTGATGCACCGCAGCAGCGTACGCACACAAGGACGGCACTATGAGTAGCCCGGTTACCAAGCGGTCAACGATGACCTTTTTCTCCGATAGCACGGATCACTATAGCCATCGCGTGCGTATTGTATTGGCAGAAAAAGGCGTGACGGTTGATATTGTCACCATGGACCCGAAAGAGCCGCCGCGCGAGCTGGCAGAGGTGAACCCTTACAATAGCTTGCCAACCTTGGTGGATCGTGAGTTGGTTCTGTATGAATCCAAAATCATGATGGAATATCTGGACGAGCGTTTTCCTCATCCACCGTTATTGCCGGTGTACCCGGTGGCTCGCGCTGAAAGTCGCCAGTTCATGTACCGGATTGAGCGTGATTGGTGTGTTTTGGTGGATGCCATTCTTAATGGCGCTTCGCGGGATGCTACCAAAGCGCGTAAAGAGCTGAAGGACAGCTTGTTGTCGATGGGGCCGCTCTTTAATGAAAAACCATACTTCATGAGCGAAGAGTTTACCTTGGTCGATTGCTGTATGGCGCCTATTCTGTGGCGCTTGCCGGTGTTGGGTATTGAGTTGCCCAAGTCCAAGCAGGCAAAAGCACTCACCGAATACATGAAGCGCTTGTTTGTACGCCCTGGCTTTAAGGCCAGCTTGTCGGAGCGTGAGCGGGAGATGCGTCAGGTCGGCTGAAGTCGACCTGTTCTCTTTGCACGAGCGGATGAATTCCAGCAAACCTTATCTATTGCGGGCACTCCATGAGTGGATCGTCGATAACGGCTGCACGCCTCATATTCTGGTGGATGTCACGGTTGCGGGTGTCATGGTGCCGCCAGGTTATGCAACGGATGATCGTATGGTGCTCAATGTTTCGCCAACGGCCGTCAGGCATTTGGTCATGGACAATAGCAGCGTTGCTTTCAATGCGCGCTTTGGCGGATCGCCCTACGATATTTATGTGCCAATGGCGTCGATTCTTGGCGTCTACGCACGTGAAAACGGGCAAGGCATGGTGTTTGATCATGAGCTGGCGGATGAGTCGGATGCGGACACAGACCCTGACGATGAGCCGCCGACCCCTTCTGGCGGCGGTGGGCGCCCCGCATTACGCGTGGTGAAGTGATTTATTCGGGGCCATGCTGCTCGGGGTCTCCGAATAACTGTGTTTCGATCAGATCACACAAGCAGTGAATAATCATTAAATGCACTTCCTGAATGCGTGCCCGGGATAACGATGGTACGTGCAACGCGGTATCGTTTTCGGTGAGGAGCGATGACAAATCATCGGTTTGCTCGCCGGCGAGCAAAATCACGGTCATGTCGCGCTCGTGAGCGGCGCGCACAGCATGCACCAGATTGCTGCCGCTATTCTTGTGCGTGCTCATCAGCAGCAGATCACCCGATTGTCCGAGCGCTCGAATCTGGCGAGAGAATACTTCATTGAAATGATAGTCGCTGGCAATAGCCGACAGCGTCGCGCTGTCAGCGGCCAGCGTCATGGCCGGCAGTCCCGGTCGCTCGTGTCGAAATTGATCGATCAGGTAGGTGGTCAGTTGGCGTGCGGTATTGGCCGATGAGCCATTGCCACAGCAGAGAATTTTTCGATCAGCGAGCAGCGTCTGAACCATCTGCTGAGCGGCCCTTTCTATCGAAGGCAGTAGCGGCTCAATGGAACGAATGGTGACGTCAATCGTGTCGTTGAATTGACGAATGATTCTGTCGCGCATGATGGCTTCCGGTGCGGTTTAGCTGAATGCATCCTGAATCCAGCTGATAGTAACACGCCCGGTTTGGGCGTCGGGCTCAATTCCTATGACATCAAAGCGGCACGGCAGCTCGGCCATGGCCGGGTGAGATTGTAAAAAATAGCTTGCAGCGCGTCGAATGCGTGCTTGCTTGTGTGCCGTCACGGTTTCCAGTGGCGTGCCGTGCGTATTGTTCTTTCGAAACCGGACCTCCACAAAAACCAGCGTGTCGGCGTCGCGCATCACCAGATCAATTTCACCTCCGCGGGCATGGAAGTTGCGCTGTACGCTGCGCAATCCTTTTTCGTGTAGATACCGTTCGGCCTGTTGTTCGGCGGCTTGACCGGTATCCCGTGTGCGAGGGCGCGCCAGCCAGCGCATCAGTGGGCGGGTGTTAGCGGTTGTTGCGCCATGATGGTCGGTAATGGTCGCGGTTTGCCGTTCTGGAATATGGCGCAATCCAGTTCGCGCGTCAGTTGCCGAGTGCTGTTTAGTCGCAACTGACCGGTGTAGCCGAAAAAGATACTGCCAGAGTATTGCTGCAGCTGTGGCAAGCGCGGATGAATCAAAAAGGCATCGGCCCCCAAGGCATACAGTCGGAGATACGGTGATTGTCCTGAGTTGATCCAGGGCTGAAGGCTGGTGCGCAGCGGATGGTTGGCTTGCAGTAACCAGCCCATGTCGCAGAAGCGTACCCGGTTCAGGTCGCGGTCAGTGTCGGGGTTGGGTGTGCCGGTAAAAATGTGTGAAGTGGCATAGGCGGGAATGTCGCCGGCATACAGAAATTGCAGCATGGGCATCAGCAAGCGGCCCGTGTCGGGCGAGGCAACCAGCATAATGGCATCGACATCCTGTCGGCGTCGGGGTTCAAAGCGCACATTGAGGCCCAGGACACTTTGCACGCTGTTGTGGCGGTCGTTGCTGCGATTGATGCCGAGGGTTTCCTTGAGGGCGCCCGGTATATCGCGGGAGCGTTCCCAGCTGGCGATGCCGAGCACTTGCTGATCCTCGTGCTGCCATTGCTCCCGGAAGGCATCGGTTGAGCGCAGCGCCCAGGGTTCGGGACTGTGCGCAATAAGAATGTGCCGATGGCCGCTGGCGACCATGCGTTCCGCGAGTTGAGCAACTTCCTGCTCGGCGCCGAGTGAAAATTGATACAGGCCGGGCGGCGGCTGGCCGTAATCGAGCACTTCGTTGAGTGCCAGCGTAGGCACTGGCAGGCTACCCATATCAAACAGAAGCCTGACTTTGTCTTTGTCGAGCGGACCGATAACGAACTGGGCACCGTCCGCAATGGCTTGCAAGTAAAGCGTTTCAAAATCGGTTTGATCCGTGGAGGTGTCGTAAAAACGCAGTTCGGGCACCTGACTGCCGGCATGGCGTGCCTGATACCATGCGGCCATCAGGCCATCGCGCACGGCTTGACCGGGGGCTGCGTAGCGGCCGGCAAACGGCAGCAAAATAGCGATTTGTTTGGGGCGATTGTCCGATAGCGTTTGCAGCATCGCCAAGCCGCCCGGCGGATTTTTGGCGGCAGGGTGTTCGGGGTTGGCTTGCTGCCAGCGCATCAACGCTGCAATTTGAGCATCGAGATCCCCTTGGTTTTGCTTGCCAATAATGGCCAGTGCCAGCCAGCCCTGGAAGTCGCGGTCGGTCGTGCTGGTGTTGTCCGCTGTCTGGATGAGTTCGGGTAGCGGTGTGTTCATCAGCGCCTGCCATGCGCCATCATTAAAGCGACGTTTGTCGTCGGCGTTGCCTGCCAGTGCAGCGATAAATATAAACTCGCGGGCGCTGGCCAAGGGTTCACCCAGTTGTCCCAATAATTGCCCGCGCAGTTGGCCGAGTCGCAATTGTTCATTGCGGGGAAGCATCAGAAAGCTGTCATTGAGTGCGTCGTTGTTGATGAGCGTCTGGCGTGCGGCCTCGGTGTCACCCAAAGTCATGTAGGTGGCTGCGAGTGTGCTGCTGTAGTCGGCGAGCAAGTGCTCGGGTATGGCATGTGGATGCGTCAGTTGCAGGGCTTCGAGTGCTTGCCGTGGCTTGTTTAATTCAAGCAGTTGTTTGGCGGCCAAGGTGCGTAGGGCTATCGCTTCCGGAGTGTTATGGGCACCGGCATCGGAAAGCAGGCGACGCGCTTCCGGTAACGAGGCCGTTGTATGCGAATCGGGCGGCACGGTGCCCGGACTGCTGCAGGCCGCGAGAGCCAGCAGTGTGGCGATCATCAGGAGAATGCGATTAGGGCTTTTCATAAGTGCGTGCGAGTGGTTTGATGTGGCATCGAAAAAGCCGCGCAATCAGGTGAAGTTATGTCCCAAGGTGTGCTGTACGTAGTAGCCACTCCGTTAGGGAATCTGGGTGACATGGTACCGCGTGCCATCAACATCCTCCAGACAGTTGATTTGATTGCCGCGGAAGATACCCGCCATAGCCGGAAATTGCTCGACCATTTTGGTATCAGCAGTGACATCACGGCCTATCATGACCACACAACCGAGGCCAAGCGTGAAGCCTTGCTGCGCTTGCTGAGCGAAGGCAAGTCCTTGGCGGTGATTAGCGATGCCGGCACACCGCTGATATCAGACCCCGGCTTCAAACTGGTTCAGCAGGCGCGGGCGGCCGGCGTGACGGTGGTGCCTGTGCCAGGTCCGTGCGCGGCGATTGTTGCCTTGAGTGCGTCAGGGCTGCCCTGTGATCGATTTTCCTTTGAAGGCTTTTTGCCGGCGAAGGCCTCGGCGCGCCGTAAGGCTTTGGAGTCGCTGCGCGATGAAACGCGAACCTTGGTGTTTTATGAGTCCAGTCACCGCATTGTGGCGTCCGTTACTGATATGGCGGCGGTCTTTGGAGTCAATCGTCAGGCGGTGATAGCGCGCGAGTTGACCAAACTGTATGAAACCATTCAGGGCGATACCTTGCAGGGCTTGATGGCGTGGCTGGCTGCGTCAGCCGACAACTGTCGGGGTGAATTCGTGGTGGTGGTATCGGGTGCTGAAGCGGTGGTTGCAGACGATCTGGCCGAGGGTTTGCGGGTGGCGCGCTTGCTGGCAGAAAGCCTGTCAGCCAGTCAGGCTGCCGAGTTGGCGGCGCGCATCACCGGTTGCGGCCGACGGGCGATTTATCAGGCGTTGTTACAAGAGTCTTGAATGACAAGGGATTTTCGCGCCATACTGCGCACCGGGAGTCGGCCAGACAGTCGCTGTTCCGAGTGCTTGCCGGTCCCGTAGGTTCCGGCAGGCGCGGAATGGAGGAAAGTCCGGGCTCCACAGGGTAGGGCGCCAGGTAACGCCTGGGGGGCGCGAGCTCACGGAAAGTGCAACAGAGAGTAGACCGCCTAAGCACGGCTTGCCGTGACGGTAAGGGTGAAACGGTGCGGTAAGAGCGCACCGCGCGACTGGCAACAGTTCGTGGCATGGTAAACCCCGCCCGGAGCAAGACCAAATAGGAACCCCATGGTGCGACCCGCACTGGGTTCGGGTAGGTCGCTTCAGGCTCGTGGTGACACGAGTCGCAGATGAATGACTGTCCACGACAGAACCCGGCTTACCGGCCGACTCCCGATCTTCACTTTGGTGTTCAAAAAACAATCAACTTAAGGTTTTACTTTAAGTTGATTTTGCACGTGCCTGATTTTCATAAAATTAGGTAATCGGTTGATGCCTGAAATGGATTTTTCGACGCAGTTCCCTGAATTTTCTCGACATTTTCCCCTCCAGATAGCGCGTTTGCGCTTGACAAGGCTTTCGCCCGCTCCCTATAGTGGCGGGTAGTGGGGAATTGTGGGTAATTGTGGGTCAAAGCGGTTTTTTGACCCCACTTTAAAGGGGAGCCGAGCCGTGGCTCAGGCATTTACAGGAGTACATAACATCAACATGGATGCCAAGGGGCGCCTTGCGTTCCCGGCCCGCCAGCGTGAGCGCTTGGGCCCGGATAGCAGCAGCACCCTGGTGGCTACCGTGAATGTCAGCTCGCCCTGTTTGTTCATTTACCCGCAATCGGCTTGGGAGCAGGTGCTGGAGAAAGTCCAGGCGCTGCCGACTATGCGTCCCGGTGTACAGAATTTCCAGCGTTTGTTTGTCGGTTATGCCACCGAGATGGAGTTTGACGGCAATGGCCGTCTGTTGCTGCCTTCATCCTTGCGTGAATACGCCGGTCTCGACAAAAAGCTCGTGCTGGTAGGACAAATTAATAAATTCGAACTCTGGGACGAAACCCGTTGGCAGGACGTACGCCAGCAGCCGGTCGAGATTCCTGAAGAACTGCAGTCCATTGCCCTTTAAAGGGCCGGGGTTGCATATGCACGAAACAGTATTACTCGCTGAGGCCGTGGATGCCCTGATGCATAACACGAACGGCATATACGTTGATGGCACCTTTGGACGGGGTGGGCACAGTCGCCTGATTTTGCAGCGTCTGGGTGAATCGGGTCGCTTGCTGGCGATTGATCGCGATGCGGCTGCAGTCGCGCACGCGAACGAGACGATCGAGGATGCCCGGTTCGAGATCGAGCGTGCCGCATTCTCCGGGATTGCCGAATGCGTACAGGCACGGGGCTGGTTCGGTGACGTTGATGGCGTGTTGTTGGATATCGGCGTGTCATCACCGCAAATCGACGAGGCTTCCCGCGGCTTCAGTTTTATGCGTTCAGGGCCTCTGGACATGCGCATGGATGATCGTCAGCCGATGACCGCCGCGCGCTGGTTGGCAGAGAGTTCGGCCGAGGATATGGCGCGCGTGTTTTTTGAATACGGCGAAGAAAAATTCGGGCGGCGCATTGCGCGGGCCATTGTCGAGCGTCGCGCCGAGCAGCCGTTGCAAACCACCAAAGCCTTGGCCGATCTGGTGGCTGAAGTGTGCCCGGGGTACGAGCGCGGCCAGCATCCGGCGACACGGGTTTTTCAGGCCATCCGTATTGCGATTAATGATGAGCTGGGCGAAATCGAGCGGGCACTCAAAGCGTCACTGGAGTGCGTGGCCATCGGTGGGCGTTTGGTGGTGATCAGTTTTCATTCGCTGGAAGACCGCATCGTGAAGCGGTTTTTTCGGGATCAGGCGCGCGGCGCGCAGTTACCGCGCCGCTTGCCGGTCACCGGTGCAGCCACCAGCGGTGTGCGCCTGAAGTTGATCGGCGGTGCGGTGAAGCCGTCGGCTGCAGAAATCGCAGCCAATCCGCGTTCGCGCAGTGCGGTGATGCGCGTTGCCGAGAAGGTGGCGTGATGAAGAGCGAATGGAACGGCATGGTGTTCTTGTTGTGGGGTTTGGTGCTGGTATCGGCGCTGGCGGTGATTTACAGCACGCATCGCAGTCGCCAGATGTTTGATGAATTGGAAGGCCTGTCGCAAGAGCAAAATCGCCTCGAAGTGGAATGGGGTCGTCTGTTGTTGGAGCGCAGTACGCGCAGTTCGCTGGGCGCTGTCGAAAATACAGCGCGCAGCTGGGGCATGCGTGAACCGGTAATGAACGACGTGCGAGTGATACAGCCATGAAAGCCTGCGCGCAAAAACAGACGCCCGTCGCCAGCGACAGCGCCGTAGCCGCATGGCGGTTTTGGGTGGTGGTCGGCGGATTGATCGTGTTGACGTGCTTGTTGATTGGCCGGCTGCTGAGCCTGCAAGTGCTTGATCTGGGTGATCGCGATCATGCTTTTTTACAGCAGCAAGGTGATGCACGCGCCGTGCGTACGGTCAGTTTGCCGGCGTATCGCGGCATGATTACCGATCGTAACGGGCAGCCGTTGGCCGTGAGTACGCCGGTCAAAACCTTGTGGGCGCAGCCGGAGATTCTGCTGGCGCATCCTGAGCATTGGGCCATTCTTGCGAAAACGCTGGGTGTGCCACAAGACCAGTTTCGCAAGCGTCTGCAATCCGCCAAAGGCGGCAGCTTTATGTATTTGCGCCGTCACATGACGCCGGCCGATGCCGATCGCGTGCTGGCATTGGACATTCCCGGCGTGTCTGAAATTGCCGAATACCGTCGTTATTATCCGGCGGGCGAAGTGGCAGCCCACATCGTGGGCTTTACGAATATTGATGATAAAGGCCAGGAAGGTCTTGAGCTGGCGTATGACGCGATGTTGCAAGGTGCTCCGGGCGCAAAACGGGTCGTGCGCAATCTGAATGGCCAGATTATTAGTGATGCGGGGTTGGTGCGTTCGGCGCGTCCGGGTCAGGATTTGCGTCTGAGCATTGATTTGCGGTTGCAGTATCTGGCGTATCGCGAATTAAAAGCAGCAGTAACCAAGGCGCGTGCGCATTCGGGTTCGATCATTTTGCTGGACAGTCGCACCGGCGAAATTTTGGCGATGGCCAATCAGCCGTCGTACAACCCCAACGATCGCAGTGCGATGTCGGCGTCGGCACTGCGCAATCGTGCCATTACCGATCTGCTGGAGCCGGGCTCAACCGCCAAGCCGTTGGCGATGGTGGCGGCATTGGAGAGCGGCTTGTACAAGCCGCATACGCCGATTGATACGCGACCGGGTTATATCGGTGTGCGTACCGGCAAGACCAGTACAAAAATCATTAAAGATCATCGCAATTATGGTCTGACCGATATCACGGGTGTGATTACGCATTCCAGTAATGTCGGCATGACGAAAATTGCATTCTCGCTAGAGCCCGACAAAATCCCGAACGTGTTGAGCCGCTTTGGTTTTGGGCAGCCGACGGGCATTGGGTTTCCCGGTGAGGCATCGCGCATGTTGCCCAGTCATCGACGCTGGCCTGAAATCGATCGTGCCACCTTAGCCTACGGCTATGGTTTTGCGGTCACACCGCTGCAGCTGGCTCAGGCGTATGCGGTGTTAGCCAATAAAGGCATACGGAAACCCTTGAGTTTGCGCATGGGTGGCGCGGACGAAGCCGGTGAGCAAGTCATTGATCCGGTCATCAATGCGCAGATTGTCGAGATGATGAAAACGGTGACGCAATCGGAAGGTACAGCAACGCGTGCATCGGTGGTCGGTTATAGCGTAGCCGGTAAGACCGGCACGGCGCACCGGCTTGATGGCGGTGCGTATGCCGAGAAGAGTTACGTGTCGCTGTTTGCTGGCATTGCGCCGGCATCGGATCCACGGCTGGTTGCTGTGGTCATTATTGATGATCCCAAGGGCAAGGATTATTTCGGTGGTTTGGTGGCGGCGCCGGTGTTTTCAAAAGTGGTGGGCGGTGCATTCCGGTTGATGGATGTGCCGCCGGACGAAGACGATGTGCATCGGGTGGTTGTGCGTGCGCCCGTACTGCGGCCGCGAGCGTAATGATGATGACGGCCTACCAACATACGCACACGATGAGTCTGGCGGCACTGCTGCCCGGTTTGGCTGCGCACGTTCATGCGAAGCTCGGCGTGAGCGGTTTGTGTCTGGACAGTCGTTGTGTGCAGTCGGGTGATTTGTTTTTTGCGATAGGCGGCACGCGTTTTGATGGTCGTGCATTCATTGAGCAGGCCGTTCGCAACGGTGCGGTTGCGGTGTTGGTTGAAGCCGCTGCCGGTTGGTCGTGTGACACGCAGGTGCAGGGTGTGCCGGTGATTGTGGTGGATCGTTTGACAGCGCAAATCGGCGTTATGGCCAGCCGGTTTTATGCGCACCCATCGCATGCCATGATCGTGACGGGTGTGACCGGCACGAACGGCAAAACGACCGTGACGCAATTGGCTGCGCAGATTGCAGAGTCTCTTGATAATGCATCGGCCGTCATGGGGACCTTGGGCTGGGGGCGCATCGGTCAATTGCAAAGCAGTACGCACACCACGCCCGATGCCATTGCCGTGCAGTCGCAATTGGCTGCTTTGCGCGATGAGGGCGTGCAATCGGTTTTCATGGAAGTGTCGTCTCATGCCCTGGATCAGTCGCGGGTCGGCGGCGTGCGGTTTGATACGGCCGTGTTCACCAACATCAGCCGCGACCACCTGGATTATCACGGTGATATGGCCGCTTATGAAGCGGCGAAAACCCGCTTGTTTGCATGGCCTGAATTACAGCATGCCGTCATCAATGGCGATGACGCGGCGGGTTGTCGGCTGTTGGCGCTGCCCGATATGGCAGCGCGGGCAGTCTCCTACAGCACACGCAATGCATCGGCTGATGTGTACGCCAGCGATATCCGTTATGCCGCTTCGGGATTGCAGGCACGGGTACACACGCCATGGGGTGTTGGCACCTTGCGTTGCCGATTGATGGGGGAATTTAATTTATCCAATGCATTGGCTGTGATTGCGGTTCTCGGGCTGCAAGGGCATGCATTGCAGCGCATCTTATCGGCATTCGAGACGGTGTCGCCGGTCATCGGGCGGCTGGAATCGGTGGCCGTGCATCGCGGTGTGAATGTGGTGATTGACTATGCGCACACGCCGGATGCTTTGGAAAAAGCATTGTTGACGTTGCGCGCGCACACGTCAGGGCGCCTGCATGTCGTGTTTGGCTGTGGTGGTGATCGGGATGCCGGCAAGCGGCCGTTGATGGGTCGCGCTGCCGAGTGTCATGCCGATCGGCTGTATCTCACCAGCGACAATCCGCGCCACGAGTCAGCCGCGGTTATTTTACAGGCGATTGCCGGTGGGTTGGCGCATCCGGAGTCAGTGCAAATCATTGAAGATCGTGCGTCGGCCATTCGTGCCGCGCTGGATGCTGCCACGGAACACGACACGGTATTGATTGCAGGCAAAGGTCATGAAACCTGGCAGCAAGTGGGCGACGAAAAACGTCCGTTCAGTGATCATGCGGTGGTGCATGCATGGTTGGCCTCTCATGAGGTGCAGTCATGATCGGCGCAATCGACATGCGTGAATTGGCGGCGCGTCTGGATGCGGCTTGGCAGGGCGGTGCTGTTGAGTGTCTGGGCGTGAGTACCGATACCCGCACACTGCAGCCGGGCGATGTGTTCGTGGCGCTGCGCGGTGAGCATCACGACGGGCATCACCATTTGCTGCAAGCGCAGGCCAAGGGTGCCGTTGCGGCGATTGTCGAGCAGCCGGTTGATGTGGCGTTGCCGCAATTGCAGGTGTATGACAGCCGTCGTGCGTTGGGCGAGCTGGGCACCATGAATCGCGAGCGTTTTGGCGGTGTGCTGGTGGCCTTAACGGGCAGCGCAGGCAAAACCACGACCAAGAACATGATTGCTTCAATCTTCGGGCAATGCGGCGCCACCTTGGCAACGCAAGGCAACCTGAATAATGAAATCGGTGTGCCATTGACCTTGTTGGCTTTGGAGTCATCGCATCGGTTTGCGGTCGTTGAGATGGGCGCGTCGCACCGTGGTGATATTGCGTACCTGGCACAATTTGCCAAGCCCGATGCAGTGCTGGTGACCAATGTGTTGCCCGCGCATCTGGAAGGCTTTGGAAGCCTGGATGTGATTGCGCAAACGAAAGGCGAAATTTATCAATGCCTGAGTGAGCAGGCGACGGCCATCCTGAATGTCGACGATGCGTATGCACCGCTATGGCGTGAGTTTATTGGCAAGCATAAAAGTCTGACTTTTGGTTGGCAGAGCGAACATAAAGCCGATGTCACGGCACGCGATGTGCGTTCGGATGATCAGGGTTGCGCGCACTTTCAGTTGGTCATGCCGCGTGGCGAGTATCCGGTTTCATTGCAAGTGCCGGGTTTCCAGAATGTGAACAATGCCTTGGCAGCGGCTGCGATGGCGATAGCGGCCGGTTGCGATGCGGCGGCCATTATTCGAGGGCTGGAATCGTTTCACAGCGAGCCGGGTCGATTGGGTTTGTGTGAATCGGCGTCCGGCTGCCGCTTGGTGGATGACACTTACAACGCCAATCCGGGTTCTGTGCGTTCGGCAATTGACTGGCTGGTGCAAATGCCATCGCCGCGCGTGTTGATTCTGGGTGAAATGGCAGAGCTGGGTGCCGAAGCTCAGCGTTATCACGAGGACATTGCCGAGTACGCGCAGCGTCGCGGCATTGAGCATTTGTGGGTGGTGGGCCCGCATGCACAGGCCATGGGTCGTGCATTTGGCAGTCATGCACAGGTCTTTGCTGATCGTGCGGAGTTGATTGCGTATGCGCTGGAGCATGTGCAAGCCGATCAAACCGTGTTGGTGAAGGGATCGCGTCGTGCGCGCATGGAATATGTCGTGCACGCGTTATCAACAAATAACTCAGAGGGAATGCACTGATGCTGCTGTGGTTAGCCAATATGTTGTCGGAATACGTCAGTGCCTTTCAGGTATTTCAGTATCTGACCTTTCGCGGCATTCTCGGGGTGTTGGTGGCACTGGCCATGTCATTGCTGCTGGGCCCCTGGATGATTCGACGTTTGGTTGAAAAGCAGATTGGTCAGGCCGTGCGCAATGATGGTCCGCAGAGTCATTTCAGCAAGGCTGGCACACCCACCATGGGTGGCGCGTTGATTCTGGTCAGCATCGGATTGAGCACCTTGTTGTGCAGCGATTTATCAAACCGGTTTGTCTGGGTCGTGTTGATTGTCACCTTGGTGTTTGGCGCGGTTGGCTGGGTGGATGATTACCGCAAAGTTGTTGAAAAAGATTCGCGCGGCTTGCCGGCGCGCTGGAAATATTTTTGGCAATCCGTGGGCGGTATTGGTGCGGCTATTGCTCTGTACATGACCGCGCAAGTACCGGCCGAAACGCAGTTCTTTGTGCCCTTCTTCAAGCAGGTGGCCTGGCAGATGGGCCCTGTCTATATGGTGATGGCGTACTTTGTGATCGTCGGTTCCAGCAATGCCGTCAACCTCACCGACGGCCTGGATGGCTTGGCGATTCTGCCGTGCGTATTGGTTGCGGTTGCGCTGGGCATCATTGCTTATTTGTGTGGGCATGTGGAGTTCTCCAATTACTTGCGCATTGGTTATGTGCCGGGTGCCGGTGAGCTGGTGGTGTTCTGCGGTGCGATTGCCGGTGCCGGTTTGGGGTTTCTGTGGTTCAACACGTATCCGGCACAAGTGTTTATGGGTGATGTGGGTGCGCTGGCCTTGGGTGCGGCACTGGGTGTGGTGGCCGTGATCACGCGCCATGAAATTGTCTACGCCATCATGGGCGGTATTTTTGTGATGGAAACGGTGTCCGTCATTTTGCAGGTCGCATCATTCAAGCTGACCGGTCGTCGCATTTTTCGAATGGCTCCCATTCACCATCACTTTGAACTCAAAGGCTGGCCCGAGCCACGCGTGATCGTCCGTTTCTGGATTATCACCGTGATGCTGGTGTTGTTCGGCTTGATGACATTGAAGCTGCGTTAAGGATGATGATGACCCTGATAGCAACAGACCGTTACCGCGTGGTGGTTGGCATGGGCCAGACCGGGCTGTCGGTTGTGCGCTTTCTGGTCGCGCGCGGTGAATCGCCGGTGGTGGTGGATACGCGGGCAGCACCGCCCTTGCTGGAAACATTCCAGCGTGAATTTCCCGGGCTGTCGCTGTTGGCCGGCGATTGGGATGCCGATGTGTTGATGCGCGCGGATGAATTGATCGTGAGTCCGGGCGTGGCGCTGGAAGTGCCCGCCATTGCCGCCGCGTTAGCCGCCGGAGTGGCCTTGGGCAGTGATATCGATGTGTTTTGTGAGGCCAGTGATGCGCCCGTGTTGGCGATCACCGGCTCGAACGGTAAAAGCACGGTGACGGCATGGCTGGGTGATATGGCAGTGCGTGCCGGCAAGCGTGCCGGGGTGGGTGGCAATCTGGGCACGCCGGCATTGGACTTGCTGGCCGATGGCCCCTTGGATGTTGCTGTGTTGGAGCTGTCCAGTTTTCAACTCGAGCGCGTGCATGCGCTGAAAGCCGATGCGGCAGTGATTTTGAATGTCACGCCCGATCATATGGACCGGTATGCCAGTATGCAGGCGTATCACCGCGCCAAGCAGCGCGTGTATCGCGGTGCGCGTCATGTGGTGTACAACCGTGATGATGCCCTGACCCAACCGTTGATGGCCGTTGATCAGTCAGCATCCAGCTTTGGTTTATCCGAGCCGGATATCGGTCAGTGGGGTATTCGTCAGCGCGATGGCGATGTCTGGTTGTGCAAAGGCGTTGATTACTGGTTGCCCGTGAGTGCCATGCGGATGACCGGTCGGCATAACTGGGCCAATGCATTGGCAACACTGGCGATGGGTGATGCGGCCGGTTTTGATCGTGATGCGATGCTGCAATCGCTGAAAACGTTTTCAGGCCTTCCTCACCGTTGTCAGTCTGTTGCGAATATTCGTGATGTGCATTTTGTGAATGACTCCAAGGGCACGAATGTCGGTGCGTCGATTGCTGCGATTGAAGGGGTTGCTGCCGGTTCGGTTGCGCGCGTGGTGTTGATTGCTGGCGGTGAACCCAAAGATCAGTCGTTTGATGCACTGGCGCCCACGTTGTCGGCGTACGGTCGTGCCGCCGTGTTGATCGGTAAAGCAGCGGATGCCATGGAGCGTGTGCTATCGCCGGTGGTGCCCACCGTTCGTGCCGGCTCAATGAGCGATGCAGTGCGGTGTGCGTTGCAGGCAGCACAGGCCGGTGATGTGGTGCTGTTGTCACCGGCCTGCGCCAGTTTCGACATGTTCCGTGATTACGCTGATCGCGGTGAGCAGTTTGTGATGGCAGTGAATGCCTTGCGCGAGGAGGGTGGTCATGCATCCTGAGGCATTCACGCGCACGTTCTGGCAGCAACGCCTGCCATTCATTGATGGCGGTTTGCTGCTGTTGGTTGCCTGTCTGTTCTCGGTGGGCATGGTGATGATGAGTTCCGCGTCCATCGATTACGCCGCCGTGCGTTATCAGAGTGGTTTCTATCATTTGTGGCGTTACGGCTTCTATGTTGTGTTGGCGGCTGCGGCAGGTTTTGCAGTGGCCTGTACGCCGATGCGGATTTGGCTGCGCTACGGCTGGGCTTGTCTGGTGTTGGGGTTTGTGTTGCTGGTGCTGGTGATTGTTCCGGGCATAGGCCGTGAAGTGAACGGCAGCATGCGTTGGATTCCGGTCGGGCCGATCAATCTGCAAAGCTCCGAGGTCGCCAAGTTCTGTGTGCTGATTTATCTGGCCGGTTACCTGGTGCGACGTGAAACCGAAGTGCGTGAAAACTGGATGGGGTTTATCAAGCCGATTGGTGTGGTGGGCGTGTTGATTGCTTTATTGATGCTGGAGCCGGACTTTGGCTCGGTGGTGGTGTTGTTTGGTGCCTGCCTGGGCATGTTATTTCTGGGCGGTGCCCGTTTGCTTCAGTTTTTGTCGGTCATGCTGTTTGGTCTGGTGATGGCGGCGATCATGATTTATAGCTCGCCGTATCGAATGCAGCGTTTGTTGACCTATCTGGATCCCTGGGCCGATCAATTTAATACCGGCTACCAACTGACCCAGTCATTAATTGCCTTTGGTCGGGGTGAGTGGTTTGGCTTGGGGTTGGGCAATAGCGTGCAAAAGCAATTCTATTTGCCGGAAGCGCACACCGATTTTGTGTTTGCCATCCTTGCGGAAGAGCTTGGTTTTATCGGAGCGCTATCGGTGATCGCGCTGTTTGTTGTGTTGTTTTTCCGTATGTTACAGATCGCGCGGCGCGCCGAGAAAGGCAGTCGCCGCTTTGCGGCATACCTGATTTATGGCGTGGTGTTGGTGTTGGCCAGTCAGGTGTTTATCAACATGGGTGTGAACACCGGACTGTTGCCGACCAAGGGACTGACCTTGCCATTTTTGAGTTACGGCGGCAGCAGTTTGCTGGTGACCGGTGCTTTCATGGGTTTGGCATTGCGAGTCGAATACGACAATCGTTCGATTGCCGTGCCTGAGCTCGGCACGCGGAGGGAGCTGTCGTGAATGCACCGGCGGAGCGCACAGTGTTGATCATGGCGGGCGGAACCGGTGGGCATGTCTTTCCTGCCTTGGCGATTGCCGATGCTTTGCGCGCCGGCGGTAGCCGTGTGGCATGGCTGGGTACGCAACACGGTATTGAAGCGCGTTTGGTGCCGCAGGCGGATATTCCGTTGTTCTTTGTATCGGTCAGCGGCTTGCGCGGTAAAGGTTTGCTGGCGCTATTCAAGGCACCTTGGCAGTTGTTAAAAGCGGTCCACGAAAGCGTGCGTCTGTTGCGTCGCCTGCGGCCGGCGTGCGTGTTGGGCATGGGCGGTTTTGCGGCAGGTCCGGGCGGTTTGGCGGCATGGCTGCTGCGTTACCCCTTGGTGATTCATGAGCAAAATGCCGTTGCCGGTACCACCAACCGGTTGCTGTCGCGCTTGGCGCGTCGGGTGTTGGTGGCGTTCCCCGATGCCTTGCCAAAGGCCGAGTGGATCGGCAATCCGGTGCGCGAAGCCATTGCCAATTTACCTCAGCCGGATGCGCGCGCAGTCGGTCGTCATCAACCGCTGCGGATTTTGGTGTTGGGCGGCAGTCTGGGTGCGCATGCCTTGAATGTGGCGATACCGATGGCATTGCAAGGGCGGGCGGTTGAAGTGCTGCATCAAACCGGTGTTAAAGACTGCGATGCGGTGAAGGCCGCGTATCAACAAGCCGGTATCAGCGCGCGTGTCGAGGCGTTTGTCGACGATATGCCGGCAGCGTATGGCTGGGCGGATCTGGCGATATGCCGTGCCGGGGCACTCACCGTCTCGGAGTTGGCGGCAGCGGGATTGGCGGCCGTATTGGTGCCTTATCCGCATGCGATCGATGATCACCAAACACGGAATGCCGAATGGTTGGTGTCGTGCGGTGCGGCGGTGCTGATGCCGCAGCCCGAGCTTGAAGCCGGGGCTTTGGCGGCCGTGCTGGATCGTTTGTGCGCGAAGCCTGATCAGTTGCGTGCGATGGCGCAAGCGGCAAGAGCGAAAGCCAAGCCGGAATCGGCACGTCAAGCAGCGTCTATTTGTGAGGAGCTCATGCATGGCTGAGGCAATTCAATTCCGGGTGCCGGAAATGCGCCGTATTCGCCAAATCCATTTTATTGGTATCGGTGGTGCCGGCATGTGTGGCATTGCCGAAGTGCTGCACAATCTGGGCTATCGCATCAGTGGTTCTGATTTGAAAGCCAGCGCCATGACGCAGCGTTTGCAGGGCATGGGCATTACGGTATTCATTGGCCATGCCGCCGGGCATATTGATAAAGCCGATGTGGTGGTGGTGTCGACCGCAGTGAATGAAGCCAACCCGGAAGTGCAGGCAGCGCGCGAGCAACGTATTCCGGTGGTGCGCCGCGCAGAAATGCTCGCCGAGCTGATGCGCTATCGGCACGGCATTGCGGTGGCCGGCACACACGGCAAAACCACCACGACGAGTCTGATTGCATCGATTCTGGGTGAGGCCGGTCTGGACCCGACCTTTGTGATCGGTGGTTTGTTAAACAGTGCGGGCACGAATGCGCGTTTGGGCGAAAGCCGTTATTTAGTGGCCGAGGCCGATGAAAGCGATGCGTCGTTCTTGCATCTTCAGCCGCTGGTGTCGGTGGTCACCAATATTGATGCCGATCATATGGATACCTACGACGGTGATTTTGAGAAATTGAAAACCACTTTCGTCGAATTCATTCATAACTTGCCGTTTTACGGGCAGGCGGTGTTGTGCATGGACGATCCGGTACTGGAGTCCATTTTGCCGCGCATCTCCCGGCAAATGATTACGTACGGCTGTCATGCCGATGCCGATTTCCGCATCAGTCACATTCAACGCAATGGCTTGAGCAGTCAGTTTTGTGTCGAGCGTCGTGGCGGTCAGCCGGTACTGAATGTGCAGATCAATATTCCCGGTCATCACAATGTATTGAATGCCACGGCAGCGATTGCCGTGGCCTGCGATGAGGGCGTGCCGGATGCGGCCATTCTCAAAGGCCTGGCGCAATTTGCCGGTGTCGGTCGACGCTTTCAGGTGTATGGCGAGTATCCGGTTGCACAAGGCACGGCGATGCTGGTCGATGATTACGGTCATCACCCGACCGAAGTGGCGGCTGTTATTGATGCCGTGCGTACCGGTTGGCCCGAGCGCCGCCTGGTGATGGTGTATCAACCGCACCGTTATACCCGTACACGCGATTTATACGAAGATTTTGTGAATGTGTTGTCGCAAGTCGATGTGCTGGTCTTGCTGGAAGTCTACAGCGCCGGTGAAGCGGCTATTGCCGGTGCCGACAGTCGTAATTTATGTCGCAGCATCCGCCTGCGCGGTCAGATTGAACCGGTGTTTGCCGAGACGATTGATGATGTGCCTGCGGTACTCGCCGGCCTTGTTCGTGGCGGCGATATCGTGCTGACACAAGGCGCGGGCAATGTCAGTCAATTGACGCAAATGTTGGCCGATGCCGGTTTGGTCGGAGGTGATGCATGAGCACGTCACAGCCGGTTGCTGTATTGCTCGGCGGTCATGCCGCTGAGCGCGAGATTTCATTGAAGAGCGGGCGCGCGGTGTGTGCTGCATTGAAGCGACAAGGCGTTGCGCACATCGCCATTGATCCGGCCGAGTGTGTGTTGGTCGATGCCTTGCGTGAGGCCAACCCGGCCGTGGTGTTTATTGCATTGCACGGCCCGGGCGGCGAAGACGGTACCGTGCAGGGCTTTCTGGAGACGCTCGGCTTGCCGTACACCGGCAGCGGCGTGATGGCCTCGGCATTGGCGATGGATAAGTTACGCACCAAACAGCTGTGGGTGGGTGCCGGTTTGGCAACGCCGGAATTCGCGCTGCTCACACAAGGCACTGACTGGGAAAGCACCTTGCGCGCACTCGGTGGCGTGGTGATGGTCAAGCCTTCTTGCGAAGGCTCCAGTATCGGCATGTCAAAAGCCGATTCGGCACAAGGCTTGTATGACGCCTGGGCGCTGGCGAGTCGTTATGGCGACAGCGTGATTGCCGAGCGTTGGATTAGCGGGTCGGAATACACCATTGCGATTCTGAACGATGCGGCTTTGCCGGTGATTCGCGTGGAAGTGACCGGCGCTTTTTATGACTTTGAAGCCAAGTATCAGTCGAACCAGACGCGCTATTGCATTCCTTCCGGCTTGACGGCCGACGATGAAAGCCGGTTGCAGGCGCTGGCGCTCAAGGCGTATCGCGCATTGGGTTGTTCCGGCTGGGGCCGCGTGGATGTTTTACGCGATCACGACGGGCGCTTTTATTTGCTGGAAGCCAACACCGTGCCGGGCATGACCGATCACAGTCTGGTGCCAATGGCCGCCAAGGCAGCCGGCATGGATTTCGATGCCCTGGTGCTGGCCATTGTTGACAGTGCAAGCGGAGGCCGGGCATGAGTCGTCGTGGTGCGAGCCTGAAAGCGCCGGCACGCAAAGTGCTATTACCCGTGGAATGGCGGCAATGGACCTTGCGCGCGATGACGGTGCTCGCAGTGGTCGGTGCAGCGGCGGTGCTTGCCGTGCTGGGTTGGCAGGCTGTGGACGGTGTGCGTGAAAAAACCGTGAGTGCAGTCGATGTTAAAGGCGATTTGCGTTATTTGAATCCAGCCGATGTGCAGTCGCTACTGGACCCTGTGGTGAAAGACGCGCTGATGTCGATTGACCTGGAAGAAATTCGTGCCGCGTTAATGACCAATCCCTGGATTGATCAAGTCACGGTGCGCAGGCACTGGCCGGACCGTCTTGAAATTACCATTATCGAGCAAGTGCCGATTGCTTATTGGGGTGATCGCGCATTGTTGAATTATCGCGGTGAATTATTTCGACCCGGCAGCATCCCTGCTATTGCGGCATTGCCTGTATTGGAAGGGCCGGATGATAGCGCCGAAGAAGTCATGCGCCGCTATCAAGAGCTGGATCAATTGTTTGATGCCGAAGGGCTCAACGTTGTGCGATTGGCGATGGATGATCGTCATGCGTGGCGGTTGTGGTTTCAACCGTCGGTGGAAGTGGTGTTAGGGCAGGGCGATGTGGCGAAAAAACTAAAGCGGCTGTTGACCGTGTATCGCGCCGAACTGCATGAGCATATTGATCAAGTGGAACGCATTGATTTGCGTTATGGCAATGGGTTGGCAGTGGGCTGGTTATCAGGACATTCGCCGTGGGAAGGAACAGGGAAAAGCTAAATGTTTAATGACGTGAGCAGCGCAGCAGGAGAGATGCAACATGAATAACCCGGCTACCAACCGCATGATTGTGGGACTGGATATCGGTACATCCAAAGTGGTGGCCATGGTGGGCGAGTTGTCCCCTGAAGGCACGCTGGAAATTATCGGGCTCGGGTCGCATCCCTCACGCGGCATGAAAAAAGGCGTGGTGGTGGATATCGAATCCACGGTGCAATCCATTCAACGCGCGGTGGAAGAGGCCGAGTTGATGGCCGGTTGCCATATTCACTCGGTGTACGCCGGCATCGCCGGCAGTCATATCCGCAGCTTTAATTCGCACGGCATGGTGGCGATTCGTGATGGTGAAGTGCGACCGGAAGATGTGCAGCGGGTTATTGAAGCGGCGCAAGCCATTGCCATACCGGCCGATCAGCGGGTGCTGCATGTGTTGCCGCAAGAATTCATTATCGATAATCAAGAGGGCATCAAGCAGCCTCTGGGTATGTCGGGTGTTCGGCTTGAAGCGAAAGTGCATTTGGTGACGTGCGCGGTGAACGCAGCACAGAACATTGAAAAATGCATTCGCCGCTGCGGGCTGGAAGTCGAAGACATTATTCTTGAGCAGCTGGCATCGAGTCATGCGGTATTGACCGAAGATGAAATGGAGCTGGGTGTGTGTCTGGTGGATATCGGCGGTGGTACGACCGATATCGCGGTGTTCACGCAAGGCTCGATTCGTCATACCGGCGTGATTCCGATTGCCGGTGATCAGGTTACCAATGATATTGCGATGGCATTGCGCACGCCCAAGCCGTTTGCCGAAGAAATCAAAATCAAATATGCCTGCGCATTGACGCAGTTAGCGGGCGCCGAAGAAACCATCAAAGTGCCAGGTGTGGGAGAGCGGGGTTCGCGCAACTTGTCGCGTCAGGCCTTGGCCGAAGTGGTTGAACCGCGCTACGACGAGTTGTTCACCTTGATACAAGCCGAATTACGGCGCAGCGGTTTTGAAGATGTGGTGGCCGCCGGAATTGTGTTGACGGGCGGGACATCGCGCATGGAAGGCGTGGTTGAGTTGGCCGAAGAAATATTCCACATGCCGGTACGCATCGGTTCGCCGCAGCAAGTGAACGGCTTGCAGGACATTATCCGGACACCGATTTACGCCACGGGGGTTGGCCTTTTGCAGTATGCCCTGAATCGTCAACGCGAAGACCAGAATTGGGGTCATTCGCATGTCGAGGCGGCGCCGGGTGTGATCAGCAAAATGAAAAATTGGCTTCAAAAACATTTTTAACAGCATTCAAGTGGCCGTTTGAATGGGTCGGACGGTCGGTTGGGTAAACAAAAGCAATAAAAGGGAGAGTACCGTTATGTTTGAACTTATCGAAAATCAACCGGAAAACGCGGTCATCAAGGTGATTGGTGTCGGTGGTGGCGGTGGCAATGCCGTGCGTCACATGATTGCCAATAACGTGGAGGGCGTTGAGTTCATTTACGCCAATACCGATGCGCAAGCATTGCAAGATGTCGATTCGAGTCGCGTGCTGCAACTGGGACGTAACATCACCAAAGGTCTGGGAGCCGGTGCCAGCCCTGATCTCGGTCGCCGTGCTGCATTGGAAGACCGTGATCTGATTGCTGAAGTATTAGCGGGCGCCGATATGGTGTTTATTACCGCCGGCATGGGCGGTGGTACCGGTACCGGTGGTGCTCCGGTGGTGGCTGAAGTCGCCAAAGAGTTGGGTATTTTAACGGTGGCGGTTATTACCAAGCCATTCCCGTTCGAAGGCAAGAAGCGGATGATGCTCGCTGAAGAAGGTATCAAGGAGCTTCAGCAGAATGTTGATTCGTTGATCACCATTCCGAACGAAAAGCTGCTTTCAGTATTGGGCGGTGGCGTGAAATTGGTTGAAGCCTTTAAAGCAGCCAACGATGTGTTGTTGGGTGCGGTGCAAGGGATTGCCGATTTGATTATTCGTCCCGGCATGATCAACGTCGACTTTGCGGATGTGCGCACGGTGATGTCTGAAATGGGCATGGCGATGATGGGCACGGGCGCTGCCAGCGGTGAAGGTCGCGCACGCCTTGCGGCCGAGGCGGCGATTCGCAGCCCGCTGTTGGAAGACATTAATCTCGACGGTGCGCGCGGTATCCTGGTGAACATCACAGCAGGTCTGGATGTTGAGCTTGGTGAATTTGCCGAAGTGGGCGATATCGTTAATGAGTTTGCATCGGACAGTGCCACGGTGGTTATTGGCACCGTGATTGATCCCGACATGAAGGATGAGCTGCGTGTGACGGTGGTCGCGACCGGTTTGGGTCTCATGGCTAAAGACATGCCGTTGACCGTGGTGAAGCCAACCGTGGCAGAGCCTGTTAAAGCAACCGGGACAGGCGGACCGGGCGGCTGGGAGGGTTACGATGAGCCGGCGATTAAGCGCATGAAGCCTAAGGCCGCGGTGGCAGGGGCAACGGCTGCGGCTGCCAGTGGCGATATGGACTTCCTGGATATTCCGGCGTTTTTACGTCGTCAGGCCGACTGAGGGCATACGTGCTGGTTGGTCGATTTCGGCCGATCTGTTAGTATGCGCGGTTTGAACCGACCCGGTTTCCGGGTGGACAGGTGCGACTAGAACGATGATAAAACAGCGGACACTGAGAAACGCCATTCGGGCAACAGGCATTGGCCTGCACACGGGCGAAAAAGTCTATCTGAACCTGAAGCCGGCACCGGTTGATACCGGTATCGTATTCCGTCGGGTAGACCTTGATCCTGTGGTGGAAATACTCGCCCGCGCCGGCAATGTCGGCGAGACCCAGCTTTCAACCACTTTGGTGAAAGATGGCGTGAAAGTGTCCACGGTAGAGCATCTCCTGTCGGCGATGGCGGGTTTGGGTATTGATAACGCGTACGTGGAACTCAATGCCTCGGAAGTGCCCATCATGGATGGCAGTGCCGGCCCGTTTGTGTTCTTGATCCAGTCCGCTGGCATCGAGGAGCAGTCCGCCCCGAAGCAGTTCATCCGCATACTCAAGGAAGTCACGGTCCAGGACGGAGACAAAGTAGCCAAGTTTCTCCCTTTTGAAGGCTTCAAAGTCTCTTTCCGGATCGAATTTGACCATCCGGTGTTCCGCGGTCGTACCGTGGATGCCGAGATCGACTTTTCCAGCACCTCGTTTGTCAAAGAGATCAGTCGTGCCCGCACCTTCGGGTTTATGCACGAGATTGAATACCTGCGCTCCAAGGGCCTGGCCCGGGGTGGTAGCGTGAATAACGCCATTGTGGTGGACGAATACCGGATTTTGAACGAAGACGGCCTGCGGTATGAGGACGAATTCGTTAAACACAAGGTATTGGATGCCATTGGTGACCTGTATTTGTTGGGCAATAGCCTGATTGGCGAGTTCAAAGCCTATAAATCAGGGCATGCCCTGAATAATGCCTTGCTGCGCAAGCTGATTGCCGAAACCGATGCCTGGGAAGTCGTGACGTTTGAAGACGATAAAAAGGCGCCGATTTCTTACATGAGCCCGATTCTGGCCTCTTGAGACCAAGCGCGAAATCCGTAGTGTTTGCCCGGTTTCCGGGTTCTATGGCATAGTTCGCAAAAATAATTGCGACTGACTTCTGCATATACCATGAAAATGATCCTCGTCAGCCGGCGCCATGACCGTACATGGGCCCGGGAAATCAAGCCGCGCCAGCTGGTATGGCTGTCTTTATGCGTGCTGGGTATTTCCTTTGTTGCCGGCGGGTTGTCGGTGCGCTGGCTGTTGGCGCCCATGCCAACTCCGACAGCGGCGACGGCCAGTCTGGACCAGACGACCGTCAATACATGGCAGCGTACGCTGGATACGCAGGCCGCCCAGCTGGCCGGCCTGAAGCAGGCGACACGCCAAGAGATTTCGACATTGGCCAAGCGCGTGGCCGAGATGCATTCCCGCTTATTACGGCTCGACGCCCTGGGTGAACGGGTGAGCACGGTCGCCCGTCTGGACAAAGGTGAATTTGATTTCAGCAGTCCCCCCGCACTGGGTGGACCGGAGGTGCCGGCGGCAGTCGCCGGCACCACAATCCCGGCCCTGTCGGTCGAAATTGACCGTTTATCCAATATTGTGGCCAGTCGCGAACAGCAGCTGGGCATCCTGTCGAGTCTGTTGTCCGATCGGCAGATCCGTGACGAGGAATTTTTGGCCGGTCGCCCAGTCAAGGGTGGCTGGATGTCATCATCGTTTGGGCAGCGCACCGATCCATTCCACGGCAACCCGGCGTGGCACAGCGGCGTGGATTTTGCCGGCCGCCTGGGGTCGGATATTGTGGCGGTCGCCGGCGGTGTCGTGACATGGTCCGCTGAGCGCAGCGGCTACGGCCAAATGGTCGAGATCAACCACGGTAATGGCTATACCAGCCGTTATGCCCATAACCAGAAGAACCTGGTGTCCGTGGGCGATGTGGTGAAAAAGGGGCAAGTGATTGCCTTGATGGGCTCGAGTGGGCGATCCACCGGGCCGCATGTGCACTTTGAGGTTTACAAGAACGGTCGGGTGGTTGACCCGGCCAGCTACGTCTATCGCACCCTGCGACACTGATCCGCATCCTTTACAATAGCGCGGCCTTGCCTTCGGTAGGGTCGGTTTTATTGATGGTTAACATGGCAGATCGGTATGATTTCAGCACTCGCGCGCAAGATTTTTGGTTCTAAAAACGATCGTGAAATTCGGAAAATGGGCAAAGTCGTTGCCCGGATTAATGCACTTGAGGGCGATATAGCCGCTTTGAGTGACGCTCAGTTGCAGCAAAAAACAGCGGAGTTTCGGCAGCGGCTGGCTGATAAAGACACTCTGGATACCATTCTTCCGGAAGCCTTTGCGGTCGTACGCGAGGCCAGTAAACGCACATTAGGCATGCGTCACTTCGATGTGCAGCTTATTGGTGGCATGACGTTGCACGATGGCCGTATTGCTGAAATGCGCACGGGTGAAGGCAAGACGCTGATGGCGACATTGCCGGTCTACCTGAATGCTCTGCCGGCGCGCGGCGTGCACGTAGTGACCGTTAATGAGTATCTCGCCAAGCGGGATTCGCGTTGGATGGAGCCGCTGTACCGGTTTTTGGGTATGACGGTCGATGTGATTCATCCCGGACAAGATCCGGCCAGTAAGCGTGCGGCCTATCAGGCCGATATCACCTACGGCACTAACAATGAGTTTGGCTTCGATTTTCTACGCGACAATATGGCCTTGTCTCCGGATGACCGGTTCCAGCGTGAGCGTTACTTTGCCATCATCGATGAAGTGGATTCCATCTTGATTGATGAGGCGCGCACGCCTTTGATTATTTCAGGCGCTGCCGAAGACAGCTCGGAGCTGTACAAAAAAATGAATGCGCTAGTGCCGCGCTTAAAGCAAGGCAATGAAGCGGATTCGGCCGACTTTTTGATTGATGAAAAACACCGCACCGTTGAATTGACGGAAGACGGTCACCAGCATGTTGAAGAGATGCTCGTTAAAGAAGGCATTCTGGAGCCTGAAGAAAGCCTGTATTCACCGCGTAATTTGAATTTATTGCATCATTTGCACTCGGCGATTAAAGCGCACGTCTTGTTTCATCGTGACGTGGAATACATCGTGCAAAACAATGAAGTGGTGTTGATTGATGAGCACACGGGACGCACCATGGCAGGCCGCCGACTGTCCGATGGCTTGCATCAGGCATTGGAAGCCAAAGAGCGTGTTCATGTCCAAAGCGAAAGCCAGACTTTGGCTTCGGTCACGTTCCAGAATTACTTCCGGATGTACGAAAAGCTCTCGGGGATGACCGGTACGGCAGACACCGAAGCGTTTGAATTCAAACAGATTTATGGCCTGGACGTCGTCATTATTCCAACCAATAAACCGATGGTTCGAAAAGATTTGAATGACTTGGTTTATATGACGCGCGAAGAAAAATACGAAGCCGTGGCGGCCGATATTCTAGCCATTCGTGAAAAAGGCGCGCCTGCGTTAGTGGGTACGGCGTCCATTGAAACCTCCGAGCATTTATCGGCACTCTTGAAGAAGCAGGGTATTGAGCACAATGTGCTGAACGCGAAATACCATGAGCGTGAAGCCGAGATTATTGCGGATGCCGGTCGGCCGGGTGCGGTCACGATCGCAACGAATATGGCCGGTCGCGGTACCGACATTGTATTGGGGGGCAATCTGGAGGCCGAGCTGGAAGCCTTGGGCGAAGCATCCGAGTACGAAAAAGAAAAGGTTCGTGCGGCCTGGCGTGAGCGTCACGATGCCGTGTTGGCGGCAGGTGGTTTGCACATCATTGGCACGGAACGGCACGAGTCGCGCCGTATCGATAACCAGTTGCGTGGCCGGGCGGGTCGTCAGGGCGATGCCGGGGTGAGTCGTTTTTATTTATCGATGGAAGATAATTTGATGCGAATTTTCGCATCCGATCGTGTGCGCGGTTTGATGAAAAGCATTGGCATGGAGCGCGGCGAAGCCATTGAACATCGCTGGGTGAATAATGCGATTGAAAAAGCGCAGCGTAAAGTAGAAGGCCATAACTTCGATATTCGTAAGCAACTGCTGGAATACGATGATGTTGCGAATGAACAACGTCATGTGATCTATGAGCAGCGCAATGAAGTGTTGGAGTCTACCGATATTTCAGAGACGATTGAACGCATTCGCACCGACGTTGTCGATAAGGTGATCAGTGATTGTCTGCCGCCGGGCAGTGTCGAGGAGCAGTGGGATATTCCCATGCTGGAAAAACGGCTGGAAGTCGATTTTGCGGTTGAACTTAAGTTACAAGAGTGGCTGGCCGGTGATTCCCATCTGGATGAAGAGGGTCTGCGCAACCGGATTCATCAGGCCATTGATAAAGCCTACGAAGAGAAAGCGCAGGCGATTGGCGCGGATATGCGAGTGGTTGAGAGAGAAATCATGCTGCGCGTGATGGACAACCTCTGGAAAGAGCATTTGTCCATTATGGATTACCTGCGCCAGGGAATCGGCTGGCGTGGACTGGCAGGAAAAAATCCCAAGCAGGAATACAAGCGAGAGTCATTCATTGCATTTGGGGATATGCTCGAAAAACTCAAGTTTGAAGTTACGAAGATATTGATGCATATCCGTATTCGCTTTCACGATGAAGTGGAAGCTTTGCAGGCAGAGCGTCGCGAACAGCAAGAGCGCGAGAAGCGCGATTATCAGCATCAGGAGGCATCGGCACTGGCCGGTTCAGAAACGGCGGCCGCCGACGTGCCGGAGGCGCCTGCCGCCCCCTTTGTCCGTGAAGATCGTAAAGTCGGACGCAATGAGCCGTGTCCTTGTGGATCGGGTAAAAAATACAAACACTGCCACGGCAGTTTGAACTAAGGAGTCGATTCATGGCGGTGGGTTCGGGATTGGATGGTGCGTTGTTACCGATTAACGGTATTCGTATTGGCACGGCTTGCGCGGGCGTGCGAAAAAAGAACCGGCGCGATGTGGTTGTGTTTGAACTGGCGGAGGGCAGTCAGACGGCGGCGGTATTTACCACCAACCAGTTTTGTGCGGCGCCAGTGCAGGTGGCGCGTGAGCACTTGCGAAAAACGGCGCCACGCATGCTTTTAATCAATACCGGCAATGCCAACGCAGGGACCGGAGCCCCGGGACTTGCGAATGCGCATCGCAGCTGTACGGCATTGGCGAAACAGGCATCGTTGTTGGCGGAGCAAGTGTTGCCGTTCTCAACCGGCGTGATTGGTGAGCCGTTACCGGTTGAGCGCATTGAAGCCGGTTTACCGGATGCCTTGGCGGCCTTGGAGGCCGATGCCTGGCACTTGGCTGCCGAAGGCATTATGACCACCGACACGCGTCCCAAGGGGGCCAGTCGTACCATTGAGCTGGATGGCAAATGCGTGACGATCACCGGAATCTCCAAAGGGGCCGGCATGATCAAACCGAATATGGCGACCATGCTGGGATTTGTGGCCACGGATGCGGCGGTTGAGCGCCATTTGTTGCAAGCACTGCTGCGTGAAGCGACGGATATCAGTTTTAATGCCATCACCATTGATGGCGACACCTCCACGAACGATGCGTGCGTGTTGGTGGCGACCGGCCGTGCCGGTGTGACGATTACCGAACAGCACGGTTTGAGCGAGTTCCGTGACGCATTGCAATCGGTATTGCTGTCGATTGCGCAGCAGATTGTGCGTGATGGCGAAGGTGCAACGAAGTTTGTCAGTGTTTGTGTTGCGGGCGGTAAAACAACGGCAGAGTGTCGGCAAGCTGCGTTTACCATCGCCGAATCCCCACTGGTAAAAACAGCCTTGTTTGCCAGTGATCCGAATTGGGGCCGTATTTTGGCGGCGTTAGGTCGCGCCGGCATCGAAGAGCTGGATGTCAGCGGTGTTGATGTGCACATCAATGATGTGCTGATTGCAGAGCACGGCGGACGGGCCGCATCGTATACCGAAGCAGCGGGCGTTGCCGCGATGTCGCCAGAAGAGATCCGCATTGATGTCGCATTGGGCCGTGGTGATGCCAAGGCGACGGTCTGGACCTGCGATTTGTCGTTTGACTATGTCAAAATCAATGCAGAATACCGAAGTTAACACGACGCTCATTGACGTTGTTGCCGGCATCCTGCTTCGGCACGACACGGTGTTGATTGCGCGCCGTCCGGATCACCTGCATATGGGTGGGTTATGGGAGTTCCCGGGTGGAAAGCGTGAAGCAGGTGAATCTGTTTTTGATGCCCTGCAGCGTGAACTGCATGAAGAACTGGGCATTCATGTGCGTGAGGAGTCGCCGTTGATGACGATCCGCCACAATTATCCCGACAAGCAAGTGCTGCTGGAATTTCGCTATGTGACGGCATTTGATGGCGAGCCAGCAGGTCGTGAAAATCAGTGTGTGCGGTGGGTTCCGTGCAAGGCGTTGGGTGATTATGCTTTTCCCGAGGCGAATTGGCCGGTTGTTAAAGCCTTGTTGCAGCGAGGGAGGCCGTCATGATAGCCCGTGAATGCCGTAACCGTTTCTTGTTGCTGACGGCATCGCTGTTGCTGATATTGACGGTGCTTGAGGTTGCCGTGCGTTTCTCGGGCTATCAGTCGTTAGCCTATTTGCATAATGGGCGTGAGTTGTTACTGCGCGCATCAGCCAATGCCGATATGGTGTATGAAATGACACCGGGCGTGTCTGTTCGGGCATGGGACGCACAGGTAGATATTAATTCATTGGGTTATCGCGGTGAACCCGTCTTGCCTGAAAGCGATGCGCCGTATCGCGTGATCTCCTTAGGTGATTCCATTACCTTTGGTAACTTTTTGTCCGTATCCGATACCTACTCGTATCAGTTGCAAACACTGCTCCAGAAGAGCATTCAGGGTGCGGAGGTCATTAATCTGGGTGTTGGTGGTTATGACACGGTTCAAGAGGTGGCGTTGTTTGAAGCACGAGGTGCCGCGTATCATCCTGATTTGATTGTGCTGGGTTTTTGTCTGAATGATATTGCCATTGCCAGTTTTAATTTGGAGTATATCGAACGGGCGGAACGTTACAGAACATCTTGGCTCTTTCGCTCCCGACTGATGCAGTGGATCAATGACCAAATCGATCGGCTGCGTATTGCGCAATGGAGCAATGCTCGCAACGAGCTTGGGCATTTTAATGCAGAATATCGGAATCAGAAAAAACCGTTGATCAATCAAGATCCGCTGTTAGATTCATTATTCAATGCGATGCCTTCTGAGCATCCGTCGGCATGGTATGCCAGTGCTGATCGTGTTGATCGTCTGCGTTATGCGTTTGATCGACTAGGGAAAGCCGCAGAAGCTCAAAATACACCGGTACTGATTGTCATATTCCCTTGGTTGGTCGATCGCGAAGGCATCTATCCTCATGCATTGGCGCATCAGTTGGTTGCGCACGAGGCCCGGCGTGCCGGTTTTGATGTCTTGGATATGACCGAACCCTTTATGCTGCAAGGGATGGCATTATTGCAGTTACCCAATGGTGATGCGGTGCATCCGAATGCACTGGGGCATCGGTTGGTGGCAGAAAAAATCGATGCGTATATTCAGGCGCGACGATCGTTGGATTAGTGTTCTTCGTCAGCATCCGACCAAGGCATCGTGGTATCCGGAATGCGGTGTTCATCGTTCGCCCAGTGCAGAAAGTCGGCATCTTTGCAGCGGCGTGAGCAGAACGGCATAAAGCGGTTTTCAGTGCTTATGAGGCATTCTGTGCCGCATTGCGGGCACGGCATGGTTTTCTGTTCAGTCATGGGTATGCGCGGCGAGTTGCAGATAATGCGCGTGCAATTGCCGTACCTTGTTATGCAGGTCTTCCAGTGAACCGCTGTTCTCAATCACATCATCGGCCTTGGACAAGCGCTGAGCGCGATTGCTTTGGCTCGCCATGATGGCTTTGACCTGTTCGGATGAATTGTTGTCGCGTTGCATGGTGCGGGCCAATTGTACGGATTCGGGTACATCCACAATCAATACACGGTTGCAGATGGCCTGCATGCCCGATTCAAGCAACAAAGGGGATACCAGTAACGCATAAGGGCTGGTGGCATCATTCAGTGCTTTTAAGGTGGCATCGCCAATCAATGGGTGCAAGAGTTGCTCAAGCCAGCGTTTTTCAGCCGGCTGGCTGAAGACGCGCTGTCGTAATGCCGCACGATCCAGTTGCCCATCGGGTAGCACAATATCGAAACCAAAATGATCGGCGATTTTTTGCAGTGCTTCGGTGCCGGGTTCAACGACACGGCGGGCCATGACATCGGCATCCACCACATCGATGCCGAGCGTGGCGAACAGGTCGGAGACGGCTGTTTTTCCGCTGCCAATACCACCGGTGAGGCCGACGATATACGTCATGATCAGAAGCCGCCCAGTTGCCGGTAGCTGCTGATGAGACTGTCACCATAAAAAAACGACAACCAGCCGGCAACGGCCAGAAAGGGTCCGAAGGGAATGGTGGTGTTACTGGATTGACGGCTGATCAGCAGGTAGGTGCCGGCAATGATGCTGCCGGCGACAGTCGACAGGATGATAATGACCGGAATGTGTGCCGCGCCTAACCAGGCGCCCAGTGCCGCGAGCAACTTGAAGTCGCCATAGCCCATGCCTTCCTTGCCGGTCAGCAGTTTGAACAGCCAGTACATGCTCCACAGTGACAGGTAGCCCAGTACGGCACCCCAAACGGCACTCTCCAGGTCGGTAAATAATCCGGCACTGTTAATGATCAGGCCTAACCATAACAGCGGTAGCGTCAGGTTGTCGGGCAGCAATTGGTGATCCAGATCGATCATGGTCAGGGTGATGAGGGTGCAACCCATGGCGCTTGCGGCCAAGGCCTGCCAACTCAGTCCCCATTGCCATACGCAGCACAGGACCGCGAGGCCGGTGACCACCTCAATGGCAGGGTAGCGCCAGGAGATGGGTGTTTTGCAGTGATGGCATTTTCCTTTAAGGAGCAGGTAACTGACCACCGGAATGTTTTGCCATGCCCGAATCGGGCTGCTGCAATGAGGGCAGTGCGAATTGGGAAAGACCAGATTAAACGGTGCGGATGCAGTGCTGGAGGCATCGGCTTCAAGCAGAAGTGTGCACTCTTGCTTCCAGCGTGCCTGCAGCATGACGGGAAGGCGGTAAATAACGACATTGAGAAAGCTGCCAAACACCATGCCAAAGAGCCCGCTGGCAATCAGGATAAAGGGCAGGTTGTAGGCGTAAAATTCAGCGAGGTTCATGCTCTAAAAAAACGGGCCCGACAAGCGGGCCCATCTCCGTTATCAGTGATGGTCTTTCTTTATACCACGGAACCCAACATAAAGATGGGCAGGTACATGGCAATCATCAGGCCGCCGACGAGCACACCGAGCACGGACATGATCAGTGGCTCCAGCAGCGAGGTCAGGCCATCCACCGCATTGTCGACCGCGTCTTCGAAGAAAGTGGCCACTTTGTCGAGCATCTCGTCCAGCGCACCGGACTCTTCACCGATCGCAATCATCTGGATCAACATGGAAGGGAAGACATCGGTTGCGCGAATAGACGCACCCAACGGGCTACCGGAGGTGACGTCTTCTTTGACGCGCATGATCGCACGGTAGTACACATCGTTACCGGCAGCGCCTGCCACAGAATCGAGGGCATCCACCAACGGTACACCGGCAGCGAACGTGGTTGCCAGGGTGCGGGCAAAACGTGCCACGACAGCTTGCTTGAGAATGTTGCCGATCACGGGGACTTTCAGCGAAGCACGGTCCAGTGCATCACGGAAAGGCTTGGAGCGTTGCTTGGCTTCTTTAAAGGCAAACCAGCCGGCAATCAGGCCGCCGCCAATCATCCACCAGGTTTCTTGTACAAACTCTGAAATGCGTAGCACAAACAAGGTAAAAGCCGGCAAGTCAGAACCGAAGCTGGAGAAGGTGGATGCGAACTGAGGCACTACTTTTACCAGCAAAATGCCGGTCACCACGATGGCCACCACAATAACCGCAATCGGGTATTTCACGGCTTTTTTGATCTTGGCTTTCAGGGCTTCGGTTTTTTCTTTGTAGGTTGCTACGCGATCGAGCATGGTTTCCAACGCACCGGATTGCTCGCCGGACTCCACCAGAGCGCAGAACAGGTCATCGAATTGACGCGGGTGTTTACGCAAGGCATCGCCCAAGCTGCCACCGCTGGAGACATCGTTTTTGATGTCGATCACCAGATCGCGCATGGAGGGATTTTCCAAACCTTCGGCAACGATATCGAACGATTGCACTAACGGCACACCGGCCTTCATCATCACAGCGAGCTGTCGCGAGAACACGGCAATGTCACCCGGCGTGATGGGTTTCTTGCGTTCGCTGAAAATGCTTTTCGCTTGCTTCTTGACGGTTTTGACGGTGATGCCTTGCTTGCGCAATTGGGCTTTCACCACCGCCTGGTTCGCACCCTGCGTCACGCCGCGGGCTTTATTGCCTTTGCGGTCGGTGCCTTGCCAGATGAAGGTTTCCTGTTTTGCAGCTTGAGTGGCCATGATCAATCCTTCGTCACGCGGTTAACTTCTTCCAGGGTAGTCATACCCCATTTTGCTTTGTTTAACGCAGAGCGGCGCAAATTATTAAAGCCTTCTTCACGCATTGCGATATCAATGTCGATGGAGTTGCCGCCTTCCATGATGATACGGGAAATTTTAGGGGTGATTTTGACCACCTCATAAATGCCGACCCGGCCTTTATAACCTTCATGGCATTTGTCGCAGCCTTTCGGGTCGTGCTTGCGCAAGTCCAACTCGCCGAGCTCCTCTTCTTTGAAGCCGGCTTCCAGCAAGGCTTCTTTAGGAAGGTCGGTATACGGTGTGCTGCAATGCTTGCAGACGCGGCGGCCGAGTCGCTGTGCGATGATCAGGTTGACCGTGGTCGCAATATTGAAGGCGGGTACGCCCATGTTCAACAAACGGGTAATGGTTTCTGCCGCCGAGTTGGTGTGCAGTGTCGACATCACCATGTGACCGGTCTGGGCGGCCTTGATCGCAATCTCGGCCGTTTCCAGGTCACGAATCTCACCGACCATGATCACGTCGGGATCCTGACGCAGGAAGGAGCGCAGCGCCTCGGAGAAATTCAGGCCGACCTTGGGGTTCATCTGGCACTGGTTAATACCCTCGAGGTTGATTTCCACGGGATCTTCGGCCGTGGAAATATTGATGTCGGGGGTATTCAGCATGTTGAGGCCGGTGTACAGCGATACGGTTTTACCGGAACCGGTCGGGCCGGTCACCAGAATCATGCCCTGCGGGAAGCTTAAGGCCTCCTCGTACATGGCACGCTGGCCGTCTTCATAACCCAATGATTCAATGCCCATCTGCGCACTGGACGGATCCAGAATACGCATCACCACTTTTTCACCAAACAGGCAGGGCAGGGTGTTCACCCGGAAATCAATCGCCCGCGTTTTCGACAACTTCATTTTGATACGGCCGTCTTGCGGTTTGCGACGCTCGGAGATGTCCATCTGTGACATGACTTTCAAGCGCGCCGTAATCCGGGATGCCAGTGCCAACGGCGGGCGTGCAACCTCGTGCAGCACACCATCGGTACGAAAGCGTACGCGAATGGCTTTTTCATAAATCTCGACATGAATATCCGATGAGCCGCCTTTGATGGCGTCAATCAAGAGTTTATTGACGAAGCGGACAATCGGGGCCTCGTCGGCACCCTGCATGTCGTCGTCGCCACCGGGAGCGTTTTCATCGACGGCTTCAATATCGAGGCCTTCAAGATCCACATCGCCCAAGTCATCAAAGCCGCTGTTCAGGGACTCCTGTGCTTCCAGAAACTTGCCGATGGCGCGGGAGAGCAGGGTTTCATCGGCCAGAATGGCATCGGCCGAGAGGCCGGTGTTAAACGTAAAATCATCCAGTGCGCCGACATTCGTTGGATCCGAAATAGCAATAAACAGGCGCGTGCCGCGCTTGAACAAAGGCAGGGCGTGGTGCTTGGCGATCAGTTTGGTATCGACCAGCCCGGAAGGCATCATGGAGGGTTCAACCGCATCCAGATGAATTAACGGCATGCCAAAATCGCGAGCGGCCTTGGCGGCCAGTACCTTGCTGTCCACGTGGCCTTTCTCGACCAAGACGGAGACAACCGGGCGAGATTCTTGCTCGGCTAATAGGGTTGCTTCGCGTGCCATCTCTTCGGTGATGATGTTGTCTTTCACCAGACGACGTGCCAAGCCGCTAAAGGAAACTGCGGGTGTTTCTGCCATTCGGGTACTGCCAGATTGTGGTTTATCGTTATTGATTATAGTTGCTGTTTTACGAAGCGCTTGCTTGAAGTCCGCGCGCCGGTCAGCCTCGTCATGATGCCCGCAGTACTGTAGGAAATCAATCAATACCCCCTGCTGGCAAGGTGTGCGGCAGGCCTGGTTGTGCATCATCTTGGGTTGTTGACGGACGACGCGGGCAATCGACTGACAAAAAATGTCACTTTTTGACCTGCGTCACGAATAAAAACAGGATTGCCGGGGGGCTGTATCAAGTACCGAAAACAGAAAATCCCTATTATTTTCAGATAGTTAAATTATATAAAAAAGTTGGCATGAGACTTGCTTTGGCAATGTTACGTGAGATGATTTATTAATCAAATTACGCATTAATCTCAAAATTATTGAAGGAGACGCCTCATGAAACACCAACAAGGTTTTACATTGATCGAACTGATGATCGTTGTAGCCATCGTGGGTATTCTGGCTGCCATCGCGCTGCCGGCTTATCAGGACTACACCGTTCGCGCCAAAGTGTCTGAAATCATGGTTATTGCTTCAAAAGACAAGACCTCGATTTCCGAGTTCTTCATCAGCCGTGGCGAAATGCCAGCGGATGCTGACGAAGCCGGTATTCAGGACAGCACCAGCGGTGCGCTTCAGTCTACCTACCTGAGCGACGTTGTGTACGAATTCGATGATTCACTGACAGCGCGTGTGTCATACACAGCCACCAACCTGGTTGATAGCGCCAACGGCGAAGACATCGTTTTCGAAGGT
>DATCSK010000036.1:0-23531 GCA_036568505.1 Pseudomonadales bacterium | reverse complement strand
CCAGCCGATTGCGAACGGTTGATGCGTTGCCTGCAGCCGTTCACGTATCGGCGCTACATCGATTTCAGCGTCATTGAATCGCTGCGTGAAATGAAAGGCATGATCGCGCGCGAAGTGCGCCGCAAGGGCATGGAATCCAATGTGAAGCTGGGTTCGGGCGGCATTCGTGAAATCGAATTCATCGTGCAATCGTTTCAGCTGATTCGCGGCGGTCAAGAACCGGCCCTGCGCGAGCGTTACATCCTGCGTGTGTTGCGCTGGCTGGGTGAGCACGATTATTTGCCGGCCGATGCCGCGAATGAATTAATGGCAGCGTATGTGTTTTTACGCAACACCGAGCATGCCATACAAGGCTTGGAAGACCGGCAAACACAAATGTTGCCGGAAACCCCGGCCGCGCAAGCGGCGGTGGCGCTGGTGATGAACGCCAGTGACTGGCCGGCCTTTCTTGTCACGCTCGATGACCATCGGGCAGTGGTAAAAAAGCATTTTGCACAAGTCATCAGCAGCAGTGAATCGTCCGAAGCCGATAACGCCGAGCTGGGTGAGTGGCAGGCGCTGTGGCAAGACGAGTTAAACGATACCGCTGCCTGCGCCCGGTTGGCAGTTTTTGCGGATGCAGAGCAGGCGCGACAGCGATTGCTGGCGTTGCGCAACAGTGCCGCCGTGCGGGTGATGCAATCGTTGGGGCGTGAACGCCTGGATCAATTCATGCCGGTGTTGTTGGCGGTGCTGGCCGAGAGTGACGATCCCGATACCACCTTGTCGCGCATAGTGCCCTTGCTGGAGGCGGTGGTGCGTCGTACGGCGTATCTGGTGTTGTTGATGGAAAATCGCGGCGCACTGGCGCAGCTGATACGGTTGTGCGCGGCCAGTCCGTGGATTGCGAGTCAGTTAGCACGGCACCCGGCACTGCTCGATGAATTGCTGGATCCGCGCACCTTGTACAGCCTGCCGGATCGTGCCGGCATCGGACGTGCGTTGGCCGAACACATGATGCGCGTGCCGACCGATGATCTCGAACAGCAAATGGATCAGCTGCGGTATTTTCGTCTGGCGCAGGGGTTGCGTATCGCGGCATGCGAAGTCACCGGCACTTTGCCATTGATGAAAGTCAGCGATCAGTTGACCTGGCTGGCCGAAGCGCTGCTGTGTTATGCCCTGGAACTGGCATGGGCGGATATGGAGCAGCGTCACGGCACACCCGGTGGTACCGGCGATGACCCGCGCCCGTTTGTGGTCATTGGCTACGGCAAGCTGGGCGGCATCGAGCTTGGTCACGGCTCCGATCTGGATCTGGTGTTTCTGTACGATGCCCCGATGAACGCCATGACCGATGGCGATCGCCCCTTGGATAACGCCTCGTTCTTTACCCGCCTCGGGCAACGGCTGATCCATGTGCTGACCGCCCAGACAACGCTGGGCAAGCTGTACGAAGTGGATATGCGGCTGAGACCTTCCGGCGCCTCGGGTTTGCTGGTGAGTACGGTCGAGGCATTTGAGTTGTATCAGCAAAAAGAAGCCTGGACCTGGGAGCATCAAGCGCTGGTGCGTGCCCGCGTGGTGGCCGGCAGTCCCGCCGTGGCCGAGCGCTTCCGGCAGGTCCGCGAGGCGGTACTCTGCCGCGAGAGGGATGTTGCCCAATTGCAGCAGGACGTTGCCGACATGCGGCGTAAAATGCGTGCTCAGCTGCTGAGCGCCGATGAGCGTGCCGGCCACGGTGCCTTCCCGCTGAAACAGGGGCGCGGAGGTATCGTTGATATTGAATTTATGGTGCAATATGCCGCGCTTGCCTGGGCGCACCGTTATCCGTCATTGGTGCATTACACGGACAACGTGCGAATTCTGGATGCACTGGCCGCTGCAGGCCAGCTGGATGCCAAGGCAGTGGCTGCACTGAAGGCCGCCTGGATTGATTACCGCATGGCCCTGCACCGATTGGCATTGCAAGAACAGCCGGGCAAGGTGGAAGCCGACGTATTTGCCGACCATCGCGCGGTCGTATTGGCGCAATGGCAGGCATGGTTGGGCGAAGCAGCAAACGACACAACAACACACGATTGATCGAGGGAGTAGTGGACATGTCGATGGCCGACCGCGACGGCGTCATCTGGTTTGATGGCGAATTAGTACCCTGGCGGGAAGCCAAAGTGCATGTGCTCACGCACACCCTGCATTACGGCCTGGGTGTGTTTGAAGGCGTGCGCGCGTACCACACCGAGGCTCGCGGCACCGCGATTTTCCGTTTGCAGGAACACACCAATCGTCTGTTTCGTTCAGCACACATCCTGAACATGAAACTCCCGTTTACGAAAGAACAAATCAATGACGCGCAGCGTGCCGTGGTGCGCGAGAACGGTTTGAAAGAAGCGTATCTGCGACCGATGTGTTTCTACGGCTCCGAAGGCATGGGCCTGCGTGCGGACAACCTGAAAACGCACGTGATCGTGGCTGCCTGGAACTGGCCTTCGTACATGAGCCCGGAAGCGCGCGAAAAAGGCATCAAGGTGCGCACTTCATCGTACACGCGCCACCACGTGAACATCTCGATGACCAAAGCCAAGGCAAACGGCAATTACATTAATTCCATGCTGGCACTGCGCGAAGCGCTCGATTGTGGCTGTGAAGAAGCGCTGTTGCTGGATCCGGAAGGTTACGTGGCCGAAGGCAGCGGCGAGAACGTGTTTATTGTGCGCGATGGCAAACTGTTTACGCCCGAGCTGACCTCGTGTCTGGACGGCATCACGCGCAATACCATTTTTGCGCTGTGCGGTGAGCTTGGCTTGCCGATCATTGAAAAACGCATCACGCGCGATGAAGTGTACATTGCCGACGAAGCGTTCTTTACGGGTACCGCGGCCGAGGTGTTGCCGATTCGCGAGCTCGATGGTCGTGCGATTGGCAGCGGTCAGCGCGGTCCGATCACCGAAAAACTGCAAGCGTTGTATTTTGATCAGGTGAAGGGGCGCCGGGTTGAACATGCCGAGTGGTTGAGCCCCGTCGCGAACTGAACGCGGTGAGCGCATCACCGTATCAGGTGCTGGTCGTTGGCCCGTCGTGGGTGGGCGACATGGTGATGACGCAATCGTTACTGATCACGCTGCAACAACATCAACCCGATATCAGCATTGATCTGTTAGCACCGGCCTGGTGCGGGGCGCTGGCCGCGCGCATGCCGCAAGTGCGCGAGCTGATTGATTTGCCGTTCGGTCATGGTGCGCTGCAATTGGGCGCGCGCCGTGCCTTGGGCAAGCAGCTGGCCAAGAAAGGGTACGATCAAGCCATTCTGGTACCCAACTCATTGAAGTCGGCGGTGGTGCCGTTTTTTGCACGCATCCCCAAGCGCACGGGGTGGCGTGGCGAAATGCGTTATGGTCTGCTCAACGATGTGCGCACGCTGAATAAAGCAACGCACCCCACCATGCTGTCGCGGTTGGTGGCGTTAGGGATTGCGGCGGATGCGGCATTGCCCGAGCGCATGCCATGGCCGCGCCTGATCGCCGATGCCGCAGCACAAAAGGCGGCGCGCCAGCAATACGGTTTGACGCTGGCCCGGCCGGTGCTCGGGCTGTGTCCGGGGGCGGAGTTCGGTCCGTCCAAACGCTGGCCCGAGCAGCACTATGCGGCGCTGGCGGCCGAGGCCATTCAGCGCGGCGCTGCCGTGTGGGTATTCGGCTCGGCGAAAGACCGCGCCATTGCGGATGCGATCGCGGCCGGCGTACCACCGTCATTGCGCGATCACTGTCATGTCTTGGCCGGCAACACCACCTTGTTGGAAGCGGTGGATTTGCTAGCGCAAACCAGCGCGGTCGTGAGCAACGATTCCGGCTTGATGCACATCGCTGCCGCCACCGGGCGCCCGGTGGTGGCCTTGTACGGTTCCAGCTCGCCCGATTTCACGCCACCGCTGTCGTCGCAGGCACAGATCGTTAAACTCGATTTGTCGTGCAGTCCCTGTTTTGAACGCGAGTGTCCCTTGCGGCATCAGAATTGTCTGGTCGAGATGACGCCCTCGAGCGTGATGGCAGCGCTGGAACCGATGCTGGAAGGCCTGCATTGATGAAGGTGCTGCTCGTTAAAACCTCGTCCATGGGCGATGTCATTCATGCCTTGCCGGCGGTCACCGATGCACAGCGCGCCCACCCCGGCATGGTCCTGGATTGGGTGGTTGAAGAAGGCTTTGCCGAAATTCCGGCGTGGCACCCCGCAGTGCATTCGGTGATTCCTGTTGCCATTCGGCGCTGGCGAAAATCTCCGTGGCAGGCGGTGCGCAGCGGCGAGTGGGCGCGCTTTCGCGAACGGTTAAATGCACAGCGTTACGATGCGGTGATTGACGCGCAAGGCCTGATTAAAAGTGCGTTGCTGTCACGGTTGGTAAAAAATGCACCGCGTTATGGATACAGCCGTGACACGGTGCGCGAGCCGTTAGCCAGTTGTGCGTATCAGCACCGCATTACTGTGGCGCGTGATCAACATGCGATTGAGCGCATTCGGCAATTGTTTGCCGCCAGTCTGGGTTATGCACTGCCCCAAACGGAGGTGGATTACGGGTTGTCACGAGCAGCCTTTGTGGACGACAGCGCACAGCATCCGTTGGTGTTTTTGCACGGCACCGCACGCGTTGAAAAATGCTGGCCGGAATCGCACTGGATTGCATTGGGCCAGGCCATGGCGCGTGCCGGCCACCGCATTGCCCTGCCGTGGGGCAATGCCGAAGAGCAACAGCGCGCTGAACGCATTGCATCGGCGATTGGTGTGGCCGCAACGGTGTTACCGAAATTGAATTTACAGGGTGTGGCGCGCGTGATTGCCGCAGCACGCGCGGTGGTGGCGGTGGACACCGGTCTGGGGCATTTAAGCGCCGCGTTAGGCGTGCCGTGTTTGTCGTTGTACGGGCCAACCGATCCGGCATGGATTGGTGCCCGCGGCGCGCATCAGCAATTCGTGTGCGCAGCGGATGCCACGATGGCCTCGTTATCGCCGGTAGCGGTTGAGTCAGCCTTGCGCGCGCTGCTCGGTGATGCGCCATGAGATTGGTGTTCTGCGTTTTCCGTTACTTTCCATTCGGCGGTCTGCAAAAGGATATGCGCCGCATGGCCGAAGCCGCGGTGGCGGCCGGTCACCAAGTGCACATCCTGTGCGGCGAATGGGAAGGCACCAAACCCGATAACATCCCCGTCAGCGTGTTGCCGGTGACGGCTTACCGCAATCACCGGCGCGATGCCTTGCTGGCCGAAAAATTATTGAAAGCCGCGCAGTCGCTCAAGCCGCATTTGATCGTCGGCTTTAATCGCATGCCCGGGTTGGACGTCTACTATGCCGCCGACAGCTGCTTTGCGGCCAAGGTGTACGAAGACCGCATGCGCCTGCTACGCTGGCTGCCGCGTTATCGCCATCATCTGGCGATGGAGGCTGCGGTATTTGGCATGGCGAGTCGTACTGAAATATTGATGATCTCGCCGCCGCAGATCCCGGTGTTCCAGCGCTACTACCACACGCCCGATGCGCGCATGCATTTGTTGCCGCCGGGTATCAGCCGTGACCGCGTGGCCAACGGCGATGCGCTGTTACGGCGCACCAGTTTCCGGCGACACTGGGATATTGCCGATCACGAGAAAATGATTTTGATGGTGGGCAGTGGCTTTCGCACCAAAGGGCTCGATCGCGCCATTCGGGCCTTGGCGCATTTGCCCGAAGGCCTTCGTCAAACCGCGCGGCTCTGGATTGTGGGTCAGGATGAGCCGCGTGCATTCGAGCGCCTGGCTTCGCGCTTGAAGGTGCTTGATAAAATCCGCTTTCTCGGCGGCCGCCCGGACGTGCCGGAGTTTCTGCTCGGCGCCGACGTATTGATTCATCCGGCGTACCGCGAAAATACCGGCACCGTATTGCTGGAAGCCATGGTGTCGGGCCTGCCGGTGGTGACCACGGCCGTCTGCGGTTATGCCCCGTACGTGCGCGAGCACAATATGGGCGAGGTGCTGGCCGAACCGTTTAGCCAGCCGGCATTGGATGAGGCCTTGTTAAAGCAACTTTCGGGCCCCTCGCGTGGCATACTGCTGGAGCGTGGCCGGGCGTTTGCCGAGCACGCCGATATTTTCAGCATGCCCGAACGGGCCGTGGAAACACTCGAAGAGGTGGCCACCCGGCGCTATGGAACTCTACCTTGAAGGCGAATTAGCCCAAGCCTGGCCGAACGACGATCCGTTCGAGGTTTTGTTGCGCATGGAAGGCGAAGTCTTTCGCGCACTCGAAGGCCGCACCACCTTACGCTTTGAGCTCAATGAAAAGCATTATTTCCTGAAGCGTCATTTGGGTGTCGGCTGGGGCGAGATCGCCAAAAACCTGCTCACGGGCAAGTGGCCCATCACCGGTGCCGGTAATGAATGGCGCGCGCTGCATCATTTGCGTGCGCACGGTGTGAACACGGCCGTGCCGTTGGCGTTCGGGCAGCGCGGCGTTAATCCTGCGCGGCGGCAATCGGTGTTGGTGATGAGCGAGTTATCGCGCATGACCGATCTGGAAAAACTCACCGCCGGTTGGGGTGCGTTCCCGCCCTCGTACACTTTCCGCAAACAAGTGATCGATGCCGTTGCCGATACCGCACGCACGATGCACGGCTGCGGCCTGAACCATCGCGATTTTTATCTCTGCCATTTATGGTTGCCCGACGCCTGCCTCGATGAAGCCGAGCCGGTGCGCTTGTACGTGATTGATTTGCACCGCGCACAAATTCGCAGCCGCGTGCCACGCCGCTGGTTGATCAAGGACTTGGGGGCGCTGTATTACTCGGCACTCAATAGCGGCATTACACGCCGTGACGTGGTGCGGTTTTTGCGCCGCTACACCGGTCAGTCGGTGCATCATTTATTGCGCGAAGACGGCCCGTTCTGGCAGGCAGTGAGCGATCGCGCGGTGGCGATTTATCAGCGTGACTTTGGCAAAGCGCCGGGCTTGCCGTTTTAAGGCTAGCCGCCGAGCAGCGCGGCCTCGGCTTTTTCAATGGCGTCGGGGCTGCCTTTCACCACCATCACATCATCCGGGTGCAAGATGAAATCGCGCGCGGGCTCATCAATGTTTTGACCGTTGGTGCGACGAATCGATTGCAGTTCGACGCCGGTTTCTTCCAGTGCCAAATCGGCCAAGGCCAGACCAATGGCTTTGGCTCCGGCCGGCAAGGGAATGGCGTGCACGATTTCAGGCTCCATGCCGTGCCGGTTCACCAGGCCCAAGCGTTCGCCGTGATAAAAACCGTGCAGCAGGCTGTAGCGGTCGTGACGCACGGCATCGGTCAGGCGCTGCACTTCATCGGCCGGCACTTTCAGTAACAGCAACACGTGCGAGACCAGCGTCAGGCTGGCTTCAAGCGTTTCGGGAACGACCTCGGTGGCGCCGGCGGCAATCAGTTGATCGAGGTGGCGGTCATCGCGGGTGCGGATCAATACCGGAATGTCGCTGCGCCATTCGCGGGCGTGCTGGGTGATGGTGGTCGCCGCCTGATAGTCGTCAAAGCTGACAACCACCAACAAGGCATCTTGAATGCCGGCGGTTTTTAAAATGTCCCGGCGCGTCGGGTCGCCGTAAAAAATAGGTTCGCCTGCGGCCGAGGCCTCGTTGATGCGCACGCTGTCGGTTTCCAATGCGATATACGGAATCTTGGCCTGATGCAGAAAGCGCGCCACGATTTGGCCGACGCGGCCAAAGCCGCAAATGATCACGTGCCGGTTGTCGTGCGCATTGTCGGCCAGGGTCGGCAAATCCGATTCGGCCAGTCGCGTGTCTTCGGAGGAACGCACAATCCAGCGGGTGATGGCCTGCGCAAAGCGGATCAACAGCGGGGTGGCCGCCATGGTCACAATGGTGACGGAGAGCACGTACGAGGCCACATCCGCCGATACCAATTGCTCGCGGGTGGCCAGTGCCAGCAAAGCAAATAAAAACTCGCCGCCTTGGGCGAGCGCAATCGCGGCCGGAATCGCGGCTTTCCAGGTCTCGCCCAGCAGTTTGGCGACCAGCGCAATGATGGAGGCTTTAAAGGCAATCAACGCCAGCCCCAGCAGCAGAATGGTCGGCCAGTTCTGCTGCAGGTGTTGCACGTCAATCAGCATGCCGATGCTGATAAAAAACAAACCCAGCAATAAATCACGGAAGGGGCGGGTATCGGCTTCGAGCTGGTGGCGGTAGTGGCTTTCGCCCAGTGCCATGCCCGCCAAAAAGGCGCCGAGTTCCATGCTGAGACCCAACCAGTGCGTGAACCAGCCGGCCAGCAAGGCGATCACCAGCGCGGTCATGACCAGCAGCTCATCCGAGCGGGCGCGGGCCGTTTCGGCCAGCAAATTGGGCAGCACAAAACGGCCGGCAACCCACAACACGCCGAGCAGCAGCGCGCCTTTGCCGAGCGCGCTGGCAATCAGCCCCATGCTCGGCTGAAAGGCATCGCTGGCGGCCAGCAACGGCACGCTGATCAACAGGGCGACGGCAACGATGTCTTGAAACAGCAGGGTGCCAATGGCGATCTGGCCGTGACGGGTATGCAGTTGCGCGATTTGCAGCAATTCCTTGGACACAATCGCGGTGGACGACAGCGCCAGGCCACCGGCGAGAATCAGCGAGGCCTGCCACGGCAGGCCCAGCCACCAGAACACGGCCATGAAGGCGCCGGTGCAGACGGCCACTTGCGAGCCACCGATTTTGAGTACGATCTGGCGCATCGCGATCATGCGCGGCAAGGAGAACTCCAGCCCCAGCATAAACAGCAGGAACACCAGGCCGAGCTCGGCCAGCGCATTGATGTCTTCTACGTGGGTGACCAGAGCCGTGCCTTTGGGGCCGCAGGTGACGCCCACGATTAAAAAGGCGAGCAGGGCAGGAATCTTCAGCCGGTAGAACAGCGTCAGCAGTGCGACCGAGGCGGTCAGCATGATCAGCAACTGTTCAAAGAAGGCCAAATGCATAGTCGTTTCCAGAGGGGATGGGGGCTTATCATACGGAAGCGCTATCCATTCGTGAAATAGCGGTGCTTCTGTTTAAATAGCCCTTTTGGTGTCCACTCTATCATCATGCCTGAATTCACTGACCCGCTACAGGATTGGCTCGACGGAGCGCGTGCGATTGCGCTGCCGGTCAGTCTGCCGTTGGCTGACCCCGAAGGCAGCAGTCTGCTGTGTGAGCAGGCGCTGCGCGTGGTGCCGGGGCAGCGCTGGGTGTGCTGTGCGCAATGGCAGGGGCACACGGTGCTCGCCAAAGTGTTTGTGGCCGATGAGCGCTTGGCGATTCACCTGCAGCGCGAATGCGATGGCAGTGCCGCATTGCAGGCCGCGGGCATTGAAACGCCTGCGGTGCTGGCGCACGGCTTGAGCCGTTGCGGTCGTGTCGGCGTGGTATTGCAGGCGTGGCTGGATGACGCGCAGCCACTGAGTCAGGCGTGGAGCAACACGGCACAGCAAGCGCACTGGATGCGCGAGCTGGGGCATGCGATGGCCATCATGCACCGTGCCGGTTTATGCCAGCAGGATATGCATCGCGATAATTTTTTATGCGCCGGCGAGCGGCTGTGGGTGATTGATGCCGCAGCAGTCGAATCGCGCGTTGCGCCACTGCCCGAGCAAGCCAGCGTGCAGAATCTGGCATTGCTGTTGGCGCAATGGCCGCTGGCCGGGCAAGCGGCATTGCGGCCGTTAGTCGATCACTACACGGCGGCGCGGGCATTGCCGGTGGTGCCGGAGCTGTTGGCGGTTCGCACGCAGCAGGCGTGGCGCAAACGCACGCAACACTTTCTTGAAAAAACCCTGCGCGAGTGCACGCAGTTTGCCGTGCATCAGCAGCGCGGCCGCTTTGCCGTGTGGGAACGCGATGCCGACAATGCCGACTTGCAGGCCTTTATCGATAACCCCGATGCCGCGATGGAACATGCCGAGCGTTTGAAGTCGGGCAACAGCGCCACCGTGGTGCGTACCCGTTTTGGCGACAAAAGCGTGGTGATCAAACGCTATAACATCAAAGATAAAAAACGCTGGTTGCGCCGTGCATTGAAACGCAGTCGCGCGCGCAATGCGTGGTTGTCGGCGTGGCTGTTGTCGTACGTGGGCATTGATTCGCCGCGCCCGGTTTGCCTGTTAGAGCATTCCCGGTTTGGCATGAACACGCGCGCCTGGTTGGTGACCGAGGCCATCGATGGCGAGCCCCTGGAAGCGCGGCATCTGGCAGCACAACCTGCATTGATGGCAGCGGTGCCGCAGATCATTCGCTTGTTGGCGATGGCCGGCATCAGTCACGGCGATATGAAAGCCACCAATTTTATGACGCACGGCGATCGCCTGGCCTTGATTGATCTGGATGCCATGCGCTGGCATCGCGCAGCACGCAGTGCGGCACGAGCATTGCGTCGTGACGTGGATCGCTTTTTGCGTAACTGGCGCGATAAAACCACCATACAGCGGAAATTTGCCGAGGCATTGAAAGCGTGGCAGTAAAAATACCGATTCTGCAAATTGTGCACGGCACCGACAGTCCGTTTCTGGAACTGGCCGGTCGCTACGCCGGCGTGTTCGATCGCGAGCGCTTTGAAGTGACCACGGTGTTTTTAACCGGTGCCGACGATGCCCGCGTGCAAAAACTGGCGAACAGTGATCGCGTGTTGTGTTTGGGGTTGTCGAGTCGTGACTTGGCGGGCATGAAGCGCGCGGCGATCAAGCCGGTGCGCGAGCTGTGCCTGCAAACCGATTACGCGTTGATTATCGCGCAACGCTACAAAGCCTTGTACGTTGCGTGGCAGGTGGCAAAGCATATGTCCAAGCCCCGCGTGCTGGGTGTGGCGCATGCGTTTGGTGTGATGGACAGCTGGGGCCGCCGTTTGTTGTTTCGCATGCACCGTCAATACACCTGGTTGGCGGGGGTGTCGCAGTCGGTTGCCGATGATATGAAGGCCGATTGCGGTGCCGGCTTGGCCGATCGCATTGTGAGCTTGCCCAATTGCGTTGATACCGCAGCGCTGGATAAAGGCCTGTTTCCAAAAGCCGTGGCGCGCAATGTGCTGGATTTGCCGGAGCAGGCCTTTGTGTTCGGCAATGTCGGTCGGCTGCATCCGGATAAAGACCCGTTATCACTGGTGGATGCCTTTGCACGTGCGGCTACCGACATGCCCGATGCCTGTCTGGTATTGATCGGCGAAGGACACTTGCGTGATCCGTTGCAGGCCCGCATTGCAGCGCTTGGTTTGCAGTCGCGCGTGCGCTTGCTGGGTAAAGTGGCCAATGCGTGGCGTTTGTTTGCCGCGTTCGATGCCTACGTGTCGACCTCCGATCGCGAGCCGTTTGGCATTGTGCTCAATGAAGCGCAGGCAGCGCGCGTGCCGGTAATTGCGGCAGACTGCGGCGGTGCCGGCGAAGTGGTGGCCGACAGCGGGCTGCTGTATTCGCGCGCGCAGCCCGAGCAGCTCGATGCGCGCTTGTTACAACTCTATCGCATGAGTGCCGATGCGCGCCGTGCATTGGGCGAGCGCGGCCATGCACGCTTGCAGCAGGAATATTCATTGGCGGCCTTTGCCGAGCGCTTCAAGCGGCTCGAGGCCGTGCAGGCCCTGTGGGAGCATGATGCATGAAAGTGCTTTTTTTGGTGCAAAAAGACCAGCGCATTATTCTTGACCGTTTGTACGAAGCGGTGGGCGAGCACGTCGACTGCGATTTGCGTTGGTTGAGCGATGACGAGCAGGCCAATCTTAAGCAGTGGTTTCGTGGTATCGATGTGGCCGCCTACGATCGCATTATTTTCTTTTTGCGGTTTAAAAAAGAAATCAAACAGGTGCGCTTTATTCGCAGCATCCCGAATCTGGTGATTCTGGAGCACGATGCCTATCAGAATTACATTCCCGGCAAGTACCAAGGCCGGTTCAGTCGGCATTATCGGGCCTTGCCCTGGGCGCGGGTATTGTGCAGCGGTGTCACGGTCAGTCGTCGCTTGCGCGACGAAGGCGTCGATTGCGTGTTTGTGCCCAAAGGCTACGACGAATCACGGCTGGCGAATACACAGCAGTCACGCGATATTGAGTTGGCCTTTGTGGGCAGCACCGGGCATCGCGTGTATCAAGGCCGCAAAGTGTTTTTAGATGAGTTGGCGCAACACGAACCTTTGCAGGTGGTGCGCACCGCATCGGGTGATGAATACAAAGCCATGCTCAATCGCATCCGCTTTTTTGTCAGCTGCGATATGGGCATGGGCGAATACATGATCAAAAATTTCGAAGCCATGGCCTGCGGTTGCGTGTTGTTGGCCTACGATCAGGGGGCTGAAGAAAACGCGGCGCTGGGGTTGCGCGACATGGAAAACATCGTGTTGTACCGCGACATTGACAGCCTGCGTCAAAAACTGGCGCGGTTGCGTGCCGAGCCGGCATTGGCCGATGCGATCGCCGCGGCCGGTCAGCGATTGGCGAGCGAACAATACACGTTCGCTATTGTGGGTAAAAAAATTGCCGATGCGTTGCAAGCGCCTTTGCGCGAACATCGCGTTACGACATCCTTCTGGCAGCGCTGGCTGCCGTTCTTGGGCTGATGATGACGAACACGCACGAGAAGCGATTGTGTTTGGTGGTGCCTTATTTTGGGCGCTGGCCGTTCTGGTTTGATTTTTTTCTGACCAGTTGCGGTTGGAACCCGTCGGTGGATTGGTTGTTTTACACCGACTGCGATATTCCGGATGCGCACCCGGCCAATGTGCGGTTTGTGCCGTGCAGCTTTGCCGAGTACTGCCAAAAAGTGTCGGCTGCATTGCGCATTCGTTTTGAGCCGGACAATGCGTACAAACTGTGCGACTTGAAGCCCGCGCTCGGTGCGGTGCATGAAGACGATCTGCGGGATTACGCGTACTTTGGCTTTGGCGATATTGATGTGATTTGGGGTGATGTGGCCGGGTGGCTGTACCCGCGCTTGGCCAAGCACCATTGTGTGTCGACGCATGCCACGCGCATTTCCGGCCATCTGTGTGCCTTCCACAATACGCAGGCGTTGCGTGAAGCCTTTCGGCGTGCACCCGACTGGCAGGCCTGTCTTGAGAATCCGGCGCACACCCGTTTTGATGAAGCGCAATTCAGCAAGGTTTTTCTGCGCTATAAAAACTGGCCGCGTTGGGCACGGCGGTTAATAGACAGGGCCGATCCGCTGCGTCGCGATGCCTTGTTTGAAGAAAGCTTTAGCACACCGGGTTGCCGCATTGCGTGGCGTGACGGGCGCGAGGTCTATCCCACGGTTTGGTATTGCCGGCCCGCGCAATTGTGCAATGATCTGGATGGCACGCAGCCGTTTCCGTACGTGCACTTTCTGGCCTGGAAGCGCGACTGGCGTGACGATGCCGACCCGCGCAGCGCGCGCGTGCGCGTGGAGCCGGCCATTGATCGTGGCTGGCAATTGAGCGCGGCCGGCTTTGACCCTTTGGAGCATTGAATGAACGCACTGCGTCACGCGATACAACAATGGCTGCTGCCTCTGGGCGTGTTGTTGTTCTGTTGCGGCTTGTTTTTTGCCGGTAGCCGCAACGGTTACAAAACCATGGTGTATCTCACCGTGCTCGGGCCGGCCATTGCGATGGTGTTGTTGTCGCCGCGCGCTTCCTTGCAAGCGGTGCTGGGTAATCCGGCCCGTCTGATGCTGGCGGTGTTTGTGTTCTGGGCGGCCTCGTCATCGAGCTGGGCCCTGCACCAAAGCGAGAGCGATAACTTTATTAAGTACGCGGTTTTTATTGTGTTGTTTGCGTTGGCATTTTCGCGGCCGGTCGGCATTGCCGATCGCGCCCTGTTGCAGGTGTTGCGGGTGTCGGCGGGTTTGGCCGGCGTGTACGCGTTGTGCTCGGTGCTGTTTTGGTATGGCCTGCAAGGGCACGACTGGCACGAGCGTTTTAGCGGCATCCGGCTGTTGTACAACCCGTTGGTGACAGGCTATTTCATGGGTTTTTTTGTTGCCTTGTTGATGAGCGAGTTTGTCGCGTATCAACAACGGCGCTATGCCTTCCTGTTGTATTTGCCGGCGGTCACGGCATTGATCGTGATGGTGTTGTTGACCCAGTCGCGCACCCCGTTGCTCGGCTGGTTTGCCACCGCCGTGGTATTGGCGGTCGTTAAACGCAATCAGCGGGCGTGGACGCTCGCCGGGCTGACGGTCGTGGGTTCGGCACTGTTGCTGGCATTCAATGACACGCTGTGGGAGCGCGGACTGTCGTGGCGGCCCTGGATTTGGAATCACGTGCTGGAACGCGTGGCGGAAGCGCCGTGGCTTGGGCATGGCGTTGGCGATGAATTGCTGATCGTGATTCCGCAAAACGGCTGGTTGTTTTATGACCCGCACAATATGCATTTGGCCGTGCTTTATTTTACCGGCATCATCGGTTTGGCTTTGTGGGCCTTGCTGTGGCTGTTCATTGGCCAAGCGGTGTGGCGTCAGCGACACACGCCCGAAGGCTTGTTGTTTTTGGGTTTGTTGGTGTATGGCTTTGTGGCATCGTGCTTCGATGGCGGTTATCTGATTGAGCGGCCGCGCGAGAACTGGTTCATTCTGTGGTTGCCATTGGTGTTGGCCGCGCGCTTGATGGACCCACCCCCGAAGGGCGATGCCTGATGAGGGCGCGGCTTCACGCCTGGTTGAGTGAGCGTGCACTGCCGGTGGGCTTGCTGCTTTTTTTGAGCGGCTTTTTTATTGCGCATTACGACACGTTTTTTCGCAATGCGGTTTATGCCACGGTGTTGCTGCCGGCCTTGTTGTGCGCCTGCCTTGATCCGCGTGCCTGGATGCGCACGATAGCCCGAACCCCGATGGCGTGGTGGTTGATACTTTTTTGTGTGTACCTGAATGTGTCGCCACGGTGGAACGCAACACCCACCGAGCACGACCCCTACCTTAAATACAGTGCCTATATCGTGCTGTTCTTTTATGCCGTCTGCGTGGTGGCACGCCAACCGGCACGGCTCTGGACGGTGTTGCGCATGGCCGGTGTGCTGGCCGCGGTATCGGCCTGTTATTCTTTTTGGTATGTCGGGCTGGATGCCGACTCACTGCGTGGCGGCCGGTTTCATGCCGCAGCGATCGAACACCCGTTGTTAAGCGGCAATGTGTATGGCGTGTTCCTGGTGATGTGGTTGGCCGAGCAGCGCCAGTGCGATCATTGGCCGCGCTGGGCTGCGGCCCTCTGTGCCTTGCCGGTATTCATACTGGTATTGCTGACGCAGGCGCGCTCGCCGTTGTTGGGCACAGGCTTTGCCTTGCTGTTGGTGGCGTTGTCGTTTCCGGCAGTGTATCGGCGATGGGTCATGTATGCGTGCGGTGCGGGCGCCTTGGGGTTGCTCGTGTTCTGGCAGCCGTTATTGATGCGCGGTTTATCGCAGCGTCCTGACATATGGGCCACGGTATTGGATCAGGCTTTGGTGCATCCCTGGTTGGGTCATGGCTTGGGCAGCGAGCCGGTGTTCGTGCGACGCCATTCCACGCTATTCGATGCGCACAACGTGCCCTTGGCGGTCTTCTTTTATGGCGGTGCCGTCGGCTTGTTGCTGTGGCTGGGCGTGCTGGCATCGGCCGGGCGTGCGCTGTGGCAGCAACGCCACCATGCATTGGGGCTGCTGGCGGCGGTGATGTTGGCGTACGGCGTGACGACCACGTTTTTTGAAGCCGGTTACTTTATCAGCCGACCGAAAGAAAACTGGTTCTATTTATGGTGGCCCTTGGCATTGGCGTGCGCAGTGGCGGCGCAATCGATCCGGAGTACACGGGGATGAATCACAATGGCACGCACGGTTATCGCATGCAGGCCTTGCGCATCGGTATCGATACGCATGAGGAGTCGGTTCTTTACATGCGCGCCGATTGTGCGGTGTGTCGTGCCGAAGGCTTCTCGTCCAGCGCGCGACTCAAAGTGTCAGCGCGTGACCGGTCATTGATCGTGACATTGAACGTGGTCGACACCGGCATTTTGCCGGAAGGGTTTGTCGGTTTGTCGCGCCATGCGTGGCAGCAGCTTGGCTTGCAAGACAACGATGAAGTGCAAATCGCCTGGGCGCCGTTGGTGTCTTCGATGAGCGATGTGCGCCGCAAAATTTACGGTCACCGGCTTGATGATGCGGCGATTCACGGCATCATTCGTGACGTTGCCGATGGCATGTATTCCGATATTCAGTTGGCAAGCTTTCTCACGGCCAGTGCCGGCGATCGCATGGATCGCCAAGAGATTGTCGCGTTGACGCGCGCCATGGTGGATGTCGGTGAGCGACTGCACTGGAACGGCGGCGGTGCACCGATATACGACAAGCATTGCATCGGCGGTTTGCCCGGCAATCGCACCACGCCGATCGTGGTGTCCATTTGCAGTGTGGCCGGATTGACCATTCCGAAGACCTCATCGCGCGCGATTACCTCGCCCGCCGGCACCGCCGACACGATGGCGGTGATCACCCGAGTCGATCTCGATTTGCCGGAGATCCGTCGCGTGGTGGAGCAGGCCGGGGCCTGTCTGGTCTGGGGCGGTGCGGTGCGCTTGTCTCCGGTTGATGATGTGTTGATTCGGGTCGAACGCGCGCTGGATCTCGACAGTGAAGGGCAGTTGATTGCGTCGGTGTTGTCGAAAAAAATCGCAGCCGGTTCCAGTCATATTTTGATTGATATTCCGGTTGGCCCCACGGCCAAGGTGCGCGACGAGCGTGCCGGCAAAGCACTGGCTGATTTGTTGTCTTCGGTGGGTCGTGCGATGGGGGTGACCGTGCGTTGCATCCAGACCGACGGCACGCAACCGGTGGGCAATGGCATTGGTCCCGCACTGGAGGCGCGCGATGTATTGGCAGTCCTGGCGAACGAACCGGGCGCGCCATCGGATTTGCGCGATAAATCGCTGGAGCTGGCCGCGCATTTGCTGGATATGGCACGCGGCATCGGGTTTGATGCCGCGCGCGATGAAGCGGCCCGTATTCTCGACAGCGGCCAGGCTGCCGCACAGTTTGAACGCATTTGTCGCTTGCAAGGCGGTTTTTATACGCCGCCGGCGTCGCACTTTCAAAAAGACGTGCTGTGCAAATTACACGGCTGCATCAACAGCATTGATAATCGAAAGTTATCACGACTCGCCAAGCTGGCCGGTGCGCCGCAATTGGCCGAGGCCGGCGTGGATTTAAAAGTGCGCTGCGGGCAGCGGGTCAAACCGGGAGACTGCTTGATGACCGTGCACTCGGGTTCCTCGGGCGAGCTGGAGTATGCCTTGGGTTATTATTTGAGCAATCCGGGCATCATCGAGGTGATTGAACGATGAGTGTTGTCAGTCTGTTTGCAATCAACGGGCACGAGCAAATTATGCATGCGCTGTTGCAGCAATTGCCGGCACAGCGCGGCGAATGCAGCGTGCGACGGTTCCCGGACGGTGAATCGTATGTGCGTGTATTGTCCGACGTGGCCGGTCAGCACGCGATCATTGTGTGCGGTCTCGAATACCCCGATGAAAAATGCCTGCCGTTATTGTTTTTGGCGCGCGCCTTGCGTGAACAAGGTGCCGCGTCGGTGGGTTTGGTGTCGCCCTACCTTGCGTACATGCGTCAGGACAAACGCTTTCATGACGGCGAGGCATTAACCTCGAAGCATTTTGCTCAACTGGTGTCTGCGCATGTCGATTGGTTGATTACGGTGGATCCGCATTTGCATCGTTACCATGCGATGAGTGATGTGTATGCGATTCCTGCGCAAGCACTGCATGCCGCGCCGTTGTTATCGGCATGGTGCCAAACGCTGGGTGATGCGTTTTTGATTGGGCCCGACGCCGAGAGCGAGCAATGGGTGTCGGCGTTGGCCGCGCCGGCCGGTTTGCCGTACGTGATTGCCAGCAAAATACGGCACGGGGATCGCGAGGTTGAAATCACCTTGCCCGATACCGCGCATTTGGCCGGTAAAACGCCGGTGTTGATTGACGACGTGATTGCCAGTGGCATGACCATGCGGGTGGCATTGCAGTTGTTGGCGCAGCGTGGCTTCTCGGGCATGCGCATTGCGTGCGTGCATGCCTTGCTGGCCGAAGGCGCCGAAGCGGCGTTGATGCAAGCCGGTGCCGAAGAGCTGGTCTCCGTGAATACCATCGTTCATGCGAGTAACCGCATTGATGCCGGCGATTTGATTGCCGCTGCCGTGCGCAGGCAACTGGCTAACTGAATTTCAAGAGTTGCGTATCGTCGTCTGAAAAATCGCGGGTGCTGTGATCAAGGCGCACGCCGCGTTCAATCGCGCCGGGTGAGTAGGTGTAACACACGCCGCCCATGCTGCCGGCGCTGGCCAGTGCCGGTTCGCCAGCGGCCGCATCAATATCAAAGCGCCGCGCCTGCGCAACAAAATAGCCTTTTTGCATAATGAAGGCCGCTTCCAGCATGTCGTGCTCAAAATGCTGGCTCGCCCAACGACCAAAGCCCATGTACAGGGGTTTGCCGGCCAGCTCGGCCGGCTCGGTAATCAGAAAGCTGCGCGCTTTCCATTCGTTGATCGGCGCATCGTTGCAGCGTGCACGGATAATCGCATCGGCATCGTCGCGCTCATCGGTGACGGTGATGTCCCACTGCCGTGTGCCGTTGCCGCGATGCGCGTGACCAATCGCCAGGATGGTCAAATCCAGCAGGTGCGTGCAGTTGTTGGCAGGCCCTGCACTCAGGTTCAATTCGCGCGCGCTGTGGTCGATGCGGCTGCCGATCAAGGATTGCAGATTGGCACCGGCCTCCGGGCAGGTATCGTATGGCGTGCGCCGTGCTTCGGGCTCAATCGCGGTCACGATGCCGTTGTCATGATGCACGGTGACGCAAAAGCCGTGATTGGTGTCTTCCAGCGCACCGAACACACGGCCCGGGCTGCCTTCAAGACGAATGCGACGACGAAACACACCGTGCCCGTAAGCGGGGTTGGCCGGGTAGTCGGGAGGGCTGCCTTTGATGGTCATGATGAATTCCGCAATGTGAGGCATCAGTGTAGCGCCGCAGCGCCGGCGGCGGGTTTACCAAAGCGTTATTTTTGCGTCAGCGGGTGCGACTTTAACGGGCTGACGCTCTATCATAGACAGGTCGAAAACAGCGGAAAACCCCATGACCTCGCCTCGATCGTTGCGCATTGCCACCCGCGAAAGTCCTTTGGCGCTGTGGCAGGCGCACTTTGTGAAAGATCGCCTGGAAGCCGCGCATCCGGGTTTGCAGGTCGCGTTGGTGGGCATGACCACCGAAGGCGACCGCATTCTCGGCGTGCCGTTAGCCAAAATCGGCGGTAAAGGCCTGTTCATTAAAGAGCTCGAACAGGCCATGCTCGAAGGCCGTGCCGACATCGCCGTGCACTCCATGAAAGACGTGCCGATGCAATTGCCCGAGGGTTTTGTGATCGGTGCGATTTGTGAGCGCGAAGATCCGCGCGATGCCTTTGTTTCCAACACGCTGGCGAGTTTGTCTGAGTTGCCCGAAGGCGCGCGCGTGGGCACCTCCAGCTTGCGTCGCCAATGCCAATTGCGCGGTTGGCGTAGCGATCTTGAAATCCTCGATTTACGCGGTAACGTGAATACGCGGTTGGCCAAGCTCGATCGCGGCGAGTTCGATGCCATCATTCTCGCCGCCGCCGGTTTGATTCGGCTGGGCATGGCCGACCGCATTCGCGAAGCCATCAACCCCTTGCAGTGTCTGCCGGCCGTCGGTCAGGGCGCCGTGGGCATTGAAGTGCGTGACGGCGACGACGCCATTCTCGAATTATTAAAACCCTTGCACCACCAACCCACGGCCCTGTGCGTGCGCGCCGAGCGTGCCATGAACCGCCGTCTGGAAGGCGGTTGCCAAGTGCCGATTGCCGGTTATGCGCAATGGAACGGCGAGCAACTGCGCCTGCACGCCCTGGTTGGCAGTGTCGATGGGTCGCGTCAAATTGAAGAGACGCGCAGCGGGCCGGCCAGTGATCCCGAAGCGCTGGGGCTTGCGGTTGCCAATCAACTGTTGGCCGATGGTGCCGGCGCCATTCTGGCCGAGGTGTATGGGGCGTGAAGCTTGCGGGTCGGCGTGTTGTGATTACCCGGCCGGCCGGTCAGGCCGATGCGTTACGGGCGTTATTGCAAGCCGACGGTGCGCGGGTGGAGCATCTGCCCATGCTGCGGATTGATCCCTTGGCGGCCGATGAACCGGCTCTGCAGGCGGTAAAGAGTTACCGGCAGCAACTCGGCGATTACCAACGCGTGATTTTTATCAGCACCAATGCAGTGTTGCATGGTTTGCGGGCCTTTGATCTGTCGGCCGGCCAGTGGCCGACGGCGCCCGCGGTGTATGCCATTGGCCGCGCAACGGCACAGGCTTTGAATGAGGCCGGTATTGCCGCCGAGCAGGCCGCCGGCAACATGAACAGCGAAGCACTGCTGGCTTTACCCGGCCTGCAATCGGTTGCGGGCGAGCGAATACTCGTCGTGCGCGGTGAAGGCGGGCGCTCGCATTTGGCCGACACCTTGAGGGCGCGAGGCGCCACGGTGGATGTGGCGGAAACCTACCGCCGCCATTGCCCGGCGTACGACGCTCAGGATATTGCGCGCTGTTTTGTGCCGCTGCCCGATGCTGCGGTGGTTAATAGTGGCGAAACACTGAAAAATCTTGCAGTCTATGTACACGGTATCGCAGGCATTGGGCAGCTGCCTTTGGTGGTGCCGAGTGCGCGAGTGGCCAGCTTGGCGCAATCACTGGGTTTTACCCGCCTCGTGATGGCAGCGAACGCCAGCGATGCTGCCGTCGTGGATGCATTAAGAACATTGAATGAACCGAGTTAACAAAGGCTGACACCGTGAGCGACGATTCCGATCTGTTTAAAACCAACGCCGATGATGAAGCCGTATTGCCGGGCACCGGTTTGCCAGGCAAGCGTCGCAAGGCATTCAAGGCGAGTGATGATGCTGCGGCATCCAATAAATCGGCATCGTCCAAAGCAGAGCCAGCGCCCGCAGAGCCGGTTAAACCGGCATTGACGCCTGAGCCAAAGAGCGCAGCGCCCAAAGCGCCGCGTCGTGGTTTTGATTGGTTGTTGCTGTTCCCGTTATTGATTGTGATGGCCGCCGGTTATAGCGGCTGGCAGTGGTATCAATCGATGCTGGAACCGGCCTTGGGCACCGTGACGGAAAATCGCGACAACCTGATCGTGTTGGGTGAACGCCAGCAGGCCGTGCTGGGTCAACAAGCGGAATTAATTGAAACCATCAAGCAGCAGTCTTCCAGTGACCTGCAATGGCAAAAACAGCAAGACGAAAAATTGAATGCACTGCAGAAACGCATGAACCGGCTGGATCGCTCGGCACGCAGCCAGGCGCTGTTGGTCGAGGTGGGCAGCTTGATGCGGCAAGCCGATCGCCTGATCCGTTTTGAACACGATTTACCGGCGGCCGCAGCGACGTTGCGTTTGGCCGATGGCCTATTGCTGGAATTAAACGACAGCGGTGCCGAATATGTGCGCGGTGTGCTTGCAAACGACTTGCAGCATATCGACAGTGCTTTGTCGGTTGATCGCACGGCCGTGTATTTGCAATTGGGTCAATTGATGCAAGGTGTCGATGGCTGGCCTTTGTTGCAAACACCGCGCAGCAGTTTTACGCCGCCTGCAGTGGTCGCTGTTGATGAAACAGCGCAAGGCTTCAAAAAACATTGGGCCGAGTTGCTGGCGCGATTGCGCTCGTTGATTGTGTTGCGTCCGCGTGAAGTGCGTGATCAGCCGATGTTGCCGCCGGAGCAAAGCTGGCTGCTGCGTGAAAATATCCGCTTGCAGTTGCAGCAGGCGCAATGGGCTGCGGTGCACGCACAGCCCGTTATTTTTGAAAACAGTTTGGTGCAAGCCAAAGCGTGGATCGAAAAATATTTCGATCGCCAAGATGTCGATGTCAAACGCGCGCGAGCACAATTGAACGCGTTGATCAAAACGCCGGTCAGCATTCCGGCCATTGACATCAGTGCGACGCAAAAAGCATTGGCAAGCTACCGTCTTGAAATGAGCATCGTGCACGAGGAGGCCGCCCAGTGAAGCGCCTTCTGTTGGGTATTGTTGTCGTACTGATCGTGGCGGTGGCCGCGGCAGAGCTGGTACTGCGCGACAGCGGGTATGTATTGATTGCCTGGGGCGACTGGGCCATGGAAAGCACGGTCTGGGTTGCCTTGGCGGCGGCCGTGATCACCTTTATGGCGGTGCGTTTGGTGTTGGCGCTGCTGATGGGTATTTGGCGGTCACCGGCCAGCATGGGTGATTGGTGGCGGGGCGCGTTCTCGCGCCGGCATCGGCAGTACACGCGGCAGGGCTTGCGCGCGTATCTGGAAGCCGATTGGAAAACAGCCAGTAAGTGGTTAAAAAAGGGGGCCGCCGGTGGCGGCGATCCGGTGGTGAATTACCTGTTTGCGGCGCGCGCGCATTTGCGCTTGAACGATACCGAAGCCGCCGAGCAACTCATTGATCAAGCCGAGCGTTATGCCGGTGACGAACCCGTATCCGTCGGTTTGATGCGTGCCGAGATATTGTTGGAGAGCGGACAGCTTGAGCGCGCATTGGCCAAATTGTTGAGCCTGCGCCAACGCGCAGGCGATCATCCGTCGATTTTGCGCAGCCTTGTGCGCACTTACCGCGCCTTGCACGACTGGAAAAACCTGGAAGGCATGCTCGCGCAGCTAAAGAAACAAAAATTGCTGACGCCAAATGATTTGGCCGAATTGGAATTTGATGTCTATGCCGGTTTGTTGGGGCTGCGCCAAAAAGGCGGCGTGACCGACGAATACATTGTGCGGCTTGAAAGCGTCTGGAAGAACCTGCCCGATCGCGTGCAGCGCAACCCGGACGTGGTGGCGGTGTATGCGCGTGCCTTGTTGCATGCCGGTGCCGGTCCCGAGGCAGAAAAGGCGCTGCGCCATGCGCTGCGTCGCGAGTTCTCGGCCTCCTTGGTAGCGCTCTATGGTTGCGCCACGGGCAAAGACACCGAGAAGCAATTGGTGCTGGCCGAGAGCTGGTTAAAAGAGCGTCCCAATCACGCCGGGTTGCTGTTGGCGTTGGGGCGTATCAGCTTGATGAATCATTTGTGGGGCAAGGCGCGTGATTATTTTCAGGCGTCCTTGTCGGTGGAGTCCAACCCCGAGGCGTATGCCGAATTGGCACGGCTGCTGTCGCATCTGGGTGAGCACGAGGCGAGCACGCGGTATTACGAACGCGGCTTATTGGCCTCAACGCGCGGACTGCCCAACCTGCCGCATCCGCGTGTGCATGCCCAGTAAGATCAGGCGATTGCGCGGTACAAGGTGAAACTGCCAATGCCTATAAAGCCCACCCCGGCAATGCATTCCAGCACTTTCTCGTTGATATAGGCCGACAAGGCGCTGCCCGCGAGCACGCCAATCGCCGAGGCGAGCACTAATGCGCTGGCCGCTGCGGCAAACACCATCCACTTGCTGGTGTCGCGGTCAGCGGCAAACAAGATCGTCACCATTTGTGTTTTGTCTGCCAGTTCGGCAATAAAAATGCTGGTGAAAATCGTCAGAAATAATTTGGTTTCCATGGTAT
>DATCSK010000035.1:0-43889 GCA_036568505.1 Pseudomonadales bacterium | reverse complement strand
TGGAAACCTGCATGACGCTCGGCATGCTCAACGATGCGCAAGCCAAAGATCTCGCCACCGCCGGTCTCGATTACTACAACCACAATCTCGATACCTCGCCGGAGTTCTACGGCAACATCATCACCACCCGCACTTATCAGGATCGCCTCGATACGCTGGGCCATGTGCGCGATGCCGGCATGAAAATTTGCTGCGGCGGTATTGTCGGCATGGGCGAGGGCGAGCGTGATCGAGTGGGTTTATTGATCGCACTGGCGAACTTGCCAGAGCATCCGGAAAGCGTGCCGATCAATTTATTGGTGAAGGTCGATGGCACGCCGTTGGATCATGTGGAAGATCTCGACCCGTTCGATTTCATTCGCACCGTCGCGGTGGCACGCATCCTGATGCCGGCCTCGCACGTGCGCTTGTCGGCAGGGCGTGAGGCGATGAACGATCAAATGCAGTCGCTGGCATTTTTAGCCGGTGCGAATTCGATTTTCTACGGCGAAAAATTGCTCACCACGCCAAACCCGGAAGCCAATCACGACATGCAATTGTTTGCGCGTTTAGGCATCAAGCCGGAGCAGCGCGATACCTGCCATACGCCAGAAGACGAAGCGCGCACCATTGCTCAGCGCGTGGTCGAAGCGCAGCAGCCGTTTTATAACGCGGCCGGCTGAGCGTGCCGTTTTCCGGTCTTTCTGCAGCGCTCGCCGAACGCGAGCGTGCGCACTTGCTGCGCCGCCGTCGCGTGGTCGAGAGTGCCTGCGGTCCGGTCGTGCGGGTCGATGGCAAACACTTGCTGACATTTTGCAGCAACGATTACCTCGGGCTTGCCAATCATCCTGACGTGGTGGCGGCATTCACCAACGCGGCACGCGAATACGGCGTGGGCAGCGGCGCTTCGCATCTGGTCAGCGGCCATCACCGCAGTCATCAGGCATTGGAAGAAGAGTTCGCGGCGTTTTTGAATCGGCCGCGCGCGGTGTTGTTCTCGAGCGGTTACATGGCCAATCTTGGCGTGATCAGCGCGCTGCTGGGGCGTGATGACCTGTTGATAGAAGACAAATTGAATCACGCCTCCTTGCTCGATGCCGGTCAGTTAAGCGGTGCGCGCATGCAGCGCTTTGTGCATGGCGATATGGCGAGCCTTGCGCAGCGCTTGGCCGGCGCGGGCGTTGCCTCGCGCACGCTGGTGGCGGTCGATGGGGTGTTCAGCATGGATGGCGATCTCGCGCCCTTGCCCGATATGGTTCAGCAAACAAAAGCCAGCAATGCCTGGTTGATGGTCGATGACGCGCACGGTGTGGGTGTGCTGGGCCGTCATGGCGGCGGCGTGTGCGAACAATTTGGCTTGAGCACGGACGATGTGCCGGTGCTCATGTGCACACTGGGCAAGGCCTTGGGTACGGCCGGTGCGGTGGTGTCGGGCAGTGACACCTTGATCGACACGCTGCTGCAATTCGCACGCACGTATATTTACACGACGGCCTTGCCGCCGGCGCTGGCCGAGGCCACGCGCGCGAGTTTGCGCATTGTGCAGGCTGAGCCGGAGCGTCGGGCGCATTTGCATCGCTTGATTGCGCAATTCCGGACCGGCGCCGCGCAGTTGGGCTTGAATGTCATGCCATCCGATACTGCCATTCAACCGCTGCGGGTGGGCGACAGCGATGCGGCATTGCGCATCAGCGAGCAACTCGAAGCCCGTGGCATTTTAATCACGCCGATTCGCCCGCCGACGGTGCCGGCCGGTTCGGCGCGTTTGCGCATTACCTTGAGTGCGGTGCACAGCGCCGCGCAGGTCGATCAACTGTTGCAGGCTTTGGCCGAGGTGATGCCATCATGACATCGGCACTTGCCCTGAACGCATCGGCACTGGCGTGCGCGGATTGGCCCGTCGATGACGAGGGCTTGCCGTGGCTGGTGTTATTGCACGGCTGGGGCACCGACAGCAGTGCGTGGCAATCCTGTCGTGATTGGTCGCGGCATTATCGTGTGCGCACCATTGATCTGCCGGGTGCAGGCGCCAGTGTGGCGTGCGCATGGCCTGATATGGACGCACTGTTGGTGCAGTTGGCGGTGTTGCTGCCCGAGCGCTGTACCTTATTGGGTTGGTCGATGGGCGGGCAGATCGCCACATTATTAGCCGCGCGTTGTGCCGATCGCGTTGAACGGCTGGTGACCCTTGCCAGCAATCCGCACTTTTTGGCACAGGGCGATTGGCCCGGCATGGATGCCGAAACCGGCAAAACCTTTCATGCCTTGATGGAACACAAAGGCGTTGCCGGCTTGACACGGTTTGCGATGCTGGTGGCGCACGGTGACTTGCGCGAACGGCAAGTGATGGAAGCATTGCGTGCCGGCAGCCAAGGGGCTCCCGACGAGCGTGCATTGTTGGCCAGCCTGAGCACGCTGGAATCACTGGACACGCGCGCCGCACTGCGTGAGTTGCCGATGCCGGTATTGCATATTCTGGGCGAGGCCGACCAGCTGGTGCCGGTGGCCTTGGCAAAAGCGCTGCGCCGCGAATACCCCAAACATGCGGTGCAGGTGTTGCCGGCATTGGCGCATGCGCCGTTTATTTCGGATGCACAGGCAGTGTTCAACGCGATGCATGCGCACGATCGCAAGCACGCCATCGCCAGCCGCTTTTCAGTGGCCTCATCCGATTACGAGTCCGTGGCCGGTGTGCAGAAAATCGTGATTGAACAATTGCTTGCGGCCGCGCCACCGTTACGAGGCCGTGTGCTGGATATGGGTTGCGGTACCGGCTTGTTGGCGCAGCGCATCATGCAGCAAACCGATGCACAGGTTACAGGCTGCGATATCGCGCAGGGCATGCTGGATTTGGCGCGCGCGAACGGTGTGGATGCCGTCTACGGCGATGCAGAGTCGCTGCCGTTTGAGGATGCCCAATTTGATGCGGTGGTGTCATCGAGTGTTTTGCAGTGGTGCGAAGCGCCGCGTGTGTTGACCGAAGTGCAGCGCGTATTAAAGCCCGGCGGTGTGTTTGTTTTTTCAATCTTTGGCGAGCACACCTTGTGCGAATTGAAAGCCGCTTTTGCGATGCTCGATGACGAGCAGCACATCAATACGTTTGCCTCGTTGGAGGACTGGTATGCCTGGTCCTCGGCCTGGCAATCCTCGGCATTTACCCGGCACAGCCTGCGCCCGCATTACGACACGCTGATGGCGTTGCTGCACGAGCTAAAAGCCATGGGCGCCAATCATCGCAATGCACCGCGCAGCGCGGGATTAAAAGGGCGTCGTTACTGGCAGGCGCTGGATGATGCGTATGCGGCGCGCACCCCCGAAGGGCATTGCACGGCGACTTGGGATGTCATCATCGGCGTGCTGGAGAAGCCGGCATGAGCGGTTTCTTTATTGCCGGCACCGACACCGGCGTCGGTAAGACCACCATCGCCTGCGGTCTTTTGCAGGCCTGGGCGCAAGCCGGGTTTCGCACCCAGGCCATCAAGCCGGTTGCAGCAGGGTGTGAGGCAACAGCGCAGGGGCTGCGCAATGACGATGCGCTGGCCTTGATGGCGGCGATGTCAGCATCGTTGGAGTATGCGCAGGTGAATCCCGTGGCCTTGTTGCCGGCGATTGCACCGCATATTGCGGCCCGGCAGGCCGGACTTCGGCCGCAGGTGCGTGCGTTGGCCGCGCATGGCACCGGTTTGCTGAATCGCGCCGATATCACCTTGGTGGAGGGTGCCGGCGGTTGGCGCGTGCCGTTGAACGATGAGGAAACATTGGCCGATTTGGCGCGCGCGTTGAACTTGCCCGTGATTTTGGTGGTGGGCGTGCGACTGGGTTGTATTAATCATGCGCTGTTAACGGCCGAGGCGATTGCTGCCGACGGCTTGCCTTTGGCAGGCTGGGTGGCGAATGTGCTGGATGCGGCCATGCCCGAGCAGGCGGCGACGATCGAGGCGGTACAGCAGCGTCTGGCCGCACCTTTGCTGGGTGTGGTGCCGTGGCATCCGGACCCGCAGCCCGACAGGATTGCGAGCCATATGGATATCACTAAACTGGCCGGCTTCGGCCGGCGTACAATATAAACATTCAACGATGGTTCGATAGTCAAGAAGGAGTTCATCATGTCCCACTACAAAGCCCCCTTGCGTGATATGCAGTTTGTTTCTCACGAGCTGCTGGATATGCCCTCGCATTACGCCAGCCTGCCGGGTTACGAAGACGTCACCGTGGACGTGATGGACGCGATTATCGAAGAAGGCCGCAAATTCTCGGAAGAAGTGTTGGCACCCATTAATCACAGCGCCGATGAAGAAGGCTGTCATTTAAAAGACGGCAATGTCACCACGCCCAAAGGCTACCCCGAAGCGTATAAGCAGTATGTCGAGGGCGGTTGGCCGGGCCTGAACGGCGATCCCGAATTCGGCGGTCAGGGTTTGCCCGGTTCCTTGAGCATCATGATCAACGAAATGACGGGCGCCTGTAACTGGGCGTGGACGATGTACCCCGGCTTGTCGAATGCCGCGATTCAGTGCATCGGCAAACACGGCACGGTGGAACAAAAAGACATTTACATGGAGAAGTTGATTACCGGCACCTGGACCGGTTCGATGTGCCTGACCGAAGCGCATTGCGGCTCGGACGTGGGGTTGTTGCGCACCAAGGCGGTGAAGCAAGCCGATGGCAGTTACACGCTGACGGGTTCCAAGATTTTTATCTCCGGCGCCGACCACGACATGGCCGAGAATATTGTGCACATGGTGTTGGCACGCGTTGAGGGCGCACCCGAAGGGACTGCCGGTATTTCGCTGTTTATTGTGCCGAAGTTTATTCCCGATGCAAAAGGCAATGTGGGCAAGCGCAATGCGGCCAATGTCAGTTCGCTTGAAAAGAAAATGGGATTGAAAGGATCGGCCACCTGCGTGCTGAATTTCGATGGTGCAACGGGCTTTATCGTGGGTGCCGAAAACTCCGGCTTGAAACAAATGTTCACCATGATGAACGTGGCGCGTGTGGGCACCGCACTGCAAGGTTTGGCCATGGCCGAGCCGGCGTATCAGGCAGCACTCAATTATGCGAAAGAACGCTTGGCCATGCGCTCGTTGACGGGGGCTAAAAATCCGGCCGGTGCTGCCGACCCGATTATTGTGCATCCGGACGTGCGCCGCATGTTGATGACGCAAAAAGCCTTTACCGAAGGTTATCGCGCGTTCTTGTATTGGCTGATTCAAAAAGCCGACGTGGTGGCGAAAGGCGATGAAGCGGCTGCAAAAGAAGCCGATGATTTAATGGCGTTTTTGACGCCGATTGCCAAGGGCTTTGTGACCGAAACCGGTTTTGAGTGCACCAATCTCGCACTGCAGTGTTTTGGTGGTCATGGTTACATCAAAGAGCACGGCGTGGAACAGTTGGTGCGTGATTGCCGTATCAGCACGGTGTACGAAGGCACCACCGGCATTCAAGCGCTGGATTTGATTGGCCGTAAAGTGTTGGGCAGCGGCGGTGAATTGCTGAAGAAATTTACCAAGCTGGTGCACAAGCTTTGCGAGGCCTCCAAAAACGATGCGCAATTGAGCGGCTTGGCCACCGTATTGGCCGAGAAAAACAAAGAGTGGGGCGCGCTGACCATGGACGTGGGCGGCAAAGCCATGGAAAACGCCGATGAAGTGGGTGCGGCCTCGGTCGATTATTTGATGTACAGCGGTTATGTGGTGCTGGGTTATTTCTGGTTGCTGATGGCACACAAGGCGAGCGAGCAATTGGCCTCCGGTAACGGCGATGCCGATTTCTACAAAGCCAAATTGGCGACCGCGCAGTTTTATTTTGATCGCTTGTTGCCGCGCACCCTGATGCATGCGGCGGCGATGCGGTCGGGGTCTGCTAATCTGATGGCGTTGGATGCCGATCATTTTGCGTTTTAAGGGATGACGGAGCTGCTGTTATGACGGATTACCGCGCGCCATTACAAGACATGCAGTTTTTGCTGTATGACGTGTTTGGCATAGAGCAGGAATGGCAGCAGTTGGCCGGCATGGAAGAGCTCAATCGCGAGCTGGCCGATGCCCTGCTCGAAGAAGCTGCGCGGCTCACCGAAACCCTGATTGCCCCCTTGAGTCGCCCCGGTGATGAAGCCGGTGTGCGTTTTGAAGCCGGTCGCGTGTTCACGCCGCCAGGCTTTGTGGAGGCATGGAAGACGTATCGCGCCGGTGGCTGGATCGGTTTTGCCGGTGACCCGGCTTACGGCGGACAAGGCATGCCGCGTTCGCTGACCTTGATGGTTGAAGAAATGATGCATTCGGCAAGCAACGCCTTCTGCATGTACTCCATTTTGACCTCGGGCTTGGCCTTGGCGCTGAAGTCACACGGCAGCGATGCATTGAAGTCGCGTTTTTTACCGCTGTTGTACAGCGGTGAATGTGCCGGTGCCATGTGTTTGACCGAAGCGCACTCGGGCACCGATCTGGGCTTGTTGCGCACACGCGCCGAACCGGCGGCAAACGATACCTACCGCATTACCGGCACCAAGATTTTTATTACCGGCGGCGAGCAGGATTTGACCGACAACATTCTGTATCTGGTGTTGGCGCGCCTGCCCGATGCGCCGGAAGGTTCGGCCGGTATTTCCATGTTCCTGGTGCCCAAGCGGCATTTGAATGACGACAACACACCGGCCGGGGCCAATGGCGTGAGTTGCGGCAGCGTTGAACACAAAATGGGCATTCACGCTTCATCGACTTGCGTGATCCATTTTGACAATGCCGAGGGCTGGCTGGTCGGCACCTTGAACAATGGCTTGAAGGCCATGTTCACGATGATGAATTACGAGCGCCTGTCGGTCGGCTTGCAAGGGTTGGCCTGCAGTGAACTGGCGTATCAAAAGTCGGCCGCTTATGCGCGCGATCGCTTGCAATCACGGGCACCGGCCGGGGCCGTCAATCCCGAGCAGGCAGCCGACCCCATTTTGGCGCAGCCCGATGTGCGCCGCATGTTGCTGACGCAACGGGCTTTGATTGAAGCCGGCCGTGCTTTTGCGCTGTACGCCGGCATGCAGCTCGATCGCGCCCGTTACGGTAAAGAAGACAACAAACCGCGTGCGCGGCAGCTGGCGGCCTTGCTCACGCCGGTCGGTAAAGCCTTTCTCAGTGATCGCGGGTTGGAATGCTGTCTGGAAGGCCAGATGGTGTTCGGTGGTCACGGCTATATTCGTGAATGGGGTATGGAGCAATTGGTGCGCGATGCACGCATTGCACAAATCTACGAAGGCACCAACGGCATTCAGGCGCTCGATTTTATCAAGCGGCGCGTGCAGGCCAATCGCGGCGAGCACGTGGGTTGGGTGATCAGCGATATGCGTGCATTTGTTGCGGCGCATCAACATAACTTGAACGATTATGCCGCCATGCTCAGTGCGAGTGTCGATCGGCTGGAGTCGGTCACTGCGCACATCGTCAAAGCAGGCGAGGCCGATGCGAACGCAGGGCCTGCGGCTGCCGTTGATTATCTCGCGCAGTTTGGTTATGTGTTGTACGGTTGGATGTGGGCGCGTTTGCTGGTGGCTGCCAATGCGCACGATGATGCTGAAGGCCGCTATTGCCTATTTCGCCGGCAATTGGCCGATGTCTATTTCAAGCGATTGCTGCCGCGTGCCGAGATGCATGCGCAAGCGGTCGAAAGCGGGGCCAATTCCCTCATGGCGCCGTCCATGGATGCGTTTTAAGGAGTCATCATGAGCGACTGGATTACACCGCCATCGGAGCTTTCTGATGAAGACCGTCAGCGCGTTGAGTACGCAACGCACACCGGATACAACGATGTCGAGCGCAAGCCATTCCGGCCATGGCTGTTGTTTTTTGTGCTGTGGATCATTCTGGCTATTTTTGGTGCGATGAGTTGGGGGATGGCGCATTATTACGGGGTGGTGTAGTAGTGCCTGTCTAGACAAAATGATCGGTTTTGATAGAGTACTGCTCCGGCGGCGACTGGCCACGGAGCACTATTCGGAGTGTAGCTCAGCTTGGTAGAGCACTACGTTCGGGACGTAGGGGCCGGAGGTTCGAATCCTCTCACTCCGACCAAAATCAGGGTATGCCCAAAAGGCGCTGTTGGAGTGCCTTCAAAGTGTTCATTCCTTTCCGGTGGCACTTGGGTATCGTCGGGTGGTCGTGCATGCGCTGCAATAGCGGGCTGCATGGCTGATTAACCAGGTTAATTGCCATGCTGTTTACCTCGCCAGTCTTCCTGTATTGCTTCTTGCCGGTTTTATTGCTGGCCTACTTCTTATCAGCACGCCTTTTCAAGAACAGCATTCTGTTGTTGGCCAGTTTAATCTTTTATGCATGGGGCGAATCGTTTTATGTGGCCGTGCTGCTTTTTTCGATCGCGCTTAATTATGGGGCGGGCTTGTGGATTGCACGGTGCCGCGAACAGTCGATAGGAAAATACGCCATTGGGTTGGCGTGCGCAGCCAACGTATTGTTGCTGGGATTTTATAAGTACGCCAATTTTTTAGTGGATAACCTGAATGTTGTCCTGACGGGCATTGGGCTGGACACCATGGTGCTGTCCCCGGTGCACTTGCCTATTGGGATCTCTTTTTTCACATTCCAGGCCATCTCCTATGTGGTGGATGTGTACCGTGGCACCAGCCGTGTGCAAAAAAATCCGTTGGATATGGCCTTGTATATTGCGCTGTTTCCGCAATTGATTGCAGGCCCGATCATCCGCTACCACGACGTGGCAACGCAAATACGCAATCGCCAACATACGCTGAACGATGCGTATCTCGGCATTCGACGTTTTGTATTCGGTTTAACCAAGAAGCTGGTTATTGCCAATCCGCTGGGGTTGGTGGCCGATCAGGTCTTTGCGATACCGGCAGAAGAGTTAACCGCCCCTTTGGCATGGCTCGGTATTGTCGCCTACAGCTTGCAGCTGTATTTTGATTTTTCAGCGTATTCCTGCATGGCGATTGGTCTGGGCCGCGTGTTCGGGTTTCATTTTCTGGAGAACTTCAATTATCCGTACATCAGTCGTTCGGTTCAGGAATTTTGGCGCCGATGGCATATCTCTCTGTCGAATTGGTTTCGTGATTATTTGTATATCCCGTTGGGGGGTAATCGCATCGGCGAGCGGCGGACTTACCTGAATTTGTTACTGGTTTTTTTGTTGTGCGGACTTTGGCATGGGGCCAGCTGGAACTTTGTGATCTGGGGTTTGTTTCATGGTGCTTTTCTGATTATGGAGCGACTGGGTCTTTCGGCGTTGCTGGCGCGCTTCTGGCGTCCCTTGCAGCATGCGTATGTGTTGATGGTCGTTATGGTGGCGTGGGTATTCTTCCGTGCCGAAACCCTGCCTTATGCAATGCGTTATTTGCAGGCAATGGCCGGTTTTGGATCGGGCAGTGGGCTGCATGACGATGCCCGTTTTTTGATGACGCCGGAGTTTTTATGGGTCATGGTGGCGGCCATTATTTTCTCTACACCGGTTTGGCTTCGGGTGCAGGATGTGCTCGACAAGCCGCGGCAGGGCGTGCAGGAATTTTGTGTGCAATGCTCCGGTCTTGCTGTGCTGGCAATAGCCAGCCTTTGTTGCGTGCTTTATGTGGCTGCGGGCAGCTATAACCCGTTTATTTATTTCCGGTTCTAAAGGTGATGTCATGATTCGGAAATGCATTCAAGCCATTGGGGCGTTGTTGTTTTTTATATTGATTGCGGGCATCGGTATCGGCACGGTGTGGATGCCAACGACCACAACATTTGAAAAACGATCCTTGGCGGCTATGCCCAAGAGGCCACTGCGGCTTGACGAGATGAGCGCTTGGCCTAAAGCATGGGAGAGCTGGTGGTCCGATGCAGGCTATCAACGACAGGCTTTTATCAGTTGGCATAACAGGCTGCGTGCAGCAGCGGGAATCTCGCCGCAAACGAATGTCGTGGTAGGAAAGGATGGCTGGTTGTTTTTTAGTGGCGCCGAGGTATTGACGGACTACCGGAATGCAAAACTGTATCGGCCGGATGAAATTGAACGCTGGCAGCGGTACTTGCGGCATCGTGATCAGGACGCAAAATCAAAAGGTGCTGTCTATTATTTGGTTATCCCACCCAACAAGCACACGGTGTATGCCGAGTACTTGCCTGACTATATCCGGCCATTGACGCCAATCTCCCGGCTGGATCAGATCATTGCCGCGATGCAGGGGAGCGGTGTACGGATTATTGATTTAAGGCCGGCGTTGTTGGAGGCCAAGCAGTATCGCCAGGCGTATCACAAGGGCGATACGCACTGGAATTTATGGGGCGCTAATTATGCCCAATATGAGATTCTCCGGAGCCTGCAACAAGATTTTTCTTTGATAAAGCCAACGCTGTATTCATCGGAGCAATTTATCGATGCGGATATGAAGGCTTTTAATGACGCCGATATGCGCTATTACTATGGGCTTTATTACATGTTTGGTGCGGCAGACCGGTTGAGTGAGTTGCAGCCATTGCTGACGGCATTGGATCGTCGTTGTGTAAAAGACGCGCCATTAGCGTTAGAGCCCTGGAAGCATGTTGAGAAGAAAGTGCGTAACAGGGTGTTTGTGGCTTCGCAGTGTGATCAAGGCCATTATCGCGCCCTGATATTTCGCGACTCTTTTGCAGAGTTGTTAAAGCCCTTTTTGTCGAGTGCATTCTCCTATGCCGCGTATATTAGGGTTAATCGCCCCATGACATTGCATTATTGGAATTATTTCATGGATGAAGTGCAGCCGGATATCGTGCTGGATGAAATGATTGCGCGACATTTGCGGTATGTGCCAAAGCCGGGGACCGATTATCCGGCAGCAGAGGGCGAGGCAATTGATGCCTCAAGCGACGAAGCATACTACGAGTTTGATTGAGGCGGGTGTTGTTTGGCGTTGATGTTATGCGCAGGCATTGAGTTAACGCGCCACCGGCATGACAAATTCGGCGCTATCACTCAGCGAGTCGGGCCATCGTGCCGTCACGGTTTTCAGGCGCGTGTAAAAGCGCACGCCGTCGGGGCCGTGCATATGCAGTGGGCCAAACAGCGAACGCTTCCAGCCACCAAAACTGTGGAATGCCATGGGCACGGGGACCGGCACATTGATGCCGACCATGCCGGCGGCGATTTGTTGGCTAAAGGTTCTGGCGGCATCGCCATTGCGTGTAAAAATAACCGCGCCATTGCCGTACTCGTGTGCATTGATGAGTGCGATGGCTTCATCCAGTGAGTTGCAACGCACGATGCCCAGCACCGGGCCGAATATTTCTTCTTTATAAATGCGCATGGCCGGTGTGACGTGATCAAACAGTGAGCCGCCCATAAAGAAGCCGGGCTTGTCAGCCAGAATCGTCCTGCCATCGACAATCAATGACGCGCCTTCGCTCATGCCGCTGTCAATCAGCGCGGTTATTTTTTGGCGATGCGTGTCGGTGATGACCGGCCCCATGTCGGGGTTGGTCCGGCCGTTGTCGATGCGCAGGGTTTTAATGCGTGCAGCGAGTTCATCGCGCAGCGCATCGGCCGTGTCATTGCCAATGGCCACGGTAATGGCCGCAGCCATGCAGCGTTCGCCGGCCGAACCGAAAGCCGCCCCTAATAGCGCATCGCAAGTGCCCGGTATGTCGGCATCGGGCATTACGACCATGTGATTTTTGGCGCCACCGAGTGCTTGCGCGCGTTTTCCCAAGGCAGAAGCGCGAGCATAAATGGCTTGTGCGACCGGCGTGGAGCCGACAAAACTCACGGCCTGCACGCGCGGGTCATCCATCAGTGCGTTGGCGGTATCGGCATTGCCGTGCACCACATTCAAAACCCCATCGGGCAGGCCGGCTTCACTGAAGATGGCGGCAATGCGGTTGGCGGCCGACGGGGTGCGTTCGGACGGTTTCAAAATGAATGTATTCCCGCAGGCAAGGGCGATGGGAATCATCCACAGCGGCACCATGGCCGGGAAGTTAAATGGCGTAATGCCTGCCACGACGCCCAGGGGTGCGTATTGGCTCCAGCTGTCAACGCCACGCCCGACGTGCGGGGAATGCTCGCCCTTGAGCAAGTGCGGAATGCCGCAAGCAAACTCGATGACTTCCAGGCCGCGACTGATTTCACCGTCGGCATCGGCGAGTGTCTTGCCGTGTTCCTCGCAAATGAGCGCGGCCAATGCGTCGCGCTGTTGATCCATGAGCTCGCGGGCTTTGAACAGAATGCGCGCGCGCTGTACCGGTGGCGTTGCCGACCATGCAGGGAACGCGGCTTGGGCCGAGGTGACGGCTTTTTGCACGGTGCCGGTATCGGCAATGCCGACATGCCGGATGACCGCGGCTGTCGCCGGGTTGAATACCGGCAGGGAAGGTGCTGCGGAAGCAAACAGTGCGCCATCAATGAAATGCGGAATGGTGGCAGGCATGGCGCAACCCTTGAGTGAATAAGAAGCCAATCATACCGTTGATGCACCGTGATTGGCAGCGACGGACGCTATACTGGATTTTTTGAAAGCGGGAGTCCGGCAATGAACGACGCCATTCATGACGGTGTGCGCCAGTATTATGGCGAAACCCTGCAGGGCAGTGCCGACCTGCAAACCAATGCCTGCTGCACGGATGCCGGTTTGCCGGCGTACATCAAGCCGGTGTTGGGCAACATCCACGATAAGGTGATGGCGCGTTATTACGGCTGCGGCTTGGTATTGCCCGAGCAACTGGCCGGCCTGCACGTTCTGGATCTGGGCTGTGGTGCAGGGCGCGATGTCTATGCCTTGTCGGCCTTGGTTGGTGAGTCGGGCCGGGTCACCGGTGTCGACATGACGCCGGCACAGTTGGCGATTGCCCGACAATATCAAGCATGGCATGCCGAACGTTTTGGTTATGCGACAAGCAATGTGCACTTTATCGATGGCGAGCTGGAACGGCTCGGTGAACTGGGCATTGCCGACAGCAGCGTTGATGTGATCGTCTCCAATTGCGTGATCAACCTGTGCACCGATAAAGCCGCGGTGCTTCGGGCGGCCTGGCAATTATTAACGTCAGGCGGTGAATTGTATTTTTCGGATGTGTACGCCGACCGCCGCGTGCCGGCTGCATTGCAAGCCGATCCGGTGCTGTACGGTGAGTGCCTCTCGGGCGCCTTGTACTGGAACGATTTTTTGCATCTGGCCCGGGCCTGTGGCTTTGCCGATCCACGATTGGTCGAGAGCCGGCCCTTGACCATTGATAATCCGGCGCTTGAAGAAAAAACGGCACCGATTCGTTTTTATTCGGCCACCTACCGCTTATTCAAGCTCGATGGGTTGGAGCCGGCTTGTGAAGATTATGGTCAGGCCGTGGTGTATCGCGGCACGGTGGCGCATCATCCGGTCGCGTTTGCGCTGGATCAACACCACGTCATGGAAGCCGGGCGGGTGTTTCCGGTGTGCGGCAATAGTTGGCGCATGCTGCACGACACGCGGTTTAAACCCCACTTTGATTTTATTGGTGACTTCAGCCGGCATTACGGCATTTTTGAGGGCTGCGGAAGCGAGCTGCCCTTCGATGCAGGCGGTGCTTCGACGGCATCGGGCAATGGCTGTTGTTAGCACTCAAAAATAATTGATCGGGTTCATTGTGGAAAGTACGGCCGGGTGGATAATAAGACGGCATCCAAGCCGGGTGTGTTGCAGGCGTCCCTCAGGAGTTCGTCACTATGGTGGAATCACTGGTCATGAGCGAGGCCATGCTGGTCTCCGGCGTTATTCTGGCACTGACATTTATCGGTATTTTTACAGAGCATGTGCACGGCTTTGAGCGTGCCAAATTTGCCATGCTGGGTGCGGGCATCATGTTGGTGGCCGGTCAGTACTATGGATTTTATACGCCCGAACAGGCGATTCATGCAGTTGACTGGAACGTGGTGTTTTTGCTCGGCTGCATGATGGCGATTATTGCCATCATGTTGCCCACCGGAGGGTTCGAGGTGCTGGCCGCGTGGTTAACGCGCGTGAGTCAGGGTCGCCAGTTTCTGCTGATGGCGTTGTTGGGCACGGCCGTCACGGTGATTTCGCTGATGCTGGATAACGTCACCACGGTGGTCATTTTCGGCCCCTTGATTGTATTGATTGCGCAATCGCTGCGCGTGAGTCCTATTCCGTACTTGATGGCAGCAGCCTTGCTGTCCGATACCGGTGGCGTGGCGACCTTGGTCGGTGACCCGCCGAATCTGATGATAGGCTCGGCAGCGCACATTGATTTCAATACCTTTTTTATTCATATGGGCGGCATTGTGCTGGCGGCGTGGGTGTCTATTCTGCTGGCGCTGCGATGGCTGTGCCGTGAAGACCTGGCCAAACCGACGCATGGCAGTGTTGATCAGGGCGAGCTGGTTTTTAAAGACCGCAAGCTGTGGAATCAATCGTTGTTTGTTCTGGCGGTGATGGTGGTGCTGTTCATGGTGCATCACAGCATTGGTTGGGAGCCGTGGATGGTCGCGGCCTCGGGTTTAACACTGCTGCTCTTTATTGCACGCCACGTTGAAATCGATCACGCGATGGAAGATGTTGAAATCCCGTTGCTGATTTTCTTTATCTCGTTGTTCATCGTGGTGGGCGGTGTTGAGCACAGTCGTTTTCTGGAGTACATCGGGCAGTTTATTTTGCCGTTTATTGAAAGCGATTTGATGACAGCGACCATCGTATTGATGTGGTCGGCAGCCATCCTGTCGGCGATGATCGATAACATTCCGTTTACTGCCGCGATGATTCCGATTTTATTGGGGCTTGAGCAACAGGGGGTTAATGTCACGCCGCTGTGGTGGGCGTTGGCGATTGGCGTGGGCATGGGGGGTAACGGCACCCATATCGGGTCAACGGCCAATGTGTATATCGTGACCTTGTCGGAGCGTCTGGCGAAAGAGAAGGGCGATCCTTCGTTGGCGATTACTCCGTGGGTGTGGGTGAAAACCGGGACACCTGCGATGCTGGTGACGCTGGTGGTATCCAGTGTCATCTTTGTCGCCTTTTTCGATTTTTTTTCGCGACCGCTGCATTGATGGCCAGACAATAAAAAACGCGCCTCACGGCGCGTTTTTTATGGGTGTTGATCAGAGCAGCCAATCGGTGAATTCAAAGCCTATGCTGAAACGGTCGCTGGAAACATCGTAATCAATCAGACTTTCGCCGTAGCCATTGAAATATTGCACATGACCACGCAATCGTTTTGAAACCGGAAATGACCAATCCAGCTGTATGGCACCCTTGTTCCCGCTGGTGCGCAAATTGTTACGCAGCAGCATGCTGGCGGTGTGATTGCCTTCGCGATAGATCGTCAGAAAGTCACCGTAGCCCATGTAATCATCCATATCGGGATTGTCGTCACCCGTGGGGTCGCCGGGGTAACTTTTGCTTTCTTCGGGAATGCGCCACCACGGTTTGATGCTGAACAGCCAGTTCTCTTTTTTGATAATGGCATTGGCAAAAATGCGGTTCCAGCTGCGGGATTGATCGCCGCCCCGTCCATTCGATTGATGATTGAAGCCGAACTGGATGTTGGAGTTGATAAAGCCCTGCCATTCGAAATCATTGGTAAAGTCGATGAATAACTCCGGTTCGTAGTTGGTTTCGCGAAACGGGCTGGAGATGTCGTTGTTATAGGCTTGCCACCACGAAACCTGCGTGTAGCCGAGCATCAAATCACCGTTGTCGCCGATGAGATCAAGAGCCAGCGGCACCTGCATGCTGATCTGGAATTTTATTTCGGTGTGATCCAGGTGTTCCTGGCCACTAATGCCGGTTTTGAAAGGGTCTTCGTTCGGGTGTTTGTTGTAGCTAAACGGTAATACGTAAATCGGCTTGTACGGCAGCAGGGCATAGCGCGTGTAATTGGGCCGGTTGCGATCAAAGGTGTCTTTGTCGGGCAGCAGAGCCGGTGTTGCCTGGTCGGCTGCGACCGCGGTACTGGTCAACATGGGGACTGCGGCGCATTTGAGGCGTAAGGCTTCAACGGTGGTGTGTGCCTCGGCTTGTTTTAAGGCATGTAACAAGCACTGGTCTTCTGCGTTGAGTGCGTTGCCATCGCCACTTGCCAGTGCAGCAAGCAATAGCAGGCATGGACGGGCATGGGTCTGCATTAAAGCTCCAGATAGCGAAAGGCTTGGGAGTCGATATCCCAATACCAGAGTATGGCCAGCAAGCAAGCGCTGTACCACAGCACCATGATCGTATTGGCGATCGGGGTCGGCAAGTAGTGCGTCAAGTAGTGGTACATCATCGGACTCCGAACAGTTGCATCAGCAGAGCGATGCCTTTATTCAACGTGGTTTCGCGGGTAATGGCAAAGCCGGCGATGACAAAACCCAGGGTGAGGCACCAAGCCAATCCGTACCATGCCCATTGGGCTGCGCGAGGCAATCGCTGGCGATAGTCGGTGGTGGCGGTGTGCCAGCGCTGCCAGAGCATGATGCCGGTGCCGTGATACAAGCCCCACACCAAGTAACGCCAGCTTAATTCGTGCCATAAACCCAAAATCAACATCGAGGCGATCGCGGCCAATGCGCCGTTGCGCCAGCGTGACCAGACCGGCATGTAAGCATAATCGCGGCACCAGGACGACAGCGAGATATGCCAGCGCTTCCAGAAGTCACCCATATTGGCGGCAATAAACGGGTAGTTAAAGTTTTCGATAATGCGAAAACCCAGCAGTCGCGATACGCCAATCGCGATATCGGAATAGCCGGCGAATTTAAAATACAGCAAGGCGCCGTATTCCAAACAGAGCAGCCACGCATGCGCAGTGGGTGATGCCTGTGCAGTGCTTTCAATCCAGGGGCTCGCATGGCCGCCTATGAGGCCGGAGGCAATGACGACAATTTTGACGTAGCCGTACAATATGCGTTCCAGCCCTTCAGAAAATAACGCACTGTCCCAACGTTGGCGTAGCAGATCGCGACGAAACTCCGGGTAGCGGTGAATCGGGCCTACGGAGATGCTCGGGAAAAAGAATAGCCATGCGACAAAGGTTCGCCACTCACCGTGCGTGATGGTGCGCTTGTAGACCTCGAATAAATAATGCATCAGCCGCAAGGTATAAAACGCAAAGCCAAGCAGTAGCGCGGTGCTGCCGTCTTCCTGTAATTCGCGGCTGCTGATGCGATAGATCACCAGTGTCAGCAAAATAAACCCGGCGCCCGACATGAGCCGCGCAGCGGATGCGGTGGACGAGCGCCGGCCATGGGCGGCCAGCCAGGTGATGGCTGCCAGTGCCGTTAACGCCGCCAGTGATGCCGGTGCGTAGTAGCCCAGTAATGCTGCGGTGAAAGTCGGCAGAAATACATCACGCCAGCGTGCAGGGGTTGCCCAGTAGCCGGTGACGCCGCCCAATAGCCAGAGTACGGTAGTGATGGATTCAGCAGTCATGACGAATGAACAATCCCTTCAATGATGGTTGCTAGTGGTGCTTCCAGTTGTGACTGGCATTGCGGTAACACATGGCGATAATCGCAATAACAGTCATCAGCGAGAGGCGTCCCCAATCGGGCGAAATGCACATTGGGCAGATCGTTGAACTGGGCTATCTGGAATTCGTGCCAGCGAATTTGATGTTCGCCTAATAAGCGTTCGGCATTGCCCGAGCGCGGCACATCCAGGAGCAGAACATGGTCAGAAAACCGGGATGCTTCGCGAATCGCGGCCAGCATGTCCGTGTCGGTGCTAAGTGTTTGGTAGCGGGTGTCACGATTTTTGGCGAGTTTGCGTGCAACGCGTTCCCAGTTGTGTGCAGGGCGGCATTCGTTGCGCTGTTGGCTTTCAATGACATTGTTGATGAGGGTGTTGTAAGTGGATTGATCCGTGATGTTATCCGACAGTAATTGCGGTGCCAGATGCAAGAGATCACCGGGTAAGGTGTTGATGTTATTTTCCGAGAGTGATTGTTTTGGCATTAACAGTTCCAGTTGCACAATCAATAGCGCAGGCCGGTTTTGGCGCAGCAGCGGCCACAGTGCGATCAGGTTTGGGTTGCGGTGATTGACCACGCGTAACCACGGTTTCCCACTGGTTATTTCTACGGACGAGCTGGCTTGACGCAGCAGGGAGTTGCCTAGCGCAACAATCAGCGGGCCGTCCAGACGCTCTTGCAGGGCATTCAATCGCAGCCGCTGCGCTTCAATGAAAGCCGACCGGTATTGGTTTTCAGTGGATCCTTTCAGGTAGTAGAGACTGCCGATGCCGCCGAGCACCAGCAATGCACTGACAAGCCATGCCGCCAAGGGCGTTTGCACTCGGCGCGTCATGGAGCGGCTGCCTCGGCCAATGTGCGCAATGCGCCACTCAGTTGTGATCGGCAGGCCGGTTTCAAGTGACGGTAGTCGCAATAGCAGGCGTCCGCTAACGGTTCGCCCAGTGTGGCAATGCGCACGTTCGGAAGATCGCTTAAGTGGCGGCCGAGAGCCTGCAGCCAATGGCGGGTGTCGTCTCCAAAATTGTCTTCAATCGATTGCGAGCGAGGAATGTCCAGCAAGATGATGTTGGGGATGTGCGCGGCGGCTTGGCGAAGATAGTGCTCTTGCTCTTCTGCAATCGGAGTATCGTGATGGTAGCGGTGGCGTCGCTGCATCATTTTTTTGCGCGTTTTCTTCCAGGATGGATGCGACTTTAAGCAGGCAGTCTTTGATTGAGCGCGTCGGGCATCTTTCATGTATTGGTGTTGACGAAATGCGTCATCAAACCGCCATGTTTTTTGTAAATCGCGCCAGTCGTGCAAGTCATCCAAAAGTGTCGATGTGCTTTCTTTTTGTTTGTCGCGGCTCGGGCGCGGCAGCAATAAATCAGCATGGATGATCAAGGTGTCGGGCGGAGTGGTCAGTAAACTGGGCCAAAACGGTATAAATGGTGCGAAGTCATCGGTGGCATGATAAATGCGCAGCCACGGTAATGCAGGGGTGGTTGGCAACGCGTCGTACGGCATTGCGGCACGCATTAATGAATCGCCAATCATCACGATGCGCGGGCCCGGGTTGCGCGAGAGGTAATCGTCCAGTCGCTGTTGTTGCGATTGCACGAACGCTTGCGTGCGTTCATGCCGGTACCGTTCGCCAGTCCAGTGCAAAGCCAGCAGCGCGCTGGCAATCAATAGCGCGCTGAGCAGCCAGACCCACAGTGGCGGCAAACGATGCATGCTCAGGCCGATTCCGTCAGGCGCGCTTCGGTCATGGCCAGTGCATCGCCAAGGCAGCCGAGCGACATGATGTCGCGCGCACTCAAGGCAATGCCAAACTCGCGCTCGAGTGCTTCGACCAAGGCCATGTGTGCCAGGGAATCCCAGCCGGCGGTATTGTCAGGCCCGGTTTCTTTGGTCAGTTGTGCGGCTGGGGTGCGCAGGATATCGCTGGCGATCGCCACAATATGCGCCCAATGATCCTGATCGCGATGGCCGTGTGTTTTCGGTTGCAGCGCGGCTTCAATCAAGGCTTTGGCGAGCGGCAATTGCACCTTGCCGGAAGGGCCGCGCGGCAATTGCTCCAGCAGCACAATGTGCTTGGGCACCTGGTATTCGGCTAACTGTTCGCGGCACCAATCAATCAAGGCATTCTCGCCCGTGTCGTCGGTGACCACGGCCGCAGCAATCACGCGCTCACCCCAGTCGGCATCGGGCAGGCCGATGGTCACGGCCTCTTTGACGGCAGCGTGTTGGTGCAATACGGCGGTGACGGCTTCCGGTGCAATATTGCGCCCCCCGGAGATAATGACATTTTTGATGCGGCCGGCCAGATGATAAAACCCGTCGCTGTCGCGGCTGACCCGGTCACCGGTGCGCAGCCAGCCGTCGATCAGTTCGGCCGCCGTGGACTCGGGGTCGTGGTGATAACCGGTCATCACGTGCGGGCCGCGAATCCACAGTTCGCCTGCCATGCCCTCGGCCACATCGGCGCCGTGTTCATCGACGATGCGGCATTCGCAGTCCACCGGCTTGCCGAGCGAGCCAATGCGGTGACTGGCCTCATCGGGGCCGGCGGCCAGTGAGCCGGTCACGGTTTCGGTCAAGCCGTAATGATTGGCCACCCGCACGTTAAAGGTGCTTTCAAACTGCTGCCACAGGTGAGCCTCCAGATGACCGGCGGTTGAAATCACGCAGCGAAAATCCGGGGTGTTCAAGGCATCGCGCTCTTGTTGCATCAAACGCAGAATCATCGACAGCATGACCGGTGCGGCAATGAAGTGCGTGATGCGCTCGCGGTAAATGGTGTGCAGCAGTGCTTCTAATGACTGGATGCTGAATGCCATGGGGCGATACAGGCTGGCATCGGCCCACGCGGTGGTGAGTGCGCCGAATACCGAGCCGTCGGTATGGTGCAGTGGCAATACATTCAATACCCGGCTGTCGGCATCCATGCGGTAATGCCGGCTCAAGCTATCGAGGTGCGTCACCAGGGCACGCCAGCTGATCTCGACGCCTTTGGGTTTTGAGGTGGTGCCCGAGGTAAACAAAATATAGGCCAGTTCATGATCGGCGCGAGGTACGGGTGTGTCCATCGCCGAGACGGTATCGAGAATACCGGGATAGGTGTCAGGATTGTTGGCAGCCGGTTTGGATTTGCCCAGTAACTTTTTAAACAGCGCCCCCTGCTTGGCCTGCGCGCGATCAAAACGCAGCGTAAAGCGCGTTGCATCCATGCTGCCTTCGCGCCAAGCGGCAGCGCTGTCGGCATCAAATAACAGGCCTTCGGGGTGATGATCGGCCAGCAATTGCATGGCTTCGCGCGGCTTGGCCTGCGGGTCGACCATCATCGGCACCAGACCGGCGCGGAAGCAGGCCAGCAGGGCAATTAAAAATTCACGGTCGTGACTCAACGCCAACACAATGCGCGCGCCGGGTTGGAGTGCGCGAGCCAGCACACTGGCCAGTTGGCTGCTGTGCGTGCAGGCCGTGCGCCAGTCGAGTGCATCCGGAGCGATGATCCATGCCGGGTTGTTGCGTTGTGCGAGTTGTTGCCAGAAGCGTTGGTTGGCCGTCATGAGCTCATGTCCAATAATTGTTGTCTGTTGATTTTGCCGTGATGATTGCGCGGCAGTGCATCGACAATCATCAGGCGATCGGGCGATTGTGCACGGCCCAATACAGTTTGCAGGGTATTTAAAACGTCGTGTTCATTCAGTGCCGTTGCTGCCGTGATGACGGCCAGCAACTGGCCTGCCGGCGTCGCCATCACGGTGGCATCGGTGATGCCGGTGATGTTGCGCAGTGCGTTCTCAATGCGCAGCGGTGACACGCGTTCGCCGTGGCGGTTTTTCAGCATGTCATCGCGGCGGCCACGCAAATGAACGCGACCGCGATCATCGCGATAGGCCATGTCGCCGGTCTCCAGCCAGCCGGCATGAGGCTTTAATTCACCGCCGGGCAGGCGATAGGCCTGCATGAGGTGTTGACTGAATACGCGCAAATGGCCTTCACGATCATCGCAAACGATGTGGCCCTCTTCGTCCACAATCTGCATGACAGCCGCCACCGCAGGGCCAATGCTGTGATCAGCTTCGGCGTGCAGCGGGGTGCCGGCACAAAAGCCGCCGGTTTCGGTGAGCCCGTAGTAGTTGGCGATGGGGCAGCCGAGCCGTGCCTCGGCTTGCGTGCGGCTGTAATCGCTCAGGGGTGTGCCGGTACAGAGAATGTGCCGCAATGCGATGGGCATCAGCGGTTCGCGTTCGCGTGCTTCGCGCAGGCGATCCAGGCTGGCAGGTACGGTGGTGAGCAAGGTGGCGTGTTGCGCGGCCTCCAGGGTGGCGACCGGTACCAGGCGCTGCAAGGTGCCGGGCACGGTGATGGTGACCTGGCCGGCCAACGCGGCGGTGGCCGGGTTGCGCAAGCCGCTCATGCTGTGGAATGACGCCAGCAGTAATAACGTGTCATCGGCGCACCAGCCATAGTGTCGGGCGAGTGCTGTGCCGCTACCGCACAGGCTGCGTTGCGACAAGCACACGCCTTTGGGCTCGCCGGTCGAGCCCGAGGTAAATAAAATAGCAGCGGTGCTGTCGGCATGATGGTCATCGGGCAGCGCGGTGTCGCATTCAGCGAAGGCTTCAATCCATGCCGACAGTGCCGGCAGCGTGCCATCGCTTTCACCGTCGTCCAGACGATCGAAGCGTAAAATAAAACAATCATCGGGCGCAGGAGGCACCGGCTGTTCGGGGCCCAGCCACAGCAGGCGGGGTGTCAGTGATGCCAGCATGGCTTCGGTGCGTGCAGTCGGCCAATCCGGGTCGAGAGCGGCCACGGTAATGCCCGATAACCACGCCGCCCATACCAACAGCAGGTATTCCACGTGCGGCTGCGCTTGCACGGCGATGATGTCGCCGCTCGCGATGCGATGATGCGCAAACGCATGGCGCAATGCCGTCACCAGTTGCTGGACATCGCCGCCGTCGAATTCGCTGTCGTCGTCGAGACTGCGCAGCATCGGTTTGTTGTCGTAAGCCGGCAGCGCCCTCTGCCATAGCGCCGCAAAGTGATCGGCCGCCGGTTGGCCGCGTTGCGGAAACCCGTAATGCATTTGCAAATCAAACATCGCCTGCGTGATGGGCGCCGGATGCAGAATCTCGCGTTCACACAGTGCGCGCGCAATGCGCAGGGTGTCGTCCAGCGATTGATGCAGCCGCTGCGCTAATTCACGGGCACTGAAACCGCACCGCGCCAGCCATAACAAACGGACGTCCTGTTCATTCAGTTGCGCGCCCAGACACGCATGCAAGCGATCGCGGTAAACCGGGTGCCGATCGAGCATGTAACGCACGCTGCCTTCGCGGATATCTTCATCGAGTGCCACCGTGCCGCGATCCAGATCAATGGTCAGCAGCGGGTTTTCCAGCAAGCGGGCATCGGCCTTTAAACCGGGGAAGGGTTCGGCGGGCCATGTGCGGCCATCGTGCGCAGCATCGGCCACCAACGCAAAGCCGTTGTAATGCGGGGTATCGCTATCGTTGCGCAAGGTGAAGGATGGGCCGGCATTGAATAAATCCGCCTCGGCCATGATCCAGCTGCGGCGCTTACTGTGTTGCAAGCGGGCGTCGAGAAACTGCTGCCATTCGCGACCGTGCCATTGCAGGCAGCCGCGCTCAAACCACGGGTCCGGCTCGTTATTGCTTAAATGAATGTGCGGAAACAGCAACAGGCCTTCGGGGTCGCAGACGCGCAGGCATTCATCGGGGAAGGTGTTGATGTCATAGCGGTGCAACGAATCCAGGCCGTGAATGGCGCGCACGCTGCCGGTGCCAGCCGGGCAAGGGTTGGTCGGCATGCGTGAACACAATGCTTAAATTGTCAGGCCGCTGATGTTCGGGCAGCCAATGATGAAAGCCGCGATAGCCGAGCACGTTGCTGTTGCCTTCCCATAAGGCAATGACCTGTTGTTCGGGAAACAGCCCGGCCAAAAACGCCGCGCTGTAACCGGTACGGCACCAGGTGTCGAGAATCACGTCGCCGGGCCGCAACACGTCGCGCAATAACGGCAGCAAGGGGTAGAGCGCACGGGTCGATTCATTGAAGGGCTGAAATGCCGCATACAAATCGAAATGCCCGCGGCGTTGTTTTTCATCGATCAGGTGCTGGTAGGCTCCTGCGTCGCCCAGCTGTTCGCGCATCAAGGTCTGATGTTGCGCGTCGTTCGCATCGGCCGCCGGTAGCGGGTGCGCAAAGCAGGGGAAGCCGGCCAGCACCGGCCATGCCGTTTGGCATGCTGCGCAGTGCAGCCACGGTGCACGGTGTTGCAAAGGTGCATGGCAGTGGGGGCAGGCGAGTAAGTCCGTCATAGGTTGTTTCATCGCATCCCTGCGTTGAGCGGCGTGATAAGAGCGCTATTATCGACGGCACGACCGGTCTTTTCTACCTTAAAAACGGCATGGAATGCCATAATGGATGCCGAATAAGGAGAAACGAATGTCATATGCCGCGATTACCGGTTGGGGCCACTGCGTACCACCGGCCGTACTCACCAATGCCGATTTGGCCACGGTGGTGGATACCTCCGATGAATGGATTGTCAGCCGCACCGGCATCAGCGAGCGGCGTATCACCCATGTGGGTCTGTCCGAGTTGGCCTATGTGGCCGCCGCCCGCGCCTTGGCTTGTGCCGGCATGGCGGCCGATGACATCGATGTGATCATTCTGGCCACGGCCAGTGGCGACGACATTGTGCCCAATACGGCCTCGCGGGTGCAGCAGCTGCTGGGGGCGACGAACGCGGCCGTGTTCGACCTGAATGCTGCCTGTACCGGCTTTTTGTACGGCTTGAATACCGGCACGGCGTTTATTCGCTCCGGCATGTATCAAAAAGTATTGGTGATTGGCGCTGACCGGCTCAGCTGGTTTCTCGACTGGTCCGATCGCGCGACCTGCGTGCTGTTTGGTGACGGTGCCGGCGCGGTGGTGCTGGAAGCCAGCGATCAGCCGGCCGGCGTGCAGTCATTCCGCATGGGCTGCGATGGCGAGGCGCGCCATATTTTGCAAGTGAACGGCTACGGCACGGCGATGAACCGCTTCACCACCGACGGGGTATTCGACTTGTCGTTCGAAGGGCAGGAGATCTTCAAGCGTGCCATTCGCGGCATGAGTGGTGCGGCCGAAGGCGCGATGGCCGAGCTGGGTATCACGGCGGATGAGATCGATCTGGTGATACCGCATCAGGCCAACTCGCGCATCATCCAAACGCTGGCCAAGCAAATGAACGTGCCGATGGAAAAAGTCATGGTCAATGTGCACAAGTTTGGCAATACCTCGGCGGCCAGTGTGCCGATTGCCTTGTCGGAAGCCTTGAGCGAAGGCCGCGTCCGGCCCGGCGCCTTGTTATTATCGGCCGCCTTTGGCGCCGGTTTGACCTGGGCCTCGGTGGTGATTCGCTGGGGGGATCGCGTGACGCCGAAAGCGGTGAGTGATGTGGCATTGCCGCCTTGTGAACAGAGCGCACTGGCGTTGATTGCAGAAGCCGTGGCCGCGTGCAGTAAAAAGTAGCAGCGCATCACTTTTCCTGAAAATACCCTTTTGATCCGTGAATCACCAGGGCTTCTTCAATGCGCAGCAGTGCAATGGTGTATGCGGCATTACGCAAGCTGCGCTCTTCATGAATGTGCCGGTCCCAGATGGCCTGAAAGGCATTTTCAATGCGTTCCTGCAGGCGAGTATTGACCTGCTCAAGCGTCCACGGATAACCGGCGCGGTTTTGCACCCATTCGAAATAACTGACCAGCACACCGCCGGCGTTGGCGAGTACATCCGGCACAATCAAGGTGCCGCGTCGCTCCAACGTGGCTTCGGCACTGGAGGTGATCGGTCCATTGGCGACTTCCACAATCCACGGCGCGCGAATGCTGATCACGTTGTTGTCGGTGATGACGTTTTCCATGGCCGCCGGAATTAACAGGTCGACATCCAGTGCCAGCAATTGTTCGTTGGTGATTTTTTCATGCTCCACCGAATGGCAGACCGAGCCATCGCAATACACGCCATGCAGCTCACGGCTTTGCTGCTTGTCTTGCCACACGCTGTGAATATCAAAGCCGGCCTCTGAATAAATACCGCCGTGCGAATCGCTTAACGCGACGATACGGTAGCCGGCGTGTTGTAGCAGGCGTGCAACGTTGTAACCGGCATTGCCAAACCCTTGCACGGCCACGCGAATGTCTTTGGCTTCGCGTTGATGCTGACGGCGCAATGCCTCGATGCATAAAAAAGCACCGCGGCCGGTGGCCTCTTCACGGCCCTCGCTGCCACCGAGTGCAATCGGTTTGCCGGTAACCACCGCCGGCCATTTGCCGCGTCGAATGGTTTCGTACTCGTCTTGCATCCAGCCCATGATGCGGGCATTGGTGTAGACATCGGGGGCCGGGATGTCGGTGTCCGGGCCGATGAAATCGACCATGGCACGCATGTAGGCACGGGTCAGGCGTTCGAGCTCCATGCGCGAGAGTGATTTGGGGTCAACGGTGACGCCGCCTTTGGCGCCACCGAAAGGAATGCCGACGACCGCGCATTTGATGGTCATCCACAGCGCCAGCGCCTGCACTTCGCCGGAGTTCACGTTGGGGTGAAAGCGTACGCCGCCTTTGGTGGGGCCCAGAATATCGTTGTAGCGGCAGCGGTAGCCGGTGAAGTAACGGGTGGAACCGTCGTCCATGCGCACGGGCAATGAAGCGGTGAGCAGTGCGTGCGGGTGACGCAGCAGGTCGATCACGTCGCCAGAGACGCCGGCATGAGCCCCCAGTGCTTTCAGTCGGGATAAAGCATCAAGGTAGGTTTGTTCGCTCATGGGCAGTTCCCCGGTGGTGTGGATGCAGGATAACGCAAAGCCTGGCGGATCATCATTGATGTCGCTCATTCCCGGTGCCTGGCATGCTAAAATAAGGCACAAAACAGCCCCGGAGAGTAAGCGCCCATGGCCAAACGCGGCAAAGAGCGTCATGACGTCATTGAATCGGTCAGTCTGCGCGATTACACCGAACAAGCTTACCTGAACTACTCCATGTACGTGATTCTCGATCGCGCATTGCCGCATATCGGTGATGGCTTGAAGCCCGTACAACGCCGCATTATTTACGCCATGTCCGAACTTGGGTTGAAGGCCGGCAACAAGTATAAAAAATCAGCGCGCACCGTGGGCGATGTGATTGGTAAGTTTCACCCGCACGGCGATAGCGCGGCCTACGAGGCCATGGTGCTGATGGCGCAGCCGTTTTCATACCGTTATCCGCTGGTCGATGGTCAAGGCAACTGGGGTTCACCGGATGACCCGAAATCGTTTGCCGCCATGCGGTATACCGAGTCGCGCTTAACCCGGTTTTCCGAGCTGTTGTTGGCCGAGCTCGGCCAGGGTACGTCGGATTGGGTGCCAAACTTCGACGGTTCGCTGGAAGAGCCCTCGGTGTTGCCTGCGCAAGTGCCGCATGTGTTGTTGAATGGCACCACCGGCATTGCCGTGGGCATGGCGACCGATATTCCTCCGCACAACCTGCGCGAAGTGATTGCGGCCTGCATCCAGTTGCTCGAAAAACCGTCCACGTCGATAGCCGAACTGTGCCAGTTTGTGCGCGGGCCTGACTTTCCGACCGAAGCCGAAATCATCACACCACCGGAAGATATCCTGTCCATGTATGAAAGCGGTCGTGGCAGCCTGAAGATGCGCGCGATCTACGAAAAAGAAAAGGGCGGCGACATCATTATTACCGCGTTGCCGCACCAGACCTCGGGCGCGAAAGTGCTGGAACAAATCGCCGCGCAAATGCAGGCGAAAAAACTGCCCATGGTGGCCGATCTTCGCGATGAATCCGATCATGAGCATCCCACGCGGTTGGTGATTGTGCCCCGTTCGAACCGGGTGGATGCCGATGCACTGATGGCGCACTTGTTTGCCACCACCGAACTTGAGAAAAACTACCGCGCGAATTTCAACGTGATTGGTCTGGACGGTCGGCCGGCGGTTAAAGACCTGCGCGAAATGTTGCGTGAATGGTTGGTGTATCGTCGTGAAACCGTGCGCCGTCGCCTGCAATACCGGCTTGAAAAAATTCTGGCGCGCCTGCATGTGCTCGATGGTTTGTTGGTGGCCTTCCTCAATATTGACGAAGTGATTGCGATCATTCGCAAAGAAGATCACCCCAAGCCGGTCTTGATGAAGCGTTTTAACATCAGTGATGAGCAGGCCGAGGCGATTCTTGAATTAAAGCTGCGGCATCTCGCCAAACTGGAAGAGATGAAAATTCGCGGCGAGCAAGCCGAGCTGGCCGACGAACGCGATGGCTTGCAGAAGTTGCTGGGCTCCGAGGCGCGCCTGACCACCTTGATCAAAAATGAATTGAAAGCGATTGCCGATACGCACGGTGATGATCGTCGCTCGCCGATCGTGAAGCGTGAAGAATCCAAAGCCTTCAGTGATGAAGAGCTGATGACCTCCGAGCCGATTACCGTGGTGGTCTCTGAAAAAGGCTGGGTGCGTGCGGCCAAGGGGCATGACGTGGATCCGCAGGGCTTGAGTTACAAATCCGGCGACGGTTTCTTGTTTGCGGTGCAGGGCAAGAGCAATCAACCGTTGGTGGTGCTGGACTCCACCGGCCGCAGTTATTCCTTGCCGTCGCATAATTTGCCGTCGGCGCGCGGGCAAGGCGAACCGTTGACCGGGCGCATTAATCCGCCATCGGGTGCGACCTTTGCCGGCGGCGTGATGGGCGCTGACGACGACCGTTACGTGTTGGCGAGTGATGCCGGCTACGGTTTTGTTGCCACACTCGGTGATATGCAAGCCAACAAAAAAGCCGGCAAGGCCGTGTTGAATGTGCCGACCGGGGCTTTGGCATTGCCACCGGCCGCCGTGCTGGATGATAGCCACTGGTTGGCGGCGGTCAGCAACGAAGGGCGTCTGCTGGTGTTTCCGGTCAGTGAATTGCCGGCACTCTCGCGCGGCAAGGGCAACAAGATCATGGGCATTCCTGCGGCACGATTGAAGACGCGTGAGGAATTTGTGCTCGCGGTGATGGTGGTGAAGCCGGGCGATAGCTTGGTCGTGCATGCCGGCAAGCGGCATTTGGGGCTGAAGCAGTCGGATCTGGAGCATTACCGCGGTGAGCGCGGCCGTCGGGGCAATAAATTACCGCGGGGGTTCCAGAAGGTCGACCGCGTCGAGATTCAGTAAGCTCGAGCCGGGTTGCCAGCGCCAGGCGCGTACCGGGCCGCTGTCGGTGTTCACCGGGATGAGCGGCATGTCGGCGTACAGCGTGCGAATGGCATCCGCGGTGGCAGGCTCCAGTAAAATATCGTCTTCGTCACACAGTGAACCTAAATCGAGTAGCGATTGTGCCTGCTGCTGTGCATCCAGCCAGCGGTGCTCGGGCGTGGCCATTTCACTGCCATCGACTTCGGTCAACAGACACGCTTGCAAGCGCAATGCAAGCGCCCCTTCTTGTTTGCGTTGACGATTCAGCGGCGGTAATTCCAGGGCCAATCGGCGCGCCGCATCGGCAGCGTCTTTCAAATGATTAAACACCAGCGCGAAGCGTCCGGCGTCCAGTGCTTGAATCGGCGTCAATGCATCGCCGGGCAAGGTTTCGAGCAAGTCCAGGCTGTCAATGATATGCCGGTTTAGCATCGGCGAGCTCAGGCTGTTATGCAGGTTGGTGTAGTTGACGATGGCGACGCACAACAAGGTTTGGGGTTGCGCGGCATCCAGCCAATTGGCCCATTGCAAACCGGTGTCCGGTTCGGGCGGTATCACCACCGGCGTGGGTGGCAGGGTTTTTAAGGATTGCCAGCCTTGCAGGCACAAGTGCATCAGCCCGCCCAGTCCCGCGGCTAATAGCAGCAGCGAGAACCACGGCCATTGCGAGTGGCTGCGGGCGTGTAATTCCAGCGAGGCCAATGCCTGTTGTTCAAACGTAATGGGTACGGTGTGTGAGAGTGTGCCATCGCCACCCATTTTGCCGGCCGCGGCCAAGGGCGGCCCGTCGGGTGCAGTAATGCGAATGCCGGTCAAGGTGTGTTGGTTGATCAGTTCATCCAGTGAGCGCTGCATGGCCAGATGGTCTTTGCTCAACAACATGGGTTGCAATGTGTCGGCCAGTTGCCGACCCAGAACATCAAGATAGTCGGCGGATTGCTGTGCCTGATGGCGCTGGCTTTGCCACAGCAGTAACAGGCAGCCGATCAGCACAATCGCGGTAAATAGCGAGAGCTTTTGCCAGCCTTGTAGCCATTGGTCGCGGGACAGATTCATTGCGCCTCTGCGGTGCTTTTGACGGTATCGGCATTATGCCACAGGCGTTACAATGCCCACCTCGCTATCAAAGGAGTCTGCCTTGAAGACGGTGCTGCTGATTACCGTGACCGGCCCGGACCAACCGGGCATTACCGCACTCATTACCGGCGTGCTCTCGCAGCACGAGGTGAATGTGCTGGACATCGGGCAGGCCGTCATTCACGACACCTTGTCATTGGGGTTATTGGTCGAGATTCCGTTGGCGGCCGATGCCGATCGCATCGTGCAGAATATTCTTGCACGCACTCAGGACATGAATCTGGTGGTGCGCTCCACGCCCATTAGCGAAGACAGCTACGAGCACTGGGTGGCAGCGCAAGGCAAGCCGCGTCATATCGTCACCTTGCTGGCGCGTAAAATCACCGCGCATCAACTGTCGCGATTGACCGACATTGTGGCCCGCTATCACCTGAACATCGACAAGATCAATCGTCTCTCCGGACGTATTCCGCTGGGGGAGCTGCACGAAGGCAGTAAAGCCTGTGTCGAGTTCTCGGTGCGTGGTCATGTGGATGATACCGGCCCCATGCGACGTGATTTTATGGAGCTGGCCAGTGAACTGGATGTTGATATTGCCTATCAGGAAGACACCGTATTCCGTCGGCATCGTCGACTGGTCGCATTTGATATGGACTCCACGCTGATTGAAGCCGAAGTCATCGATGAGCTGGCCAAAGTGCACGGGGTGGGTGAGCAGGTGGCTGCCATTACCGAGCGTGCCATGCGCGGCGAGCTTGATTTTAATGCCAGCTTTGCCGAGCGCGTTGCTTTGCTAAAAGGCTTGCCTGAAAGTGCATTGGCCGAAGTGGCCGGGCGTTTGCAACTGACGGAAGGCGCCGAACGCTTGATCGGTACGGTGCGACGTCTGGGTTACCGCACCGCGATTTTATCGGGCGGGTTTATGTACTTCGGCAAGCGCCTGCAGCAGCAGCTGGGTATTGATTATGTGCATGCCAACGAACTCGAGATCATTGACGGTTATGTGACCGGCCGCGTGGTGGGGCGGGTTGTGGATGGGCAACGCAAGGCGCAATTGCTGCAAGACATTGCGCGCCAGGAAGGCATTGTGCTCGAACAAGTGATTGCCGTGGGCGATGGCGCCAACGATTTGCCGATGTTGTCGATTGCGGGTTTGGGCATTGCCTTTCGCGCCAAGCCCTTGGTCAAGCAGTCAGCCAAACAAGCGATATCCACTTTGGGCTTGGACGGTATTTTGTATTTGATGGGGCTGAGTGATCGCGATACCTTGTGATGTGTCAAGACAATAAAAAAGGCGGCCTCGAAGCCGCCTTTTTTATTGTCTGCGATTACGCAATTTCACTGAACTCGTAATTCATTTCCGGCTGCGGTGTTTGCAGGTAGTTGCCTTGAATAAAGTTGGCGCTGGCTTGCCAGAGAATGGCCAGCATCGAGGCATTCTCGACGTTGGGTACCACGGCCTTTTTCTTGGCGTTACTCACGACGGTGATGATGTCTTTCAATGGTTGCGGGTCGCCACTGCCATCCTGCACCGCGATGGTGAATTGCGGGCTGATTTTTACGTAGTCAACATTCAGATGTTTGAGTGTTGTCGAGGGATCGTTGGCGCCGCCGCCGAAGTGCGACATGCCCAGTCCGCAGCCAATGCCCTTGATGCGCTCGGCAAAAATTTTGCCTTGATTGATGTTGCGCACCAGTTCTTCTTCCGACAATTGAAAGATCATGGCATTGGGTGGAATGTCGCCGGCTGACATGGCGACTTTCAACCATGGCGTCAGGCTTTCATCGGCCATGGCAAAAGCGGTCAGATTGATGACAAGGCGCGTGTCACTGCCTTTGGCACGCTGTTCGGATAAATGCTTGATGCCTTCGAGAATGACCCAGCGATCCATTTTGCTGGCGAGTTTCGCATCCAGCTGATCCATGAATTTGGCCGGTGTCAGCAATTCATCGTTGTTGCCCAGCATGCGCACATAGGCTTCGTAATGATCGCCGGCATCGCCTTTGATGCTAAGCAGGGGCTGGAACATCAAGCGCATGCGGTTTTGATCGAGTGCTTCTTCCAGATCGGGCTCGTCTTCGGCGGCTTCTTTGCCGGCGGCGGCCGCCGTGACGCGCTTGGTCGTGCGCGAGAAAACATTGGCGCCATTGCCGATGCCTTCTGCTTTCTTGAGGCGCAGTTCCTCAATAGCCTGGCGGCATTGGTCAAGCAGTTCGACCGGGTCGCGAGGCGATTTGGCATTCAGGACACTGATGCCGATGCTGATGGTGTATTGCACGGTCTGGCCGTGCATTTCGCAGATATGCTCAGCCACCTGTTTGCACAATTCGGCAGCAAAGGTTTCGGCGCTGTCGGCATCGCTGTTGGGCATCATCATCGCCAGGCTGCCATCACCAAAACGTGACAGGTATTGACGCTTGTCGGTTTTGGCTTTTGCAAGGCCGGCGAGGTCGGCCATGATGCCGTCCATGCCGCTAAAGCCGTAACGGGATGTGAGTTGCTCGAACTGGTCAATGCACACAAGCAACACGTGATCGACGGTGGTGACGTTGGCGGCTTGCACGAGTGCAGCACCCAGGTGATCAAGGAAAAACTGGCGGCTGATCAAACCGGTCACGTTGTCGTTCATGCTCAGGGCGCCGCCACCGGACGCATGGTCATCGCCCTGCTGAATGGTGATCTGTTTGCAGACGTCACCATCGAGTGTGGCGCTGCTAATGGTCATGGCCACAAACAGGTCGGTATCGTCCTGCTTGCTGAGATTGATGCCAATTTCGCTGGGCGTGGTGCTTAAACTTTTGAGCAGCGCTTTGAATTTATCCTGATCCTGTGCGGCAATCATGTCGATCACGGGCTGGCAATCCAGATCATCGACGGAGTCGTAGCCGAGCAATTGTGCAAACGCATCGTTGGCTTGCAGAATCATGCCGTCAGCAAAAAAAGCCGTGCATGCTTCGGCCGGGGCGCTGTCGTTCCCGGTCGCGTCGGCGGATGCGTTGCCGCGGCGAATGCGCGCCATGGCTTTGAGCAGTAATTCGCGTGGGCGCCCGGGGTCGGCGGTTGCAATGGCGCCGGCTTCAAGCGCTTCAATGGTGGCGTCGCTGTCGCTGCCGGCAATGCGGGCGATCCAGGGCAGGCTGCCCAAGGCCTCGCCGATTTTGCCGAGCGGCAGTTCGCCGGCCAGCGGTGTGGCAATGGTGATGGCAAAAGGCCCTTGCTTCAGGGCGAGATTGATCTCTTCGTCGCGCTCGATGTGGGTGATGGCGATGTCGTGTCCGGCATCACGGAAAATATCGCCAATGGCGGCCGCCTCCGCGTCGGAGCCACCAATAATGAGTGCTTTGAACGATACCGATGAGCCCATATAACAACCTGAAAAACAACGATTTTTTTATAATTTTAGGGTCGAAAGCGGATCATTTTACAGGGATTTCCACAAAGAGTCGAAGCCTTCCTCTTCGGCAGGACTGATCGCTTTGACGCGCTCGGCGGTGGTGCCGATGTTGTCAAAGCTGAATCGGCACCAGGCGCCCGTGGCGTCCACTTTGCGGGTCAGGCGCAACTGCCGTACATCGCCTTTTTGTTGCATCACCACTTTTTGACGGCTGCGGAAACCGACCCGCGGTGTCAGCAGGGTGGCGGGCATGCCGACGGCATCCACTTCGGGTATGAGCAGGACGCGCAAGAAATCACCGTCTTCGCCGGTTTTGCGTACGGCGCGCGCACCCCAGGGCTGGGCGGTGGCATTGAGTATTTCGACACCAAATTGGGTGTGCTCGGCCTCGGGTTTAACCCAGCGAATGACGGCAACCGCCCAATGATCGGTCTCGGTTTCCCGGACGCCGACGACTTCGCCGGCCTTGAGCAGAGGCGGTGGTTCCGCATTATTCCATGTCAGGCCATAGCCGCCGGGGCTGGTATTGAAAGCTTGCAGTGTGTGAGTCTGAAAGCGTTCGCCTTCTTTGCTGGAACGGGTTTGTTGGGCGGCGGCCTCGGTGTCTTTGTCGATGGTTTTGAGTTTGCCGGCAGCCTCGGCAGAAAAATCCATTTTGAAGGGACTGTCCCACATGTCTGCGGGATTGCTGGATATTTCATCCTTCATGAAACGGTTTTTTTCGGTCGAGTCGAACAACGCGCCGGATTGCGCGGTACCGATCAGGTCTTCAAAGCTTTGGTTGTCCGACAGGGAATAATGCAGTGCGGACAAACCAAAACAAACATGCAGGGATTGCGAGGTATCAAAGCGCGTGAAGTTGCGTTCGGAGAGGTGTCCCCAGGCGGAAGCCAAATGCACCAACAGATTATCGGCAATATTAACGCCATTGACGGTTAAGGCTTCGAGGGTGTCATCGCTGGAGGCCGCTTGCAGGGTGCGGATCAGTGCATCGGTATCGAGTGCAAATTGTGGCGGATACGCATCGTTGCAAAATTTACGGTACAGCGGGGCGGTGTCGCCGGCGGGCTGAATGACCAGGCCTTCCGAATCGGCGGTGCAGGGCGCGAGTTGGGATAACCGGCACCAGTCATTGAGTGCCTGGCCGATATCGCGCAAATCGTGTTGGCGCAATTGGTTGACGCGGGCGCTGCCCAGCAGCAGTGCGCGAAGATACATTTGGCGAATATTCAAGGGTTCGCTGGAGGGCGTGAGTGAATCCTCGACAGCGGTTTCGGTGATCTGTTCTTGCATGGCAAACAAGTGCAGCTGATGCAGGGAGTGCCAAAGCCCGGCAGGCACCGGCTGAAACAGCATGTAGCTGCGCAACAGTACCTGCGAGAAGTCACAAATTGCGCGATGAACGGGCAGCGTTAAATTCAGCGTGTTGCCGCGGAAGCTAAGCTTGAGGCCGCGCCCTTGTACCGCAACGACGGTGTAGCCTGCGGCGAGCTCGTTTTGCAGCACTTGGGCGAGTTGCGCCACATTGCGCGCCCGTGCCGGCAAGACAATGGGTTGATTGAGAAAATGCTTGGCCAGTCCTTTGCACGAGTGGTAAATGCGTGGGCGCAACAGTTCCAGCAACGCGAGGCGCACGTCCGGGCTGAGCTGGGTGCGGTTCATTTCGGTAATGGCTTGATACAGCAAGCGCGCGGTCTCGCCCAGATTGGCGGTTGGCAGGTGACTGATCCAGTCACTGAATGCCGCAGCGGTGGGTTTGCAAAAACTCAGTGCGTCGCGATCTTGCTTGGGGATGCGCAATGCGATGGAGGGCTTGTCGGCCATGAGAGATCCTTCCCGTCATGCTGGCAGTGATTGCCAACGCCTTGCTTTTAAATGAAGAAAACCATTATCAATCTAGCACAATCAGCGTGTTACTGCGTGTGTTCAGCGTCGTCCGTGCAGTGGCCGATGGCCTGACCCATGCGCACACTGTCCCCGGCCTGAAGGCTGTCTAGCCAATGCACCGCATCGGCGGCAAATAAGACGATGGCGGTAGAGCCCAGATAAAAACGCCCGACTTCGCCCGCGCGTGGAATCACCAGCGGCGGCTGATCGGGAGTGACGCGGAAATGCGTGATTTCCATGTCCCGATGCGGCGGTGTGACCGGGCCGTTCCAGACCGTTTCAATGCCGGCGACGATCATCGCGCCCACCAGAATGACAGCCATTTTACCGGCCGGTGTTTCAAAAATGCAGACCAGGCGCTCATTGCGGGCAAACAGATTGGGCACGCGTGCCGCGGTAGCCTCGTTGACAGAGAACAGGCGGCCGGGAATGTAAATCGTGCGCAGCAAGGTGCCCGAGAGCGGCATGTGCACACGGTGGTAATCGCGAGGCGATAAATACACGGTGGCAAAAGAGCCGTTATGAAAAGCGCGCGCCAGTGCCGGGTCACCGCCGAGCAGGCGCTCCAGGCTGTAGTAATCGCCTTTGGCTTGCAGCACCAGATTGTCTTGTATGCGACCGATCTGGCTCACGGTGCCGTCGGCAGGGCAGAGAATACTGCTGGGGTCCATGTCCGGTTCGCGGGCATCGGGTTTGAGGGCGCGGGTAAAAAACGCATTGAAGTGACGATAGGCCGTCAGTTCCGGTTCCTGCGCTTCCGCCATGTTGACGCGAAACTTCCAGGCAAACAGGCGGATCAGCGCATTCTTCAGCGGCGGCCATTCGCAGCGTGCGAGCAGCCCGATCAAGCGCGACAGCAGGTGATGCGGCAGCAAGTATTGCAGTGCAACAAACAGCGTATTGATCAATGCGTTCACGGTTTTTCCCCGGTATGAATAGGTGTGTCGCTGCGGTTGCCCCACTCGCCCCACGAGCCGTCATAGGCCACGATATCCAGGCCCAGCAGAAAACCGGCCAGCCATGTCAGGCCGGAGCGGTGATGGGTTTGGCAGTGGGTGACAATGCGGGCGTGTTCATCGATACCGCGCGAGGCGAGTAATTCGCGCAATTTGTTGGGCGGTAGCAGGCGCAAATCGCGCGAGCGATCCATCAGGTCGGTCCATTCCAGATGCACGGCACCGGGGATGTGACCACCGCGTTGTGAAAAAGCTTTTTCGCCGGTGTATTCCGCGTGCGAACGGGCATCCCAAATGCGGTAGGCGGGGTTATCCAGTTGCTGCATCAGTGCATCGGTGGTGATGCGGTACTGGGTGCCGATCGTGGCGTGATAGGCGCTGGACTGCGGAGCGTGTTCGCCGGCCTCGGTTGCCAATTGACTGGCCTGCCAGGCGATGATGCCGCCATCCAGACACGACCAGTGCGGGTGCCCGAGCACGGCGAGCGTCCACAACAGGCGGCCGGCCCAGCCACTGCCTTCATCGTCGTAGGCGACCACGTGGGTGTCCGGCGTTAAGCCCAGCGATGAAAACAGGGCACTTAAATGTTCGGCATCCGGCAGGCGACCGGGGGCGGGGGGCTGGCCGTTTTGCAGGGCTTTCGGCGTGATGTGCACGGCACCGGGAATGTGCGCTTGCCGAAAGGCTTCATCGCTGACCACCCCGACCACCAGCACATTGGGTTGGTCGAGCACTGCCTCGAGTGCAGCCGGCTCCATTAAACGGGGCAGGGGGTGCTGTGTCATAAGGTCGGCCTGTGTCGCGTGAGCCCGCTATTCTAGAAGAAAGCGTTGGCGGCTGTCAGTGTGATTTACGGCTGATCCAGCGAGTTGAGAATCATCCGGTAGCTTTCGAGCCGTTCCGGCATCAGCCGGCCGGCGGCCTCGGCTTCCAGGATGGCGCAACCGGGCTCGACGGTATGACTGCAATCACGAAACCGGCAATGCCCCAGATACGGAGCGAATTCGATAAAACCATCGAGCAATTGCGCCGGGGTGATATGCCCCAGCCCAAATTCGCGAATGCCCGGCGAGTCAATCAATTGACCGCCGCCCGGCAAATGGAACAGTTCGGTCATGCTGGTGGTGTGACGGCCTTTTTCAGTGCCTTCCGACAAGGCACCAATGCGGGCGGCATCACTGCCGAGCAGTGCATTCAGCAGCGACGACTTGCCCACGCCGGATTGGCCGGTGACGACGGCCGTGTGGTCGCGCAAAGCCTCATGCAGTGCCGGCAAACCACGGCCATCGTGACTGGAAAGGGTCAATGTGGTGTAGCCGAGTGCGTCATAGCGGGCCAGCAATTGCCGCACCGGATCCTCGGCATCGCCCAGCAAATCCTGCTTGTTCAACAAGAGGATCGGTGTGATGCCGGCCGTCTCGGCCACCACCAGATAGCGATCAATCAAATTGGCGAACGGCTCGGGTTGAGGTGCAATAACCACCACCATGCGATCAATATTGGCGGCCATCGGGCGCAGCAGGCCGCGACTGTCGGGGCGTTCCAGCACGCTGCTGCGCGGCAGATCGGCCATGACCACGCCCTGTTCGGCGCCGGGCCGCCAGACCACGCGGTCGCCACAGACCAAATGATTCAGGTGTGTGCGCAAGTGGCAGCGTTGCCGCAGGCCGGCATGAGAACCGTCGCGCCCCTCCACTATCACCTGCGCACCAAAGCGCGCGGCAATCACGCCGTGTTGTTCCTCGCCCAGCTCGGTGCCGCCGAGCGCCTCGTTCGAGGCTTGTTCGCTTTTGGCTGAACGCGAGCGCTCGCGCTGCGCTTGAATGCGGCGGCGTTGTTGATCATTGATTTTACGTTTACTCATGGGCGATGAAGTGCTCTGTTACACTGTGAGCCAGACAATATGAAGGTAGCTGTGTCGCGCATGAAAAATGATTACAACCTGATCTGGATTGACCTTGAAATGACCGGTCTCGACACCGAGAACGATCTGATTATTGAAATCGCCACCATTGTAACGGATGCCCAGCTGAATATTCTGGCCGAAGGCCCGGTGCTGGCTATTCACCAGAGTGATGCAGTCTTGGCCGGCATGGACGAGTGGAATACCCGTCAGCATGGGCAGTCGGGCTTGGTGGATCGCGTGCGCAAAAGCACCACCACGGCCAAAGAAGCCGAGCGCACCACCTTGGCCTTTTTGCAAGATTACATCGACCCGCGCAAATCGCCGATGTGCGGCAACAGCATCTGCCAGGATCGCCGTTTTCTGGCCAGGCACATGCCCAATCTGGAAGCCTACTTCCATTACCGCAATCTGGATGTCTCGACATTGAAAGAGCTGGCGCGTCGTTGGCAGCCCGATTTGTTAAAAGGCTTTGCGAAAAGCGCCACGCATTTGGCGATGGACGATATTCGCGAGTCGATTAATGAGCTGAAATATTATCGCGAGCATTTCATCAAAACATCGGCGTAATACACGCACTGAAATAAAAAAGCCGGGCAGTGCCCGGCTTTTTTATGCGGGCGCGCTGTGTTGTTTGAGCGCCCACTGCACGTGTTCACGCACCACCGCCGAGGGGTGTGATGCGCGTGCCTGCAACGCTTCAAGAACCGCCATGCTGTGCGGCGCATTGCCCAGTGCAATCGCAATATTGCGCAGCCAGCTCTCGTAACCGCTGCGACGAATGGCCGAGCCTTCGGTGCGCGCCAAAAAGGTGGTCTCATCCCACCCAAACAGGTCCATCAGCTGCGCCGTGTCTAAATCATGGCGCGGCACAAAATCGCCTTCGCCGCTGAGTTCGGCAAATTTGTTCCAGGGGCAAATCGCCACGCAATCGTCGCAGCCAAAAATGCGATTGCCCATCAGCGGGCGCAAGTCTTCAGCGATCGAGCCTTTGTGTTCAATGGTCAGGTAACTGATGCAACGGCGTGCATCGAGTTGCCACGGCGCGGTGAAAGCCTGCGTCGGGCAAATATCCAGACAGGCCGTGCAGCTGCCGCAGTGTTGTGAAGCAAACGGCTCATCCAGCGGCAACGGCAGGCTGGTAAGAATTTCGCCTAAAAAAAACCAGCTGCCGGCATCCGGGTGAATCAACATGGTGTTCTTGCCAATCCAGCCCAAACCGGCTTGCTCGGCGAAGGCGCGCTCCAGCACCGGCGCGCTATCCACGCAGGCGCGGGTGGCGGCCTCGGGCACTTCGGCGCGAATGCGATCGGCCAGTTGTGCCAGCCGTTTGCGCATCAGTTTGTGGTAGTCGCGGCCAAGCGCGTAACGCGCCACGTAGGCGCGTTCACCGTGCCGAACAATGTCGAGCGGCTTTTCGTCGGTGCTCAAATAATCGAGCCGCACCGCAATCACCCGTTGTGCGCCGGGCAGCAGGCCGGCAGGATCGGCGCGCAACGCCGCTTGCGTGTGCATCCATTGCATCTCGCCGTGATGACCGGCATCCAGCCAGCGTTGCAGATGCGCGCTGTGCTCGCCGGGATCGGACGGGGCAATGCCGCAGGCACCAAAGCCCAATTCGGCGGCCCAGGCTTTAATGCGTTCTGCCAATGCTGGAAGGGACGTGTCGTTCATTGCGCGGTCGGTGCCCGTGCCTGCGTATAATGCAGGCAGTGTACCGGAGCGACAGGATATTCCCATGGATAACCCCTTTGATAACGAAGCCAGCTGGCCGCGCGAGGCCTACACCGCCGCAGGATGCCGTGCCTTGGATGCAGCAGCCATCGCCGCCGGCATCCCCGGCACCGTTTTAATGGCACGCGCTGGCCGCGCGGCTTTTCGTGAACTGATGGATGCCGCGCCCGATCTCGAGCAGATCGCCGTGGTCTGCGGCACCGGCAACAACGGCGGCGATGGTTACGTGATCGCGCAGTTGGCGCACGAGCGCGGCATTGCGGTGACGGTGTTCCAGGTGGGCGATCATTCGGCACTGACGGGCGAGGCCGCTGCCGCACAGGCTGCCGCCGTCGATGCCGGTGTGGCGATGGTGGCATTTGGCAGCCAGCCATTGCCGTACGAGGGCGTGTTGGTGGATGCCTTGCTCGGTACCGGTTTAAACGGTCGCCTGCGCAAGGAATATCGCAAAGCGATTCGGGCCATCAATCAATGCGGCTTGCCGGTGCTGGCGGTGGACATTCCCTCCGGCCTTTGCGCCGACAGCGGCCAGGTGATGGGTGACGCGGTGGTGGCCGACATCACCGTGACGTTCATTGGTGCCAAGCGTGGCCTGCTGACCGGCGAGGCGGTCGACTACGTCGGCGAGCTGATTCTCGACGATCTGGATGTGCCGGCTGCCGTGTTCGATGCCGTTTCGGCCGATGCGCATTGTTTGAATCTGGATGCCTTGTTGCCGCTGCTATCGTTGCGCGAAGCATCGGCCCACAAAGGCGATTTTGGCCATGTGATGATTATCGGCGGCGATGCCGGCATGCCCGGTGCGGTACTGTTGGCCGCCGTTGCAGCAGCGCGCTGCGGTGCCGGTTTGGTGTCGGTGGCGACTCGGCCTGAACACATCGGTGCGGTGGTCTCGCATTGCCCTTCGGTGATGGTGCATGGCGTGGTCTCCGGGCAAGAGCTCGAACCCTTGCTCGATCGCGCCACGGTGTTGGTGATTGGCCCTGGCTTGGGCACCGGCCCGTGGGGCGAGCAATTGCTGCAAAAAGCCGCCGCTACCGGCAAGCCGATGGTGGTCGATGCCGATGCCTTGAACATTCTCTCGCAAGGCCGTCTGTTGAAAGACGCGCATCGCGACAACTGGATTCTCACGCCGCATCCGGGCGAGGCCGCGCGCTTGCTGCAGTGCGATACCGAGCGCGTGCAGCGCGGACGGTTCGGTGCGGTCACCGCCTTGCAGCAGCGGCTGGGCGGTGCGGTGATTTTAAAAGGTGCCGGCAGTTTGGTGGCCGACGGCGGCGGGCCGGTAGCGATTTGTCCTTACGGCAACCCGGGCATGGCGACCGGCGGCATGGGCGATGTGCTCTCCGGCGTGTTGGGCGCCTTGCTGGCGCAAGGTTTGTCGGTGAATGCGGCAGCGCGGCTGGGCGTGTGCTTGCACGGTGCGGCCGCCGATATTGCAGCGGCCGATGGCGAGCGCGGTTTATTACCCGTCGACGTGATTGCCGAGCTGCGTGCGTTGGTGAACGGTGGCGATGCGCTGGATGACTGAAGTCACGCATACGCTGGATGAACCGGCATTGGTCGCGGCCGCCGGCCGGCTAGCGCACGCGTTAGAGCCGGGCACGGTGTTGTTTTTGCAAGGCGATCTGGGTGCCGGCAAAACCACCTGGGTGCGCGCGATGCTGCGGGCACTGGGTTGGCAGCAAGCGGTGAAGAGCCCGACCTATGCCCTGGTCGAGAGTTACCCGTTAGCGGTGTTTCCCTTTCATCACTTTGATTGTTACCGCTTGCGGGATGCAGAAGAGCTGCAAATGATGGGCATCCGCGATTATTTTGATGGCCGTGCCGTGGTGGCGGTCGAATGGCCCGACAAAGGTGCCGGCGAGTTGCCCGCGCCGGATCTGATCATTGCCTTGGCGGGCGATGGCAGTACGCGCCAAATGCGCTGGAGTGCCGTCACCGAGCGCGGCCAACGCCTGTGCGCGGCCTTCGACGCAGACGAAAAAGCACGCTAAAATCAAACAGATGGGTTCAATGACCGCAGGAGGTCGCCCTTGCCGTATTGCCGACAGGCTCTTCAATCGTGCGTTGCGTTGCTGCTGCTGTGTGCTGTGGCCGGCACAGTGCACGCCGGTCAAGTCGACATCAATGCCGTGCGCGTGTGGCGCGCACCCGACAACACCCGCCTGGTGTTTGACTTAAGCGGCCCGGTTGAACACCGCATCTTTACCCTGCAATCGCCCGAACGCTTGGTGATTGATATCAGCAATGCGCGCATGCGCACCAGCACCGATAACGTGGATTTGGCAAAAAGCCCCGTGCAACGCATCCGCACCGGCGTGCAAGATCAAACCAGCGTGCGCGTGGTGCTTGATTTGGCCAGCGGCGTCAAACCGCGCAGCTTTGTGTTGAAACCCAACGATACCTACGGCGATCGCCTCGTGCTGGACTTGTACGATGTATCGGCCAATGCAGCGACCAATGAGCCGGTTAAAACCGCTGAAACCACCGTCAGTCAGCAGCGCGATATTGTGATTGCGATTGATGCCGGCCACGGCGGTGAAGACCCGGGCGCTATCGGCCCGGGTCGCGTGCGTGAAAAAGACGTGGTCATGGCCATTGCCAAAGAAATCGAAGCCCGTTTCCAAGCCGAAAAAGGCTACAAGCCGGTGCTGGTACGCGCCGGTGATTACTACATTCCTCTGGAGCGTCGACGTGATATTGCGCGTGAGAAGCGTGCCGATTTCTTCGTGTCGATTCATGCCGATGCCTTCACCAAACCCAGCGCGCGCGGCGCTTCGGTGTTTACCGTGTCCGATCGCGGCGCCACCAGCACCATGGGTCGCTTCTTGGCTGAAAAAGAAAACGCCGCGGATCTGGTCGGCGGCGTCAGCCTAGGTGAAATGGATCACCAGCTGCGGCAAGTGATGCTCGATTTATCCATGACGCACACCCAGCGCTCAGGGCTGGATGCCGGTGCCGAAGTGCTGTCGCGCATGGGGCGCATGACGCACTTGCACAGCCGCAAGGTCGAACAAGCCGGCTTTGCGGTGTTGAAAAACCCGGACATTCCTTCGTTGTTGGTGGAAACGGGTTTTATCTCAAACCCCGAAGAAGCCCGCTTGCTGAACTCCAGTTCGCACCGCCGCAAATTGGGCGATGCTATTTTCTCAGGCATCAGCGCTTATTTTGAAAAAAGCCCGCCCGATGGCACTTACCTCGCCTGGAAAATGAAAAGCCCCGGCAATCGCCAAACCTCATACACCATTCAGCGCGGCGATACCTTGTCGGGTGTGGCGTCGCGTTTCTCCATCAGTGTGGCGTCACTCAAACAAGCCAATGGCATGAGCAGTGACCGGCTGCATATCGGCCAGACTTTGCAAATACCGTCGTCCTGATGAGTGCATCGCAAGCCAGCGTGGTGCGTCGACGCATTCAAATCCTGCCGTCGCAATTGGCCAACCAGATTGCCGCGGGCGAAGTGGTTGAGCGCCCCGCATCCGTTGTTAAAGAACTATTAGAGAACAGTCTCGATGCCGGTGCCACGCGCATTGTGGTCGATGTCGAGCAGGGCGGGCTGCGCCTGATCCGCATTCGCGATGACGGCGGCGGCATTCTGGCCGACGATTTGCCGCTGGCATTAAACCGCCATGCCACCAGCAAGGTCGCCACGCTCGATGAGTTGGAGCATGTCGGTACCTTGGGGTTTCGTGGCGAGGCGTTAGCCAGTATTAGTTCGGTGTCGCGCTTAACGCTGACCACCGCCACCGATGCCACCCAAGGTTGGCAAGTGTTTACCGAAGGCCGCGACATGCAGGCGCAAGTCAGCCCGGCCGCGCATCCGGTGGGCACCACGGTGGAAGTGTGTGATTTGTTTTTTAACACGCCGGCACGCCGCAAATTTTTAAAAACCGAACGCACCGAGTTCAATCACATTGAAGAGGTGATCAAGCGCCTGGCCTTAAGCCGCTTTGATGTGGGCTTCACGCTGCGCCATAACGGCCGCGCCGTGCACGAATTGCGTGCCGCCACCACGCAGGCCGAATGCGAGCGCCGCGTCGCTTCGATTGTCGGCTCGGAGTTCATGAGCAATGCGCTGTACATCGAGATGGAAGGCGCCGGTCTCACGCTCAAAGGCTGGGTAGCGCAGCCGACTTATTCGCGCAGCCAGGCCGACATGCAGTATTTCTTTGTGAACGGCCGCGTGATTCGCGATCGTCTGGTCGCGCATGCCGTGCGCCAGGCCTATCAGGATGTGCTTTACCACGGCCGGCACCCGGCGTTTGTGCTGTATTTTGAGTGCGACCCTGCGAATGTGGATGTCAACGTGCACCCGAC
>DATCSK010000034.1:0-12900 GCA_036568505.1 Pseudomonadales bacterium | reverse complement strand
GTTCAGATTTGGCGTTGAGGAAAAAGCTTACATTGGAAGCATTTAAGGTCCTCAATATTATTCAGTAGTAATTGGCATAACAAGCGCATGTTGTCGGACTGGATTTCCGCTGCGCTCCAAACCAGCCGCAAATGCGGGCGTTAAATTGATATAAAACCACCCACAACCGAAAAGGAAGCAATATGAAAATCACTAAACCACTAATAGTAGTAAGCGCAATTGCGCTGACTGGCTGTCAAGCTGCCAATGTCAGCAATTCGTTAAGAGCTCCAAGTGATAGCCAATTATCTATGGCTACACGCTGCGTTGACTTCAAAACGGGAAACGAGGCCGCTGTAAATGGCTTGCTAAAACAATATGACGGGTGGAAAGTTGTGTACGCTTCTGAATATACAACTGGCAATAAAGCAACAACCTCAATGGTAATGTGCTTTGAGAAGCCATACCCTTAGCTATCAATTTAACCAGCCGCCCCACGTAACGGACTCGCTAAACGCTCGCCCGTGGGCGGGGCGTTAATCCAACAACGCATGCCCCGCCGGATACGGGTGCAATTCATCCAGCGGCACCGAGAGCCCGTCTTCCATCACCACGCGCGCATGATGGCGCCGCAACTGGCGCGGCTCGGTCACACCGCAGGCGTGCGCGATAATCTCGACCTCGGCCATTAAATTGCGCGCGTAATGCGCGACGCGTTCGGTTTTGTCGGTGACCACCAAGCCTTTTTGCAGGCGTTCGTCGTGCGTGGCGATACCGGTCGGGCAGGTATTTTTATTGCACTGCAATGATTGAATACACCCTAACGAGAACATAAAGCCGCGCGCGCTGCTCACAAAATCGGCACCCATGCACAAGGCCCAGGCCACGTGACTGGGGTTCACCAGTTTGCCCGACACGTTCACTTTAATGCGGTCTTTCAGGTTGTATTCCAACAGTGTGTCGATCAGCATGGGCAGGCTTTCGCTGACCGGCAGGCCGACGTTATCAATCAAGCTGAGCGGTGCGGCTCCGCTGCCGCCATCGCCGCCATCGAGCGTGAAAAAATCGGGCGCCGATTGCGCGCCGCGCTCGCTGATAGCACGACACAACTCGTGCACCCAAGCAGCGCCACCCAACACGGTTTTAATGCCGACCGGCTTGCCGGTGATTTTGCGTATTTCCGCAATGGCATCGAGCAAATCCTGGGTGTTGCGAATATCGGCATGGCCGTTCGGGCTGATCGAGGCCTGATGCGCGGGGATGCCGCGAATGGTGGCGATTTCGTCGGTGACCTTAACGGCCGGCAAAATACCGCCCTTGCCGGGCTTGGCACCTTGGGTGAGTTTGATTTCGAACATCCGCACGTTGTTGTGCGCGGCAACGGCTTTCAGTTTTTCGTGGCTCAAATTGCCGTTCGCATCGCGCACGCCGTATTTGGCAGTGCCGATTTGAAACACAATGTCAGCACCCCCTTCCAAATGCCAGGGCGATAAACCGCCTTCGCCGGTGTTCATCCAGCAGCCGGCCAAGCGTGCGCCGTTCGATAAGGCCAAAACCGCAGGCTTTGAAATAGCACCAAAGCTCATGCCTGAAATATTGAAAATCGATTTCGCGGTGTACGGGTGTGTGCAATCAGGGCCAACCACCACGGTGGAGGGTTTTTGAATCTCTTCTTCGAGCACGCCGAACACGCCATTCGAAAACACCACACTGCCCGGCTCATGAATGTGCGCGGTCGAACCGAAGGCGACGGTTTGATCGAGGTTTTTAGCGGCGCGATAGACCCACGAGCGTTCGGCGCGGTTAAACGGCATTTCGTCGCGATCCATGGCAAAAAAGTATTGCCGGAAAAAACTGCCCATGTGTTCAAAGGCATACCGAAAACGCCCCAGCACCGGGTAATTGCGGCGCACGGCGTGACGCGTTTGCGTGATATCAATGAGGTAATACACCGCAGCGGCCAGCAGCAGCGCAAACACCATCAACACCAGCACATCGGTGATCAACTCTTTACCGAACAACAGCCAATGCATCAATACGTCCATTCTTTACCCCTTACCGCACACGGTGCACGATGAATCTTGTCTGATACGAAACTCACGCATCTGCGCGCTCATGCCATCATAAACCAGCAGGCGCGCGCACAAGGGCTCGCCCACACCGGCCAATATTTTCAAGGTTTCAACGGCTTGCAATGCGCCGATGACGCCCACAATGGGTGACAACACGCCGTTCTCGGCGCAGGCTTCATCGCGGTCACGCTGCTCGCCGTACAGGCAGGCATAACACGGCGCGCCGGGCTGCCTGAAATCAAACACCGCGAGTTGGCCTTCCATGCGAATGGCCGCACCGCTAATCAACGGGATGCCGGCATCGCGGCAGGCGCGGTTGATCATCAAGCGCGTGGCCGCATTGTCACTGGCATCGACCACCGCATCGACCGAGGCCAGCAACGCGCTCAGTCGAGCGGCATCCAAACGCTCGCACAATGCATCGACTTGCACATGCGGGTTCACTGCCTGCACGCTGTCGCGCAAGGATTCGACCTTGTTGCGACCAATATCCGCAGTGCCGTGCGCAATCTGCCGTTGCAGGTTCGATAATTCCACCGTGTCGTCGTCGGCAATCATCAGATGACCAACACCGGCGGCGGCCAAATACAAAGCAGCCGGGCAACCCAAACCCCCGGCACCAACAATCAACACACGGGCAGCCTGTATGCGTTCCTGGGCGGCGACATCCCATTGCGGCAACATGATCTGCCGGCTGTAACGCAGGAGTTGTTCGTCAGTGAGCATGATGGCCTCGCCAGATGCCGCCGGTCACGCGATCATGACCGGCCGCATCGGTGTGCGTTTGCACGGCATGGTAGCCCAATGCGCGCAAACGATCAGCCAGTGCGGCGGCCTGCGTGTAACCGTGCTCCATCAACAAGCAACCGCCAACGGCAAGGTGCGCACGCGCGGCATCGGCAATGGCATACAAATCACCGAAACCGTGATCATCGGCAATCAAGGCTGAACGCGGCTCGGCACGCACATCGCCTTGCTGCAAATGCACATCGTCGGCATCGATGTACGGCGGGTTGCTCACCACGGCATCAAAGGTTTCGTTGGCAACGGGTGCAAACCAGTCGCCCTGCAAAAAACGCACGGGCAACTTCAGGCGTTCGCCATTGGCCACCGCCACCGCCAAGGCGGCGGCTGATTGCTCGACGGCGGTGACTTGCGCATCGCGGCGCTCGTCGGCAATGGCCAGCGCCACCGCACCGCTGCCAGTGCCCAGATCCAGCACACGACCCGCGCGCGGCAGCTGCGCAATAACCCGCTCGACCAATAATTCGGTTTCAGGACGCGGGATCAGCACCGCCGGCGTGACCTGCAAACGCAGATTGCGGAATGCACGCACGCCCAGAATGTACGCCATCGGTTCACCGGCAGCGCGCCTTGCCAGCAAGGCATCGAGTTGCGCGGCTTGTGCTGTCTGGAGTGTGGTGTCGGGGTAGGCGTATAAAAAACTGCGCGGTTTGTCGAGCAACTGCATCAGCAGCAATTCCATATCCCGTCGGGCGCTATCACTGTCCGGGAGGAGCACATCGCTGCGTTTGAGGCACTCCGCAATCGTCATGATCCGGAGGCCAACTCAGCCAGCAAATCGGCCTGATGCTCTTGAACCAGCGGGCCGATGATTTCATCCAGCTGGCCTTCCATGATTTCGCCGAGCTTGTACAAGGTGAGGTTAATGCGGTGATCGGTCACGCGGCCCTGCGGAAAATTGTAGGTGCGGATGCGTTCGGAGCGATCGCCACTGCCGACCAGATTGCGCCGCTCGGAGGCTTGCGCCTGCTGCTGCGAATTACGCGCCTGATCGAGCAGGCGCGCAGCCAGCAAGCTCATCGCCCGCGCTTTGTTCTTGTGCTGCGAACGTTCGTCCTGACATTCCACCACCAAACCGCTCGGAATGTGCGTGATGCGAATCGCCGAATCGGTTTTGTTGACGTGCTGACCGCCGGCACCGGAAGCGCGAAAGGTATCAATGCGCAAATCGGCTTTGTTGAGATCAATGGCTTCGATATCGTCTTGCTCGGGCAACACCGCCACCGTGCAGGCCGAGGTGTGAATACGCCCTTGCGCTTCGGTTGCGGGCACACGCTGCACGCGGTGCGCGCCGGATTCAAACTTCAGGCGTGCGTACACATCGCGCCCGGCCACGCGGCTGATAATTTCTTTATAACCGCCGTGCTCGCCGGGCCGCTCGCTTAAAATTTCCAACTGCCAGCCGCAGAGTTCGGCATAGCGCGCGTACATGCGGAATAAATCGCCGGCAAAAATCGCCGCCTCATCGCCACCCGTGCCGGCACGGATTTCCAGAAACACGTTGTGACTGTCATCGGGGTCGCGCGGCAACAACAGGCGTTGCAATTCGGTTTCCAGCACCTCGACTTGCGCGGCCGATTCGCGTTGGCTTTCTTCGGCCATGGTGCGCATATCCGGGTCGGGGTCGCGCAACAGTGCAACGGCTTCATCGCAATCGGCCTGCGCCTGCATCCATTGCCGATAACACTGCACCACCGGGTCGAGCTCGGAATATTCACGCCCCAAGTCACGAAAGCGATTGGCGTCGGCCATGGTGTCGGCATCATTCAATAAAGCACTGACTTCCTCGTGACGGGATACCAGTTGTTCCAGCTTGTCGCGAATCGACGCTTTCATTCGCCCGACTCGTTGTCGTCATCCAGAGCCAACCACTGCCGCAGCCAGGCGATGCGGTCGAGCTCGCCGCGCTCGCCGGCTTTGCGCAAACCGATGCTGGGCACATGAATCAATTTATTGGTGAGCGAGCGCGCGAGCTCCGCCATCACGGCTTCAGCGCGTTCACCGCGCTCCAGGGCGCGCAAGGCGCGTTCAAGCTCGGCATCGCGTTGCTGCTCGGCTTGTTCGCGGTACACCCGCAGGGTGTCCACGGCATCGAGCGTGCGTAACTGGCGCCGATACTCGGCCAACCCGGTATCGATCAGGCTGTCGGCTTTGCGGGCCTCTTCGTGCCGTGCGCGCATGTTTTCATTAATGATGTCTTGCAAGTCATCGACGCTGTACAGGTACACGTCACGCAGATCGGCCACTTCCGGTTCGATATCGCGCGGCACGGCAATATCGATCATCAAAATCGGCCGGTGCCGGCGCTGTTTGAGTGCGCGTTCCACCGCACCCTTGCCCAGAATCGGCAACTGACTGGCGGTGGAAGCAATCACGATATCGGCATGCACCAATTGGTCGGGAATGTCCGAGAGCAACACCGCTTCGGCACCAAAGCGCTCGGCCAAATCACGGGCCCGTGCCAACGTGCGGTTGGCCACCACAATGCGTTGAATGCCGTTATCGGATAAATGCTTGGCCGCCAATTCAATGGTTTCGCCCGCGCCAATCAACAAGGCCGAGGTTTTACTTAAATCGGCATAGATGCGGCGCGCCAAACGCACCGCAGCATACGCAACCGACACCGGGTTTTGCCCAATGGCGGTATCGGTACGAATGCGTTTGGCAGTGGAGAAAATATGCGGGAACAATCGGTAAAAATGGCGGCCTACGGTTTGCGCTTCTTGCGCGGTGGCAAAGGCCGATTTCATTTGCCCCAGAATTTGCGGCTCGCCCAACACCATCGATTCAAGCCCGCTGGCCACGGCAATCAAATGCCGGTGACAGGCTTCATCGGTCAACGCGTAACTGCAGGCCTGCAAATCGGTCAGCGGCACATGGTGCGAACGGGACAGCCACTCGAGGGCGCGCTGATCGGCGTCATCGCGCTCGGCCACGCCGATAATCTCGGTGCGGTTGCAGGTCGACAGGATCACCGCCTCGGACAGTCCGGCGGCGCGGCAGACATCCTGCAGGGCCTCGGTCATTTGCTCAGGCAGAATCGCCACCTTCTCGCGCAGGGCGATCGATGCCGATTGATGGTTAATGCCGACTGTAAATAGTGCCATGCGACCCGTGCGCTCACCAGAAACTGCGAACGCCCTGCCCTCGCTATTGAATGGCGGCATTTTAACAGTGCCTTAGGCCCCGTGCATGGGTTATGACAGTTGGGTTTGATAAACCCCTGTGTCATCATGTGCCACTCGCTGTAACCCCGTGCCGGAGTGCGCATGATCACGCGTCTTTTTGTGGTTTTTTTGCTGGTGCTGCTCGCTGGTTGCCAAACCCGGCCTGCCGAAGCCCCGGCCCCCGATGCGCCGGACATCCACGCGGCCGAAGCACCGATTCGGCCGTTTGATGCCGATACCCTCTATACCCTGCTCACCGGCGAAATCGCATTACACCGTGATATGTACAGCTTGGCGCTGGGCAGCTATCTGCAACAGGCGCAAGCCACCCGCGACCCCGGCGTTGCCGCCCGTGCCACCGAAATCGCGGCCGCACTGAATGCCAGCGCGGCAACGGCACAGGCCGCCTTGCTGTGGAGTGAACTGGAACCCGATAACGCCCGTGCCCACTTTATGGCCGCCATGGGCCTGCAACAGCAGGGTCAGCTGGAGGCCTCACTGGACCAGATGCTGATCAGCTATCGGCTGGCCGGCTTATCGCGCTTTGCAGCACTGGCCACGGAAGTGGAAGACCCGGCCTTTCGGCAGCGCATGACAGCCGCCGTACAACCCCTATTAAAGAAAGACCCTGACAATATCGACCTGCTGCAAGCCGATGCCTTGCTCAGCTTTGCCAATGGCGACTTCAAGCGCGCCCTGGCGTCGTGCCAGCAAGTGCTCGCGGTCATGCCCGACAACCTGCCCACCGTGGCGCTGGAATCGAGCATCTTGATCGCCATGGGCCGTACCGACGAAGCCCTCAGCCGTTTTATCGCCTTGATGGATGAGCAGCCCGACAACCTGCGCCTGCAAATCGAGTACGCACGCACGCTGTCGCGCATCAGCCCGACCGATGCCCAACGCGAGTTCACCGAATTAAGCCGCCAACACCCGCAGCATCCAGAACTTTTATTGTCGATGGCGCTGCTGGCCCGCGAAAACGGCGACATCGAAACCTCAACCGATGCCTTCCGCCGCTTGCTGGTGCTCGGCCACTACCGCAACGAAGCCAATTTTTACCTCGGTGTGGCAGCTGCCGATGCCGATGATGCCGACAGCGCGGTCGCGTACCTGAAAGCGGTCACGCCCGGCAATGCGTTTCTCCAGTCGCGCCGCATCATGATTGCGGTATTGCTTGAGAACGATCGCTTGATGGAAGTGCTGCATCAACTGCGCAGCGACCTGGAATCATTGCCCGATACGCCGCCGTATAAAAGCCTGCGTCTGGAGCTCTCGTTGATGGAGGCCGAGGCACTGCTGCAACACAACCGGCCGAAAGAAAGCCTGGACGTGCTCGATGCCATTGGCAAACGCTTCGGCGACAAAAGCGCCCTGTTTCTCTATACCCGCTCATTGGCCTATGAAAAACTCGGCCGTTTTGCCGATGCCGAACGCGATTTACGCACCCTGCTCGCCGATAACCCGGATGACGCGACAGCACTCAATGCCCTCGGCTACAGCTTGGCCAACCGCAGCGAGCGACTGCCCGAGGCACTGCAATTGATTCAGCACGCGGCGCAACTGGAGCCCGATGACCCGGCCATTACCGACAGCTTGGGCTGGGTTTACTTTCGCATGGGCCAAACCCAAAAAGCGCTGAATTACTTGCAAACGGCCTTCACCGCACTGCCCGATGCCGAAATCGGCGCGCACCTGGGTGAGGTGCTGTGGGTGCAAGGTCAGCAAGCCAAGGCTCGCGAAATCTGGACAACGCTCTATTACAAACAACCCCAAAGCCCGGTGCTGCGTGAAACGGTTGAGCGCCTGACCGGCCTGCCTCTGGAGGCACTCGCCGATGAAGCTCCTTAAATTACCTTGCCTGCTGCTCATGCTGGGACTGGCCGGTTGCAGCCAGTGGCAAACCCTGAAAGCCGTAGACGGTTATCCCGCCAATGCCCCTGACACGCAGTGGACGCTGCGCGGCAAACTGGGTGTTCGCCATGCCGGTGACAGCACCAGCATGCACCTGTTCTGGCAAAACGATCGCACTGATTTCGTGCTGCGCCTGTCGGCACCGGTGGGCGGCCAGCAAGCGGTGATCACCCGCTCCGAAGGCGTGGTGGATGCCTCACTGCCCGATGGCGAAGTCTATAACGCCGCCACCCCGGAAGCCTTGATTAACCAACTCTATGGCTGGCAAGCACCGGTCAGCAGCCTGACCTGGTGGGTTCGCGGCCTGCCCGACCCGCACATGACCGGCCATGTCGTGCCGCAAGACAACGCCCAGGAACGCCACTGGCAGCAAGGCGCCTGGAGCATCCGCTGGAGCCAGTACCGTCATTTTGGCACCACGCCGTTGCCCGGGCGCATTGAAATCAACGGCCCCGACGCGCTCGCCCTGACCGTCATCGTGCAAGACTGGCAGTGGCCCACCCGCGAAGCCACGCCATGACCCCATTGCAGCTGCCGGCACCGGCCAAGCTGAATTTGTTTCTGCACATCACCGGCCGTCGTGACGACGGCTACCACCTGCTGCAGACGGTATTCCAACTGCTGGATTATGGCGACGAGCTGACCTTTACGCCGGCCGATACCTTAAGCCTTGCGCCCTCGTTCGCCGATATTCCGCCCGAGCAAAACCTGGTGATGCGCGCGGCGCGGGCGCTGCAAGCGGCCACCGGTTGCCGGCACGGGGCGCACATCACGTTGCACAAACGCCTGCCGGCGGGTGCCGGTCTGGGTGGCGGCAGCTCCGATGCGGCCACCACCCTGCTCGGCCTCAACCGGCTGTGGGAAACCGGCCTTTCTATTAATAACTTGGCCGAGATCGGCCTCACCTTGGGCGCCGATGTGCCGGTGTTCGTGCGCGGCCATTCGGCATGGGCCGAAGGCATCGGTGAGCAGCTCACCGCCATAGATTTACCGCCCCATTGGTTCGTCGTCCTGACCCCCGATATCGCCGTAAAAACAGCCCGTATTTTCAATGCGCCTGAATTGACACGCCACACCTCACCCATCACAATAGCCGCCTTTCTGGATCAGGGTGGCCACAACGATTGCGAGCCGGTTGCCCGCGCCCACTACCCCGAGGTAGCTGGCGCACTCGATTGGCTCGGTCGCTTTGGGGTCGCACGCATGACCGGCACGGGCAGTTCCGTGTTCAGTGTCATGCCAACCCGAGAAGCAGCCGTTGCGGTTTTGCAACAGTGCCCCGCCGGTATCACCGGGTTTGTGGCACAAGGAGCAAACCAATCGATGCTGCACCGGAAACTGAAATCGGTTTGAGCTGTTGGGGCGTCGCCAAGTTGGTAAGGCAACGGGTTTTGATCCCGTCATCCGTAGGTTCGAGTCCTACCGCCCCAGCCACCTTCTCATAACCATCGCTGATAACACGAACGACTGGACAGGTGACACCGTGTCTCGATTGATGGTCTTCACCGGCAATGCCAACCCCGATCTGGCACAGCGCATTGCTGACGATCTGGGTGTCGAGCTGGGCCGCGCCACCGTGGATAAATTCAGCGACGGTGAAATCACGGTTGAACTTCATGAAAACGTGCGCGGTGCCGATGTGTTTATCGTGCAACCGACCTGCGCACCGACCAATCGCAATTTGATGGAACTGATTTTTCTGACCGACGCCTTGCGTCGCTCATCGGCCGGTCGCATCACTGCCGTGGTGCCTTATTATGGTTACGCGCGCCAGGATCGCCGCGTGCGCTCGGCCCGCGTGCCGATCTCCGCCAAAGCCGTTGCCGACATGCTGGTCACCGCTGGCGTGGATCGTGTGCTCACCGTGGATTTGCATGCCGAACAGATTCAAGGCTTTTTCGATGTCCCGGTAGACAACATTTACGGCTCTACCGCGTTGGTCGATGACATCAAAGCGCAAAACCATCCCAACCTGATTGTGGTATCACCCGACATTGGCGGCGTGGTGCGTGCGCGCGCATTTGCAAAACAACTGGGCGAGCTGGATTTAGCCATCATTGACAAGCGCCGCCCGAAAGCGAACGAAGCGCAAGTGATGAACATCATTGGTGAAGTCGCCGGCAAAACGTGCTTGCTGGCCGATGACATGGTCGACACGGCCGGCACACTGTGCAAAGCGGCGGCGGCATTGAAAGAACACGGTGCGGCGAAAGTCGTCGCCTACTGTACCCACCCGGTGTTATCCGGAAAGGCTATTGAGAACATCGATGGCTCTCAACTCGACGAACTGGTTGTCACCGACACCATTCCGTTGAGCGAGGCCGCGAAGTCCTGCTCTCGTATTCGTCAGTTGTCCATTGCGGCATTGCTGGCGGAATCGATTCGGCGGGTCAGCAATGAGGAATCCATCAGCGCCATGTTCAACTGAACGGCGCGGATTTCTTTAACCTAACGCAATACCCACTGGTCGCAGGTGCGTATTGCCATAAAAGAAGGAGTCGGACATGTCTGACGCATTCGTATTAAACGCCAAGCGCCGTCAGGACATAGGGAAAGGTGCGAGCCGCCGCCTACGTCGTGAAGCGCAAGAACTGCCATCCATTATTTACGGTGGCGGTAAAGCCCCTGAAAATATCACGCTGACCCTGCGTCAGATCACCAAGGCCCTGGAAGACGAGCGCTTCTTCAGCCACGTGATCACGCTGGATATCGAAGGCAGCACCGAAGAAGTGATTCTGAAAGACCTGCAGCGTCACCCGGCCAAGAGCTCGGTCATGCACGTCGATTTTCAGCGCGTGGTGAAAGGTCAGAAGATGACCGTGCACGTACCCTTGCACTTTATCAATGGCGCCAAATCACCGGGCGTGAAACTCAAAGGCGGCATTGAATCGCATCAGGCTTCTGAACTCGAGATCCGTTGCTTGCCAAAAGACATTCCTGAGTTCATCGCCGTCGACATGGGCGCCATGGATGTTGGCGATATCATTCACCTCTCTGACCTGACCTTGCCTGAAGGCCTGGAAAGCGTCGCGCTGGCACACGATCACGACTTGGCACTGGCTTCCATCATCGCTCCGCGCGTTGACAAAGAACCTGCGGCAGAAGAAGCGCCGAAAGCCGAAGACGACGAGAAGAAGGACTGATCCGGGGCTTTTTCCGGACAGGGGATCACCGTGGCTATCGCATTGCTGGTGGGGCTGGGCAACCCTGGCCCCCGCTACACCGACACCCGTCACAACGCGGGTGCCTGGTTAGTCGAACGCTTTGCGGCAGCACACGGTGTGACCTTGAACCCTGACAGCAAATGCCAAGGGCGCACTGCCCGCCTGACCGTGCAAGGTCAGGATCTTCGTTTACTCATACCGGACAACTACATGAACCTCAGCGGTCAATCGGTGGGCGCAGCAGCGCGCTTTTACCGCATTGATCCGGAATCCATTCTCGTCGCGCACGATGAGTTGGACCTTGCCCCCGGCACTGCACGCCTGAAATTGGGCGGCGGTCCCGGCGGTCATAACGGCTTAAAAGACATCATTGCCGCGCTCGCCAATCAACGCGACTTTTACCGTCTGCGCATTGGCATTGGCCATCCGGGCAATGCCCGTGAGGTCAGTGACTTTGTGCTGGGCAAACCACCACAAAGCGAACGCGACAGCATTGATGCAGCGATTGGACACGCGCTCACCGTATTACCCGACATTGTTGCCGGCAACATCAATGCCGCCATGAAAACCCTGCACACCCAACCTAAACCTTGATCAACGGATAACAGCCATGGGATTTAATTGCGGTATCGTCGGCCTGCCCAATGTCGGCAAATCCACCCTGTTTAATGCACTCACCAAAGCCGGCATTGAAGCCGCGAACTTTCCGTTCTGCACGATTGAGCCCAATACCGGCATCGTGCCGGTACCGGATCCGCGCCAAGACGCACTGGCTGCCATCGTAAAACCCGAACGCATCGTGCCCACCACCATGGAGTTCGTCGACATCGCAGGCCTGGTCGCCGGCGCATCGAAAGGCGAAGGGCTCGGCAACCAGTTCTTGGCGAATATTCGCGACACCGATGCCATCGCACACGTGGTGCGCTGCTTTGAAGATGACAATGTGATTCATGTCGCCAATACCGTCGATCCGGCCAGCGATATTGCTGTCATCAATACCGAACTGGCCTTGGCCGATCTTGAAAGTGTCGAGCGTCAACTCGCGCGCTTCTTGCGCTCGGCCAAAGGCGGCGATAAAGAAGCCGTCGCCATGAAAACCCTGATCGAAGGCAAACTGTTACCGCACCTGAACGAAGCCAAACCGGTGCGCAGCCTGGCCCTTACTGAGGCCGAAACGGCACTTGCCCGCCAGCTGCACCTGCTCACCATCAAGCCGACCCTGTACATCGCCAATGTTGGCGAAGAGGGCTTCGAGAATAACCCCCTGCTCGATACCGTCAAAACCATTGCCGCCAGCGAAGGAGCGGAAGTGGTGGCCATCTGCAACAAACTCGAATCGGAGATTTCCGAGCTGGCCGATGACGAACGCGCCGAGTTTCTGGAGGCCATGGGCATGGACGAGCCGGGTTTGAATCGCGTCATTCGCGCCGGCTACAAACTGCTGGGCTTGCAGACCTATTTCACCGCCGGTGTCAAAGAAGTGCGCGCCTGGACCATTCCTATCGGTGCCACCGCCCCACAGGCCGCTGGCGTCATCCACACCGATTTCGAGAAGGGCTTTATTCGTGCCGAAGTGATTGCCTATGAGGACTTCATCGCCGGTAAGGGCGAGCAAGGCGCCAAAGAAGCCGGCAAATGGCGACTCGAAGGCAAAGAGTATGTGGTGCACGACGGGGATGTGGTGCATTTCCGCTTCAATGTTTAGTCGGTTTTATTGACAGAAACGGCCTAAATCCAGACAATAGCGCCCCCTGTAACAAGGGTTGCAACACAACACGGCAAGGTAGCTCAGCTGGTTAGAGC
>DATCSK010000033.1:0-56425 GCA_036568505.1 Pseudomonadales bacterium | reverse complement strand
AGCGCTGGGAGGAGATTGGCAAGGCATGCCAAGAGGTGGGTCCTGCTTTGTTTTTTTCGCTGCTGGTTATAACAGTTTCTTTCTTGCCTATTTTTACAATGCAAGCGCAGGAGGGACGACTATTTAGCCCGCTAGCTTTTACCGCCACTTACGCTATGGCCGCCTCGGCTATTTTAGCGATTACTTTAGTTCCTGCCATGATGGGGTACTTTCTTCGAGGAAAAATAATTGAAGAGCGAAAAAACCCCGTCAACAAATTATTGCACTCAATTCATACTCCAGCATTAGCATTAGCGATGAAGCATCGAGGCTTAACATTGCTGTTGGCAGGCAGTCTATTAGGGCTAACATACTATCCTTATTCGAATCTTGGAAGTGAGTTTATGCCGCCCTTGGATGAGGGTGACATTCTATATATGCCAACAACATTTCCTGGGATATCAATTACGGCAGCTAAGGAGCTTCTTCAGCGAACAGATAAGATACTAAAGCAATTTCCAGAGGTTCATCATGTGTTCGGAAAAGTTGGTCGAGCGCAGTCTGCAACGGATGCAGCGCCTTTATCGATGATTGAGACAACCATTCGACTTAAGCCGAAAAGTGAATGGCCGGATCCCAGCAAGACAACTCAAGATCTAATGAGTGAAATGAACGTGGCCATTAAATTTCCAGGGCTTGCTAACGCATGGACAATGCCAATAAAAACTCGGATTGATATGTTGTCGACCGGAATTAAAACTCCAGTGGGTATTAAAGTTTCCGGGCCAGACCTGAATGTCCTTCAGGAAGTATCCAAAGATATTGAAAATGCAATGAAATCGCTTCCGGAAACAACTTCGGCTTTTGGGGACCGAGCGGTAGGAGGTTATTATCTTGATTTTAATATTAATAGGGACGCTGCAGCACGTTATGGGTTAACAACGGGTGATGTACAAGATGTTATTCAGAGCGCAGTGGGGGGTATGAATGTAACTGAAACTATTGAGGGGCTCGAACGCTATCCTGTTAATTTGCGATACCCTCGGGAGCTGCGTAGTAATTTAGAATCACTTAATCGCATTCTAATTCTAACGCCTACTGGCATCCATATGCCATTAGCAGCGGTTGTTGATATTGCATATACTCGTGGGCCGCCTGTAATTAAGAGTGAGGGAGCTAGGCCAAACGCATGGATTTATGTTGATATTTCAACTTCTGACATTGGTGGATTTGTAGAAAAAGCAAAGATTGCATTATCTGAGCAAGTGGATATACCTTCCGGTTATACCATTTCATGGTCGGGTCAATTTGAATACATGGAGAGAGCTTCTGCCCGTTTGCGCGTTGTTGTTCCAGTGACGCTTTTTATTATTTTCCTGTTGTTGTATTTGAATTTTAGAAATATTAGAGAGCCTATCATTGTTATGATGTCGATTCCATTTGGCTTGATTGGTGGAATCTGGATTGTTTATTTAAATGAATACAATATTTCGGTAGCAGTAGCCGTAGGATTTATAGCTTTAGCCGGCATGGCAGCAGAGATAGGTGTATTGGTTTTAAGTTTTATTGATGTTGAAATTTCAAAAAGGCGAGAAGAGTTTTCTGGTCAGTTTTCTCCATCTGAAATTAACGAAATAGTTCTATTCGCCACGTCTAGACGAGTTCGCCCTGTGACAATGACTGCCATATCTACCATGGCAGGCTTAATACCTATTATGTTAAGTGTTTCTACGGGGTCTGATGTGACGCACCGTATTGCCGCGCCGATGTTGGGTGGAGTACTGACAGTAGCTGTATTAAATCTAGTGGTTCTTCCTGTTATTTATAGCTTTGTTTTGCAACACCAAGAAAAGAATTTTTCTGTAAATTAGGTTTGGATCTCTCATGGTTTGTCAGGCAGTAAGTGCGTTAAAAGTTATCTGCTAATGCGAGTGATGACCAGCAGAAAAGCAGCAATCTCTAAGGCTCGCCTTGGTGGGCATTTTTTATACTCTAAAAAGCGCTGTATTTTGCTGCCCGAAAAGCTCGTGCTAGAGTGGTTTTGGCGCTCAGGCTTCCAAAAAAGTGGACTTGATTTGGACTTGGATTGGAAATGCGGGGAATAAAAAAGGGCCCAGATTGCTCTAAGCCCTTGTTTTATATGGTAGCAAGGCCCGGAATTGAACCGGGGACCCCAGCATTTAGATATTTAAATACCTATAACAAGACGCCTGGATTGGAATTTTCTGCTTCGATTCAAAGAAGCTCGAAATCTAGCGATCCATTGCTAGAGGTGACGTATCGAAAGATGGCTGGCGAGAGACTTCACTATCAGCTATATGCTATAGAAAAAGAACTAGGTGGTGTCTATCCTGGCCGCGATCAGATACTTGAGCATTTAACCTTTTCCGAAGCAGAAACAAATTCATCCAGTTGCAGGGAGTTGCGAGATCTCTGGGGTGACTTGGCGAATATGGATATTCAGAAAGAGTGGTCGCTGGCACCTGCAGATCAGCAACGTCCGAATGAGATATTGGTGTGGCCGCATGCACCCATTTGGCAGATCGCCTATTTCAGTGAGAACTCAACCATTTTCATAGAGACAAGCGACAGCGAGAATCAAATTGCAGCATGGATAGAGCGAACTATAGAAATGCTGAGTGGTTGTATTGAAAAGTCCTCTAACCAGTCAAATAAGGCGCTCGCTTCACGGGCTGGTAGGGGTTAAATCAATGGCATCGTATAAAGTGATTTTTACATTTTTGTTATTTCTTCTATGCGTAGCAGCTCATGCAGAAGTCTATAAATGGGTCGACGACAAAGGGAAAGCACACTTCAGCGACAAGAAGCCAGAAAAAACAATGGCCGAAGAACTGAAACTCATTATCAATACCTACACCCACGTCACGTTCGATGTTTCTGTCTTCGGGAAAGATCCATCCCCTGGCGAAGACAAAGCAGTCATTATGTATTCAACGGAGTGGTGTGGTTATTGCAAAAAAGCCCGGCGATTTTTTCAGGATAACAACATCGCTTTTACTGAATACGATATCGAGAAAGATCAGGAAGCGCGCAGGCAATACAAGGAAATGGGTGCCCGAGGGGTTCCGGTGATCTTGGTGGGAAAAAAACGCATGAACGGGTTTAGCGAAGAAGGTTTTGAACGCATCTACAAATAGGCAGTCTGCCGAAACAAACTCACACACTATCAGATTGTTCAGCCCCCAACGTTAAGCTTGGATCGGTTTGTCGTCGGTAACCGGCTTGGGCTTTTGTTTTGGTTTGACAGGGTGTTTGTTGCGCGACAGACAATCGGCATGGGTGATCGTCGAATAAAACACCTTAAGGCCCGTAGGGTCTGACGCGTTGTATTTAATCATCATGTCGCGCTCGAATTCATTGGGTAGTTGCTTGCAAAACGTGTTAACCAGTGAATCCTTAACGTGTGCTTGAAGTGCGTTATATTTCTCGCGCGCCGATGCCAGTTCGTTTTTATCGATTGTTTCGGTCAATGTGAAAATAAGATGCAGCGTCTTGCCGTTAACGCGAGCCTTCTCTTGACGAATAGAATCATCCAGCATTTTAGGTAAATCTTTATTGATGTTCGGTAATGCTCTTTTGAGCTGCGCTTCGAGGCTCGAAAATTCGGTCCAGAACTGATAGCCATTGATCGCAATAATCAGCAAGCCTCCCCATAGGGCGATGTTTCTAGCTGCCGACCGAGTCGCTCCAAGCGTTGATGGTTCCGGTTTGATGGGGGTGATGCTTGTGCCGTCGTCCGATATCACGATACGGGCAATGGGTGTTATAGCCGGTTTGCTGGTCGATGCTGGTGATGCTCGCGTGAACAGGCGACCAACCGCATCGCGTAACTGGCGGTACCGTTGTAACAACTTTATTGTTATCGGCAGCCACAGTCGCGTATAGATCCCGTAAATAATGCTGTACAGCACAATCATGCTGATTTGGTAATCCATGTTGGCGAAAGGACGCGGCGGATCAATGGCTTTTAATAACGTCCATACCGCAGGCCATGCGCCCAACCCTGATGGGCCATGAAAAAAGTACGGTGCAGGAGTAATACTGGCGAGACAAAAGGCCAAAAAACCACAAAACAATATGTCTTCGCGCGACACGGCAGCAGCCTGCTTCTTGGGCTCGTCGTGAGTCAGGTCGATGGAGTCCTCCGGCCTTAGTTGTTGCAGCAATCGGCTCGTCACCCAAATGCTGAGCAGATACAGCACTGGCGCGCCGATCCAGAGTACGTAGTCAGGTATTGATGAATTACTCATAACATGCTCTAAACCGTTTATGCCGCAATGCGCTCACCCGGTTGGTATTATGCCGTCAATATCAGGATGACTGAACCCCTTGGCAGGCGCATAAGCGCCGGCCAAAGACGACCATTCATTTGCTTTTCCGCGACTATCCCTACATTCTACTTGGCGACATAACGGTACTTCACTTAACTTGACATCAACACAGCACTCGGGGTTTGGTTCATGACGATGGCACGGCATTTCGGTTCCCGACTACTCATGGCGTTGCTTGGTGTCATGGCAACCTGCACGCTGGCATCGGCCGCCTTGCCACCCATCACGGCGCCTGCAACGGGTGAGTACCATCGCGGCAAATTGATCTGGATTGATTTGATGACTGCCGACCTTGCGGGCTCTAAAAAATTCTACGGCGAAATTTTTGGCTGGGAGTTCCCGGCATTGGGCCAAGATGCCGACGGTTATGCCATTGCCTATAAAGACGGTGAAGCCGTTGCCGGCATGGCGGCACGCGAGCCCAAACCCGACCAAGCCCGTCAGTCCCGCTGGATTGCTTATATGTCGGTTGCTGATGTGCCGTCTGCGGTGAAGCGCGTTGTGGAGCAAGGCGGGCAGGTATTGATTGCACCTAAAAATCTGCCCGATCGTGGCGAGATGACTATTTTGGCCGACCCGGACGGCGCTCCCTTTGGTTTGATTAACGCAGCAGGCGGTGACCCGGCTGACTTTCTGCCCGTTGTGGGCGACTGGATCTGGGCCTTATACCAAAGCCCCGATGCCGCGAGTGCTGCGGCCTTTTATCAAGGCCTGGGCAACTACGAAGTTGTATCGCACGGGTTGCTGGGGCAAGCGCCGCATTACCTGTTTGTGGCCGACGGTTATGCACGCGCCAGCGTTGCAGAGATTCCTGCCGAGCGTAGCGGCATGCAGCCTGACTGGTTGTATTTTGTGCGCGTCAGCAGTGTGGCCGATAGCCTCGCACAGGTCGTGAAGTTGGGTGGCCGCATTTTGATGCACCCCAAGCCGGATGTGCTCGACGGCCGCCTGGCCATTGTGGTGGACCCGGCCGGTGCGGCATTCGGCATGATGGAATGGGATGAAGTCGACGAGGAGGAGCAATAATATGAAAAGCCTCTTCTTCGCAGCAACACTCGTGATCTCGGCACTGCTCTTGAGCTGCTCCTCAGGCGGTGGCGGCGGATACAGCACATCGACGCATCACTACTATTCAGGCTACGGCTACGGTTATCCCGGCTATTATCATTCGGACAATGATTATCTGGTGGTGGTGCCACCTCGCCCCATTGGAGACCCGGGGAATCCGGTGTCACCCGGCAAGCCAGAGCACCCCATTGCCCCGGATCGCCCGACACAATTGCCAGCCAACGTGCCCGATCGCCGCCCTAATCGGCCGGTACAACAGCCATCGCGTTCACGCATGCCGGCTGCCCAACCCCGCATGTCGATGCCACGCGGGGCTTCTATCCCAAGTCGTGGCAGAGGCCGTTAAACACTGCAATCAACGCATTGAAGGATAAAACGGATGCCCATTGCACTCGTCACAGGCGCTACCAACGGCATTGGCACCGAGATCGCACGCGGCTTGGCGGCTCATGATTTTACGGTGTATGTGCATGGCCGCAGCATGAGCAAGGCCGATGCGGTGTGTGCCGACATCAAAGCCAGCACCGGTAACACGGCGGTTTATCCGGTCATTGCTGATTTTGATTCACTGAACGATGTTAAAGCGATGGCCACGGAATACCTGGCCTTAAAGCAGCCGCTGGATGTGCTGGTGAACAACGCCGGTGTGGTGACATTAAAGCGCGAACAAACCCGGGACGGTTTTGAGCGCATGTTCGGTGTGAACTATTTAGCGCATTATCAACTGACCCGCATGCTATTGCCGGCGCTGCGTCAGTCGGCAGCGGGCAGGGTGGTGAACTTGTCGTCGGGTGCGCATGCCTTTGTGAAAGGCATGAACTGGGATGACTTGCAGTATCGGCAAGGCTTCAAATCAATGCGAACCTACGGCCACAGCAAGCTGGCCAATTTATTATTCACGCGTGCCTTGGCGGCACGCGAACCGGGCCTTCATGCGTATGCCGCCCACCCCGGCGCGGTCAGCACCGGGCTTGGCACCCAAAACGGCTGGATCGGCACACTGATACCGATGTTGCTCAAGCCTTTTTTCAGAACGCCTGCCCAAGGAGCCAGCACCGCCTTGATGCTGGCCACACAAACGATCCTCGAGCCTTCCGGCAGCTACTTTGCCAATGACACGGTCAAAGCACCGGCCGCATGGGGTCAGGATGACGCCGCAGCCGAACGGCTATGGTGCGTCACCGCAGACCTGTTAGGCCTGCCAGAAGCTGACTAAAACAGACAAAAAAGCCCGACCACAGCCTTTATTCCAGCATTTTTGGCGCAATAGGCCAGTTTGCTGTCAGAAATTACCATTGCTGCTAGGGCGCTATTAGGCAACAATACGCCGCGTGATTTTTGCATCCTACGGCTCATTCATCGGGCCGTTGTGCACCGACCAGTTAAAGGAGATACCCCTTGAGCGATCTGGATACGTTCCGTCAGGAAACCCGCGCATGGCTCGAAGCCAACTGCCCCGAATCCATGCGCACGCCAGTGAACATGGAAACCCAGATCTGGGGTGGTCGTAACGTCAAATTCCAGACCCAAGACCAGCAGCTGTGGTTCGAACGCATGCGCGACAAGGGCTGGTTTGTGCCGGACTGGCCGACCGAATACGGCGGTGGCGGTTTAAGCGGCGAACAGCATCAAATCCTGAAAGAAGAAATGCGTGCGCTGGGTTGCCGTCCTCCTCAGGTCAATCTGGGCGTATGGATGGTCGGCCCGGTCCTGCTGGAATTCGGTAACGAAGAGCAAAAACGCGAGCATTTACCACCCATTGCCCGTGGTGAGATTCGCTGGTGTCAGGGGTATAGCGAACCGGGCGCCGGTTCTGACTTGGCCAGTTTGCAAACCAAGGCCGTGCGTGACGGCGATGACTTCATCGTCAATGGCAGCAAAATATGGACGTCGTACGCCGATCATTCTGACTGGATCTACTGTTTGGTGCGCAGCAACCCCGATGCCCCCAAGCGTGATGGCATCACGTTCTTGTTGTTTGACATGAAATCCGAAGGCGTCAGCACGCAACCCATTCAGCTCACCAATGGCGACAGCCATTTCTGTCAAACCTTCCTCGACAATGTGCGCGTGCCCGTGCGCAATGCCGTCGGTGAAATTGATAAAGGCTGGACAGTTGCCAAGCGCGTGCTGGAATTCGAGCGCGCCATGATGGCCGAGCTCGAAGACAGTTCAGGCCGCCCGACCTACACACCGGCCGACATTGCCAAAGAAGTCATTGGTCTGAAAGACGGCAAAATCGCCGATCCTTTATTACGCGACCGTGTTGCGCAAAATGCCATGAATGCGCATGCGTTTCACACCATGACGCGCCGGGTGATGGACCAATTTGCGGCAGGTGACTGGAGTGCGGCGATGACAGCCATGACCTTCAAGTACTGCGGCACCGAAGAAGAAAAACGCAAATACCAATTGCTGCTCGATATTCTGGGTGAGCGGGCGCTGGGCTGGGAAGGCGAGTCGTTTGAAAATCGCGATTTGCGCATTACCCGCGATTGGCTCTCTGCGTATGCGCATACCATTGCCGGCGGCACCTCGGAAATACAGCTCAATATTATTGCCAAGCGGGTATTGGGCCTGCCGGACTAATGACAGCTTGTATGGAAAAAGCCCGGTCATCGTACCGGGCTTTTTATTGCCATCACGGCGATACCTGCAGAATATCTGTCATTCGTGGTCCGATTAGCCAATAATCAACACCCGCTAACATTCTCCCCGCAGGTCATGCCGTGAGCGATACCGATTTTTCTTCTTTAGCATTGCATCCTGAGTTGCTGGCCAATGTGGCATCGCTTGGCTATGCCGCGATGACACCGATTCAATCGCAGGGCTTGCCGCCGATATTGGCGGGGCGTGATGTGATTGGTCAGGCTCAAACCGGCTCAGGAAAAACCGCCGCCTTTGCGCTGGGTGTCTTGCAAAAACTCGACATCAAACGGTTTTGCGTGCAAACACTGGTGCTATGCCCGACGCGCGAATTGGCCGATCAAGTTGCCAAAGAGATTCGCACCCTTGCGCGCACACTGCACAACATCAAAGTATTAACGCTGTGCGGTGGCATGCCTTTTGGGCCTCAAATCGGATCGCTCGAACATGGCGCGCACATTGTTGTCGGCACGCCGGGTCGCATTGAAGAGCACGTCCGTAAAGGCTCGCTCAAATTAGACGATGTGCATACCTTGGTGCTCGATGAAGCCGACCGCATGCTGGAAATGGGTTTTCAGGCCACGCTGGATGCCATTCTTGAGCACGTGCCCGCACAACGGCAAACTTTATTGTTTAGCGCGACATACCCCGAACAGATTCAAGCGATTGCCAAGCGAGTGATGAACAACCCCGTTGTGATTACCGTGCAATCGACGCACGACAGCAGCAGCATCGAACAACATTTCTACCATGTCAGCGACGACAAAGAACGCATGATTGCGCTGCGCATGTTGCTATTACAGCATCAACCCGAATCGGCCGTGGTGTTTTGCGCCACCAAACGAGAGACGCAAACGGTTGCCGACACACTCATTGCCGAGGGTTTCAGTGCCATTGCCCTGAACGGCGACATGGAACAAAAAGATCGCGACCAGACCTTGGTGCGCTTTGCGCATAAAAGCATTGCTGTTTTAGTGGCTACCGATGTGGCTGCTCGCGGGCTGGATATTGATTCGATTGACATGGTGATTAATTACAATCTGGCGCACGACCCGCAGGTGCATGTGCATCGCGTCGGCCGCACCGGGCGTGCGGGCAGCAAAGGCATGGCGTTTTCTTTTTTTGGTGCCAGCGATAATTACCAGCGGCTATTGCTCGAAGAAATGTTGGGGCAACGCATTCAAGGCGAAGCATTGCCGGATGCCAGCGCGCTGAATAAAAAGCCGGTCAAGCCCGCCATGAGTACAGTCCAGCTCAGTTGCGGTAAAAAACAGAAAATACGCCCGGGCGATATTCTGGGCGCATTGACCGGCGAGGGCGCTATTGCCGGTGCGCACATTGGCAAAATCAGCCTGTTCGACCAATGCGCTTATGTTGCGGTGCATCGTGCATCGTTGGCTGCGCTATTGGCCTATGCCGGTCACGGAAAAATAAAAGGCCAGTCATTTCAGGCGCGATTAATTGATGGAAAACCGCAGGCCAGCGGTCGAATACAGAAATACAAAGCCGACAATAGCGCCGCTAAAAAAGCAGCATCGAACAAGACTGGGGCAAAGGGGCGGTACAAAAAACCGTAGCGCTTACAGCGCCAAGCCGCGTATTTCAGGGTCGGTTACGGCGCGATGCCAAAGATAATCAAATTTCTCGATCAGTGCGCGTGCCTGCGGGCGCTGATTAAAACAAGCAAATACATTGCCGTCATCGTCTTTCGACTTCGCCACAACGCCGCAATCGTCTGCGATCACCACGGTATCCGTCAACTCGTCGGTGCCATACGGCAGTTTAAGAATAGGAACAACAGAACTTAAGCGCCGATGCAGGCTTAACAGCGCATGCCCGCGTTGTGTCAAAGATCGCGGATCTACAATCAAAACGCGCACGTCAGTATAACGGCTGCGTCGCGCCAATGCCGACACCGCTTCAGCCAAATGCGCGTTGTCAAAAATGGCATGATTTAAAACAGGGCTGTAAATACGCAAATGATGCTCGGCCTGTTGCGTCATTCGTACGATCGTATCGGCTATTTCTTGCGACTTGATCAGCTCCCAATAGATGCCGGTTTGACCCAGTCGTGCTTCGTGCAAGCCGGCCAGTCGCCAGTGATCGGCTACGTAACGTGCATCCAAGAGCAATGCATGATCCTCGACGCGGGCGGCAGGGTCCAGCAAACCCAACAGATGACGCCAGCCAGGGGGCGGGGTGATGCGTAACCAAGGATGATCGCTTGCGGTTTGGGTTGCGGCATAACCCAGCAATACTGCGCCGATGTCCATGATGTCAGTCGCCGTATCGGCCGAGGCGTCATGCACAATGCACAAGCTATCCATCGTGCCATCGTCACACAGGCGTGCATACGCGACGGGTTCGCCATCGGTGCGATAAAGCAAAAAGTGCTTGGCATCGGCATCATGCCGGGCATCAACGGTGCAATGCGCTTGCTGGCGTAAATCGGCAATCAACGGTTGGGCTGCAGGCCACAGGGCCTGCATGGGTAAATACGTCCGCCAGCCGGCCATGCTTACGACTGAATAGCCTTCGCCTGAGCTGCGGCATTGCCGGTGTAATTACCCGGGGTCAATGCGTGCATCTGGGCTTTGGCTTCGGCAGGCACATCCAAGGCATCAATAAACTGACGCATGATCTCGGCATTTACTTTTTGACCGCGCGTGAGTGCCTTGAGTTTTTCGTAAGGCTCTGCAACACGGTAACGGCGCATGATGGTTTGAATGGGCTCGGCCAGCACTTCCCAGGCATGATCCAAATCTTCGTCCAGTCGTGCGGCATTCAATTCCAGTTTGGACAATCCTTTTAAGGTCGCTTCATAAGCAATCACGCTGTGCGCAATACCCACACCAATGTTTCTCAGCACGGTGGAGTCGGTCAAATCACGCTGCCAGCGTGAAATGGGTAACTTTTCAGCCAGATGATTCAATATTGCATTCGCCAAACCCAAATTGCCTTCCGCATTTTCAAAGTCAATCGGGTTGACTTTATGCGGCATGGTTGAAGAACCGATTTCGCCGGCAATGGTTTTTTGTTTGAAATAGCCGAGTGAAATATAACCCCAAATATCGCGATCCAGATCAATCAGGATGGTGTTACAGCGGCTGATGGCGTGAAACAGTTCGGCTATGTAATCGTGTGGCTCAATTTGAATGGTATAGGCATTCCAATCCAGCCCCAGTGATTCGACAAACGTTTTTGCATTGGCTTGCCAATCGATGGCCGGGTAGGCCGCCAAATGCGCGTTGTAATTGCCGACAGCGCCATTGATCTTACCCAGTAGCGGTATGGCAGCGATTTGTGTGATCTGGCGATCCAGGCGGGCCACCACATTGGCCAGTTCTTTACCCACGGTCGTCGGACTGGCGGTTTGGCCGTGCGTGCGTGACAGCATAGGCTGTTCAGCAAACTGCAATGCCAGTGCGCGCAGGGCACCCGTCAGTTTCTGCATTAACGGCAGCAATACGTCATCGCGACCGGATTTGAGCATCAATGCATACGACAAATTATTGATGTCTTCCGATGTGCAGGCAAAGTGCACAAACTCCAGATGCGGCGACAATTCGGCGTGATCTTTGAGCTTTTCTTTAATGAAATACTCGACGGCTTTGACGTCGTGATTGGTGGTGCGTTCAATCTCCTTGATGCGCTGGGCGTCGGCTTCTGAAAAACCGGCCACCAAGGCATCGAGAAACTGGTGCGTCGCCTGACTGAACGCAGGCACTTCGGCAATGCCGTCCATCTGCGACAAGCGTTGCAACCAGCGAATTTCAACCAGTGTGCGATAACGAATTAAACCGTATTCACTGAACACGGGACGCAGGGCATCCACTTTGCTGGCGTAACGACCGTCAACCGGGGAAATGCTGGTCAAGGGGGACCATGAACTCATGCGACGTTCCTCATTAATAAGCGTTCAATAGGCTCATGATAACCCATGAGCCAGCTGTTTCTGTGTAGAAGGCGACTTACTCACGCAGTAACTTCATCAGTGTCTCCATGATTTTCTTGCGCTGGATAAACCAGTGCCAACGGCGACCACCCAATTGCTGCCACAGCCAGGCCGCACGAATACCGGCCAATAACAAGCTGCGAATCAACTCGGCATTGGCGGTGTTTTGCAGATGATTCACCGCACCGGAGACTTTAATGCGAAAACGAAGGGTGCTGATAGTGTCTTGATAAATAGCCGCAATATTGTGTATGACGGCATCGGGTTGATCCGGAAAATGCTGACGATGACGTTCGGCATGCTGCAGGCGACTGTGAATGATGCTCATCATGTCGGGCTCGCGCTTGAGCTGATGGGCAATCTGAATAACACCGAGCATGTAGCGCATCACCGGCTCAAAAACGGCCGGGTTTTGCTGACTGAATAAATCCCCCAATAACTGCAAGCCGGAATGTACATTGTGACGCCCCTTAAAGATGGCCTCTGTGCTGTCGGCATCGAACATAAACAGACTGTCAATCAACGGGCCACTCGCGGTATTGTCCGCCAGTCCGGTGCTGGCAATCCGGTGCACTTGCTGGGCGGCTTGCGCCACACCGGCCAGTGCGATGAGCTGGTTTTCCATGGGTGTCATACGGCTTGCTCCGTTCGTTCAATCACTGCGCCACCGAGGCATTGTTCGTCGGCATAAAATACCGCCGACTGGCCAGGGGTGACGGCCCATTGCGGTTTGTCGAAAGTCACTCGAATGGCATCGCCATCGGCTTCCAGCAGACACGCTTGATCGGCTTGTCGATAGCGTGTTTTGGCGGTGCAACGGTAGGGCAGGGTCGGGCCGCGGCCATCCACCCAATATCCCGTACTATCGCTCGCGGGTTTTTCCAGCCACAGGCGCTGGCTCATCAGTCGTGGATGCTCACTGCCTTGTACGGCAATCAAGGTATTGGTATCCAATCTTTTTTCCGCCACATACCACGGTGCTTCGATGGCGCCAGCGACGCCACCAATATGCAACCCTTGCCGCTGGCCCAGGGTGTAATACATCAGACCTTCATGGCGCCCTAATAATTGACCTTCCGGCGAGCGAATCTCGCCCGGTTGTGCGGGCAAGTATTGCTGCAGGAAATCTTTAAACCGCCGCTCACCGATGAAGCAAATACCGGTGCTGTCTTTTTTATCGTGCGTGACAAGGCCGAGACTTTCGGCAACGCGCCGCACCTCGGGTTTGTGCATTTCGCCGACAGGAAACAGCGCCTGCGCCAATTGTTCGCTGGCAACGGCGTGCAAAAAATACGATTGGTCTTTATTGGCATCAATGCCACGCAATAACCGGGTCGTGCTGTCGGTGTACGTCAACCGTGCATAGTGCCCTGTCGCAATCGCATCGGCACCCAAAGCCTTGGCGTAATCGAGAAACGCCCGGAACTTGATTTCACGATTGCACAAAATATCGGGATTCGGGGTGCGGCCCGCACGGTATTCGGCGATAAAGTGCTCGAATACGTTATCCCAATATTCCGCCGCAAAATTGGCGGTATGCAGAACAATGCCCAAGCTGTCTGCCACGGACTGGGCATCGGCCAAGTCTTCCTTGGCGGTGCAATATTCGGTGCCGTCGTCTTCTTCCCAGTTCTTCATGAACAGGCCTTCCACCTGCCAACCTTGCTGCAGCAGGCAATAAGCCGCGACCGAGGAATCAACGCCACCGGACATGCCAACGATCACTTTGCCTTTAACGGAGGGGCTCATGCAGTACCGGGGTCAGAAAACAGGGCCAAAGGGTAATGATGGCCATCGAGATAACGATCAAGCACGTGGCTGACCAGTGGGCTGCGCATTTTAGCAGACTGCGCTTCAAGCTCCGCGCGCGTGAGCCATACCGCACGCACAATACCGGTATCGAGCGGTCTGTCGGCATGGTGCCGCAAGGCACGGGCGACAAAACAGGTCCGTAAGTAGGTCAAATCACGTCCGGGCGGGGAATACATGGTGATACACACCACGCCGGTGAGTTCAACCTCCCAGCCGGTTTCCTCCAGTGTTTCACGCACAGCGGCTGCGGGCAGGCTTTCACCGGGGTCCAAATGCCCTGCGGGCTGATTCAACACCAACTGACCCTCATCGTTGTACTCCTCGACAAACAGGAATTTGCCGTCACGCTCAACAATCGTGGCCACCGTGGCATTGGGTTTCCAGATCAGGCTGTTATCTCTCATCGATGTCTCCGGCTAGGCGATGATGGGGAGGCCGCAGGCAGGTGCACCGTTTCAGTACGGTAGTCGCCCAAACCAAGCCCTTGCAGCGTCCAAGGACCAATCGACCAGCGCACAAGACGCAAGGTCGGGTGACCGATGGCCGCGGTCATGCGTCGTACCTGCCGATTGCGGCCCTCGCTAATGGTTAATGCAATCCAGCTGGTTTGCCCATGCCGGGCAATGGGTACGGGCGGGTCGCGCGGCCAGAGCGCGGGTTCATCCATGCATTCCACGCGCGCGGGCCGCGTCGGGCCATCGTCCAGCGTTATGCCGCTGCGTAAGCGTTGCAGGGCCACGGCATCGGGAACTCCCTGCACTTGAACCCAATAGGTCTTCGGTAACTTTTGGCTCGGATGAGCGATGCGGTGCTGTAATGCACCGTTACCGGTCAGTAATAACAGGCCCTCTGAATCGCGATCGAGTCGGCCGGCGGGGTAAATGGCCGGCAGGGGGATGTAATTGGCCAGTGTCGGGCGGCTCTCCGCATCGGTGAACTGACTCAGTACACCAAAGGGTTTATTGAAGAGGATCAACTGACTCATGGGCTTTTCAATTGGGCTATCGGCTTTCGAGGCTGTATAATATCGCGCTTTGCGGTGGCTCGGGCTACCGATTTTCTACCTCGACCCTGGAGTGATGTATGGCTAACCAGCACATTAAAGTCCCCGCCAATGGCGCCAAAATTACCTTGAATGCCAACGGTTCTCTCAATGTGCCCGATCAGCCGATCGTGGCGTTCATCGAAGGCGATGGCACCGGCGTTGATATCACGCCCCCCATGCTCAAAGTTGTCGATGCTGCCGTTGCCAAAGCCTATGCCGGCAAACGCAAAATCGCATGGATGGAAGTGTATGCAGGCGAGAAGGCAGACAAACTCTACGGCGGCGATTGGCTCCCCCAAGAAACGCTCAATGCCATCAAAGAATACGTTGTCTCAATCAAAGGCCCTCTGACCACGCCGGTCGGCGGTGGTATGCGTTCACTGAACGTGGCGCTGCGTCAGGAGCTGGACCTGTACGTCTGCATGCGTCCGGTGCGCTGGTTTAAAGGCGTGCCTTCGCCGGTGAAAGAGCCGCATAAAACCGACATGGTCATCTTCCGCGAAAACTCCGAGGATATTTATGCCGGCATTGAATGGCAGGCCGAAAGCGCCGATGCCAAAAAAGTCATCGCGTTCTTGCAAAAAGAGATGGGCGTGACAAAGATTCGCTTCCCGGCCACTTCCGGCATCGGCATCAAGCCGGTTTCACGCGAAGGCACCGAGCGTCTGGTACGCAAAGCCATTGAATACGCGATTGATAACGACAAGCCTTCGGTCACGCTGGTTCACAAAGGCAATATCATGAAGTTCACTGAGGGTGGCTTCCGTGACTGGGGCTACGCATTGGCACAAAAAGAATTCGGCGCCAAAGTCATTGATGATGGCCCATGGTGTGAATTCAAAAACCCGAAAACGGGCAATACCATTACCATCAAAGACTCCATTGCCGATGCCTTCTTGCAGCAAATCCTGTTGCGTCCGGAAGAGTACAGCGTGATTGCCACCCTGAACCTGAACGGCGATTACGTATCGGATGCGCTGGCGGCCCAGGTTGGCGGTATCGGTATCGCTCCGGGTGCCAACCTGTCCGACACGGTCGGCATGTTTGAAGCCACTCACGGCACCGCACCCAAATACGCAGGGCAAGATAAGGTGAACCCGGGTTCATTGATTCTGTCGGCTGAAATGATGCTGCGCTATATGGGCTGGCCGGAAGCTGCCGACCTCATCATCAAGGGCATGGACGGTGCCATTCAGGCTAAAACCGTGACCTATGATTTTGAACGCCTGATGGACGGTGCGAAGCTGCTGAAATGCAGCGAGTTCGGTGATGCCGTTATCCAGCATATGTAAGTCAACTCACCGGCCATGCCTGACCGGGCATGGCCGGAATGTGCTCGCATAACAGCTGAGCAGGGCGCTCAGGCCATATTGCCAATCTGGTCGTGATCGTGTTGCGCTGCTTCGCTGCGGTCGTATTGAATATTCGAAGCGTGCAAACCTTTGGGGCCTTCAACCGTATCAAACGACACTTGCTGGCCTGCGCGAAGGGTTTTATAGCCCTCCATAATGATGCAGGAATAGTGCGCAAAAATGTCGGTTCCACCGTCATCGGCCAGAATAAAGCCGTAACCCTTTGAGTTGTTGAACCACTTTACGATGCCTGTTTGGCTTGCCATAACTGAAATCCCTTCAGATATTATTATTCAGGTTTTATTCGTAACCTGTTGTTTTTAATGCTTTTTATTCTTATATTTTGTCCCAAGCGTGCAGCAATATACTGCAAAAGCAAGAAACTGATCAGATTTTAGCCAATGTTTCAGGAATTGCAAATGAATGAAGCTGAAATTTTATCTGGATGCGAACAGCTCCAAAATAACCGCTTCTTTGCCGGAAAATACCGTTATCGTGGTCTAAGATTAAGCATGAAAGATCAACCAGAACATGGCGATGCGCAAGGTGACGTCGCACTAGAGCCCGAACGGCTGGGCCTGAAAGAGCCTCCGCTGTACCGTGTTGTGATGATCAACGATGACTTCACTCCAATGGAGTTTGTAGTCGAGGTGCTGATGATGTTCTTCCACATGAATGACGAGACCGCGACCCAAATCATGCTGACCGTGCATACCCAGGGTCGTGCCGTATGCGGGATTTACCCTCGCGATATTGCTGAAACCAAGGCGACGCAAGTGAACCAATTTGCGCGCACCAACGAACACCCATTAGTGTGTGAAATTGAGTCAGTTGATACGGACCCATCGTCCTGAGGAGGCCTGATGTTAAGCAAAGACCTGGAGTTTTCGCTCAATAGTGCCTTTAAAACGGCTCGCGCCAAGCGCCATGAATTCATGACGGTTGAACACCTGCTGCTGGCGTTGACCGACAACCGCGATGCCTCCGAGGTGCTCCGTGCCTGTGGTGCGGATATCACGCTCTTGCAAAAAGAATTGCAGGAGTTTCTGGATTCAACCACGCCGGTCATCCCCGAAGAACTGGAACGCGACACGCAGCCAACGCTGGGCTTTCAACGCGTATTGCAGCGCGCCGTTTTTCATGTGCAATCTTCTGGCAAAAGTGAAGTCACGGGTGCCAACGTGCTGGTTGCCATGTTCAGCGAACAAGAAAGCCAGGCCGTGTATTTTTTGAAAAAGCAAAGCGTCGCACGATTGGACGTGGTGAATTTTATTGCCCACGGCATTTCCCGCCTCTCATCCGGTGAAAGCAATACCGACAGCAACGAGCGCAGCGAAGCATCCACGCAAGATGCACCTGAAGAAAAAAGCCCGTTGCAGCAATTCACCAGCAATCTGAATGCTCAGGCACGCGCTGGGCGCATTGACCCCTTGATTGGGCGTCTGCCCGAAGTTCAGCGCGTTGCACAAATTCTCGCGCGCCGTCGCAAAAACAACCCGTTATTGGTCGGCGAATCCGGGGTGGGTAAAACCGCGATCGTCGAAGGGCTGGCTAAAATGATTGTCGACGGCGATGCGCCTGAAGTCTTACTCGAACATGAAGTCTATGCACTGGACATGGGTGCCTTGCTGGCCGGCACCAAGTACCGCGGCGATTTTGAAAAGCGCTTTAAAGGGCTGCTCGCCGACTTAAGCAAGCAACCCAAGGCCATTTTGTTTATTGATGAAATCCACACCATTATTGGTGCGGGCGCTGCCTCCGGCGGCGTGATGGATGCCTCCAACTTGCTGAAGCCGATTTTAACCTCGGGCCAACTGCGCTGCGTAGGTTCTACGACATTCCAGGAGTATCGCGGTATCTTCGAGAAAGACCGCGCCTTATCGCGGCGCTTCCAGAAAGTGGATGTGCTGGAGCCCAGCGTAGAAGAAACCTACCAGATATTGAAAGGGTTGAAATCACGCTTTGAGGAGCACCACCAGCTGCGCTACACCGATCAAGCACTGCGTTTGGCAACCGAGTTAGCCAGCCGGTATATCAACGATCGCTTTATGCCCGACAAGGCGATTGATGTTATCGATGAGGCCGGCGCATACCAACGCCTGCAATCTCCGGAGAACCGTCGCGACGTGATCGACCGCGCAGAAATCGAACAGGTCGTTGCCAGCATTGCCCGCATCCCCGCGCAAACCATCAGCGACTCGGATAAAGCCGGCTTAAAAGAGCTTGAGAGCAATTTACAGCGCGTTGTATTTGGTCAAAACGAGGCGATTAGCAGCATGGTCACAGCCATCAAAATGGCTCGTGCTGGCCTGAAAGTGCATGAAAAACCCATTGGGACTTTTTTGTTTGCCGGGCCAACCGGCGTTGGCAAAACCGAAGTCTGCCGCCAGCTGGCACGCTTGCTGGGCCTGGAGTTGATCCGGTTTGACATGTCGGAATACATGGAGCGGCACACGGTATCGCGCCTCATTGGTGCGCCGCCGGGGTATGTCGGTTTTGATCAGGGCGGCCTGTTAACCGACGCCGTGACCAAAACGCCGCATAGCGTGGTTTTGCTGGACGAAATCGAAAAAGCACACCCCGATGTTTATAACTTGTTATTGCAGGTTATGGATCACGGCACGCTGACCGATAACAACGGCCGCAAAGCGGACTTCCGCAATGTCATCCTGATCATGACAACCAATGCGGGAGCCGAACTCATGCAGCGTGCATCCATCGGCTTCACGCAGCAGAATCACAGCTCCGATGGCATGGAAGCGATTCGCAAGGCATTCAGCCCGGAATTCCGCAATCGATTGGACAGCGTGATTCACTTCAACAGTCTGTCACCCGAAGTCATTCTGACGGTGGTTGATAAGTTCCTGGTTGAACTGCAAACGCAATTGGACGACAAAGGTGTGTTGCTGGATGTCGATCAGGCCGCGCGCCAGTGGTTAGCCGACAAAGGGTATGACCCGGCCATGGGGGCGCGCCCAATGGCTCGAATGATTCAAGAACATATCAAACGACCTTTGGCCGAACTGGTGCTGTTTGGCCCTTTGGCCAAAAAAGGCGGTACCGTGCACATCAGCGTCGACGACAATGGGTTGTGCCTGGATGTCGAGGCCGAGGAGGCGAATATCCCGGAAGAGGCGCCGGCATAACCAGTCTGCCGCACAATAAAAAAGCCGCCCTTAAAGGCGGCTTTTTTATTGTCGATTACTAGCGCTCTCGATAAGTAATGCGCGCTTTGCTGAGATCGTACGGACTGATTTCAACCCGTACTTTATCGCCGGTCAGGATGCGGATGTAGTTCTTACGCATTTTGCCCGAAATATGAGCTGTCACAACATGGCCGTTTTCCAGCTTGACGCGAAAGGTCGTATTGGGAAGCGTGTCAATCACTTCACCTTCAAGCTCGATGTTTTCTTCTTTCGCCATGTTGCAAGGCACTCCGGTTATCAAGTGGCGCGCATTGTGCCTTAAATAGGCCATGCTTTCAAAGGGCTGAAGCCGCAAAGGGCTGCCAGCCTTCATGACGCAGGATCTCCATCGCTGAAAACCGGCTTTTATAGGTCATTTTCGGGCAAGACTCGATATAGAACCCGGGGTATACGTAGGCCAGCTGCAGGTCCCGTGCACGCTGGATAGACGCCAATATCATCCAGGTACCAAGGCTTCGCCGCGCCTCGCCGACATCATAGAAACTGAACACATCCGACAGCCCGTCATCCAATCGGTCGTAAACCAGTACGGCGATCAAGCGCTGCTCGGTATCGGCTACGCCAAAGTATCCGGTTGCCGTTGAGGGTGGCCGGGCCAAAAACCGTTGGTAATCCTCGCGCCTGGCTGGGTGCATGCTGCCACCCGCATGACGCGCATTGATGTAATGCCGAAAAAGCTCGAAACAAGCATCGTTATCGATAGAGCCCAGCTCGACAATGCGCAAATCATCATTGCGTCTCAGCAGTCGGCGTTGGCTTCGGGAGGGCAAAAAGGCGTTCACATCGATACGCAAGGCCTGACACGCCGAACACGTTTCACACTGCGGCCGGTATAAAAACTCACCGCTGCGCCGGAACCCTTGGCGGTTCAGCTCACTGGCCACGTGCATGTTACGAGACCACTGTGCTTCGGCCACGGCATTACGGGCCTGCTGTCCTGGTAGATAAGGACAGGGGTGTGGCTCGGTCATAAACAAGGGAATGCGCATGTCAGGCCTGCTCACACAACACCTGCTGCCATGGCTCCACGGGAACGGGCAATGCATTGGACTTCAGGTACGCCAGAAATGCCTCACGGGGTATTTCGATAGCTCCCAATGTCACGGTATGCGGGTTGATTACCTGGCAATCAAGGAGTATAAAACCTTTATCAAACAAGAAGTTAACAAAACTTACCAATGCAACACGCGATGCGTTGGGCGCCAATGAGAACATCGACTCGCCATGAAAGACGCGACCCATAGCCAGCCCGTACATGCCGCCTACCAGCTGATCGCCTTGCCAGACTTCCACCGAATGAGCCGTGCCTTGCCGATGCAGTCGGCGGTAGGCTGTTTGCATTGCCGGCGTCAGCCAAGTCCCGCCTTCGCGATGGATACTGGCATCTGATGCGCAGGCGGCAATGACGGCATCAAATGCATGATCGACGGTGATTCGAAATCGCCGTTGCCGTAACAACTTCGCCAGGCTGCGTGAGGTATGCAGCGTCTCCGGCAAAATGACCGCTCGCGGGTCGGGATGCCACCATAAAACCGGATTGGGTTCGCTATACCAAGGAAAGGCGCCGACCCGATAGGCCGCCAAAAGCTGGGCAGGGGATAAATCGCCACCCAATGCCAACAAACCCGGCGGGTCAGTCAACGCCTGATCAGGAGCAGGGAAGTCCGTGCCACCGGGAGGCAGGCACGGCAGGTCCATATCAGTTGTTCTGCTCAAGCTCGTCTAGGTACTTTTCGGCATCCAATGCCGCCATGCAGCCAGAGCCGGCAGACGTAATCGCTTGCCGATAAATATGGTCGGCCACGTCGCCGGCAGCAAAAACACCCTCGACACTGGTGGCGGTTGCGCCACCGGCACTGCCGCTGCGCACCTGTATATAACCGCCTTGCATGGCCAACTGGCCTTCAAAAATACCGGTATTCGGTGAGTGACCAATGGCGATAAAGACACCCTGTAACGATTCAACACGGGTCTCGCCGGTTTCCGTGCTCTTGATACGAATGCCCGTAACACCTGCATCATCGCCCAGCACTTCATCGAGCGTGTGATTCCAGACCAGCTTCACATTGCCGGTGCGTGCTTTTTCAAGCAGACGGTCTTGCAGGATTTTTTCGGAACGCAGGCTGTCGCGGCGATGCACCAACACAACCTCTGCGGCAATATTCGACAAATACAAAGCCTCTTCAACGGCGGTATTACCGCCACCAATCACCGCCACGCGCTGGCCGCGATAAAAGAAACCATCGCATGTCGCACACGCACTCACGCCTTTGCCCATAAATGCTGCTTCAGACGGCAAGCCCAGATAGCGGGCTGACGCGCCGGTCGCAATAATCAATGCATCGCAGGTGTATTCAGCGTTACCTTTTAATCGGAAGGGGCGCTGCGACAAATCGGTTGTTTCAATATGATCAAACACAATCTCGGTATCAAAGCGCTGGGCATGGCGCAGCATACGGTCCATCAGATCAGGCCCTTGCAAGCCTTCAACGTCACCCGGCCAGTTGTCCACTTCGGTGGTGGTGGTGAGCTGTCCGCCTTGCTGCATACCGGTGATTAAAACCGGCTTCAAGTTTGCACGGGCGGCATACACGGCGGCCGTATAACCGGCAGGGCCGGAGCCTAAAATAATCAGTTTGTGATGAATCGGATTGCTCATAAAAGGTCCTGATCAAGCGTTGCGAACCGAAGGCTTTCGCGCCTTCATCTGATCGATACATGATAAATGAAAATGCCGCCAAGCGTAAGCTGATGCAGCAACACCCGAGGGATAAAAGCGAGCAAAAACAAGGCAAAAGGCAGGGGTAATCGTGCTATGATTGGGCCACTTTAACAGTCGGGTTTCGAGGCATTGAGCAAGGCAGCCACCACACCAGAACGCAGCAAGGGCACCTCACCGGATGAGACCGTCGTCAGTCATCGCCTGACCGAAGGCCTGCTCATCCTTTTCTTGTTCGTATGCCTGTATTTTCTGCTGGCCATGCTCACGTACAACACCGCCGACCCCGGATGGTCCTACAGCAGCGGCGAAGGCGTCGTCAGCAATGCAGCCGGTCGCACCGGCGCTTGGCTGGCCGATGTGTTTTTTTCCCTGTTTGGCTATATGGCCTATCTATTTCCATTAATGCTGGGCTTGCGAGCGTGGCAAATTTTCAAAGACCGCCGTCACGGCCTGGCGCTCGACTGGGTGATCCTGGCGATTCGTTTTGTCGGCATGGCGCTGGTGATCATCTCAGGCACCGGCCTGTCTGAAATTCATAGCATTCACGATCTGTCGCTATTGCCACAAGGCGATGGCGGCATTATTGGTGCGGCGATCGGCAATAACTTCCTGAGTGCCTTCAATCTGTTGGGCAGTCGCTTGGTACTGGTGGCTATCTTTTTGTTTGGCATGACCGTGTTTACCGATTTGTCCTGGCTGCACTTAATGGACCGGATAGGCATCAAGGTGTTGGCATGGTCCGAACAATTGCGCCACTTTATTCTGGAGAAACAACGGCAACGCAGCGAAGCGGCCACTACTAAAAAAGCACAGGTTGAGCGACAAGAAAAAACCGAAGCTCAACTGCAAAAGATTAAAGAAAAACGCAAGCCGCCGGTTGTGGTCGCACCACCGCCAGCACCCGCGGAGCCCAGCAAGCGCGCACAACAAGAAAAGCAGGGCAAGTTGTTTGATGCTCCCGTCACCGGTGAACTGCCGCCCTTGGGCTTGCTCGACAACCCCGAAAAAGATCACAGCCGCGGTTTTTCACAAGAATCACTCGAGGCCATGTCTCGACTGCTCGAGCTCAAACTCGCCGACTTTGGTGTTGAAGCTGAAGTGGTTGCGGTATTGCCGGGGCCGGTTGTGACGCGTTTCGAGGTACAGCCCGCAGCCGGTGTGAAGGTCAGCAAGATTACCGGCTTGGCGAAAGATTTGGCACGCTCTCTGGCTGTCATCAGCGTACGGGTCGTTGAAGTGATCCCTGGCAAAGCCGTCATCGGCATCGAAATTCCCAATGAAGATCGCGCAACGGTTTATTTGGGTGAAGTCTTGTCATCCAAGGCGTATGAAGAAGCCGGGTCAATGCTGTCTCTCGCACTGGGCCATGACATTGCCGGTGAACCGGTGGTGGTCGATTTGGCAAAAATGCCGCACCTGCTGGTGGCAGGCACCACCGGTTCAGGCAAATCCGTCGGAGTGAATGGCATGCTGATCAGCTTATTGTATAAGGCATCGCCGGCGGATGTACGTCTCTTGCTGGTCGACCCCAAAATGCTGGAATTGTCGGTGTATGAAGGTATTCCGCATTTACTTGCACCGGTGGTCACCGACATGAAAGAGGCGGCCAACGGCCTGCGTTGGTGCGTCGCTGAAATGGAACGGCGCTACCGGCTCATGGCGGCATTGGGCGTACGGAATCTGGCCGGCTACAACCGCAAAGTGAAAGATGCCGAGAAAGACGGCACGCCGATTCCCGATCCACTTTGGAAAGCGGTTCCCGTCATTGAAGGCGATAGCATTCCGGAGCAAACAGCCCCCAATCTCGAAGCACTGCCATTCATTGTTGTCGTGATTGATGAGTTTGCCGACATGATGATGGTCGTCGGTAAAAAAGTAGAGGAACTGATTGCCCGTATTGCACAAAAAGCACGGGCTGCGGGCATTCATCTGATATTGGCCACCCAACGTCCGTCGGTTGATGTCATTACCGGCTTAATCAAGGCCAACATTCCGACACGCATTTCGTTTCAAGTTTCGTCCAAGGTTGATTCACGCACCATTCTTGATCAGGGAGGGGGTGAACAACTGCTCGGTCATGGCGACATGCTTTACCTGCCGGCGGGCACCGCAGTACCTGTTCGTGTGCACGGTGCATTTATATCCGATGCCGAAGTCCATCGTGTGGTAGCCGACTGGAAAAAACGCGGCGAACCTGCCTACATTCAAAGCATTCTGGACGACGGGGCCGGCGATGGCATTCCCGGCCTGACTCCCGAAGGCGATGGCAACGACGACCCCGAAAGCGATCCGCTCTATGATGAAGCGGTGCAGTTTGTGTTGGAGTCGCGCCGGGCGTCCATTTCAGCCGTGCAGCGCAAACTGCGCATTGGCTACAACCGTGCCGCACGCTTGATTGAAACCATGGAGGCTGCCGGCTTGGTCAGCGGCATGGGCACTAATGGCTCTCGTGAAGTACTGGCAGGTGGTCATGAATAAACGCATCACAACATTACTCATTGCTGTTTTGGCGCCGTTGGCATTTGCCGAGAGCAACCATGATGCTGAGCCGCTATGGGCGCGCTTGCAAGCCATTGATTCAATGTCTGCCGAATTCACACAAACCGTGCGTGGCGCGAACGATGTGTTGGTGCAAGAAAGCCAGGGGCAGATCGCCGTACGCAAACCCGGCTTTATGCGCTGGACGGCTCAAATACCGTATCAGGAAGAAGTCGTTATTGATGGCCAACGCATATGGTTTCATGACCAGGACCTGGAGCAAGTCACGGTACGTGATTTTCATGAAGACCTCCGTCAATTGCCGGCCATGATTTTTACCAGCGACCAGAAAACGCTGGCCGCGGCATTCGATGTAACGCGCAAAGATAACGAATGGTTTGAGCTGGTCCCGCATGATAAAAATCACTATATCCGCAAGTTGTCACTGCGCTGGCATAACGAGGTTCCTGCCGAGCTGGTGATTGAAGACAATTTGGCCAATCGCACCCATCTGCGCTTTGTTGCCGTAGTGCTCAATGGCATCACCAATAATGAGCTGTTTGTTTTTATAGTGCCGGAAGGTGTCAACGTTCTCGATCAAACAGGGCAGCCACAGCCATGAATGCAGTCCCCCTGGCTGCACGCATGCGCCCGGGTTCACTCGACGAATATGCTGGTCAAGAGCATTTGCTGGCCGCAGGCAAACCCCTTCGACAAGCGATTGAGCAAGGCACACTGCACTCGATGATTTTCTGGGGGCCTCCCGGCACTGGAAAAACCACACTGGCGCACATTTTGGCGAAGCACTGTCAGGCTCACGTCATCAGCCTGTCCGCCGTGATGGCTGGTATTAAAGATATCCGCGCCGCCGTTGATGAAGCACGAACTCAAAAAGCACAGGGCATTGCCACGCTGTTATTCGTCGATGAAGTTCACCGGTTTAACAAATCGCAACAAGATGCTTTTTTACCGCACATCGAAGACGGGACATTCTGGTTTGTCGGCGCCACTACCGAAAACCCCGCATTCGAGTTAAACAATGCCTTGTTATCGCGTGTGCGTGTGTATGTCTTAAAACCGCTCAGCGAATTGGCCATTACCCATTTGTTGCAACGTGCATTGATCATGGAGTCGGCTGAAAAAGCCATCACCGGGGATGCCTTGCAAGCCTTGGCTCGTCTGGCCGATGGCGATGCCCGTCGTGCGCTGAATTGGCTGGAGCTGTGCCTGGCCTATCAGGCGGCCCAAAATACTGCCGTCATGGACCGTGACATGGTGGCCAGCATTCTTGAAGGCGCTCAATCACGCCGCTTCGACAAGCAGGGCGATGTGTTTTACGAACAAATTTCAGCCTTGCACAAATCCGTGCGCGGCAGTGCACCGGATGCCGCACTGTACTGGCTCGCCCGCATGCTCGATGGCGGTTGCGATCCCGTGTACATTGCCCGTCGGGTCGTGCGCATGGCCAGTGAAGACATTGGCAATGCCGACCCACGAGCGTTAACGCTGGCACTCAATGCCTGGGACGTACAAGAACGCCTTGGCAGCCCGGAAGGCGAGTTAGCCATCGCACAAGCCGTGACATATCTCGCCTGTGCCCCCAAAAGCAACGCTGTCTACGAAGCTTTCGGGGCTGCCATGGCCGATGCCGGCAGTTTGCCCGATTATGAAGTGCCCACCCATCTACGCAATGCGCCCACCCGCTTGCACCAAGAGCTCGGCTACGGTCAGGACTATCGTTACGCCCACGGCGAGGGCGGTTATGCCGCAGGGGAGAGCTACCTACCGGAAGCCATTCGGCACAAACGCTATTATCGACCGCTGGAAAGCGGGCTTGAAATCCGTATCGCCGAAAAACTCGAGCGTCTGCGTGTCGCCGATCAAACGAGTCAGCAGCAACGCTACGTCGGCCAGCAGGAGAAAAAATCATGATGCAATCATTGTTGTGGATTGCGGTAGGCGGTGCCGCTGGCGCGGTGAGCCGCTTTATGGCCGGCTATTTCATGCACAGCGTTTATAAAGGGCACTTCCCTGCAGGCACGTTGCTGGTGAATGTGATTGGTTCACTGTGTATCGGTATTTTGTTCGTGATCATTACCGAACGCCTACCCAGCGGAGAGCAATGGCGAAACATCGCCATGGTGGGATTTCTGGGTGCCTTCACGACTTTTTCAACCTTTTCTCTGGAAACCGTTGAACTGCTGGAAAAGGGCGATTACAGTCTCGCCCTTGCCTATATTGGCAGCAGCTTACTGCTGTGCTTGGCCGCCACTTGGGGCGGCTTGTCACTGGCACGCCATTGGTAATTGACCGGATACGACCATGCTTGATCCTAAACGCCTTCGCCACGATATCGATGCTGTCGCCAACAGCTTAAACCGCCGCGGCTTCACGCTGGATACCGCCGCATTTGAACAACTGGAGGCCAAACGCAAGTTGGTCGATACCCGCACGCAGGAGCTACAAGCCGAGCGCAATAAAACCTCCAAGCAAATCGGTGAACTGATCAAGCAAGGCCAGAGCATCGACGAGGCCAAAGCCACCGTACAAAAAGCACTCGATGCGATTGCCAATGAGCTGGGTGAACTTGAAAACCAGCAACGCACGGTACAAGACGAGCTCGAGCAGTTTTTACTCAACATTCCGAACACCCCGGATGATGACGTTCCCACCGGCCATTCAGAATCCGATAATCAGAAAGTCGCGCAATGGGGCACACCGCGCCAATTTAACTTCCCCGTTCAAGATCACGTGACATTGGCAGAAAACCTGGGCTTGTATCGGCCCGATCTGGCCAGCGCCATGTCAGCAAGCCGTTTCAGCGTATTACGAGGTGATCTTGCCAAACTCCATCGCGCATTGATCCAGTTCATGCTCGATGTGCATACCAATGAACATGGCTACGAAGAAGTTTATGTGCCGTATCTCGTGAATGCGTCCAGCCTTTATGGCACAGGTCAATTACCCAAGTTTGAAGAAGATCTGTTCAAGATACGCGATCAAGATCTTTATTTGATTCCAACGGCTGAAGTGCCTGTGACCAATCTGGTGCGTGACTGCATCATCAATAAGCAGTTCACCCACTCCGATGACCCCTGGCCACTGCGGTTTGTGGCACACACACCGTGCTTCCGCAGCGAAGCCGGCAGTTACGGCCGCGATACACGCGGCATCATTCGCCAGCATCAATTTGAAAAAGTTGAACTGGTGACGATCACCACCGCAGAGCAAGCAAGTGCAGAACTTGAGAGTCTCACGGCACACGCCGAGAGCATTTTGCAAAAACTGGAATTGCCGTATCGAAAAATGTTGTTGTGCAGTGCCGACATGGGGTTTTCGTCTCGAAAAACCTACGATCTTGAAGTCTGGCTGCCAGCACAAGATACCTATCGCGAGATATCGTCTTGCAGTCACTTCGGTGACTTTCAGGCCCGCCGCCTGAAAGCACGCTGGCAACCGGCTGACGGCAAGACAGAATTTGTGCACACCTTGAATGGCTCTGGCCTGGCCGTGGGTCGTACCTTGGTGGCCATTGCCGAAAATTACCAGAATGCCGATGGCAGCATCACAGTACCGGAGGCACTGCGTGCCTACATGGGCAACGTGACCGTATTGAAGAAGTGATTCATGGATTATTTGCCTATTTTTCTCGATGTTCGCAACCAGCTTGCCTTGGTCGTCGGTGGTGGCTCGGTTGCTGCCCGTAAAATTGATTGGCTGCTCAAGGCAGGCAGCCGGGTTGTTGTCGTATCACCAAAAATCAATCAACACATCACAACATGGCATCAAGAAAAACGCATTATTTGGCATCAGCGCGAATTCGACGATAGCGATGCCAAGGGTTACTGCCTGGTCATTGCGGCCACCAACCATGAGCCTGTTAACGAGCGCATCTCGAGAGCCGCCAAAGCATTAAGCATCCCCGTCAATGTCGTTGATAATCCGGCACTGTCATCTTTCATTGTACCGGCCATCGTTGATCGCGATCCTGTCATTGTGGCGATCAGCAGTGCAGGGCGCTCACCGGTATTGGCACGCTCCATTCGCAACCGACTCGAAAGCGAGCTGCCCGACGCACTCGGCACCTTGGCTGAATTTATTGGCCAACAGCGTAACGCTATAAAGCAGGCATTGGCCGGTAAATCGGTTCGGCGCGTATGGGAGCGTTTTGTCGACGGTGCTGGCGCTGAAGCCGCAATGCTAGGCAATCATGCACAAGCCAGCGCGTTACTTGAAAACCTGGTCAATGATGAGCATGAACGCGGACACCTCGGTGAAGTTTATTTAATTGGCGCAGGGCCCGGTGACCCAGATCTTCTAACCTTCAAAGCACTGCGCTTACTGCAGCGTGCTGATGCCGTGCTTTATGATCGACTGGTTTCTCCCGGAGTGTTAGCAAAAATTCGCAAAGATGCCGAACTCATCTACGTGGGCAAGGCTCGCGCCGAACACAGCATGCGCCAGAAAGACATTAATGCCTTGATGATTGAGCTCGCCTCGCAAGGCAAAACCGTTGCGCGCCTCAAAGGCGGCGACCCTTTTATATTCGGCCGCGGCGGTGAAGAAATTGAAGATTTGGCGGAAGCGGGTATTCCTTTCCAGGTTGTGCCCGGTATTACTGCCGCCAGCGGCTGTGCCAGTTATGCCGGCATTCCGCTCACGCACCGAGAGCACGCCAGCTCCGTACGCTTTGTCGCCGGCAACCTGCACAACGAACAATATAAGCTCAATTGGCCCGAATTAAATACGCCCGGCGAAACATTGGTTTTCTATATGAGCCTTGCCAAGCTCGATGACATCACATCGCAATTGATGCAGCACGGAAAACCCGCCAATACGGCCGTGGCCATCATTGAAGAGGGCACTCAAGCATCACAGCGCGTCATCATTACCGACCTGGAAAACACCACGGCAGCGATAGCGCATTGTGCCGTTCATGCCCCGGCACTCGTGATTATGGGGTCGGTTGTGACCTTGTATAGCAAGCTGGCCTGGTTCCGTACCGGCAGCTATCAGGTTTACCCATGAGCCGATTCGATCTGGCCGTTATCGGCGCAGGATCGGGCGGTGTTCGCACCGCACGATTGGCTGCAAGCCAGGGCTGGCGCGTCGCCGTCATTGAAGAGCGTTTTGCCGGCGGCACCTGCGTCAACGTCGGTTGCGTGCCTAAAAAGCTGATGAGCTATGCCGCGGGTTTTCAACATCAATTTGAACTGGCGGCCGATTTTGGCTGGTCTTTAAACGGCCACGCACAACTGTCATGGGAAACACTCAAGACGCATCGCGATCGCGAAATTGCGCGATTGCAGAGCGTTTATCGAAAACTGCTCGATACCAGCGGTGTCAGCTGGCTGGATGGACACGCACGGCTGGAAAGTGCCGATACCATTCGTATTGGCCATCAATCCATTCATGCCGATCGCATTCTGATTGCAACCGGTTCACGGCCATTTTTGCCCGACATACCCGGTAAAGAACACTTATCCATCTCCGACGATCTTTTTAGCATGAGCCAGCAACCCAAACAGGTCATTGTTTGGGGCGGCGGCTATATTGCCAGTGAATTTGCCAGCATTCTCAACGGCCTGGGTTCGCAAGTGACGATTGTTCACCGTGGCCCGCACGTGCTGAATCGATTCGATGCCGAATCCGCCCGATTTTTACAAGCCGCCCTTGAGCGACAAGGCATTCGTGCCCGCATGAACACACAGATCACCTCCGTATCCGCACAAGGCCGCCTATTGGAGGCCACACTCAACGACGGTCAACGCATCACAGCCGATGCCATTTTCTGCGCCACGGGTCGTATACCCAACACCGAAAACCTTGGCCTCGCCGCAACAGGCATCGAGACCGATACGGCCGGTAACATTGCAGTGAATGCTCAGCATGAAACATCCGTCAAAAGCATCTATGCCCTCGGCGATGTGACCGGTGGCGCGCAACTGACGCCCGTTGCTTTGCGCGAAGCCATGAACCTCATCGACCACTGGTTTCATGGTGGTAAAAATGCATTGCCGCTCGATTTAATCCCCAATGCCATTTTTACGCACCCGTGTTATGCCTCGGTCGGCATGAGTGAAGAAGCCGCACGACAACACGCTGATAAACTCACTGTTTATCGCAGCGAGTTTCGCCCGATGGACCACACGCTTGGCCAAAAGCCGGATCGCGTGTTAATCAAGCTGCTGGTTGATGGCAGCACCGATGCCATTCTGGGTGCCCACATGGTGGGCGAGGGCGCAGGAGAGATCATTCAGGGCATCGCGATGGCCATGGCCTGCGGCGCCACCAAAGCATCATTGGATGCCACCTTGGGCATCCATCCAACCGTTGCGGAAGAATGGGTTACCTTGCGAACACCTTCCTGATAAAAGCCTGATGCTTTCAATGCATCAATGAAGTCGATCAGCACCCGACCACTTTCAATCAGGTACATATCGGAATACAGCGCCTCTGTTTTCTCTTTTTCAGTTTGTTTGGGATCGGGCGGCAGCATTTCATCGCTGTCGAGCTGGTCAAAAATACTGTTATCGTACTCCGGCAATCCTTTCGCTTTACGACGTGAGTTTTCAAGCTGCAAGGTGGCATTCCGCCACTGATCCAGCTGCACCTTGCGCTTATCCTTGTTGAGCTCAATCACATTGCGCTCGGCATCGGCTATCAGTTGAGCGCTATCGCGAACGTAGTTGAAATCCACATCATCTTGCATGCGCAAGGCATGCCGCTTCTCTAATGCAGGAAGAATGTCATTCACCGGATAGTAGACCACGTGCCGAATCCCGTGAATGCTATCCCAAGGAAGGGCGGTCTCGTAACTGCTTTCACCAATTTCACTTTCATCGTAAACCGACGGCAATGCAATATCAGGGACAACCCCCTTGTGTTGCGTACTGCCACCCGAAATACGATAAAACTTGGAAATCGTAAACTTTAACTGACCGTCATCAAGCCCCATCAATGTTTGCACGGTACCTTTGCCGAAGGTACGACTGCCCACGACCAACGCACGGCCATAATCCTGCAATGCCCCGGCAAAAATTTCGCTCGCCGATGCGCTCAATCGATTTACCAGAACAACAACAGGTTTCTTGTAAACAAAACTTTTAGGCGATGACGCTTTGCCTTGTCTTGCCACGTATTCATTATTCATTCGAATTTGAACAACCGGGCCTTGCTCAATAAACAGCCCCGTGAGATCAATGGCCTCCTTTAAATCACCGCCGCCATTATTGCGCAAATCGATAATCAAGCCTTCTGCACCGTCTTTATCAAGACTTTCAATCAGCGACTGAACATCCCGGGTGGTGCTTTTATAATTTTCATCGCCACGACTACGACCCTCGTAATCGGCATAAAACGCCGGCAACTTGATTACGCCCATTTTCACGGATTCACTACCCGATTGAACATGAATCAAATGACCGCTGGCGGCCTGATCTTCAAGCGTTACTTTATCGCGCACAATACGAATTATTTTTCGTTCGGTCTCGGACGACGCATTAGCCGGAATCACCTCCAATCGAACAATAGAACCCTTGGGTCCGCGAATCAGCGCCACCACATCATCCAGACGCCAACCGATCACATCGATCATGCCATCCTCTTTTTGTCCTACGCCGACAATGCGGTCAGCCGGCTGCAGCTGGCCTTGTTTGTCAGCCGGGCCGCCCGAGACCAGACTGACAACCCGCGTGTATTCATTATTGAGTTGCAAGGTTGCCCCAATACCTTCCAGAGAAAGGCTCATGGCAATATTGAATTGCTCGGAACGGGAAGGGGACAGGTATGCCGTATGCGGGTCATAAATATCGGTTAACGTATTGATGTACATATCAAAGTAGTCATCTTGATTCAGTCGATTGAGTCGCGACAACTGATTGGAAAGACGTTTGTGCAGTAACTCTTCAATCGCAGGCATGTCTTTTCCTGCTATGACCAAATCAACGGCCATTGCCTTGATGTTTTTTCGCCAAATCTCATCTTGCTCGGCACGGGATGATGGCCAATTTTCAGGTCCTTCTGATAAATACTGCTCATCCACCGTAAAATCAAATCCCGCCAACACTTGCGGCAATTGAGTCACTTCAAAATTAAGCCTTTCCAGTACCCGCTGTTTATATGTGCCGAGCAACATTTCGGCAGCTGATAAATCACCATTTATCGACATATCATCCAATGTCACACGATACTGCTCAAAGCGATCAATATCCTCTTGCAGGAAAAACTGCTTTGCCGGATCCAGCCGCTTGATCATTGCATCCAGTAACTGCGATGAAAAATCATCATTCAATGACAGCTTTCGATAATGATCCTCGTGCAAGCGGATGACCGTTTGCTTCAACACCTCTGAATTCTTCTTGTCGAATGCAATGCCTGCGTCCAGAGCAATAGCTTGCGCGCCCATAAACAGCGAAAACAGCAATACGGTAATGGATCGAAAAAACAGAGGCGATACTTTCATATAATTTACTGCACTTCTTAGTAAGTAATGCTGGGATTGTTTTTCTTGCGTGCAATAGCCGCAGCAAGCTTGTCTTCCGGATATTTCATGTGCTCATCCAGGCGCTCGGGATGCTCACGAAACTCGGGATTGTTAATCAACGAACGAATGCGCTCTTTCGGAAACTTCATTCTGGTTAATCGGAACAGGCGATAGTAATAGTCATACAACGAATCAGACACCTGCAACTGCCTGCCGTAAGTGACTAAATTCTCCCTTGCCGCAGCCTCGGCCTCAGCAGTGAAGTGATGACCCGGGAAGTACGTCATTTCTGCCAACCAGATAGCTTTCATTTTCTGAGGGAAGTCCAACAGGAAATCCACTGTCATTCGAAGGTCTTCTTCGGTTTCATGCGGATGCCTGAAAATCATGTCGAACTCGCCATGAATGCCGGAATCGACTATTTCCTCGGCGGCCGCATGCATCCTTGAAATTTTCGTGGGGCGACCGTAATGATCTTCCAAAATCCGGGCACTACCTGATTGCAGGCCCAAGGTGATTGCATCGCAGCCCGCGTCTTTTAACCAGCTCAATATTTCCGGATTGTGGGTGGTCGGGTAAGTCCAACACCAAAAGGGCAGACCCACCTTTTCCTTGTACTCCGCCAAAAACGTTTTTAGCCAACGCGGATTAACCGTAAAGACATCGTCATAAAATAATACCCGACTGATTGGCAGTGTCGCTTTTGCATGAACCAGCTCGTCAATGATTAACGACGCTGATTTTCGCCTCAACGAATCCTTCTTGCCGAACTCGTCCTGATATTTGCTTTCAATACAAAAAGAGCAGGAAAAAGGGCAGCCACGCTGGGTCATGATGGCGTAACTTTCACCCAAATTGCTTGGGTAATAATTATGCGTCACCGTATTCCCGCTGATATGAATATTATCTTCGCGAGTCCAGTTGGGCATCGCCAGATCATCCAGCTTAACCAAAGGCCTTCCTGGATACTTTGCTATGCTGCCATCGGATTGCCGGCACCAGGTACCGGCAATGCCATCAATACCTTCGCCCGCATCCAGCTTGTTCGCAAAATCAACAATGACCTGCTCACCTTCATGAATGCAGAGAAGGTCGGCTTCTTTGATGCAACGTTCCGGCTCCAAGGTTGGCCCATGCCCCCCCCAAATAACTGGCAAGGGCAGCGCTTCATGAATGACCCGTGTGATTCGGCTGGCCTCACGAATATTGCCCGAGACCACACTGATGGCAACGGCATCAGCCTTGAAGTCTCGAAGCGTTTTGATCAATAACTCGAATTCGGAATCCTGAAACGGCCGATAGCAGTTCAGGTTTTTGCGGATACCGCCTGCGGCCACGACATAACCCGAGCACTCGGTCCATTCCCAGCCTTGGTGCATTTCACGCACATCGACCAGCTCATGTTCTTTGAAGTGAATAATGCAGGACGAATGCCCGGCACGCTTTAACTCACCGGACAGCTGCGCCGAGGCAAGATTCAGGCCTGTGAACAATTTAATGAATGCGATTCTGGCCATATGGCAGCAGGGACTCGTTAGTGACACGGTAACTGTAGCGTATTTGAAGGGAGGTAGCCGTCGAGCCCATTTAATTTAACATAATATACATTATGCGAACATCAATGCGGGAAGAACCGGCTGTTCTGGATACGCCCCAACCAGCGTACGACCGTCCTATCCACTGCCGCCTCAATACCAAAACCCGCCTTCTGGGCCAGGTTCTTGCGGTACTTGTGTGCCAACCGCAGTATCCGTTGTTCGCCAAAGCGTGACTGCAAGTACTCGTCACTGGTCATGATTTCATCCACCAGTTTCAAACCGATGGCTTCCTGACCAAACCATATTTCGCCCGTTGCCACTTTCTCGATGTCCAGATCCGGGCGCATACGACCCACCAATTGCTTGAACAACTGATGCACCTGATTCAGGTCTTCAACGAATTTGCTGCGAGCCGCGTCGGTATTTTCACCCAACACGGTTAACGTGCGCTTGTAGGCACCCGCCGTATGAAGCTCAATATCAACATCGTGTTTTTTGAGTAAGCGGTTGATATTGGGCACTTGGCCAACCACACCAATCGAGCCAATAATGGCAAACGGCGCAGCCAGCACGCGATTAGCCATGCAGGCCATCATGTAACCGCCACTGGCAGCTACCTTGTCAATCGCGACAATCAGCGGAATACCGCGATCACGAATACGCTGCAATTGAGACGAAGCCAAGCCATAACCGTGCACTACGCCGCCTGTGCTTTCCAGGCGCACCAACACTTCGTCAGTGTGACTGGCAACCGCCAGTATGGCCGAAACCTCTTCGCGCAATGACTTGACGCCACTGGCATTAATATCGCCATCAAAATCAATAACATAGATAACTTTCTCACGTAGTTTCGAGCTTTCTTTCTCGCGAACCTTTTGTGCTTTTGCACGGGCTTTAAGCCATTGTTTGAACTGCTTGGGCGTATCAAGCAGTTCACGCACGGCATGTTCACGCTCATAAAATAGCTCGCTCAAATCGGTGATTTCGATATACCCCATATCACTGGGCGCGCCCGGACTCTGCTTGCTGCGCATCGCCATGGCGATAATGCCCAACACGGCCAGTAAAACCACTACCAGAATCGTCGCTGATTTAAGCAAAAACAGGCCGTAATCTGCCAAAAAAGCAGTCATCGTGAATCACTCCAGATACGTTGTTATAGCGTGGATGTCGCCACGGCAGCTTCGTTTAACGGCTCAAGCACCAGCTTGCCATCACGAAACACCACCGCGAAAAGAGCGCCATCTTGTACCGGTATATAATTCACCCGCAGATCACCGGCCTTAACAAAATTATTCAAGTGTTTTCCGCACTCCGTGCCATAGAGCGACTGCCAAAGGTCTGTCCAGCCGGATTGCTGCGGTAAAGGATAGTTTCGCTGGCCCATATCAGACCAGTTCGTGCTGTTTTCAATCGTATCAAAATGGCTTTGTGCCGCAGCCAGCCGATACGATAGACCTGCACTTTCAAACAGGCCTTTCCAGCGTAGCGTATGAAACTCCAGATCAATAAAGTCACCACTCACATCAAGGTTATGACTGACGCCATTACCGATTTCTTTAATCGATACGGTGGGCGCCTCAGCATTGCCACGGTCGATACTGACATGCGCTACAGTCAAGCCTTCAGCCGCTTTCTGCCAATGCATCATGTCGGATGCAACGGCACCCAGCAAAAGCCCAACACCTAGAAAACCGGTAATAACAACCCCTTTAATGAACCCAAGCACCCAGGTCCAGCGCCAGGCCAGCCACGCAGCCAACAACCACATGATGCCAATGACAATACCCAATACCCCTACAAATGCCGCATAGTCCATTAAAATAGCTCCTTAATCATTCAGATCGATAGTGTATCGCGAGATCAGCTTGAAACACCCGTATAACCCAATGTTTCCAGACTTTTTTCGGCAATAAGCAGTAAACTCTCATCGCCCTTTTTGCTGACTTCGTATTCTTCCAGATAGTGCTCAATAGTAATCAGCACATCAGCCAGCGCCTCCATCATGCGAGGCAAATCACCGGCAGCCACTTTTTCATGACTCAGCTTGTTGATAAAATGCGTGGCCGCACCGACGATAGCGGCCGGCCTGGCCAGCTCCAAAAGCACCAAGCCCCCTCTGACCTGATTGGCAAACACACCCAACGTGTCTAATTGCTTTTCATCAAACGCGTTATCGATGTAAATGCCAATGACCGACTTAATATGACCCAAGTTGTGCAGGCATTCGCGAATCACTATACGCTGCGCATCCAGCAGTTGCCGACGCGACACCATAAACAGCTGGTCTGTTTGTGCCGGCGCCGTATACATGGGGTTTAACCCGTCAATCTCAGCAAATCGGCTTTCGACGAACAACAGGCTATCGGCCATTGATAGAACCAAGTCTCTGGATGCCACTTCACTGCCATCATGCCAGCGCTTCAATGTGTGCAACATATCCACAAGCAAATCGTAGGACTCGGCCAATCCGGCCAAACGAACGGCATCGGCAATTTTTTTCAAACGCGATGCCAAGGTCACGACCGCTTTAGGGGTCACTGCTGCGGTCACCATATATTCCACCACCCGCTTCGCTTGCCCCATTTCAAGACGCAATTCGCGAGCCATGCTATCCAGCGTGTCCGTGGTTTTACCGAACATGCGATGCCGCTCCTGCGACAATCGCTGCTCTGTCCATTCGGCATCGACCGGTGCATTGGCAGCCGTTAATAACCTGCGCGCGTCACTGTCTTGACTGCCCGATAACGCCAACACGAATAACGCCTCGTGCTGCCACTCCGGGTCTGCTTTCTGACTGGCGGCATCAAACGAATGCCCCAGCTGACGTAAATCCTTTTCCAATGCCATCCACAGGCGTTTACGCGCGATGGTGTTTTCCGTATTCATGGTCACGCAGGCACCCAGCAATACAGCGGCCAGCTCCCAACGCTGACCGGCCGGGGAATCACCCAACAGTTTGTGCAACTGCGTGGCCGCCCTGTGCATCAACTTCAAACTGATGCGTTGATAGCGTTGCTGCAACAGACCCAGCAATCCGGTACTGAACATGTGCCGCAAACGCGGCAGATCCATGAGCAGATCTGCCGGATCTGCCTGGCCTGTCGCCGCAGGCAACTGAACGCCCTGCCAGTCAAGCGACTGAAACCGACTGTCAGGAAAAACGCTCAGCCCGGCCTGCGCCCGCACCACATTAATGGAGGGCAACAACAACGAAGGAATATCGCGCCCTGTTTTCAATGCGTGATCAAAGAACAACGGCAAAGCCACCAAACCTTCGCTAATATCGCCCGCCAAGTATTTTCTGGCCCGCCCCTCGCGAGTCGGCAACAAGGCACACGCCTGACGCAGGCTTGCAACCAACGCTTCGGCACCTTGCAACTGCAATATAGCCATTGCGCCGCGCAATTGATCCAGATGGCGGTCTATTTCTGCCAGCACATCCGGGGCGACCAGCGCATCCTTCAACACTCCCTCGACCAATACCTGGCATTGGTTTGCAACCGCATGCAGCTCATCACGGACCAGTCGCGCGACTACCGTATTAACGGGAAAACACAAGACATTCGGCATAAGGCTATAAGGTCCATCTTGGTGACAGCGCCACTCTGACACGCCCCAAGATCATTGTTATTTGACCTTGCATTCTAGTCCATGTCAGGGGCTTAAAAAAGCGCGCCCAATCACCCTTTACAGCTGCTGCCCTGCCCCCTATGCTTGCCGCTTTCCGACATTCAGGCTTGCTCTTCATGGCACCCATTAGCTACTCGCGCGCTTTTTACGGCAATTTTCTTGGCCATGCTCCTGAATGGTACAAAAAGACCATTCTGGCCTTTTTGGTCCTCAACCCGATTTTGTTGTGGGCCTTGGGCCCGGTTGCGTCTGGCTGGGCATTGATTGCCGAGTTTATTTTCACCTTGGCCATGGCCCTGAAGTGCTACCCGCTACAACCCGGCGGCCTGCTGGCTATCGAAGCGGTCGTGATGGGCCTGACCTCCCCCGAAGCAATATTCCATGAAACCTCGGAGAACTTCGAGGTCATCCTGCTGCTGATGTTTATGGTCGCCGGCATCTACTTTATGCGTGATCTGCTGCTCTTCGTATTCACCAAATTATTGCTTAAGGTGAAGTCCAAGCTGGTTCTGTCGGTGCTGTTTTGCCTGACCGCTGCCTTTCTCTCGGCATTTCTGGATGCACTGACAGTCACCGCCGTGCTCATCGGTGTGTTTGTCGGTTTTTATGCGGTTTACCATAAGGTCGCATCCGGCAAAAAATTAAAATCGGCGACAGAGCATGATCACAGCGATGACAATACCGTCGTCGAATACCATCGCAGCGATCTGGACACCTTCCGTTCCTTTTTACGCAGCCTGGTCATGCACGGCGCCGTTGGTACTGCTCTTGGCGGTGTCTGCACGCTGGTCGGTGAGCCACAAAACCTGCTGATTGCCGAAAAAGCACACTGGGATTTCGTGCAGTTTTTTCTGGTCATGGCACCCGTCAGCATGCCCGTATTGGCTGCAGGTCTCGTCACCTGCCTGCTCATCGAAAAGCTGTGCTGGTTTGGCTATGGCGCCACATTACCCGACAATGTGCGCTCCGTTCTGCTCGAATTTGACAACGAAGAAAGTGCGGCCATGAGCCGTGAACACGCGCTGACGCTCATTGTCCAGGCAATCGTCGCTGTCATCCTGATCCTGTCCCTGGCCTTTCATGTTGCCGCTGTCGGCATGGTTGGCCTGATGGTGATTATCCTGCTCACCACGTTTAACGGCATTATCGAAGAACACCGGATAGGCCATGCCTTTGAGGAGGCACTGCCCTTCACGGCATTGCTCGTAGTGTTCTTTTCGGTCGTTGCTGTCATTCACCAGCAGCATTTATTCACGCCCGTCATCGAGTGGGTTTTCACACTGGATAAGGCCAGTCAGCCACCGGTATTTTTTCTGGCCAACGGCCTGCTCTCGATGATCAGTGACAACGTCTTTGTTGCGACGATTTATATCAACGAAGTCAGGGATGCCTTTGAAGCCGGCCATCTTACCCATGCCGAGTTCGAGCGTCTGGCGGTTGCGGTGAATACCGGCACCAATCTACCGAGTGTCGCCACCCCCAATGGTCAGGCCGCTTTCCTATTCCTACTGACCTCGGCTCTGGCGCCGTTAATTCGCCTGTCTTATGGAAAGATGGTGTGGATGGCGCTGCCCTACACGATCGTCATGACGGGTGTTGGTCTGGCCGCGGTATTGTGGTTACTGCCCTGATCAGGCGTCCCATGCCACCGGCTTGCCCGATGCCTCTGCCAAGCGTTCCAACATCGCCTCGTGCTCGGCCAGTTCCTGCGCATTCGCTGCGATAACGGGCAAGGACGCACGCTGACTATTGAGCCGACGGATACCACTGCGACGCGCCCCTTCTGACGCGCCACTGCCATCAGTCCCGCTCAATGACAGCCGGGTTTGCCCACCCGTCATCAACAAATAGACATCGACCAATAGCTGGGCATCCAGCAGTGCACCGTGCAATTCGCGACTGGAATTATCAACGCCCAAGCGTTTGCACAATGCATCAAGGCTGTTGCGCTGCGCCGGATACATCCGGCGCGCCATTGCCAGCGAATCAATAATCGTGCAATGCCGGCTGGTGGGTCCAAAGCGTCCGCCATCCAGCTTAAGCTCGTGATCGATAAAACCGACATCAAAAGGCGCGTTGTGGATGATCAGTTCAGCGCCATCAATAAACGCCATGAATTCTTCGACGATATCGCTGAATTTGGGCTTGTCGGCGAGCATGTCTGCTGACAAACCGTGCACGGCGAGCGCCTCGGCATCGACTTCACGCTCAGGGTTCAGATAGCGTTGAAACACATGCCCCGTCGGTCTGCGGTTAATGATTTCAATACCGCAGATGTCGATAATCCGGTGCCCCTGCTCAGGTTCCAGACCCGTCGTTTCGGTATCCAGTACAATTTGGCGCATCGTCACTCCTTCAAAGCCAACAAGGCATCAATCGCGTCGTTGGCCAGTTGATCGGCCATTTCGTTCTCGGGGTGCCCGCTATGGCCTTTGACCCAATGCCACTCTATCCGGTGGTTCGCGCAGGCGGCTTCCAAGGCTTGCCAGAGATCGGCATTTTTGACCGGCTGCTTGGCGGCGGTTTTCCAGCCTCGCTTTTTCCAGCCATCCAGCCATTCGGTCATGCCTTTGCGCACATACTCGGAATCGGTGGTCAGCGAAACCACACACGGTTCACGCAACGCTTTCAAAGCCTCTATCGCCGCCATGAGTTCCATACGATTATTGGTCGTATCCGCCGCACTGCCGTTCAGGTACTTGTCGGTGCCGTTGTAGCGCAATATCGCACCCCAGCCGCCCGGCCCGGGGTTACCCCTACAGGCGCCATCGGTATAAATTTCTATATTTTTCAAAATATTAAGTATCTTTTCTCGATTGGTTATAGATTCGGTTCGACATCGGCGCTGGCGCCAATAAGCCAGCATGGAGACGTTGCTGGTTGCGCGCGTGCAACGCGGTCATGCCAAATACATCTTTGCGCGCCATCATGACGGAAATCCCGCCCAAGGGTGCGCGTGATACAACGCCCAAGCGCTCAAGCCATGCCATCAGGCGCAAGCCCATCCCACTCCACGGATAGCGATAAAACGCATAATCGGTGGACAACAAACGCAAACCCAACAGCTTTAACCAGTCTTTCAGGCGGTGCGTGCCCAACAGCTGCATGGCCCGGGTTGACTCAAAACGCCCCAGCCAATGCGCCAAGCCCAAAAGGCTCATCCGGCGGTACCCCACCAATATCAAAAAGCCGCTGGGCCGCAAGATGCGCTCAGCCTCTCTGAGCAGGCTATGCGGGTCTTCCGATTGCTCCAGCGCGTGATACAGCACAACGGCATCGAATGCCTCTGACAGCAACGGAATGCGCTGGCCATCGCTTTTCACGCAAGGCAACGAAGCGGCGACCGAAGACTCATCGGCTGAGGCCAATTGCACATGCACCTGATACTCAACCGGCGAGGCATCCAGTAATGGCAGGCCGCTACCGTCACCAACATAGGCCAAGCGCAGCCCGAAAACGGCCTGCAATAGCGGCTCCGCCAAGGAAGCCTCAGCCAAACGAAGCGCTTGCTGCAGCGGGGTTCCAACAACCGGAATCATGGCCTCTGCCTCTGGATAGCTATTAAGGTGATAATAGCACCCTGACACCGCTTGGTTCATGCATTGATGACAACCATTCACGCCATTCCCGCGTTCTCGGATAACTACATTTGGGCCATCAAAAGCGCTCGGGGTGATGTCGCCCTGGTTGACCCCGGCGATGCCCGCGCCGCCAAGGATTGGCTTGCACAGCACGGCGGCCGGCTCACGGACATTCTGATTACCCACCATCACGCCGACCACGTCGGTGGCGTTCCTGCATTGGCCGATACCTCGGTACGCATCCACGGCCCGGCCGATTCTCCCTTTAAAGGCATTACCCATCCGCTAGGCGATCAGGATTCGATCACCGTTTTAGGTGCCCGGCTATTCATCAAGGCCGTGCCCGGCCATACGCTAGACCACATAGCCTATCTGGCCCCTGCCGGGAGCTGGATGACCGAACCCGTATTGCTGTGCGGGGATACGCTATTTGCAGCCGGCTGCGGCCGGCTGTTCGAGGGCACTCCGGCCATGATGCATCAGGCCCTGCAGTGGATGGCCGCATTACCGGAAGCAACCCGGGTCTATTGCACGCATGAATACACCCTCTCCAATCTGCGGTTTGCTCATGCCGTAGAACCTGAGAATCCGGTCATACAAAAACGACTTCACGATACCCAAGTACTCAGGGAAACCGGTATGATAAGCCTGCCGTCAACCATCGGCCTGGAGCGACTGACCAACCCTTTCCTGCGTGTGAATGACCCTGCCGTGCAATCAGCAGCTCGCACACACAGCCAAAGGCCCTTAGCCACACCGATTGATGTGTTGGCAGCCATACGAAGCTGGAAGGACACATTCTGAATACACCTCATTTCATACCGATGATACGAAGCGGCCTTTTGGCATTCTCGCTGTTGTTGGCCGCCTGCCAAAGCCCGGCACCCACAGAATCGGCATCGGCAGCGAGCACTGAAATCACCCTGATTTCAGCCATTGATATCCCGGTCACCGCCGTGACGACAACCGCGCCGCCGTCGTTTTCTGCAATGCCACTGTCGGCTGCGGCAACATCAACAACACCCATCACCATCAATCAGGGCACGATTTGGCAGCGCATGCGCGAAGGGTTCCAGTTGCAAAAATGGTATGGCCACCCCCAAGTGCAAGCCGAAATGGCGGCCATGCTGCGCAACCCGGAATACCTGGCCCGTGTCACCGAGCGATCACAACGTTACATCTACTACATCACCAGTACGGTTGAAAGCCGCAACCTGCCCATGGAGTTGGCGCTACTGCCCATGGTCGAAAGCGCGTTTGACCCCTTCGCGTATTCCCCCCAACAAGCCGCAGGACTCTGGCAGTTTATTCCCGGCACGGCTCGGCACTACGGCATTAAAGACAGCTGGTGGTACGACGGGCGCCGCGACGTTATCGCCTCAACCGATGCCGCATTGAATTACCTTACCTATCTGGATCAATTAATGGGAGGCAACTGGCTATTAGCCATTGCTTCGTACAATTCGGGTGAAGGCACCGTGATGCGTGCCCGCAAAAAAGTGGCCAACCCCAATCTGGACGATGTGTTCTGGCGCATCAAACTGCCTAAAGAAACATCGGCCTATGTGCCCCGCTTACTGGCACTCGCCGCCATTGTCGATCAACCACAACTCAGTGCAAAATTGTTGTACCCCGTGCTCAACGAGCCGTATTTTGCCACCATGGAAAACACCGGCGGACAACTTGATCTCAGTCTGGCCGCCGACCTGGCACAAGTGCCGATTGAAGAAATTTATCTCTTGAACCCCGGCTTCAATCGCTGGGCGACTGATCCGAAAGGGCCGCACCGCCTCAATGTGCCAATGGACTCTGCCGAGCGCTTTCGTGCAGGGATTGATGCCATCCCCTTGCACCAACGCATTCATTGGGAACGCTATCAGGTAAAACCCGGCGACTCACTCGGCGCGCTCGCCAAAAAATTCAACACCACCATAGAGCAAATTCAAGCAACGAACGGCTTGAAACACACCATCATCGTTACCGGCCAACATTTACTGATTCCGACATCCATCGCCAAACCGGCCTCTTACGCATTATCCACGGCATCACGCCAGACAACGCTAACCGATCGCAACAAACCCGGGCTCAATAAAACCTTGCATACCGTTCGTTCGGGCGACAGCTACTGGAGCATTGCCCGACAATACGGCAGCAACAGCGAGCAGCTCGCACGCTGGAACAACCGTTCGACAAAAGACGTACTCAAAATAGGCGAAAAACTGGTGGTCTGGACAAGCCCTGCGGCCACCGCCAGCAATGGCGTCATTCCCATGCAAGCCAAAGCCGGGCCGTCCAGTACCCGGAAACTCGGTTACAGCGTGCGTCACGGTGACTCGCTGCATAAAATTGCCAGCCGCTTCAGCATCACCGTCAAGCAGATCTTGCAATGGAATAACCTCGACTCCAGCAAATACCTGCGCCCCGGGCAGCGCCTCACCTTGTACGTTGATGTCAGCAATCTTTAATAAGCACTGACTCAACACGCATCAAGACATCATCCAGCGCGTGATCTTCTTGCGCATGGTCATCGCCTTCTCATCAAATGGCGGGTATGCACCACGCGGGTCCATCCAGGTCGGTTTGATCATCACCGACTTCAAATGGCTCATATTGTCGAAACTGTACTGCCCGTGATAACTCCCCATGCCGGAGTTACCGACGCCGCCAAATGGCAACTGATGATTCGAGGCATGTATCATCAACACATTGCGTATCAATGCCCCGGAGCTGGTTTCTTTTTCGACCGCATCATGCACCGCATCGGATTCGGTAAATAGATACAGCGCCAGCGGCTTTTCGCCCGCATTGATCTTGGCCAGAGCCTCTTGCAAATCGGCGTATTTAAACACCGGTAAAATGGGGCCAAAAATTTCTTCTTGCATGATTTTTGCCGTCTCTGGCACATCAACCAAAATCGTTGGCTCCAGATAATTATCACGCTCATCGATTCGGCCGCCATGATAAATGGTGCCCTCATCCATCAATGCCTGAAGGCGCGCGAGATGACGCGCATTGATGATGCGCGAATAATCGGAACTTTTTTGAGGATCTTCGCCAAAAAAGTCACGTATGCGTGCCGTCAGCTTCGGTAAGAAGGCGTCATACACCGATTCATGCACCAAGAGGTAATCGGCTGACACGCATATCTGGCCTGCATTCGAACACTTCACATCAATGATGCGGTTTGCCGCCACATCCAGATTGGCGTCGGCATGGACAATGCAGGGATTCTTTCCGCCCAACTCCAGCGTGACGGGTGTCAAGTGCTTGGCCGCAGCAGCGGCAACGACTTTGGCAACCTGACTGTTACCGGTATAAAGAATTTTATCAAAACGTTGCTCTAACAATGCCGTGGTCTCGGCCACCCCGCCCTCAACGACTTTCACTGCACGCGCATCCAGGTACTGAGGCACCAGCGTTGCGATCAAGGCACTGACTTTTGGCGAAATCTCTGACGGTTTGATCATGCAGGCATTGCCGGCAGCGACTGCTCCACACAAAGGCCCCAACGTCAGATGCAGCGGAAAGTTCCATGCGCCAATCACCAAGGCCACACCCAACGGTTCCGGCAGGATGTAACTTGTGGCCGGTTTTAACATCAGGGGCGAACCCACTTTACGCGGCTTCATCCATTTCTTTAAATGTTTTTTGGCGTGCAGTGCCTCGCCACGCACAAACATGACATCGCCACTGTAAGCCGTAAAATCCGCCTTGCCGGAATCTTCCATCAAGGCCTTCATCAGTGCGTCTTCGTTTTCTTCCACCAAACGCACAATGGCGTCCAACTGAGCGACTCGCCATTCGTAACTGCGCGTCGAACCGGTATTAAAATAGGTGCGTAAATCACTCACGGCTTGGGCAATCTTCATCATCGAAACCTCATTTTTAGAAATCCAGCGGCAACGCCAGATGGTGCTGATAAACATAATCGCGGTGCGCTAAAAGGCGCGGCGTGACCAAGGGCAGTATAGCCGGATCACGCAGCTCATACGCTTCACGAAAAGCCGGGTGCATCGGGCAGTCCCGTTCCGGCAAAGGCCGGACCATAATAGCGAACGCAGCCCATGCCAAATCGGCCAGCGTGAGATCGTGCCCCACAAAGTAGTGACTCCCCTTGGCCTCTTGCTCGGCCAAGAGATGATCAAACCACTGCAAATAAGCGGCCACTTTACCGGGCGCAATCACGGCTTCGGTGGCGTTGTAACCGTATTTGGCACCCAAGCGCTCGCTGGTCTCGCGCGTGGCATCGCGCTGCATCGAGGCTTGAAGAATCATGATGCGGCGGTACCAGCCAAAGCCACATTCCCCGGCCATGGCGCGTGCAATCCCCAAAGTGCGACAAGCGATGCCGGGGTCCGCTGGAATCAAGCAAGGCTCTGACTGCAAACGTTCGGCTAGCCATGCTATCGACTCCCAGCTCGTCCGTGGCGGCTCATCATTCCAAACGGCGACCGGCGCACTGGTTTGTCCCGTCCAATCATGCAATGCCTCATTCGGCTGACCGGCTAACTGAGCAAGAGCCAGAAAATCCAAGCCTTTCACATGCAGGATATACTTAGCCAGCTCGCCCCAAGGACCAGGCACGCCGGTCGTCAGCACCAATCGCAACCCGGATCGGCTGCGTCCCTCTTCAATGGATAGATATTCCATCAGCCTGCCTCCCTTCCGTTCATCGCCCTGCATGCAACCCTGCCGGGGTTTCATTAGCCGGATATTCATTTATGATAAAGCTTGCCTCTACATTGATGGAATAGCGAATGCCTTCACTCTCCGCTTATCTGCTCGCCACGAGCCTGGCCCTGACCTGCAGTTTGACGCATGCTGAAATTTATAAATACAAAGACGCCAATGGGCGCTGGCAATTCACCGATAAAAAGCCGGACACAGAGCAAAAAATCGAGGTTCTTGATGTCAAAGGCAGTGAAGAGCCTTCGTTTTCAAGTACCCTGAGCGGCGACCCCATTGATGTAGAAACACAACTCAACGAAAGATTTCACCCGAAATCGGCATTGGAGCTCGCTACGATGACTGTCGTGGCGATTGAAACGCCCATGGGAGTCGGCTCCGGATTTTTTGTATCCGATTCGGGCCTCATCATCACCAATCGCCATGTCATTCGGCCCGAGAACATCGGCAGCGCCAGCGAAAGCAAAGAAAAGTTCAAAGAAGAAGAAGCCATTATCAACCGGCGCTTTGCGGTATTGGAATCGGAAAGGGCTCGCCTGAACTCTGTCGAAGACAGCCTAAAGCGCATGCTCGATGAAATAAACAATCCCGACATGTACTACAACCCGGCCTCCGTAGAAGAGTACGAAACATACAAAGACAATTACGATCGTGACCGCCGTGATTACGAACGACTGCTTCAGGATGCCAACAAAGCGAATGCCGATTACCAAAAAAGGAAAACCAGCTTCGATCGCCGCAGCGCCAATGCGGCTGTCGCGCGGCAATTCAAAGTCACCCTGAAAGACGGCACTTCATTGCTGGCCGAACTGGTCTCGATTGCCGACACGCTCGATTTGGCCCTGCTCCGCATCAACGCCAAAACGCCGTATTTAAAACCTTATGCCAAGCACCCGGCACAAGGCTTGCAGGTCTACGCAATTGGCAGCCCATTAGGACAAATGGATTCGGTCACCTCGGGCATCGTGACTCGCCTGACGGCCGATGGCATTTTTACCGATGCCAAGGTACTGCCCGGTAACAGCGGCGGCCCTTTGATTGATCACGAAGGCAAACTCATTGGCGTCAACACACAGAAGCTGATGGCCGGCAGCCAAGCCGGCTCGGAAGGTTTTGGCATTGCCATCCCCTACCCGCATGTTCAGCAGGCCTTTGCAGGAAAATTCTAAACACCGATAATGGCGCCATCCCGCAGCTACTGCCTCGGCCAACCGGCCCTGATCACTTAACGAGCGAAACCATCATGAAGCGCAATCTGATATTGGCCATCACACTGATTTTGCTGGGCTCTTTTTTTCTGGCCAACAACCTGGACTGGATCGATGTCAGCCTGTTTGAGTTGGTTGAAACCTGGTGGCCCGCACTGCTGATTTTAATTGGCCTTAACATGCTGCTATCGCAGGACAGCCCCACCAAAAGCTAACGGGCCAAACGTCAGTCTGCGTGCGCACGGGTCATTGCCCTGACGGCATTCGCCAGCAGCGGATCTTCAGCCGGGTTGTCCGGCGCAGGCAATGTCACCCGGGCAGCCAATCCCTGATAACGCCGAAGCATGCAGTCTGCGAGGCCATCGTAAGTGGCATGCGGCACAAAGGCATCCAGCATGGCGTCATCAATAATGGCCGCCATCTCATGCCAGCGTTTTTCGCGCGTTAACTGACGCAACTGCTCGCCTTTTTCTTGCCAGCCAAAGAGCTCAAGACTAGGCCAATAAGCCGGCGTGGAATACAAAAACCCCAACAGTTGCCGCTGCTTCTCGCGCGCCTGATCGACCGCTGCGGCATCAACGCCTGTCGCGGCCAATGTTCCCAGCATCAAACGAAATGCCTGTAACGAGCCGCCGGCTTTTTCGGCGCCACTCTGCAGGCGCGCCTTGCACACCTCTTGAATATAGCGTGGCGGCGTATTGGTGGGATGCGTGATCATGCCATCAGCCAGTGCACCGGCCAACTCCGTCATTTTGGGGCCAACGGCTCCCATCAAAATCGGTATTCCGGGATGTTCGATCGGGCCCGGATTAAAAAACGGCTGCAAGCGCGTAAAGCGGTAATGCTTGCCTTCATAATGAAGCGGCACACCTGTTTGGAAGCTGGCAAAAATAGCGCGCAGTGACTCGATGTATTCACGCATCTGCCCCAAAGGGGATTCCCATTTGGCGCTGTAACGCTCAACGACATTCTGCTCGATCTGCGTGCCCAAGCCGAGTTCAAATCGCCCACCGGACATTGCTTGCAGATCCCACGCGGCCACTGCAACGGTCATCGGGCTGCGTGGAAACGCCACCAATACACCGGTACACACTTTAAGCCGCGTTGTGGCGTGCAGAGCCATTGCGGCCAATAACAATCCGTCGTGAATGGCATCGGGGACTTGCAGGCCTGTAAAGCCCATCGCCTCGACACGACGGGCAAACGCGCCAATCTCAGCCGGTGACATGCGCTCCGGTGTGCTCGCCCAGACTTCCATTACGCGCTCCGCTGGGCCAACTGTTGGTATGCGTCAATAAATGACTGCGGTACATGGCCACGCTTTTTCTGTTGCACATCAAAAAAAATCATATGCATACGCGCCTCGCATACGGCTTTATCGGTGGCCGTGTTTACCAGTCGATAAATCAATGTGTAAGCACGATCATCGAATGACTCCATGGCCACACCAATATCCAAGGTATCGCCATAACGACTTTCAGCCAGAAAAGCCATTTCCAGCTGATGGTTCATGGGAATGAGCCCATCAACCATCAGCTGAGGAAATCCTAACGCCGTAAAAAATTGCATCTGCACTTCATTCAGGTAACTCACCAAGGTGCTATTACCCACATGAAGGCCACCGATCAAATCATCAATACGCACCGGTATGCGGGCATGAAACGGATAATCTCCCCGCTCCGCTGGCAATTTCAATGACATAGGAACCTCTTTTTGAGTACTGCTGCATTCACGCAAGGATACCCGTGCAGCCAGCAAAGAAAAAGGCAGCCCAAGCTGCCCTTTTCTTTATCTTGACGTCACTCCGACACGCTTACTGCGGCGGAACCGAGAAGCCATCCAGCACCGGCGTGTGCTCGGCATTGAAGTAAGCCGACAGCGATTGATGCAGATCGGCCACATCCCACTTGCCACCTTTCGGATTGTCATAGTGCTTGTCAATGGTCGGACGCTGCACCACGGTCACGCGCGGCCCCCACACAATGAACACTTCACCGGCAATATGGCCGGCTTCGGGTGACGCCAGGTAGCCCACCAACGGTGCGACATTAGCCGGACTGAACACATCAAAGCCGTCTTCCGGCTTGGCAAACATGGCCGCTGTCGGGCCTTGATCGGTCATCGCCGTACGCGCACGCGGCATGATCACGTTACAGGTGACACCGTACTTGATCATCAGCTGGGCAGCGCCCATCGTCATCGCCGTAATGCCGGCCTTGGCGGCTGCGTAATTGGGCTGACCGGCTGAACCGAACAGCATGGCCTCGGAGGACGTGCTGATCAGGCGACCGTAAATCGGCGCGCCGGCTTTGGCTTTTTCACGCCAGTACGCTGTGGCATTACGCATATTCACGAAGTGACCGCGCAGATGCACACGCACCACCGAATCGAACTCTTCATCGCTCATGCCAAAAATGGTCTTGTCACGGCAGAAGCCCGCGTTATTGACCATGATGTTGACATCGCCAAAGGTATCAATCGCCGCTTTGAACAACGCCTTGGAATCGTTGGTGTCGGCACAATCACCATAAACGGCAATCGCTTCACCACCAAAGCCTTTGATTTCAGCCACGGCTGCTTCAGCCGCTTCTTTGGCATCGGGCAAGCCGATATCGCTAATCACAACACGCGCACCCTGACGCGCCAGTTGAATCGCTTCTTCGCGACCCAAGCCACGACCTGCACCGGTAACAATCGCTACTTTTCCTGAAAGATCGCCCATCCGAAATACTCCTTATTAAATGCGTTCAATAATAATGCCGGTGCCAATCGAGGCGCCGCAGCACATGGTTAACAGGGCTGTTGATTTGTCCTGACGCTCCAACTCGTTCAGTGCCGTGGCCAACATGCGGGCACCGGTAGAACCGACCGGGTGACCAATCGCCATGGCTCCGCCATTCACATTCACTTTGGCGAGATCTGCCTTGTAAACACGGGCCCACGACAACACCACTGCAGCAAATGCTTCATTCACTTCAAACAGGTCGATGTCCGACATGCTCATACCGGTACGCTCAAACATCACGCGCGTGGCATCCACAGGGCCGTCCAGCAGATAGTACGGGTCAGTGCCGGTGACCGTTGAGGTCAGAATGCGGGCACGCGGCTTGAGACCACGCTTGGCCGCTTCTGCAGCACTCATCAACAAAACACCCGCAGCGCCGTCGGAAATCTGTGACGAGGTACCGGCCGTATGAATACCGCCTTCTGTCACCGGCTTCAAGCCCTCAAGGCCTTCCTTGGTGGTTGGGCGCAAACCTTGGTCACGGGTGACTTTACGCATTTCACCGGTGGGTTTGCCATCTTCACCAATCACCGGTGCATCAATCGCAATCACTTCATTATTGAAGCGGCCTTCTGCCCATGCCTGTGCGGCACGTGCTTGCGAAGTCACGGCCAACTCATTCACGTCATCACGGGTAATGCCACGGTTCTTGGCAATGCGTTCTGCCGCTTCAAACTGGTTGAGTGTGCTGTCCCACGGCCAGTTGGCTGGCTGGAAAAAGCCCGGGCCGTTATAGGCATTCTGCCCCAAGCCCACGCGGCTCATCACCTCAACGCCGGCACCAATGCCGATATCAATGCGATTGGCCTGAATCAGACCGTCCACCGTGCCGATAGCGGCCATCGCGGAACCGCACTGGGTATCCACCGAAGTAGCGCCGGTAGTGTAATTTTTGCCCATGGACAGCCACGCATTGCGTGCGATGTTATTGGACTGTTCGCCGGCTTGGGTCACACAGCCGGCATACACTTGCTGGATGTCTTCAAACGTCAAACCATTGCGCTCAACCAGACCCGCATAAATCTTGCCCAGAAGTTCGGCCGGGTGCAGGCCATTCAATTCGCCAACAATGGGCTTGCCGCGTGCAATCGGGGTGCGAATAGCATCAACAATGACAACGTCAGTCATGGTAGCTCCTTAAGTGTCCAGTCAGGTCGCACGGAATCGTGCCACCCAATGAATTTTGCAGGGATAATTTCAAGGCGAATCGCCCTTGAAATCGGGTGCCTATAGTACCATTCGGGCACTGGCATTGCACAGGCAACAACAGTCAAAAAACCCGATATTCTGAGGTCAAACCCCATTTTTTGACCGAAAATGTCAGTGATTTCATGGTGTGCAAACGAAAAAAAGGCGACCCGCAGGTCGCCTTGTTGAACTGAGCACTTACATGAACACAAATGCCATCTCGTAAATCAATACCGGACGGTCATTACCGACGATATGCAGATGCGTTTCGGCCGTAATTTTGGTCTTGTTCGGCGCCACTTCAACGCCTTTGATGCGGCTGTGCGCATGCAACTCGCTATCGACCGGGACGGCACCGGGGAAACGCAACTTGTCAGAGCCGTAGTTCATCATGTGGCTATAACCTTCGATCTTCTCGATCACGCCCGGCAAGGTCTGGAACTTGGCGAGCAACGACAGCAGCAGAAAGCCATGGGCAATCGGCTTGCCGAACGGGCTTTCCTTGGCGCAGCGCTCAACGTCCACATGCATCCACATGTGATCGCCGGTTAAGTCGGCAAAGGTGTTGATCATGTCCTGGGTGACAGTCACCTTGTTACTCCAGGGGAAGAACTCATCGCTAATCAGCGTGTTGAGTGCGTCCTGATCTTTGAAATTCATGCCCATAACGGTCTCCTGTTGAGGTAATCAAACGGCGCGGATTATAACAGCCGGCCTGCCCTGCCAACACCCTATTGCTTACGCGGGTCGAGGTAGTCGGCCATGTTGATATGAATAAACAAGCCTTCGGCGGTGGCGGTGAGCTTATCGCCCGCCCACATCTCGCCGACCAGAGTATTCTTGCGTCCTTCAACCGACTTCACTTTGCCGATCAGGCGCAAGGGTTTGCCCAGTGGCGTGGGTAATTTATAGCGAATCGAAAGGGTGCCGGTCACGCCCGGTTGCCCCGTCATTTTCTGGGCCATGCCTAAAAAGTCATCAAACAATGCCGCCACATAACCGCCGTGCACGGCACCCGGCGGGCCTTCGTATTGCCAGCCCATGGTGACATCGCCGTACGCCGTGTCACCGTCAATCCACAGGCGTAACGGCGGCGCGACCGGATTGCCCTGCCCGCACAACGCGCCCAACTCATACGCAACCACCGAACGGCCACCACGGCCGGCGGCCGAGATCGTGTCGCGCCCTGCCACGCGCGGCTGACCGGCGAGCACGGCTTCAATCGACTCCAGTTGTTCGGTCAGTGCGTTGATGGTCGCGGCATCGGCATCGGTCGTGACCAGCGCTTCGTTCAGCCGGCGCATCAATTGGCCCGCCCGGCGGCGCGCAGCCCATTGCGCCGATTGCGGCGCCATCAGCTCTTCGTAATCGAACGGGTTAAAAACAGTTTCATCGCTCATGACTGGATCATCCGGATCAGTTCGTCTTCAAAATCAAAATCGCATTGCAGTGTTTTATCAAGCCCTTGTTCGCAAAACCACGCCCAGGTTTGCTCCACGGCATCCGTAAAACGGTACTGTGGTCGCCAACCGGTGTCTTCTTTCAAGCGCTCCACACTGTAAATCACATTGCGGTTCCAGGGGTGGATATTGAATCCGCTGCGTTGAATCAGCTTGGTTAAATTAAACAGTGCCATCAGGCGTTTATCCGCAGGACTTGAGCGCGTATCAATATCGGCTTGGATATCGGCAATACCCAGCGCCAACTGACCAGACCAAAGATCGTTCATCAGATTGTGCGGAATCAATACCTTTTCAGGCGTCACGCCAACAACGCGCGCGAAAGTATCGACATAGCCTTCATCGCTGTAATAGTCATCGCCCACAATGTTATAACGTTTTCCAAACGTCACCGGCTTGCCCAGCATGGCGACAAAGGCACGCGCACAATCTTCCACATGGCCGATCTGGCCCAAGGTGGTGCCATCACCGGGAATCAATACCGTACGGCCCTGGACCATGCGCAAAAACATGCGCTGCTCGCGATCGGCAATAATGTTGTTCGGGCCAAATACCATCGACAACACACCCACCGATGCCGGAAAGCCTTCTTCCGCATGCTTTTGAATCAGAAAGTCTTCACAGGCCAATTTTCCCAATGCGTAATCGGCCTGTCGTGGCCCGCGCTCGGTGGGATGATCTTCGCGAATCGGCAGCAAGGTCGCCTGCGAATAAATCAGCGTGCTGCTGGCAAAAATGTAGTGCGCTATTCGCCCTGCGAACAACTCATGCATCAACTGCACATCGGCCAACCGGTACGCGCTTAAATCAATAATGGCGTCGCACGCAAAGCCGCTTAACACCTCACGCATTTGTACAGGACGGGTGCGATCGGCATACAAGCGTTTGACCACCGCAGGCACCGCAGCGGGCGATTGGCCGCGATTTACAATAGTGACCTCATGACCCTGAGCAAGCAGCTCATGGACTAAAGCCAGTCCATTAAAGCGGGTGCCGCCCATGACAAGAACGTGCATCAATCAGCACCCAAAATAAGGCCGCTGGTGGGCACGCCGGTGCCGGCGGTCACCAGCACATGCTCGACATTGGCAACCTGATTGACGCTTTGGCCGCGAATCTGGCGCACGCCTTCGGCAATGCCGTTCATGCCATGAATATAGGCCTCACCCAATTGCCCACCGTGCGTGTTGATCGGCAAACGGCCTGTCATGGTGTGCTGGCCGTCGCGTAAAAAGTCTTTCGCTTCACCGCGCTTGCAAAAGCCGTACTCTTCAAGCTGGGTTAATACAAACGGGGTGAAGTGGTCGTAAATGATGGCGGTTTGTATGTCGTCAGGCGATAAACCCGATTGCCGATACAACTGCTTGGCGACCAGTTCACACTCACTCAAGCGTGCGATGTTATCGCGGTAGAAGGTGGTCATCATTTGCGGGTCATCGCACGCGCCTTGTGCGGCACCTTTGATAATCGCAGGCTTCTGCTTTAAGTCGCGCGCACGCTCTACTGAGGTGATCACGCACGCGACCGCACCGTCAGACTCCTGGCAGCAATCGAGCAAACGCAGGGGCTCGCAGATCCAGCGGCTGTTCTGGTGATCTTCCAGTGTGATCGGTTTTTGGTAGAACCACGCATTGGGATTATTCGCCGCCATCGCCCGGCCGTGCACGGACACACGACCAAAGTCTTCGGTGGTGGCACCGTATTGATGCAAATACCGCTGCGCGCACATGGCGACCCAGGAAGCCGGTGTCACCAAACCGTGCGGGATATACCAACCGTAATTGACGGTTTCAAAGCGCGGGTCCGGCACGGTGTCCTGCATGCCGGTACCGAAACGGTACTGCGAGCGTTCATTCATGGCGCGGTACACCACCACCACTTCACAGACGCCGGTGGCTACGGCCATGGCTGCCTGCTGGATCGGCCCGCACGCCGCCCCGCCACCGTAATGGATACGGGAGAACATTTTCAGTTCCTTGCCGCCGATCAACCGGAAGACTTCAATTTCCGGGTTGTTATCCATCGTGTAGGTGCTGATGCCATCGACTTCGGACGGATCAATGCCGGCATCGGCCAAGGCTGACAGCACACACTCGACGGCCAACTGCATTTCACTGCGGCCGGAGTTCTTGGAAAACTCGGTGGCACCAATGCCAACAATGGCGGCCTTGCCGCTGAACGAACGCTCACTCATACCGCATCCCCTTCGTACAGTGCCACCAGCACGGTTCCGGTCACATGATTGCCGAGGCTGTTCTTGCCAGTGACGGCCACTTCGATGAGCTGTTCATCGCCTTCAACGCGCTTGTCTTTCACTTCACCGCTCAAGGTCATGTGATCGCCAACATAATTCGGCACACCCAAGCGGATGTTGACGCTTTTCAGTTCACCGCCGGGGCCCGTCCAATCGGTGATGTAACGCCCGACCAAACCGTTGGTGGTGAGGATATTCATGAAAATATCTTTCGAGCCCAATTCAATCGCACGCGCTTTGTCGTGGTGCACATCCTGATAATCGCGGCTGGCAATGGCGCCGCCGACAATTAATTTAGCCGATACATCAATCGGTAATTCCGGCAAGGTATCGCCAATGTTCACGGCATTAAACGACAGCATCATTCACTATCCTTACGCGGCTGGAAGAATGCCAAGCGCAAACCGGGTTCAACTTCTTCGATCACCACTTCCACCGCCGTACCAATCGCCACTTCCTGATCACCGAAATTGACCAATCGGCCAACAATGCGCGTACCCTCTTCCAGGTCGATCAGGCCAATCGGGTTGGGTTTATCAAATACCGGGATATCCGGGTGATGTATTTTCACAAAGCTGTGAATCACGCCTTTTCCCGAAGATGCCACCGTATCCCACTCAAATGAATGACAGTTTGCGCACACCGGCCCCGGCGGATGGCGCAAGGTGTTACAGCTTTTGCAACGCTGGATCAGCAATTGCCCGTTCTTGAGCCCTTCCCAGAAGAACTCAGTGTCTTTGTTAATGCCGGGTTTCGGCCATGCATTTGCCATGATGAATCCTCAAGCGCCTGAGGGTGCTTTGAACTTGAGCAAGCGGAAGCGCATTTCCGCCACTTTCTCGTCATGCTGGTTAAAGAAGGTCCATAACTCGGTGATGAAATAGCCTTCACCCAATGCTGTTTGCTTCTGGTCAGAGACCGATTCCAATTGCTTGGTGTTGTAAATCGCATCACCCAGATGGGCATTCTTGAAATAGGTTTGTTCGCAATTG
>DATCSK010000032.1:0-46650 GCA_036568505.1 Pseudomonadales bacterium | reverse complement strand
CGGCTTGCTTAAGCACCCCGCCAAATGAAACACACTGCTATCCGTCATGCGGACATCATCCAGCTGCTCGATGGCTGCTGCCGTATCCGCAAAGTCCTCCAGCAAGGGTGCGAGATCAATAATCAATGGCCTTGCCTGTGATGTTTTGAGATCTTCCGCTTTCGGGCCTTTTTGCAAACTGTAGATTTGGGTATTCGGGTCTTCGGTTAATGGCAGGAAGGCTTCCAGCGGCAAGGCACGCTTGTCATTGCCTTTAAAGGTGAGTGAGCCGCTCCAGACAATGCCGGTTTTGTGTTTGTTTTGTGCTTGCTGGGTGATAAAGGCAAATTTTTGTTTGGCTTCATCGGGTATATGCAATTGCGCTGGCGGTGGCACCGTATCAGGCGTGATATTGAACACGCCCATCAGGCTCATCATCGGGATGCTGTAATCGTAATAATTCGGGCTCTGTTGCGTGCGCTTGGCCTGCTCTTGCGGCGTGATTAACTCATCGGCCGGCAAGGTTTTAAATAGGCGGTGCAGCTCAGGCTTGCATTCCAGCGTGACATGCCCGCCCCGCTCTTTGACTTGGGAAAGGAAGCGTGCCGCCATCAGGGTGTCGCCATAGCCTTGTTCGGCAAATACCAACAGCTTCTTGTTCTTGAAGGGCTCGCCCTGCCAGCGGGGGCAGACTTCTTTTCTGGGCGGGAGCTCACCGGTACGTCAGCGGGCTTCGTAATAGGGCCAGGCCTCTTGATAGCGGTTTAGTGCTAACAGGTTCAAGGCCTTATCCCATTGGTAATGGGGGTTATCCGGTTGGGTGCTGAGCAAGGTATCGAGCTCAGTGATCGCCAGTTCATTGCGGTTATCGTCACGCAGGGATACGGCGAGATTAAAACGGAACTGGGCGTTATCAGGCAGTGCATTGACAGCACGGCGGTGGCATTCAATGGCCTCTTCCAGCCGGTCAGCATCTTTTAGGGCATTACCAAGGTTACTGAGGATGCCGGCATCATTTGGCTTTAATTGCAGGGCACGGTGATAGCTGCTGATGGCGAGCTGGTAATGCTTGAGCTGGCGGTAGGCAGCACCTAAGTTAGTCCAGATATCGGCATCACTGGGGCGTGCCGATAAATAGGCTTGGTAGCCTGCCAAGGCTTCCGCCACCTTGCCTTGCCTTGCCTTGCTTGTGCAGGGCAATGGCACGATCACGCAGGGCCTGCGGGGTGATGCGGGCCGGGCGTTTGTTTTGTTGTTGGACGGCGCTATCCATACGCTTGTTTTTTGCCTTTTCTGGATTCCCGCTTTCGCGGGAATGACGGTTTTTTATTTATCTCGTTATTACCGTCCCTTCGATATGGCCTTTGGCCTACTCAGGGAACGGCTCTATCGCTCCCTCACACTCTCCCCTGCCGCCTGCATCAGCGGTGACAGGAAGTATTCCATTAATCGGCGCTCACCCGTTTTCACTTCGGCACTGACCGCCATACCCGGCATCAGCCGTATTGTTTTACCATCAATATTCATGCTGTCTTGCTTGAGCCGCAGGCGCAAGGTATAGACCAGGCCCTTGTCTTCATCGGTCACGGCATCCGCAGACACATGGGTGACTGTAGCATCCAGCACCCCGTAGCGGGTATAGGGGAAGGTGTTGACCTTGATTTCGGCCTCTGCGCCTTCATGCACAAAGCCAATATCCTTGTTCGGCAGCCAGGCCTCAACTTCGAGGTATTCTTCGCGGGGCACAATCACCATCAGGGCTTGGGCTTCAGTCACTACCCCGCCCACGGTATGGATGGCCAGTTGCTGTATTTGGCCTGCTACTGGCGCGTAGAGGATTTGCTTGCTGTTGAGGTCGGTGGCTTTGCCAAGCTCTTCGGCCAGTGAGCGGATGCGGCGCTCGCTTTCGCTGATGGCGTTCAGGTTCTGGGCTTCGGTATCGGCTTTCAGGGTATTGAGTTCACTGCCGGTACTGGCAATGGCTGCCTGTATCTGCCGGTCGCGGGCTTTTGCAGCAACAAGATCCTGCTGCTGGGTGATGCGTTGCTCTTCGAGCTCCAGGTACTGGGTTTCACTGCCGAGCTTTTTATCGAGCATGTCTTTAAAGGCCTGGGTGCGCTTGGTAATGAGCGGCAAGGTGCCTTCGAGCTTTTCGATAATGGCCTGGTTGGCCGCGCGCTCGCCCTGGTGGGTCGCCAGCTGGCTGTTGAGGCTGGCTTGCCGGCTTAAATAGGCCTGCCATTCGCTTCCCAGCAGTTGTTGCTGTAACAGCTGGTCCGCTGCGGTGGTGTTGGCTGGATAATCAATTAGCGGGAATGTTGCTGTGTCACTGGCGGCTTGTTGTTGCAGGCGGGCTAATAGGGCTTGCTGGCGCGACAGGGTGAGCCGTGCGGTATGCAATTCATTGGCGATGCGTTGCTGGTCGGCCTGTGTGAGGGTGCGATCCAGCTCAATCAATGCCTCGCCTTGTTCGACGAACTGGCCATCCTCGACATGGATGGTGGCGACCACGCCTTTTTCCAGCGGCTGGATGGTTTTGCTTTTACCGGACGGGATGATCTTGCCTTCAGCGACAGCCACGATATTCACATGCCCGAAGAAGGCCCACAGCAGGGCAATGGCAAACAGCGTGGTTAAACTCCAGCCCAGCCAGCGCGATAAAGGATGCGGTGGTGTGTGTTGTACCTCCAATGCGGCAGGCAGGAAGGCTAATTCCTCACGGGTCTTTTTATCGTCATTAAGCGTAGAGCGGTTACGCCAGGCATCGACCAGGGTGTCGAGCAGGCTGCCTGCCTGAAAAATAGAGAGGGCTAACAAGCGCTGTTTCAGTTGGTTCAGGCGTGCCTTCATCCCGGCTCCCCTTCACCATCGATTGGGCCACCGGCGTTACCGGCACGCTTGATGGTAAACGGCGGCTCGCCTTTAAAGGTATGGGTAATGCGCATGCCGGGTTTATCGGTATTTGGCTGTGCGGGCTGCGGCGGCACAGGGCTGGGCTGTGGTGGCACACCGGCGCTTTGCAGCGAGTGCAGGCGGTGGTAGTAGCCGCCCTGCTTGATCAGCTCATCATGCGTGCCAGTCTCCACAATGCGGCCCTTGTCCATGACGATAATGCGGTGGCAGCCGCGCACGGTCGATAAGCGGTGCGCAATGATAAAGGTGGTGCGGTTATGGGTGATGGCGGCCATATTGCGCTGGATGATGCTTTCGGATTCATAGTCCAATGCACTGGTCGCTTCATCGAGAATCAATATCTTGGGGTTGGTGATCAGTGCTCGTGCAATCGCCACGCGCTGGCGCTGGCCGCCGGAGAGATTGGCGCCCTGCTCTTCGATCAGGGTGTCGTAACCTTCGGCCAGTTCGAGAATAAATTCATGCGCACCGGCTAATTGAGCAGCGGCAATCACTTGCTCCATGGGCAGGCCGGGGTTGGCGAGTGCAATATTCTCGCGCACGCTGCGGTTAAACAGCACGTTCTCTTGCAGCACCACGCCGATGTGCTTTCGGAGCCAGGCGGTATCGACCATGGTCAAATCCACGCCATCGATCAATACGCGGCCGGCTTCCGGCACATACAAGCGTTGGATCAGTTTGGTTAGTGTGCTTTTACCCGAACCAGACTGGCCGACAATGCCGATCACTTCGCCCGGTTTTACCGTGAGTGAAAGCTCATGCAATATCGCCGGGCCATCAGGCCGGTAGCGAAAGCGCACATGATCAAACACCACCTCGCCCTTGAGGGAAGGCAATGTGGAACGGCTGGGGTTATAGCCCGGCTCGCGCGGGGTGTTGAGGATATCGCCCAAGCGCTCTAATGAGATGCCGGCTTGCTGGAAATCCTGCCAGAGTTGTACCAGCTTGAGAATGGGGCCTGCGACACGGCCCGCAATCATGTTGAAGGCGACCAGTTGGCCGACGGTAAGTTGGCCGTCAATCACCAGATGCGCGCCCCACCAGATAATGCCGAGCGTCATCAGTTTGTTGATGAAGCCCGCGATTTGGCCGGCGACATTGCCGAGATTCTGGGCGCGGAAGCTGGCGGTGACATATTGGGCCAAACGGTCTTCCCAGCGGCGCTGCATCTGCGGTTCGACCGCCATGCTTTTGACCGTCTGGATGCCGGTGACCGATTCGACCAGGAACGATTGGTTCTCGGCACCGTGACGAAACTTCTCATCGAGCCGGTGGCGCAAAATAGGCGTGATAAACAGTGACAGCAGCACATAACAAGGAATGGTCGCCAGCACCACACAAGTCAATGTGGGGCTGTAGTACCACATCACTGCAAAGAACACGAAGGTAAACGCCAGATCAATCACCAGCGTTAATGCGGTGCCGGTGATGAAGTTGCGGATGGTCTCAAGCTCCCTGACACGGGCAACGCTCTGCCCCACCTGGCGCGATTCGAAATAGGCCATCGGCAAGGCCAATAGATGATTAAAGAGCCGCGCACCCAACACCACATCGACCCGGTGGGTGGTGTGCGAGAACACGTAATTGCGGATACCGCCCAATAAGGCTTCAAAAATGGCCACCACCAGAAAGCCGAAGGCCAGTACATCAAGCGTGGTAAAGCCCTTGTGGACCAGCACCTTGTCCATCACCACTTGGAAGAATAATGGCGTGGCCAGTGCGAACAGCTGCAGAAAGAACGAGGCGATCAATACATCGCGAAATAACTTGCGGTGTTTGATGAGTGAGGGGATGAACCAGCGCAGGTTAAAGCGCTGCATGGCATCGCGCAATGGGGCGCTGCGGCGAGTGAGCAGCAATAACTCAGCTTGATATTGGGCAGAAAAGTCATCGACCGAGAGCCATTCGGGCAGATCGTGCGCGGGGTTATGCACCAACACCCTGCCCTCCCCACGCTTGGCGAGCACGTGCCATTCGCCGGTTTTAGATTGCACCAGTGCGGGCAGGCAAGACGGGTGTAACTGCGTGATACTCGGTGTTTGCAGACCGGCTTTAAAGCCCAGTGACTGCGCTGCGCGCAGCAGATCACAGGGTTGGGGGTCCTCGCCAAAGCGGTGCTGGAATGCGGGCACACTGCACGGCAATTGATGAAAGCGGGCGATTAATGCCAGCGCCTGCCAGGCACTGCTGGCAGGCACGGCATGATTCATGGAGCACATCCTTGTGCGACTCAGAAACGCGGCGAACTATAGCGGCCCGAACAGGCTATCGCATCAGATAACGGCGGTATGGGGTGTGAGAAATTGCCGATATATCAAGCAAGGGAGCGTTAATTTATGGGAATTTATGGGTGTCCCTTATTTATCCATACATTGCCTCTCACTCTAGACCTCTAATCGGGAACACTCATAACCACCCTACCGATCAAACGTCCCAAACACCTTATCAAATAACAAGGTAATCGACGCGTAATTGCCGCGATGCATGTTCTCGTGATGCACGGCATGCTTGGCGGTAATCCAGCTCAGTGTTTTAAATGGAAACCGGGGTAAATCCACGCGCGTGTGATTGACCACGTTGATTTGGGTGTAAATAACAATGCACACTGCGGTGGCAAACACATTCATGCCGCCCACGGCATAGCCCACCACGGCAATGGCCAGCGTAAATAAGCTAAGGCCCAAGAAAGTTTCCAGCGGGTGCACATACAGCGCATCAATATAGGTAGGGCTGCGCGCTTGATGGTGAATACCGTGCACCTTGCGAAAGTAGCCTTTGCCGTGAAATAAAAACCGGTGCATCAGGTAATAGAAAAAATCGTAGAACATCAGTACGGCGACCACATCAATAATGTACTGCCATGCCGGTTTGGCGGCAAAGCTCACCACAAACGGCGCAACCGCCATGTACAAAAACAGATTGCACGCCAAGCCTACGCGGTTGGTCCACTGCACCATCACCGGGTATTTGGCTTGTGCCAGCTTTTTAGCGTCTTGCGCCAGGTTATAGGCACGCGCCTCAGCCAAGGCCGGCACCAGAAACACCAGCTTTTTACCGACGATGGTGATGGCTGCCACCAACGCCAGCAGCGCCAAAGCGGCCTGCCAGTCGTACACCCATTCAATACCCATAACACGCATCCATGACACACACCTATTGTTACTGGATTGCAGTATAAAGCGCCCTCGCCCTTGATTGGTGCGCTATTGCTACACTACTCGCGCATGACCAAAGCACACAAGGAGATTACACATGAAACGGAATCAATACCTGATGATATTGGCAGCCTGCCTGATGCTGGGCAGCAACATGGCGACCGCTGAACTGGGCGAAGGCCTGTACGTGGGCGGTGGCGTATACCACTTGAGCGTGGACGACTCGGTCTCATTCGGCTCACTGGATGATACGACCACCGCCGAGGCGGTGTACCTGGGTTATCGACCCATCGAGTTGGTTGGCGTTGAGCTTGGTTACTACAATCTGGGCGATATGCAGGATCACAGCTCCGCCGGCAAAGCCGAATTTGATGGTCAGGCGCTCACCTTGGCCGGTGTGCTGACCTTTGATGTGGGCTTTGTGGGCATATACGGCAAAGCCGGCGTGGCGTATCTGGATACCAACTCCAGCCTGACCTTGAACAACGGTTACAAAATCAACGGCGACGGTTCATCCAGCGGCCCGTTTGCGGCAATCGGCGCCTCGCTGGATATCTGGGATACGCTCTATCTATACACCGAATATCAGCGCATTCAGGCCGATGTCGATATCGATATGGTGGGTGTTGGCCTGCGCTTTGATTTTTAAAGCCGACCAATCCATAAAAAGGCGGCCTACGGGTCGCCTTTTTATTGGCTCGCCAACCTGCAACAAGAGCAATCTTCTACTATTCTTAGGGGATTGAATTCATCCCCACCATGGAGTGTTGTGCGAACGCTATAGCCCGGCGCATGAAAAAAACGCATTCCCGCATTCTGGCGGCTGCTTACAAGCTGTTTAGCGATCGCGGATTCAACGGAACCACCATGGATGCCATTGCGCTGGATGCCGGGGTGTCACGCAAAACGCTGTTTAACTATTTGGCCTCCAAAGACGCGATTCTCTGGGAGATTGCACGCTTCTGGTATGAACAAACACCTCCGGCACAGACCCCTGAAAACGCCAACCAACCCGCACTGGCATTGATTCGACAGACGTTTGTGGAGCAGCTGACGATGCTGGAGGCCCATCGCCCGTTCATGACCATGGTGCTGACATACTCCAGCGGCATGGATATTGACCAAGCACTGCTGCGACCAGGCCAAGAGCCCAATGACCGCTGCATGGCCGAGGCATTGGCTTTGTTTCGGCTGGCCGGGCAACGCGGTGAGCTGCGCCATGGCGTTACCGCCGAAACGGCCTATCAGGCTTACAGTGCGGTGCGCAATCTGGTTGTGCGGCGCTGGTTGCTGCTACCCGAATACGAGCCGCAGGCCTTGGCCCGCGAGGCTGACAGCCTTCTGGATGTGCTGTTTTCAGGCTTTGCCAAACCCTCCATCTGACAGCAATTTAACCTGCCTTGACGGCTTTTGCGGTAGCCCGCAGGTGGGGGCTGGTCTATAATCGCCGCCGGCCCAGAGCCTATACCGACAATAATTGACTGTGCCCAGATTGCCGTTGATCTGGAGGGAAGTAGTTTAATGCCCAATACCTCGCGCGACCCTAAACTCACCACCGAACTTGGTACCGTATTGATCACCGGTGGCTCCGGATTTGTGGGCTGCAATTTTGTGAAGACTCTGCTCGAGAAAGGGCACAAGGTTAAATCGTTTGATCTGGCACCCTCGCCACTGCCGGCGCACGAAAACCTCGAAACGATTCAAGGCAATATTTGCGATTACGACACCGTGCTCAAGGCGTGTGCAGGCGTCGATACGATTTTTCATACCGCCGCATTGATTGACCTCAATGGCGGCAAGGCCGTCACCCCCGAATACCGCAATCGCAGTTTCTCGGTGAATGTGGGCGGCACCGAAAACATGCTCAAAGCCGGCCGCGCTCAGGGCGTGAAACGGCTGGTGTACACCGCCAGCAACAGTGTCGTGATTGGCGGCAAGCCGATTTCCGGCGGCGACGAAAGCCTGCCCTACACCACCCGCTTCAATGACCTCTACACCGAAACCAAAGTAAAAGCCGAGCAAATCGTACTGTCAGAAAATGGGCAGGACGGCTTGCTGACCTGCTCGATTCGCCCCAGCGGCATTTGGGGTACGGGCGATCAAACCATGTTCAAGCGCCTGTTTACCGAAGTCATCGCCGGTCGCGTCAAAGTGTTGGTCGGCAGCAAGAAAGCCCTGCTCGACAACTCTTATGTGCATAACCTGATTCACGGCCAAATTCTGGCAGCCCAGCATTTAGTCGAAGGCGGCGCGGCGCCCGGGCAAGCGTATTTCATCAACGATAACGACCCGGTCAATATGTTCGAATTTTCCCGCCCGGTGCTCGAAGCCTGCGGCATTGATTACCCGACCTTCCGGGTACCGGCCGCGATAGTGAAATTTGTGATGGTGATTTGGGAGCGCCTGCATTTCAGTTTGGGCTTCCCGGAGCCACCCCTGCCACCGCTGGCGGTAGAGCGCATTTCGATCAACAACTACTTCAGCATTGAAAAGGCCCGTCGCGAGCTCGGTTATGAACCGCTGTACACCACCGCACAAGCGATGGAACGTTGCATTCCGTACTACCGGAAAATGTTTTACGACATGCAAATGGAAGCCAAGGGCACGCCGCAAACAGCGGGCTAATACGACTCCATTAAAAAAGGCAGCGATCGCTGCCTTTTTTAATGCCTGTTAATTTGTAAATTTAAATTAGGGACACCCATCATTAAATTAGGGACACCCATCATTTTCAGCCGCCATTTTTAGCGGACAAAGAAAAGGGCGGCTTGCGCCGCCCTTTAAAAACATCATGTGTTGGTGTCCGTTCCAACGTTTATGCATCCTGCATGACTTCCGTGTCTCACCACATCCATATGGCGAACAGTGCATCCTTACAGCGCCTATACTAAAGCGTCGCTGGCCGATAAATAGCACCCAAGCCCCCGGCATACCATGCAGGCGCAAGCGAACAATAAAAAAACATCAATACAATCAATTAGATAGCTGCACTGATGGCAGCGAAGGCTGCCAAGATGAAGATAAAGCTCACCTCAATGTGAGATATATCGCACAAGAATTATCGGCAAAGTCTCAATCAAAAACCGAATGCTGATTCAAACCCTGACGTTCCATGATGCCCCGCAAGCGTTTTAACGCTTCCATCTGGATTTGCCGCACCCGTTCACGCGTCAGACCAATTGCGCGACCGACCTCTTCCAGCGTGGCACTGTCATGCCCCATCAAGCCAAAGCGCCGGGCAATCACTTCACGCTGCTTTTCATTGAGCTCTTCCATCCACGACAGAATGCATTCTTTCATGTTGTCGTCTTGCAGCAAGTCGGCGGGATCCGACATGCTTTGGTCGGCGATACTGTCCACCAGTGGGCGATCGGCTTCGCCACCCATCGGCACATCAATCGAAGCGATCCGCTCGTTCAGCTTCAACATGCGCTGCACGTCTTCGACCGGTTTATCCAGCATGGTGGCAATTTCTTCGGCACTCGGTTCGCGGTCGAGTTGCTGGGTCAATGTACGGGCTGCGCGCAAATACACGTTGAGCTCTTTCACGATATGAATTGGCAAGCGAATGGTTCGCGTCTGATTCATGATGCCGCGTTCGATGGTCTGGCGAATCCACCACGTGGCATAGGTTGAAAAACGAAAGCCTTTTTCAGGGTCGAATTTTTCAACGGCTCGCATCAAACCGAGGTTGCCCTCTTCAATTAAATCCAGCAGGGTCAAACCCCGATTCAAATAACGGCGTGATATTTTTACGACCAGTCGCAGGTTGGACTCGATCATGCGTTTTCGGGCTGCTTCATCGCCCTTTTGAACCAGACGGCCAAAATAGATTTCTTCTTCAGCCGTCAGCAGCGGTGAGAATCCGATTTCGCGCAGATACATCTGGGTGGCATCAAAGCCGCCTTTATAAAGGTCGTCGGCTTCCGGAAGAATGACGTCTTCAGACTCATCGCCAAGGTCATCGTCGTCGGGCAACAAATCGGTATCGCCGTCGTCAATATCCGACAGCTCTGGATCATCCGTGTCGTTTTGAGGCTCTTTGCCTTTACTACCCATACCGGCTACCCCGCCATCCTTCCTTGATCGACTGTACTGTAAACGGACGGTTCCCGTCCATAGTTGACGACGGCATTTAGCGTCGTGGCAAAAAACCTAACGGATCAACCGGTTTGCCTTCACGGCGAATCTCGAAATGCAGCATGACGCGATCGGTGCCGCTATCGCCCATCTCGGCAATTTTTTGCCCGGCCTTCACCTCATCACCTTCTTTGACCAACACTTTTTCGCTGTGTGCGTAGGCACTTAAATACGTCTCATCGTGTTTGATAATAATCAGGTTGCCGTAGCCGGCAATGCCGGTACCGGAATACACCACCTTACCCGAACGCGTACTTTGAATGGGTTGCCCGCGCTGACCGGCTATATCAATGCCTTTGTTCACACGCCCACTGGTAGAAAACGTTTCAATGACTTTGCCACTGGCAGGCCATGCCCACGGGTCGCGATTGGTCGGCATGGGGGGGGCGGCCTTGCGTGGTGGCGACGTGGCTGATGACTTCGTGCTGGTGCTGCTGGAGGGTGCTTTGGCAACCGGCTTGGCCACGGGTTTGGGTGCCGTCGTCGAGGCCGTGGCAGTACTGGCCGGTGCATCCAGACGCAAGCGCTGCCCCGTATGAATCGTGTAGGGATAACGGATATTGTTCGCTGCGGCTAACTGCCGATAATCCAACCCGTAATTCCAGGCAATCGAGTACAAGGTTTCACCACGCGATACCGTGTGGTAGCCGGGATTGGTCACCGGAATTCGCAAGCGCTGACCGACTTCAAGACGGTAGGGATGACTGATGTTATTGGCCGATGCAATATCGCGATAATTCATATTGTAGTATTTACCGATGGAATACAGCGTATCTCCCCGGCGAACCGTGTAACTCTGCGGCCCATCGGTGCTTGCACACGCCGTCATCACAAGGCAAAGGCAAAGACCGAGCCATCGTCCCGAAAGACGCTTGATGCCAGACTGTGTCAGCATCGATGGCATCGTGTTTAACCTGCTGACTTTTGCAGACGAGAAGCCCAGGCCTGCAAGAGCGGCATCAGCACAATGCCCGCCAACATCAACAACACACACAACAGCCACTGGCTGTGTTGGCCACTCAACTCCGTGTATTGCCACGGCGCAACATTCACCTGCATCAACGGGTGCGATTCGCCGTGACGATCAATGTAGCTGCTGACTTCTTGCTTCCAAGGCCACACCATCGCCAGCGAACCGATCAAAAAGCCTGTCATGAATAACAACATGGCGTCATGCCAGCGGCGCAACAACCACGATAAAACATGCGAAAAAGCCATGAGTCCAAGGCCGCACCCTGCGGCAAACACCACCAACACGGTCAGGTTCAGCTCACTGATCGCTCGAATCACGTGCGGATACATGCCCAGCAATAAAAGAATGAAACTGCCGGAAATGCCCGGCAAAATCATTGCGCAAATCGCCAATGCTGCTGCACCAAAGTACATCCACAGCGTTGGCTCGATCTGCATGGGATTCACCCAGGTAATCGCGACTGCAATCAAAACACCCGCCACGAGCAAGGCATGATGCGAAACCGAACGGTCATGGGCTTGGCGATAAATCATCACGGCCGACATCAATATCAAACCAAAGAAAAACGACCACAATGGCAACGGATAATGTTCCAATAAATACATCACGACACGCGACAGCAATACAATACTGGTTAAAATTCCCGACACCAGCACGGTTAAAAAATTACCGTTGATCGCCTTCCAGGCTGCGAGCGGACCTTGCCGCAGCAACACCATCAATGCGCGGTGATCCAATGAGCGCAAGCTATGGATCAGCTCTTCATAAATACCACTGATAAATGCAATCGTTCCACCGGACACGCCTGGCACCACATCGGCCGCCCCCATCGCGATTCCTTTGGCGTACAACAACAACCATTCCAAGCGCGTGCGTAACATTTTTTCTCCTTAACTGACCGTGCCGCCCAATAAAGGCACAAACATCACCGCTTCGCGATCGGTGGTTATAAATTCGTCGCCCTGCCGTTGGACAATGCGCAGCACCTGACCGTTTTCATCACCAACAGGAATTACCAGTCGCGCACCATCGGCCAATTGCGCCAACAATTCTTGCGGTACGTCTTTCGGCGATGCCGTGACCAAAATACCATCGAACGGACCCTTTTCAGGCCAGCCCATCGTACCGTCCGTGTGCTTGAAAAACACATTGGTTATTTTCAAAGACTTGAGACGTTGCTGCGCTTTCTCTTGCAGTGGTGCGATACGTTCAACGCTGTACACCCGCTTCACCAAATTCGCCAGAATCATGGTTTGATAACCGCAGCCTGTGCCTACTTCCAATACGCGATCCAGTGTTTGATTACCGCCCAACAAAAGTTCGGTCATGCGCGCGACGATATAGGGCTGACTGATGGTCTGGTTATAGCCTATCGGCAATGCGGTATCTTCATAAGCCCGGTTCGACAAGGCTTCGTCCACAAAAAGATGCCTTGGGGTACTGCCTATGGCCTCAATCACCGCGTGATTGCGGATGCCTTGTTCGAATAAACGCTCAATCAAACGATTGCGCGTGCGTTGGGATGTCATTCCGATACCGGATACATTGATTTGTTCTTGCGGCATAGCTTTCAGGATTCCAATGTCAAACAACATTCACGCAACACGGCCGTGGCAAAGCAGCCGGACGGCAAGGTGAAATCAAGCCGTAATGTACTGTTTGTCTCCCACGTCCATGCCAGATCGGGCACACAAACCCGCAAGGCACGGCGATGCATCGCCACCCGTTGTCGAGCGATAAATTGCACCAACTCATCATAGGGCTTTAGTGCAGCTGCTTCCAGCTGGGCCACCGGCCCTTGCGACACCAAATGGCCGTCTCCCCACAGCGGTGCGGAAACGTGCAGGTCATGCTCCCTCACGCGCTGCAGAAGCAGCTCATCGACTGCGTCAGGAACAAATACGGAATGCGAACCGGCCAACATCATGACATCACCCGGCAACGGCAAACACCAGGTGTTATCCAATACCCGACGAAACAATATTTCGTTAAACAAGAAACTGCGGGCCGCCGACAACCACAGGCCAAAGACATGCCGGCCCGGACGACGACCGCCATGACGGGACCAGTCGAGCATGCGGGTTATGTTCTGCCGGGCAAACCCAAAGCGCTGCTCGCCAAACGCATTGGGCACACCCTGTTCACGAATGCACTGCAAACGCGACTCCATTACCTCCGCATGACCTTGCACATCACGCAGGCGAATACTGAAGCGATTCTCGCGGTGCGTGCCTTGGCGCAGTTTTCGGTTATGGCGTTGCTGATGCAAGACCCGGCAGCCGGTTTTAGAAAACGGATTAAAGTCGATCTGCGTCAACACCGGAACCGGCACGCTAAACCACTGCGTACAAACCGCGTGTTTGTCTTTAAGACCCGAGTAACCGATTTGCGCGGGATTGATGCCCGCAAACCGGCCCAACGCATCGGCCACATCACGGGTATTCAGGCTGGTCTTTTCAATTTGCAGCCAGACGTGCTCGCCTTCGCCCGTCAATGCGATATCGAGGAGTTCATCGACCCGAAAATCATCGGGCTGCGCACGCAGCCGTGCGCGACAGACGGGACGCCCCAACGCATAGGGATAACCATGAAACCATCGGAGATCAGCGGTCATGGCGCATCAGCAACACCGTTGCATAGGCCGCAATCCCTTCTTCCCTGCCGACAAATCCCATGCGCTCCGTGGTGGTCGCCTTGACGCTGACATCGCCCACCATACAACCCAGTACGGCCGCCATCGCTTCACGCATGGCGGTAATGTGCGGTGCCAGCCGCGGCACTTGCGCCAACACGGTCGTGTCCACATTCACTATGCCGTAACCGCTGGCGCGCACTTTATCCATGACGGCCAGTAACAATGTCCGGCTGTCGGCACCCCGATAACGCTCGTCGGTATCGGGAAAGTGTTGGCCGATATCCCCCAACGCCAACGCACCCAACAACGCATCGCACAATGCGTGCAGCAGCACATCGCCATCGGAGTGCGCGACTATGCCGTGGTCACACGCAATGCGCACACCACCCAGTGTGACGCCGTCGCCCGATTCGAATCGATGTGCGTCGTAGCCCTGCCCAATGCGATACATCAGCGCTGCTCCTTGTGTGTTTGTAGCCAATACGCCGCCAGCGACAAATCATCGGCCCGCGTCACTTTCAAATTACTGGCCGTGCCAGTGATCAGACGCGGCGCATGCCCTGCCCGCTCCATGGCGGCAGACTCATCCGTCACCACAACACCGGCCTGCAAGGCATCGCGCAGCGCCGTTTTCAACAGCCCGTAGCGAAACATTTGCGGGGTTTGTGCGCACCATAAGCCTGCGCGATCGATCGTTGCCGTCACGCGACCGGATTGCTCTTGCTTCAGCGTGTCGGCTAATGGCAATGCCAACAAACCGCCCACCGCGTCATCGCCCAAGGCCTGCAACAGCTGCTCGATCATGCCGGGTTGAATGCAAGGGCGCACGGCATCGTGCACCAACACCCAATCGTGCTCGGCCGCTTGCAACGCATTCAGCGCATTGAATACCGAGTGCGCTCGCTCGCCCCCCCCGATCACTGTGCGTACGCGAGGATCCGAGGCAACAGGCAATGCCTGCCAATGCGTATCGTCGGCCGAGACAGCAACCACTAGCTGGTTCACAGCAGACACAGCCAGCAAGGCCTGCACGCTGTGTTCGATGACCGTCTGATCCAGCAACGGCAAATATTGCTTGGGAAGAGCGCCACCCATGCGACGGCCAACACCGGCTGCCGGCATCACGGCGAATAGCCCGGGCGCATCCACGCTCATGGCTGTTTGGCCTCTGGCTCAATCACCATATAAAACGTTTCGCCCGGCTTGATCAGGCCCAGCTCGGAACGAGCGGCCTCTTCGATGGCGTCGGTGCTGTTGCGTAAGCTGATCACTTCACGCACCAATGTTTGATTGCGTTGAAACAAAGCCTGATTGCGTTCGCGTTGATCGTGGATGTCGCGCTTGAGTGATGCAATGTGCGCAAAGCTGCCTTCGCCCCACCACAGCCGGTATTGCAGGCCTGCGAACAGCATCAACAATATCAGCAACATCCATCTCATAGGCTTGTCCGCGCAACCCGCCTGCGAGCGTACAGCCAGAGAAGCTCTGGCCGAGACTCCATCAGGCGCGAAACTCTTTTCGCCCCCGATACGGTGCTTGCTTGCCCAGCTCGGCTTCAATGCGCAACAGGCGATTGTATTTGGCTACCCGGTCAGAACGACACAGGGAGCCGGTCTTGATTTGGCCTGCGGCCGTGCCGACGGCCAAGTCGGCTAAGGTGGTGTCTTCGGTTTCACCCGAACGGTGTGAAATCACCGCCGTAAAACCCGCTTTACGTGCCATCGCAATCGCATCGAGCGTTTCCGACAAGCTGCCAATCTGATTGAATTTGATCAAAATCGAGTTGGCGATCTTTTCATCAATACCGCGTTTTAGGATTTTGGTGTTGGTCACGAACAAATCATCGCCGACCAGCTGCACGCGATCGCCTATTTTCCGGGTCAACTCAGCCCAGCCCGCCCAATCACTTTCGTGCATACCGTCTTCGATCGACAAAATCGGATAGCGCGCAGCCAGATCGGCCAGGTAATCGGCAAATTCAGATGAATTAAAACGTTGACCTTCACCCGCCAGGTTGTACTGGCCGTTGTCGTAGAACTCGGATGCTGCGCAATCCAGCGCCAGCGTGATATCCGCACCCATGCGGTAACCGGCTTTTTCAACCGATTCAATGATCGCTTCTATTGCGGCTTCGTTCGAAGGCAAGTTGGGTGCAAAACCACCCTCATCGCCCACCGCTGTGTTCAGCCCACGCGAATGCAGTACTTTTTTCAGGTGATGAAATATTTCGGCCCCCATGCGCAGCGCTTCGGTAAAACTTTGGGCACCCACCGGCTGCACCATGAATTCCTGAATATCCACATTATTATCGGCATGCTCCCCGCCGTTAATAATGTTCATCATCGGCACCGGCATGCTGTACTGACCGGCCGTACCATTCATATCGGCAATATGCTGATACAAGGGAATATTTTTAGCGACGGCCACCGCACGCGCTGCGGCCAATGACACAGCGAGAATCGCGTTGGCACCGTACTTTGATTTGTTTTCAGTGCCGTCGGCATCAATCATGATGCGATCAATCGCGCGCTGATCTTCAGCATTCCGGCCTTTCAATAACGCCGCGATATCTTTATTAATCGCGCCCACGGCTTTCTGAACGCCCTTACCCAAATAACGACCGGCATCGCCATCGCGCAACTCCAGTGCTTCACGCGAGCCCGTTGAAGCGCCCGATGGCGCATTCGCCGTACCGACAGCGCCCGAACTTAATACCACATCGGCTTGCACCGTTGGGTTGCCACGGGAATCGAGAATTTCAAAGGCTTTGACTGAGGCAATGGTCGTCATGCATAACTCCGGATTGATCTAGCGAATAACCAGTGGTTCAAAACTTTTAACTAGGCGGTCGATCGATTGCATTTGTTTAAGGAACGGCTCCAACGCCGACAATGGCAAAGCGCAAGGACCATCGCACTTGGCATTATCCGGGTCGGGGTGCGCTTCCAGGAACAGTCCCGCCAGCCCTTGCGACATACCGGCGCGTGCCAACTCGACAACCGCATGACGGCGACCATCGGCCGAGTCGGATCGACCGCCCGGCATTTGCAGCGAATGCGTCACATCAAACAATACGGGGTAGCCGAACTGCTTCATGATGCCAAAGCCGAGCATATCGACCACCAGATTGTTGTACCCGAACGCACTGCCGCGCTCGCACAACATCAAACGCGCGTTACCGGCTTCTTCGCATTTGCGTAAAATGTGCTTCATTTCATGCGGCGCCAAAAACTGCGCTTTCTTGATATTTATCACCGCACCGGTTTTGGCCATCGCCACCACCAGGTCCGTTTGTCGTGACAAGAAGGCCGGCAACTGGATAACGTCCGCCACTTGCGCAACCGCTTCTGCCTGCGAAGGCTCATGCACATCGGTAATCACCGGCACATTAAACCGGCTTTTGACATCCGCCAGGATTTTCAAACCGGCTTCAAGGCCCGGGCCACGAAAAGAATGCATCGATGAACGATTGGCTTTATCAAAGGATGCTTTGAACACATAGGGAATATCGAGACGCGTGCACACGTCGACATACGCTTGCGCCACTTCCATCGCAAGATCGGCCGACTCCAATACATTCATGCCACCGAACAACACAAAGGGGCGGTCATTCGCCACGGCAAGGTTAGCAATATCGAGCGTTACCGTGGTGCTCATCAGGCGGTCACGCTCTTTTTTTGTGTTGCGTGGGCACGCGCGGCTTCAACAAAGCCTGAAAACAGTGGATGCCCATCACGCGGCGTGGAGGTGAATTCCGGATGGAACTGGCAGGCCACAAACCAGGGGTGTGTCGGGATCTCCACCATTTCAACCAGTGAGTGATCCTGAGACCAACCGCCAACTCTGAGCCCTGCAGCTTCCAATGCCGGCACAAAATGATTGTTCACTTCGTAACGGTGACGATGGCGCTCAAGCACCGTATCAGCGCCGTAGGTACGCGCAGCCAGCGAACCCGGCACCAGATGGCAGGTTTGGGCGCCCAACCGCATGGTGCCCCCCAGATCGGATGACTCCGTGCGCGTTTCAACACTGCCCTCTTCATTGACCCATTCCGTAATCAAGCCGACAACCGGCTGGGCGGCATCGGCCTTGAATTCGGTGCTGTGCGCCTCGGTCAGGCCTGCGCAATGACGGGCGTATTCAATAACAGCCACTTGCATACCCAAGCAGATACCCAAATACGGGATATTGTTTTCACGCGCATAGCGTACGGTGGTGATTTTGCCTTCGACGCCGCGTTTACCAAAACCACCCGGCACCAGAATGGCATCCATGCCTTTTAAAACATCGACGCCATCGCGCTCGATGATTTCCGAATCGATGTAATGCATGTTGACGCGGGTGCGGCTGCGAATACCGGCATGGATCAGTGCTTCGATCAGTGACTTATACGCATCCAGCAATTCCATGTATTTACCGACCATGGCAATCGAGACTTCGCTTTCCGGGCTCATCAGGCCTTCCACCACGGCGTCCCACTCGTGCAGGTCGGCCGGCGGGCAATCCAGATGCAGTTTTTCGACCACAATCGAATCCAGGCCCTGACGATGCAGCATCAAGGGAATGCTGTAGATGGACTTGGCATCCGGCAGCGGAATCACTGCACGTTCTTCTACGTTAGTGAACAAGGCAATTTTGCGCAGGGAGTCAACATCGACTTCGGTCTCGGAGCGGCACAACAAAATATCGGGTTGCAGGCCAATCGAACGCAGCTCTTTCACGGAGTGCTGAGTTGGTTTGGTCTTGGTTTCGCCGGAGGTGGCGATATACGGCACCAGGGTCAGGTGCATGAACAGGCAGTTCTGACCACCCACTTCAATGCGCATTTGGCGGATGGCTTCGAGGAATGGCTGGGATTCAATATCGCCCACCGTGCCGCCAATCTCGACAATGGCAATATCGACACCTTGGGCGCCCTCGCGGATGCGGCGCTTGATCTCATCGGTAATGTGCGGAATGACCTGCACCGTACCGCCCAGATAGTCGCCACGACGCTCTTTGCGCAACACGGTTTCGTAGACACGGCCGGTGGTGAAGTTATTGCGCTTGGTCATGCGCGTGCGCAAAAAGCGCTCGTAATGGCCGAGATCCAGATCGGTTTCAGCACCGTCTTCGGTCACATAGACCTCGCCGTGCTGGAATGGGCTCATCGTGCCCGGATCAACATTGATGTACGGGTCGAGTTTGAGGATGGTGACCTTTAACCCGCGAGCTTCCAGTATCGCTCCGAGAGACGCTGCGGCAATACCCTTGCCGAGCGAAGAAACCACACCTCCGGTTACAAAAATATACTGCGTCATGAGGCAATTCCGATGCCTGGTGAAACAACACCCGAGGAAATTTGGGCGTGCTCACACGTTCCGAAGATGGGAGAGCAGATTAGCAAACATAGGCCTTAAGCTCAATTGGCAACAGCGATTTCCCAATGAATTTTCCAGCCTGTCTGGTTCTCGGCCGCCTCGTATTCTGCGCAAACCCAGTAATCCCCCACCGCCACCAGCGTATCGCCGGCATAGAGCAAGGGCACAGCATCGCGCAGCCAGGGCGGCACCGCGTACTCTTGCATGAGATGTTTCAGGGTCTGGCTGTGACCGCGCCCTGCCGGACGACAACGTTCACCGCCTTGCCGGTAACGCACCTGCAATGGAAAATCGGCACACAGGCAGCCGGCTCCCGTACCGGCACTGGCATGCAGCCGCATATCCGCATTCATCACAAAAGCATGCGCAGGTTCAGCCCATACACCTTCTGCTGGCGGCAATATCGCTGGATGCCGGTACAAACGCTGCTGAAACCGGCTCAACACGCCATCGTTCATCGCCCATGTGCCGTGCGCGTCCGGCCGCGACAGCAGCACGTCCTGGTCAAGTGACGCCAAGCGTGCTGCAGAAGGCATCGGCCAATGCAAGACCTGCAACCACTGCCGTAACAATGCTTGCCGCAAAGCCCCGGACCAGCGTTCCAAGCCGTCCAGCACCAGAAAACATCCATAACGGTCTTGCCCCATGCGGGGCGTCAACAGTGCATGCAGAGCCTCGTGTTCAACGCTTGCCTGCTCGCGCAACCAATGCGCCGAACGCGTCATGCCCTGTCGATACGCCGGCCAACGCTCGGCCAGGCGCGGCAGAATCTCGTGCCGCAGAAAATTCCGGTCCATCTGCAGGCTGTCGTTTGACGGGTCATCCACCCATTCCAGCGCATGTGCCCTGGCATAGACCTCAAGCACCTGCCGAGGCGTGTCCAGCAAGGGACGCACGACACGTGCCTCTCCCAATGGCCGCTCAACCGGCATGCCGGCCAAACCGGCAGGCCCGGCACCGCGCAGCAAGCGCATCAGCATGGTTTCGGCCTGATCATCCTGGTGATGCGCCATCCACAGCACTTCACCGTGATTCAGGCAAGCTTCCAACGCGGCATACCGCGCTTCGCGAGCAGCCATTTCAATGCTCTGCCCGGAACCCGCCTGAACGGTCACCGATAGCACGCGGCACTCAACACCCAGATTGGCACACACTTGCTGACAAAACGCAGCCCACTGATCGGCATCGGCCTGCAGACCATGATGCACATGCAAGGCAGTCAATCGGGGCGATGTGTGTTCACGGCAAAAGGTCACCAGACGGTGCAATAGCACCATGGAATCGAGCCCGCCACTGAAGGCCAGCCACCAGTGCGGGGCATGGATTCGGGCATGCAGGCGTTGTTCGAAAGCGTCATCGGAAGGCATGATCGCTCCCGGGCGTGAATCAAGGCGTGCCGAAGGCGAGCAGGCGGTCGTAACGGCGCTTGAGCAGTGCATCCATCGGCATGGCTTTCAGGCGATCGAGCTCACCCAACCAATGTGCCTTCAAGCGCGCCGCGGCCAAATCCGGGTCGCGATGCGCGCCACCCAGCGGCTCTTCGATGGTGGCATCCACAATGCCCAGGTCTTCGAGAATGGTGGAGGTCAGGCCCATGGCTTCGGCAGCCTCGGGCGCTTTCTCGGAGGTTTTCCAAATGATATTGGCGCAGCCTTCCGGCGAGATCACAAAATACGTGGCGTATTGCAACATGCAAATATGATCGCCCACACCGATGCCCAAGGCACCGCCGGAGCTGCCTTCACCAATCACCGTACAGATAATCGGCGTTTTCAGACGCGACATCACCGCCAGATTGCGGGCGATGGCTTCGCTGATATTGTGTTCTTCGGAATCAATACCGGGATAAGCGCCGGGTGTATCAATCAAGGTAATGATGGGCATGGCGAAACGTTCGGCCATTTCCATCAAACGCAAAGCCTTGCGATAACCTTCCGGGCGCGGCATCCCGAAATTACGCTTTACCTTCTCTTGTACGTTGCGGCCTTTTTCTTGTCCGATCACCATGACCGGCTCGCCTTCAAGGCGCGCCACACCACCGATAATGGCAGGATCGTCGCCGTAATGGCGGTCGCCGTGCAATTCATCGAACTCGGGAAACAGACGACTGATGTAGTCGAGGGTGTAAGGCCTGCGCGGATGACGCGCCACGCGCACGATATCCCAAGGGGTCAGATCAGCAAAAATCTTTTCTGTCAGCTTGCGGCTTTTACCGCGCAGGCGGGACAGCTCTTCGGTGATATTGAGATCATTGCCCGAGCCCACCATCTGGAGTTCTTCAATTTTTGACTCGAGATCGGCAATCGGCTGTTCAAAATCAAGATAATTCGGGTTCATGAGTGTCCTGAAGGCCCTTCACAGAGGGCTGTATAGTAACTGAAACATCGCCCAAATCGAAACGTCAGGCTTCGTAACGCAAGGCCACCGCCTCCGGGCCCAGGTGTTCGCGCAAGCGCCGGATCAGCTCATCGGTCGGCTTGACCCGCCACTCCTGACCCAGCTCCAACATGCCGCAGGCACGCTCGCCGGTGTATTCCACGCGCACCGGGCAGCCGCTGCTATCGCGGGGATGCAACGCATCGGCCAGTCGCTCGAGTGCCCCTTTGGCAATACCGTCGTGTCGCAGCCGGATTAACAGGCAGCCGGCCTTTTCTTGCCGTACCTCATCAATGGTTTGCAGATTGCGCACGGTCATTTTCAAACCACCGTTAAAGCGGTCCTCACCGACTTCGCCGGTTACAACCACCAAGGCGTCTTTCACCAATTTGCTATGGAACTGGTTGTAGGCCTCGGAGAAAAGGCTGATTTCGATTCGAGCGGTGCGATCGTCGAGCGTCACAAAAGCACCGGTATCGCCGTTTTTCATTTTGCGGGTGCGCACTTGAATAATCAGGCCTGCTGCACGCACTTGCTCGCGCCGACTGGGCTCCAGCTGGTCCAGTCGACGACTGGCCAGCTTACTTAATTCACTTTCATACGGGTCAATCGGATGGCCGCTCAAGTACAGCCCCAACGTGTCTTTTTCGCCTTGCAGGCGGGTGTGGGTATCCCACGGGCGGATATGGCGCGCTTCGCGATACACGTCTTCATCGCTGGCCTGCGGCACGGCACCGCCGAACAAATCTTCGATGCCCACGCTTTCATTGCGGGCCTGCTGCTCGGCAGCGCGAATGGCCTCATTCATGCACGACATCAGCACCGAACGCTCTTCGCCCAGGCTGTCGAACGAGCCGGAACGGATCAATGCCTCCAGCGCCCGACGATTGAGTTTTTGTGCATCGGTACGCTGGCAAAAGTCATACAAGTGACTGAACGGCCTGCCTTCGCGAGCCTGTGCAATGGCCGACACCGGCCCTTCCCCCAGACCCTTGACGGCGCCCAGGCCGTAAATAATGCGTCCCTCGTCATCCACGGTAAATGCATGCTCACTGCGATTCACATCGGGCGGCAACACCTCAAGCCCCATGCGGCGGCACTCTTCCAGCAAGCTGACGATTTTATCGGTGTTGTCCATCACCGACGACAAGGTCGCGGCCATGAACTCCGATGGGTAATGCGCTTTCAACCACGCCGTTTGATAGGCCACTAACGCATAGGCCGCCGAATGCGATTTGTTAAAACCGTACTCGGCAAATTTTTCCATCAAATCGAAAATGGCCGTTGCCAGTTTTGCATCAATGCCCTGTGCTGCGGCACCGTCTTCAAAAATAGCCCGCTGCTTGGCCATTTCTTCAGGCTTCTTTTTACCCATGGCACGGCGCAACAAATCAGCACCGCCCAAGGTATAACCGGCCAACACCTGAGCGATCTGCATGACCTGCTCTTGATACACGATAACCCCGTAGGTGGGATTGAGCACCGGTTCAAGCAACGGATGCGGGTACACCACCTCTGCCCGGCCGTGTTTACGGTTCACAAAATCATCGACCATGCCCGACTGCAAAGGACCCGGACGGAACAAGGCCACCAAGGCAATGATGTCTTCGAAACAACTGGGCCGCAGGCGCTTGATCAACTCCTTCATGCCTTGCGATTCCAGCTGGAACACGGCCGTCGTATCGCCGCGCTTGAGCAGGGCGTACGTGCTGCCGTCGTCCATCGGAATGCGGTTGATATTGATCGCTTCTTCACCGGCTTGCGCACGGCGGCGATTAATCATTCGCAAGGCCCAATCGATGATGGTGAGGTTACGCAAACCGAGGAAGTCGAACTTGACCAGTCCGGCGGCTTCGACATCGTCTTTATCAAATTGACTGAGTACGTTCGCACCGTCTTCGTCGCAATACGTCGGCACATAATCGGTCAAAGGGCCGGGTGCGATAACCACCCCGCCCGCGTGTTTACCGACATTGCGCGACAAGCCTTCCAGCTGAAAAGCCATATCAAAAATTTCGGACGCTTCATCACTCGACTGCACAAATTCGCGCAGCGGTTCTTCTTGCTCCATCGCCGCACTCAAGGTGGTGCCGGGTGTGCCGGGAATCAACTTGGAAAGTTTATCGGCCAGCCCATACGGTTTGCCTTGCACGCGCGCGACATCCCGCACCACCGCACGGGCCGCCATGGTGCCAAAGGTGATGATTTGCGAAACCGCTTCACGACCGTATTTATCGGCAACATACTGGATCACGCGGTCGCGACCTTCCTGACAGAAATCCACATCAAAGTCGGGCATGGAGACCCGCTCGGGATTCAAGAAGCGCTCGAACAGCAAGTCATACGCCAAAGGGTCCAGATCGGTGATGCCCAAGGCATACGCCACCAATGAACCCGCCCCCGATCCCCGACCCGGGCCGACCGGCACCTGATTGCGTTTCGCCCAGCCGATGAAGTCCATCACGATCAGGAAATAGCCGGGAAAGCCCATCTGGGCAATCACGTTCAACTCGAACGCCAAGCGATCTACATACACCGCTTCCGGCAAAGGGTCGTCTGCCGGGCGTGCTGCATTTAATTCACGCAGCCGATCAACCAGACCCGCATGCGCCATTTCACGGCAATAGCTGTCTTCGGTGTGGCCTTCGGGTACGGGGTATTGCGGCAAGAAGTACTTGCCCAATCCGATTTCAATCGAGCAGCGTTTGGCAATTTCCACCGAATTGGCCAGAGCCTCGGGGATATCGGCAAAAAGCTCGGCCATTTCTGCCGGGCTGCGCAGGTATTGCTGGTCGCTGTAGTGACGCGGGCGGCGCGGGTCTTCCAGCACATAGCCTTCGGAAATACAGACCCGCGTTTCATGCGCCTCAAACGATTCTGCGGCTAAAAAGCGTACGTCGTTGGTGGCCACCACCGGGCATTGTGTACGCTCGGCCAAGGTCATTGCGGCATGCAAATAATCCTCTTCGTATTCACGGCCCGTGCGTTGCAACTCCAGATAAAACCGGCCCGGGAAATAACGCTGCCAGAAACCCAGACGCTCGGCAGCCAGATCGGCATGACCGGCCAGCAGCGCTTTACCAATATCGCCCTCCCGTCCGCCCGACAGGGCAATCAGCCCTTCACTGTGCTGGCAGAGCACCTGCAGTGGCAGTAAGGGTTTTCCGTGCTGTTGATGCTGCCAAACGCTGGAGACCAACATGATCAGGTTTTGATAACCCACCGCGTTCTGCACCAACACCGTCAGCAATGCAGTGTCGTCGCCGGCTTCGTTCAGCACCTGCAAATCCGCGCCGGCAATCGGCTTAATGCCGGCCGCCATCGACTTTTTATAGAACTTGATCAGCGCGAACAGATTGCTGTGATCGGTCACGGCAACCGCAGGCATCCCCAGCTCGGCGGTGCGTTTGACGAGATCGCCCACCTGAATCAACCCGTCCTTCAGGGAATAGTCGGTATGCAGCCGGAGATGTACAAATCCGGGGGTCATGCGGGCACCTTGTGCGGGGTGGACGCCGAGCAAACGGCAGGCTTTGACCTTAGCACCTTCACTCGGGCCGATTCAATACAGCCCGAACCGGGCCAAAGCTTTTGCGGTGTTCCGGCGTGGCGCCATGCTCTTGCAAGGCCTGTAAATGATCCGGCGTGGGGTAGCCCTTGTGACGGGCAAAGCCGTATTGCGGGTATTGCTGATCCATGACCAGCATATCCGCATCGCGGGCGACTTTAGCCAAAATAGAGGCGGCACTGATCGCCGCCACCCGCGCATCCCCCTTAACGACGGCTTCCGCACGATAGGACCAGCGCGGCAAGCGATTGCCATCGACCAGCACCCATTCGGGAACCTGACCCAACCCGTCCACCGCGCGCTGCATCGCCAACAAGGTAGCCTGCAAAATATTCAGTTGATCAATTTCTTCGGCACTGGCGCGCGCCACGCAATACGCCAAGGCCCGTTCACGTACCAACACCGCTAATTGCTCACGACGTTTGGCCGTTAATTTTTTAGAGTCCGCCAACCCGGCAATCGGCCGGGCCGGATCAAGAATCACCGCAGCGGCCACCACATCACCGGCCAAGGGGCCACGACCTGCCTCGTCCACGCCGGCCAGAACACCGTTGAAGGTTTCCCAGATTTCCGGCGCCATCAACGCCGTGCCCTGCATTGCTCAATGGTGGCCAATACTGCATCGGCGGCGCGCTCACTGGCATCGCAACGCAGCGCCTCGTGCAGACGGGCAAACTCGGCCAACAAGACGTCCCGCTGGCTGACATCGTCAAAATAACGAAGCAACGCTGCACCCAAGGCCTCCGGCGTTGCCGCATCCTGCAAGAGCTCGGGTACCAATGCCTTGTTCGCCAACAAATTGGGCAGTGACACCCACGGCACTTTGATCATGCGCGACAAAATCGCATAAGACAGCGGTGCCATGCGGTACGCCACCACCATCGGACGACGCAGCAACATGGCCTCCAGTGTCGTGGTACCCGATGCCATGAGCACGGCATCGGCTGCGGTCATGGCTAACTGCGACTGACCGTCGACCAGTTGCACAGGGCAAACCGTTGTATTCGCCGCAGCACACAGCTCGGCCTCGAACGGCTGCAACAGACGCTGCAGCTCAGCCAACCGCTCGGGCGATGCCGCCGGCACAATAAAACGCCATGCCGGCCGCCGCGCCAAGCACCACTGCGCCACCTGTATAAACAAAGAGCCCATCTGCTGAATTTCGCCGGCCCGACTGCCCGGCAATAACGCCACCAAGGTGCCTTCTGGCTCACAATGCAGGGCTTGGCGCGCGACTTGCTGTCCCGGCTCTCCACTCAGGCGATCGGCCAAAGGATGGCCCACAAAGCTGACCTCGATTCCTTCGGCCTCATAAAAACGCGCCTCGAACGGAAACAAGGTCAGCATGCGATCGACGGCATTGCGAATGGTTTTGATGCGACCACGACGCCACGCCCAGACCGATGGGCTCACATAATGCAACACGGGTATACCGGCGACGCGTAATTGGCGCTCCAACGTGAGATTAAAATCAGGCGAATCAATGCCGATAAAAGCATCCGGCTTTGCGGCAATAAAACGCTTGCGCAGCCGCCGACGCATGGCCAGCAATTCGGGCAGGCGCTTTAAAGGTTCAACCAGACCCATGACGGACAGACGATCCATGTCTTCCCAACTTTCAAGGCCGGCTGCTTGCATGCGCGCCCCGCCCACCCCCACAAATCGGGCCTCGGGGAATCGCGCTTTCAAGGATTCCATCAGGCCGGCACCCAGAATATCGCCCGAGGCTTCGCCGGCTAATAAACCAATCACCAAGGAATGAGAAGGCGTATCGGTGCTCATGAGCGCCCGGCGCCTCAGCGCACGATGCCGCGAGACGAGGCTTGCAGCGATTCCAGCAATGGGGCAACTTCCGGGCAATCGGCAGTCATGGCCTTCAGCTCGGTCATGGCTTCTTCCAGGGTTAAACCCTGCCGATAAACGGTTTTATAGGCGCGCTTCAGTCCGGACAGTGCCTCTGGCGTAAAGCCCCGCCGCTTGAGACCTTCGGCATTGATGCCTTTGGCTTCGGCCGGATTGCCGGCCACGGTGATATAGGCGGGCACGTCTTTACCAATCGCAGAACCCATGCCGGAAAAACTGTGCGCACCGATGCGAACAAACTGATGCACCAAGGTAAAGCCACTCAAAATCGCCCAATCACCAACAATCACATGGCCTGCCAAAGCCGTATTGTTCACCAGAATCGCGTGATCACCGATCACGCTGTCGTGCCCGATGTGCACGTACGCCATCAACAGATTATGGTTTCCAATCGTGGTCTCGGCGCGATCTTGTACGGTGCCGCGATGAATGGTGACGCCTTCACGAATCACATTGTTATCGCCAATCACCAAACGCGTGGGCTCGCCTTTGTATTTCAAATCCGGCGTGTCTTCACCCACGGTCGAAAACTGATAAATACGGTTATTCGCACCAATGGCCGTTGGCCCTTTAATCACCACGTGCGAGGCCACCACGGTGCCGGCACCGATTTCGACGTCCGGCCCCACGATCGTCCACGGCCCGATATGCACGTCATCCGCAAGACGCGCTGAAGGATCCACGATGGCGCGAGGGTCAATCACGAATTAGCGCTGCCTGTCAGCACACAGAATGACGCCGGAACAGGCCAACTTGCCATCCACATGCGCCGTGCATTCAAATTTCCAGATGCCGCGCTTTTCGCCCAAAATCGTTGCACGCAATTCCAGACGATCGCCCGGTACTACCGGACGCTTGAATCGCATATCGTCCGCACCCACAAAATAATAAATCGAGCCGTCGGTCGGCTTTTTATTCATGGTTTTGAAACCCAGAATGCCCGCAGCCTGAGCCATCGCTTCAATAATCAATACACCCGGCATCACCGGAATGTCAGGAAAATGCCCATCGAAAAAAGGCTCGTTAATGCTGACGTTCTTGTACGCATAAATCGACTTGCCGATTTCCATTTCAAGCACGCGATCGACCAAAAGAAAGGGGTAACGATGCGGCAAGAACTCACGAATTTCATTCACATCCATTAACACAATACGACTCCATTATGTCGCCTATCGATAGGCGTGTTATTGCTTCTTTTCCAAATCACTGACACGACGAAACAATTGATCCAGCTGCAAAAAACGCACGGCATTTTTACGCCACTCTTTGGTCGGCGCCATGGCCGTACCGGATGAATAGGCACCGGCCTCATGAATGGACTTGCTGATCAAACTCATTGCGGTGATATGCACGCCTGCGGCAATGGTCAAATGCCCGGTAATACCGGCGGCACCGGCAATGGTGCAACGCTCGCCAATCCGGGTGCTGCCAGCAATCGCCGTGCAACCGGCAATCGCACTGCCTTTACCAATGTGCACATTGTGGGCAATCTGCACCTGGTTGTCGATGATGACGCCATCCTCCAGCACCGTATCGCCCAAGGCACCACGGTCAATGGTCGTCCCGGCACCGACTTCAACATCCGAGCCAATGCAGACACCGCCGTTTTGGGCAATTTTGACCCAACCGTCCGGGGATGAGGCAAACCCAAAACCATCGGATCCAATCACCGCACCACTGTGCACGGTAACCCGATCCCCCAAACGCACGCCGTGGTACAGCGTGACGTTCGCGTGCAATAAGCAATCGCTGCCGATCACACTGCCCGCCCCCACCACCACACCGGCATGCAACACCGTCTTTTCGCCAATCACTGCATGCTCAGCAATCACGCAGTTCGGCCCAATCGAGGCCGTTGCAGCAATCGTGGCTGTCGATGCCACGACCGCTGAAGCATGCACCCCCGCAGCCATCACGGGAGTGTTCGAAAACCGTTGCGACAATCGTGCATAAGCCAGATACGGGTTTGCCACCACCAGCGTCGGCACCGGCGACTCGGCGGCAAACTCGGCCGTGAGAATGACCGCTGCCGCCTGCGTGTTACTCAAGTGCTGGCGGTATAAGCCATTGGACAAGAACGACAGCTCCGAAGCGCTTGCCTGCTGCAAGGACTGTATGCCCGTGACCACATGCGACGCGTCACCGGAGCATTCAGCGCCTATTTCCCGTGCAATCGCCCCGAGCGTCAGCTCCGGCATAGCGTTCCCCTTATCTCAAGCGAGCAATTACTCGCTGCGATTCAGTTTATCCGTTACCTTGGCGGTAATATCGTAGCTGCTGTCCACATACAACACACCGGCTTCCTGATTTAGCAACAAACCGATGTTTTCTGATTTCAGCAACTCGGACAATACCTTTTGAAAGCGCGGCCCGACTTCACGAACGACTTGCTGGAATTCCAACTGCCGCGCTTCCTGCAACTTTTTGGCAAAATGCTGGGCATCGGACTTCAAATCATTCAGCTTTTTACTGGCTTCCTGCTTTTGTGTCTCGCTCATCACCGCTGCGTCTTTTTTCAATTTAGCCAATAAATCCTGGCCTTCTTTTTCAACGGCCTCAAGTCCGGCCATGTGCTTCTTGTATTCTTCAGTGGCTTCCAGTGCCTTGAAACGCTTCTGGGCCACATCCGTATTCAACAGTGCTTGCTGCTGATTCAATACTGCAATCTTGCCATCAGCCAAGGCCGTGACAGGCAACACCACCAGCAACAACGCCAATAATTTTTTTACACTCACAGCATTCTCCTTCAAGAACATCAGAATGATTGCCCCAGTGAAAACTGGAACACCTCGGTCTCGTCATACTCGCCTTCGTTCAGCGGCTTGGCGAAACTGAAAGTCAACGGCCCAAAACCTGTAATCCAGGTCAAACCAAGGCCCACGGAATAACGCAACTCAGCAAAGTCTATGTCCGTACAGGCAAGCTGGCTTTTACGGCAATTCGTGCTGAACACATTGCCGGCATCCAGAAAGACCGATGTCCGCAACGAATCCTGATCTTTGATAAAGGGCAGCGGGAATAATAATTCAGCCCCGCCGCTGACCAGAATATTGCCGCCAAATGGATCGATCCCGTTAGTATACAGCGGCTGAGCCGCCAGCTTTCCTGTGGCGGCGTTGAACACATACGCCGGGTCCGTTAATGCAATCACATTACCCATGCCATCAACGGTGGCTTGCGAATATTGGTAGTCATAGATAGCCGCCGGCGTACTGAGCGGCCCCAGGGTATTACTTTTATAACCCCGCACCGAACCAAAACCGCCAGCGAAGTAATTTTCCCAAAACGGCAACTCGTCCATACCGGCATAGCCATCGCCATAGCCGAGATCACCCCGGAAGCGCAGCGTCAGGGCTCGCGTTAACGGCACAAAGATCTGGCCATTCCAGTTGAGCTTGAAGTATTCGGCATCACTGCCGGGCGCTGTCACTTCCAACGACAACTGCTGCGAAAAACCGCGCGTCGCCAGACGCCCACGGTTTAATTCAGACTGTATCCAGCTCACGGTAATGGGCAGGTCGTTATATTCCTCGCCGTACAGATCCAGAAAACCCTCTTCGTGCGTGATATAGAGGTTATCCGGAACCGGCGACACCACCGGTATCACGTTATCGTTGATATCAACCGGCTCACCCAGATTATTGTAATGATGAATGGGCTCAGCCAGATACGAATTGATTCCACCGATGGGCACCGGTGACGCCTTGATTTCTTGCACGGGCCCGGTGCCGACGGTCAACTCCGTATGCGTGAAACCAAAACTGAAACCCAACCGTTCGGTTTCTTTAATGGGGTAACCAAAGTTGATGCTGCCGCCCAAGGTATCCGTGGTATAACTGGCCACGTTCGCCTCATCCAGATTGGTGGATCGATAAAACACGCTAAATCCGCGGCTCACGCCGTCTTCGGTGTAATACGGATTGACATAACTGAAGCGATAAAAATCCTGGTAATCACTGCGACTCAGGCCAATGCCCACCTGCTTGCCCGTACCCAAAAAGTTATTCTGCTGAAGGTTTGCGCCCAAAATCAAACCGGCATCCTGCGAAAAACCAATACTGGCACCGATACTGCCCGACGGCTGTTCGTCCACCGAATAGACCACATCCACAAAATCATCCGTACCGGGCACTTCGTTATTTTCTACCTTGATGTCTTTAAAGTAGCCCAGTCGTTCCAGGCGTAATTTGGATTGTTCAATCTCGGTGGTCGAAGCCAAGCCACCTTCCATTTGACGCATCTCGCGACGCAATACGTTATCGACTGTTTTGGTGTTGCCTCTGAAATCAATGCGTCTTACATAAGCACGCTTGCCCGGATCAATGAAGAATTTTACTTTCACTGTTTTGTTTTCTTCGTTGATATCGGTAATACCGGTCACTTTGGCAAACGCATAACCGTCATTGCCCAAGCGGCGCGTCAGGATTTCTTCAGAGCTGGTCATCATGCGCTGCGAGAACACCACGCCTTCACGCATCACCACAAACCGCTCCAGCTCGGCCTTGGGCAGCACAATATCACCCGACAATTCATAGCCACTGACGGTGTACAGCGCGCCTTCCTGAATGTGGATAGACACGTAAACGCCTTCGCGATCCGGGCTGATCGACACTTGCGTCGACTCTACCTCGAAATTAATGTAACCGCGGTCCATGTAATACGATTTCAGTTTCTCGAGATCGCCGGTCAGTTTTTCGCGGGAATACTTGTTATCACCGGAAATAAAGGACATCCAGTCGCCCGTGGTCAGCTCAAACTGATCCAGCAACAATTCGGTTGGGAATACGGAATTACCGATAATGCTGATCTGTTTGATCACGGCAACCGAACCTTCATCAATATCAATATCGATGGCCACGCGATTGCGCGGCTTCAAGATCACGTCGGTGGTAATGCTGGCATCGTAACGACCCTGGCTCACATACTGGCGCTGCAATTCAAGCTGGATGGATTCAAGCGTCGAGCGCTTGAACACCTGACCTTCAGTCAAATTGACATTTTTCAGCGCTTTCTTCAGTGAGTCTGTTTCAAGAATCTTGTTACCGGAAATATTGATCTCGCTGATTGCGGGACGCTCTTGCAAGCTGATCACCAGCACATTGCCATCACGACCGAGTTGCACGTCGTCAAAATTGCCGGTCTGGAACAGCGCCCGCGCCAAACGCGGCATATCCACTTCCGTGACGGTATCGCCAATCGCGAGCGGCAAGGCCGCAAACACCACGCCGGCCGATACCCGCTGCAAGCCCTCAATGCGAATGTCTTGCACGACAAACGCATTGGCCCACGCTTGCAACGGAAGCCCCAGAAAAACCACAAGCAACAGAAGATGCCGGCGCACGATACGATTAAAGACGAGTGAAATCATTAAAGAGCGCCAGAATAGTAATGCCAATGATAATGCTAAAGCCTATTTGAAAGGCCACTTGCTGAACTTTTTCAGGCACTGGACGGCCCATCAGGCCTTCCAGCGCATACAACAGCAAATGCCCGCCATCCAACACCGGGATCGGCAGCAGATTCAACACTGCCAACGACACGCTGAGCAAAGCCAGCACTTCCAGATACGACTGCCAGCCGGCCTTGGCCGAGGAGCCGGCCACTTTAGCAATAGTCACAGGGCCACTCAAGTTACGCGGGGACATCAGCCCTACCAGCATCTTGCGCAGCGAATCCAGGGTAATCGTCACATAGCGCCAGCAATCGTGCAGCGCAGGCGCTATCGCTTCCAACGGCGAGTAGCGGTATTGGCGTATCAGCTCCTGCGGCCATTCGGGGCGCACCCCCATGCCCACTTGCCCAAAAGGCTTTCCGGCCTCATCGGCATGCGATTCAGGCGTTACCGTCAACAGCTGGATACTGCCCGATCGCTCCACTTCAACCCGGATCGCCTGATTCGGTCGCTCACGCACCCAGTCCACCCAATGCCCCCAGTCGCGCAGTGTCGTGCCATCGGCGCTGAGAATGCGATCCCCCGGCATAAAACCCGCTGCAGCGGCGGGCGATCCCTCGAGAATACTGTCCACAATCGCCGGCAATGCCGGCACCCGCAATGTAATACCCAAAGCGGCCTGAGGGTCAGGCGCTTCGGCGTCCGCCATCCAGCCATCCAGCGATACCGGTGATTCATAAATCAAGCTGGCATTCGGGTAACGAACGGATACCACCATCTCACCGCTGTCGCCAATGCGTCGCAACAACTGCCAATTCAGCTGACGCCAGGTGGGGGTTGCTCCGCCGTCGACAGCCACAATCTCCTGCCCGGCCTCTAGCCCGGCCTCGGCGGCCAGCGAACCAGGGGCCACGCTGTCAATCACCGGGGCCAGACCGCTGACACCGCCCATGTACACCACCCACAACACCGCCACCGCCAACACCAGATTGGCTAACGGGCCGGCAGCAGCAATCGCCATGCGAGAGGACACCGGCTGCGCATTGAAAGACTGCGAACGATCCTCGGGCGCCACCGGTGCTTCACGCTCGTCGAGCATCTTCACGTAGCCGCCTAACGGAATCCACGCCACGACAAATTCAGTGCCATGGCGATCACGCCACCCAAACAAGGGCTGCCCAAAACCTATCGAGAAACGCAACACCCGCACGCCGGCGCGGCGCGCAACAATAAAGTGACCCCATTCGTGAATGGTCACCAGAATGCCCAATGTGGCCAGCGTCACTGCGATGGTATACAGCAAGTCCATCAGTGTGGGAGCTCCTTCATCACGTACTGCCGCGCCTGCGCATCGGCAGCCAATAACACATCCAGGGTGAGTTCGGTGACCGCTGGCGCTCTCGCCAATGCCTTCTCGACCAAGGCCGGAATGGCCATAAAGCCCACACGGCCTTCCAGAAATGCGGCGACCGCCACTTCATTTGCGGCATTCAGGTAGGCCGGAGCCACCCCGCCGGCCTTAAACGCATCACGCGCCAAATCCAGGCAAGGAAATACCGCGCCATCGGGCGCTTCAAACTCCAAACGCGCGGCTTTCAGTAAATCCAGTCGTTCGACACCGGCGTCCATGCGCGCTGGCCACGCCAAACCGTAGGCAATCGGCGTGCGCATATCCGGCTGCCCCATTTGCGCCAACACGGAGCCGTCGGCATACGCCACCAACGAATGCACAATGCTTTGCGGATGCACCAGCACCTCGATGAGGTGCTCCGGCATATCGAACAGCCAACAGGCCTCGATAATTTCCAGCCCCTTGTTCATCAGCGTGGCCGAATCCACCGAAATCTTGCGACCCATCGACCACTTGGGATGCGCGCAAGCCTGATCCGGCGTCACCGATGCCAGTGCGTCGGCTGACCAGCCCCGAAAAGGCCCTCCGGAGGCTGTCAATAAAATACGCTCCACGTGCGCCGCCCGCGTACCGGCACGATAGCCGGCAGGCATGCACTGGAAAATCGCATTGTGTTCGCTATCGATTGGCAGCAAGGTCGCGCCGTGGTCACGCACGGCCGCCATAAACAGGCTACCGGCCATCACCAGCGATTCTTTATTGGCCAGCAATACGCGCTTGCCGGCACGAGCGGCTGCCAAGGCCGACGGCAGACCTGCCGCACCCACAATCGCCGCCATCACACAATCCACACGATCATCGGAGGCAATCGCCACCAGTGCTTCATCACCTTGCAGCACTTGCGTATCGATGCCCGTCTGGCGCAAGGCCGCACGCAGGGAGGCCACCGCATGGTCATCAAAGAGCACGGCATAAACCGGTTTGAATTGCTGGCATTGCTGCAACAGGGTTTGCCAGTCTTGGCGAGCCGACAAGGCAAATACCGTATAACGCGACGGGTGCCGTGCAATGACATCCAGCGTGCTCTTGCCAATCGAACCGGTTGAACCCAGCACCGTGATCTGTTGCGCACTTGCCTTCACAACGCCGTGCTCCAGAGCAGCCAGAACAAGGCAAAAACGGGCGCTGCGGCCGTGAGGGAGTCAAGCCGGTCCAGCACACCGCCATGCCCTGGCAATAAGCGGCCACTGTCTTTCACGCCACGATGACGCTTCACCATGCTTTCCAGTAAATCACCCAGCACCGATGCCAATGACGCCGCGCCCGTTGCCATCACGCATTGCCATGGCGCATACATCGGAAACCACTGTTGCCAGGCGGCGATGACACCCAACAGCAACGCGCACGCCAAACCACCCCAAAAACCCGCCCAGGATTTGCCCGGGCTTACGGCGGGTGCAAGCTTGCGATGCCCCCATGCACGACCGGCAAAGTACGCACCGATATCCGCGCTGCACACCACCGCCACCACATACAGCACACTGTTCAAGCCATGTGCTTCGCGCAGATAGATCAATGCCATGCCGCAAGGCACCAACACCAGCGCACCCAACACGCTCAACACAATTTTATTGCCCCACAGTTTGGCACTCGCGGGATAACTCATGACCCACAACAGGCCCATGGCCCACATCAGCCCTGCCGCACCCAACACCTCACGCAATCCATCTCGCGCCAACGGAAAACCCAATCGGCCGGCCAACAGCACCATGGCGACTGCTATCAGCAGCACGTACAAACTGCGCGCAACACGCGAGCGATAACCGGCCAACAACGCCCACTCCCATGCGCCCAATAACAACACCAACGCCATCAGCACCGCAAAACCTTGCGGCGTCACGAATGCAACCGCCGACCCCAGCGCCAACACCAAAAGGACTGCCGTGATGACGCGCTGCTTTAACATTGATCGGCCTCTATCTGGTCGCCGGTGCGACCAAAGCGTCGCTGGCGGCCGGAATAATCTTCCAGCGCCCGCACGAATGCCGCACGATCAAAGTCCGGCCAATACACATCGGTGAAATACAATTCGGCATACGCCAATTGCCACAATAAAAAATTACTGATGCGGTGATCGCCGCCGGTGCGAATGCACAAATCCGGCTTGGGCAAATCGGCCAAACAGGTGTAGCGATCAAACACCGCACCATCGATAGCATCCGCTGACAAATTGCCGGCCTGCACATCTTGCACCAGCCTGCGCGCTGCCTGTGCAATATCCCATTGGCCACCATAGTCAGCCGCCAAGGTTAATACCCGTGCACCGGCGTTTTCAGTAATGGCTTCTGCCTCTGCAATAGCCGCAGCCAGTTTTTTCGAAAAACGTGACCGGTCACCGATGACCCGCAAACACACACCGTTGTCACGCAACTCGCGGGCTTCTTTTTTCAAGTACGACAAAAACAGGCTCATCAAGGCCTCGACTTCCGGCCGGGGGCGCTGCCAATTTTCGCTGCTGAACGCAAACAAGGTGAGATAGGGAATATTGAACTCTTCGCAGGCGTTCAGAATGGTGCGCACGGTTTCAACGCCCACCCGATGACCACCCACGCCGGGCAAGCGCCGGGATTTCGCCCAACGGTTATTGCCATCCATGATGATGGCGACATGCTTGGGTGTATTAAGGGGCTCGTCGTCCACAGGAATGCCTGTCGCTTCAATCACGGGGATCAAAACGCCATCAGGTCGGCTTCCTTGGCGGTCAGCACTTTATCGACTTCGGCGACAAAGCGATCGGTCAGCTTCTGGATATCGTCTTGTGCGCGATGATCTTCGTCTTCACTGATGATTTTTTCTTTCACCAAATCTTTTAATTGGGCGATCGCATCACGACGCACGTTACGCACACTCACGCGCGCACCTTCGGCATCGTTACGCACCTGACGAATATAGCCTTTGCGCGTTTCTTCGGTCAGTGCCGGCATGGGAATGCGGATCACGGTACCGGCCGTCGAGGGATTCAAACCCAGATCCGACTTCATGATGGCTTTTTCAATGGCTTGCACACTTTGACGATCCCACGGCACCACGGTGAGTGTGCGTGCGTCTTCCACATTGATATTGGCCAACTGAGACAGCGGCGATTCAGTGCCGTAATAATCCACACGAATACCTTCCAGAATAGCCGGATGTGCCCGACCGGTACGCACTTTGCTCAAGGTCGAGCTCAGTGCCTCCAGACTTTTCTTCATACGGGACTCGGCTTCGCTCTTGATATCGTTAATCACGACGTTTCTCCCTTAGAGTTTCTCTGTGCTCGCTTCAATCAGCGTGCCTTCATCTTTTTCGCCCATCACAATGCTGAGCAAGGCACCGGGCTTGTCCATCTGGAATACGCGCACCGGCATGCCGTGATCACGGCACAGGCAAATCGCCGTCAAATCCATGACACCGAGCTTCATTTCCAGCACTTGATCGTAATTCAGGCGGTCGAATTTTTTAGCATCGGCATTGCGTACCGGATCTTTGTCGTACACGCCATCGACTTTCGTCGCTTTCAACACCAGATCGGCATCAATTTCGATGCCACGCAGGCAGGCGGCCGAATCCGTGGTAAAAAATGGATTGCCGGTGCCGGCAGCAAACACCACCACGTCACCGTCTTCGAGTGCACGCATGGCGTGACGTCGATCGTAATGATCGACCACACCGCTCATGGGGATTGCCGACATTACCCGGCTGTTGATATTGGCGCGCTCCAACGCATCGCGCAGCGCCAGAGCATTCATCACGGTCGCCAGCATGCCCATGTGGTCGCCGGTCACGCGATCCAGGCCGGCAGCACTTAGCGCCGCACCTCGAAACAGATTGCCGCCACCGATGACCAGACCGACTTGCACACCGATACCGACCAACTGGCCGATTTCGAGCGCCATCCGGTCGAGTACTTTAGGATCAATACCGAATGCTTCTTGGCCCGTTAAGGCCTCACCGCTCAACTTGAGTAAAATACGCTTGTATTGCTTGTCGCGACCCTTGCCAGCCATGGCGCCTCCGGTATGCCCAAGTGCGGCAACATGGTAATACAAAACGGGGGGCAATTGCCCCCCGTTTCAGCGATTTCCCGCGATATTAACGACCGGTCTGAGCTGCAGCCGCCACTTCAGCCGCAAAATCGACCTCCGCCTTCTCGATGCCTTCGCCCACTTCGTAACGCACGAAAGAAAGCACCTCGGCACCGGCATCTTTCGCCAGCTTGGCGACCGTAATCTCCGGATTCTTCACGAAAGGCTGATCCACCAGGCTGATCTCTTTCAGGTATTTGCTGATACGGCCTGCGACCATTTTCTCAACGATGTCAGCCGGCTTGCCTTGCATATCGGGCAGTGCGCGAATGATTTCCTTTTCTTTTTCCAGTGTTTCGGCAGAAACCTCATTGCCGGTCACCACGGCCGGGTTAGACGCGGCAACGTGCATGGCAATGTCTTTGGCCAGCTCGGCATTACCACCCTTCAGCGTCACCAATACTGCAATGCGGCTATTGCCGTGAACATAATTACCCAACACGCCATCGGCAGCTTCAGCGCGCATTACCCGGCGCACGGAAATGTTCTCACCAATCTTTTGAACCAAGGCCGTGCGTGCGGTTTCAAGACCGGCAGCCATCAAGTCGTCCAATGACGCCTCGCGCGCATCGAATGCGGCATCAACCACTTGCTGAACGAATGCGAGGAAATTGGCATCACGCGCCACGAAATCGGTTTCGCTGTTCACTTCAACCATTACACCGTAACGGCCATCGTCCGATACGCGGGTGGCGGCCACGCCTTCCGCTGCAACACGGCCGGCTTTTTTAGCGGCCTTCATGCTGCCGGATTTACGCAGGTCATCAATGGCCTGCTCAATATCGCCATTAGCGGCTTCCAGCGCCTTCTTGCAATCCATCATGCCGAGGCCGGTGCGCTCACGCAGCTCTTTAACCAAAGAGGCAGAAATTGTTGCCATGATTGTTCTCCACTTGATTTATTCCCGTGCGCCATCGCGCAGCGAGCTTTTAAAAAAACAGGCCCGGCCAAAGCCGGGCCCTTGATGTCACAAAAAATCAGGCTTCGGCCTGACCTTCGGCTTTGCTGGCCTCGACAACCTCGGCCGCTGGACGACCACCACGACCTTCGGCACGACCTTCTTCAATCGCATCGGCCATGGCTGAAACGAACAGCTTCACTGAACGCATCGCGTCGTCATTGCCGGGGATCAGGTAATCCACGCCTTCCGGGTCTGAGTTGGTGTCGACCACGCCAATCACCGGAATGCCCAGTTTATTGGCTTCACGAACCGCAATGCGCTCGTGGTCAACGTCGATCACAAACAAGGCATCGGGCAAGCCGCCCATGTCCTTGATGCCACCGATGCTGCGCTGGAGCTTTTCCATTTCGCGGGTGCGCATCAGGGCTTCTTTCTTGGTCAGCTTCTCAAACGTGCCATTGCGTGATTGCTCATCGAGCTCACGGAAGCGTTTGATTGAAGCACGAATGGTTTTGTAGTTGGTCAACATACCGCCCAACCAGCGGTGTGACACAAACGGCATACCCACGCGGGTAGCCTGCTCTTCAATCACCTTGCCCGCTGAACGCTTGGTGCCGACAAACAAAATTTTGTTGCCGTTGGCAGCCAGACGCTTCACCAGCGCCAGGGATTCCTGGAAAGCCGGCATGGTGTGCTCAAGGTTGATGATGTGGATCTTGTTACGTGCACCAAAGATGTATTGGCGCATTTTAGGGTTCCAGAAACGGGTTTGGTGCCCAAAGTGCACGCCCGCCTGCAACATGTCACGCATTGTGATGTTCGGCATTGTCATAGTCCTTGTGTTCGGGTTAGGCCTCCATGCACCCGTCGAACCCAACCCGCACCCTGTGAAGGGATATAGGCACCCGGGGTCGCCGTGTTGGTGCATGTGTGTCGTTATCTCCAGGGCACCATGCCCGTGGAGGCGCGCTTTATACCACACTCTGTTGAAAAATTGAACAGAAACCCGTTGCCCGCGCCGCTTTGCGGTACTCCCATGGCAGCCTTACGGTACAATGGCGCGCCCAATGAGCCGCATATACCGATTCCCATGTCAGTTACCTTGAAAACCCCCGACGAAATCGAACGCATGCGCGTGGCTGGCCGGCTGGCCGCCGAGGCACTGGCCATGATCACCCCGCACGTGCAGCCCGGCATCAGTACCGCCGAGCTCGACCGCATCTGCCACGACTACATTGTGAACACCCAGCAGGCCATACCGGCACCGCTGAATTACCACGGCTTCCCCAAGTCGATCTGCACCTCGGTCAATGAGGTGGTCTGTCACGGCATTCCGGCCGACACCAAGATTCTCAAGAACGGCGACATCATCAATATCGACATCACCGTCATCAAAGACGGCTACCACGGCGACAGCAGCGTGATGGTGTTTGTGGGCGAGGCGCAAAAACACGCCGAACGACTGGTGCGCATCACGCAGGAATGCCTGTACCGCGCCATCGAGATCGTCAAACCCGGCGCCCGACTGGGCGATATCGGCCATGTCATCCAGACCCATGCCGAAAGCAACCATTATTCCGTCGTGCGCGAATACTGCGGGCACGGCATCGGCCGGGTATTTCACGAAGACCCGCAAGTGCTGCACTACGGCCGCCCGAACACCGGGCTGGTGCTGCAAGAAGGCATGACCTTCACCATCGAGCCGATGATTAACCAAGGCGGCCACCGAACCAAACTGAACAAGCGCGACGGCTGGACCGTCACCACCGCCGATGGCCGCTTATCGGCCCAATGGGAGCACACGCTGGGCGTGACCGCCGACGGCGTTGACGTCTTTACCGCCCGCCCCGGCGAACCGTGGTACCGGGGCTAAGATGCAATTGCCCTTATTACCCGCCGATGTACTCGACAGCAGCGCGCTGTCGCAAGCCCTCGATGGCGGCGCCAACCCGATACGCCTGTACAAAGACGTGCTCGGCCGTGCCAGCAGAGCACTCGACACCCGTTTTGTCGAAGGCGCTGACGTGCGCGAACTGGTGTGGATGCGTGCCGCCGTGGTCGATGCCGTGCTCAGCCAGGCGTGGCGGCGCATCGAGTGGCCCGGCAGCCCTGCCGCCTGCCTGATTGCCGTGGGCGGCTATGGCCGTGGCGAGCTGCATCCACAATCGGACATTGATCTGCTGATTTTACTGGAGCGCGAAGACCCCGCCCTGGATGCCCAGCTTGAAAAAATCATCACCCTGTTCTGGGACATGGGCCTGCACATCGGTCACAGCGTACGCACCGTGGAGGAATGCATCAGCAATGCCCGTGACGACATTACGGTTGCCACCAACCTGATGGAATCGCGTCTATTGCAAGGCCCCGATGCACTCTACCAACGCATGAAAACACAAACCGGCCCCGACAAAATATGGCCGAGTGCTGCGTTCTTTCGCGCCAAGTGGGATGAGCAGATTGGCCGTCACCGCAAATACAACGACACCGAATACAACCTCGAACCCAATATCAAAACCTGCCCCGGCGGCCTGCGCGACATCCAAATGGTCGGCTGGGTGATCAAACGCCACTTTGGTGCCGACACATTGCGCGATCTGGTCGACCACGGCTTCATCACCGAAATCGAATACAGCACCCTGAGTGAGGGGCAGGCCTATTTATGGAGAATCCGTTACGCCCTGCACATGATCACCGGCCGTGCCGAAGATCGCTTGCTGTTTGACCACCAACGCAACGTGGCTGAGTTACTCGGCTTTGAACACAGCGAGAACAATCAAGGCATTGAGCAGTTCATGCGCAGCTACTTCCGCTGGGCCATGATGCTTTCGGAACTCAACGACCAACTGCTGCAACACTTTGATGAAACGATTCTGCGCGCCTGCGAGCCGGAAAACATACTGGAACTGAACGCTCGCTTTCGGGTGCGCAACAATTACATTGAAGCCAGCAACGATCGCGTGTTCAAAACCTATCCACCGGCATTGCTCGAAATATTTTTATTGATGGCGCGTCACGACGGCATTCAAGGCGTGCGCGCTGCCACCATTCGCCTGATTCGTGCCAATCGCCATCTGGTGGATGATGCGTTTCGGGCCGATCCGCGCAACCAGCAATTATTTATCGAGATTTTGCGCGCACAACATAAAGTCAGTGAGCAAGTTCAGCGCATGAAGCGTTACGGCATACTCGGCCGTTACATTCCGGCATTTGGAAAAATCATCGGGCAAATGCAGTTTGATTTATTTCATATCTACAGCGTCGACGCGCACACGCTATTGGTACTCGCCAACATGCGCCGCTTACGCAAGCCCGATATGCAAGAATCGTTTCCTATTGCGCACAGCATTGTGCAACGACTGCCTAAAATAGAACTGCTGTATCTGGCCGGCCTGTTTCATGACATTGCCAAGGGCCGCAAAGGCGATCACTCGACGCTGGGCGCCGTCGATGCGCGCGAGTTTTGCTTGCTGCATGGCTTGGGCAGTCGCGATGCCAACCTTGTTGCATGGCTGGTAGAACACCACTTGATGATGTCCTCCACGGCGCAGCGTAAAGACATTTCAGACCCGGACGTTATCCGCGAATTCGCATTGGAAATGGGCGACACCACCCACCTGGATTATTTGTACGTGCTGACCGTCGCCGACATCAACGCCACCAACCCGACACTGTGGAACTCGTGGCGCGATTCGCTGCTGCGCCAGCTATACACCGAAGCCAAACGCATGTTGCGCCGCGGACTCGAACATCACATCGACAAACGCGACTGGGTGGCCGACACGCAAGAAGCCGCCATCGGCAAACTCGCCATCAAAGGCTTTACCCGTGACCAAATTATCGCGCTCTGGGGCAATCCGGGTGACGATTACTTTTTACGCGAAACGGCCAACGATATTGTCTGGCACACCGAGGCCATTGCCGCACACGCCAAACCGGATCAGCCCTTAATCCTGATCAAAGAAGCCTTCGACAGCCAGTTCCAGCAGGCCACACAAATCTTTATTCGCATGCCCGATCGCAACGGTATTTTTGCAACGGTGGCCGCCACACTGGAACAACTCGACTTGAGCATTGTGGACGCACGCATTTTTACGACCGAAAGCAACTACGTTGTCGATACGTTTTATGTACTCGATGCCAATGGTCAACCGCTCAGCAGCAACACGCAACGCATCAAAAAAATCCATGACACCTTGCAAGACGCACTGGAAAACCCGGAAGCCTTGAAAACCTTGGTGCAACGCTACACGCCACGCAAGCTGAAATACTTCCGCATGCCCACCGAAACCATTTTTGCCCAAAACGAACAACGCGGCTGTACGGTACTCGAAATCATCACTCCCGACCGCCCCGGCATTCTGGCGCGCATCGGGCGTATTTTTATCAATCAGAACATTCGTTTACTGAACGCCAAAATCACCACGCTGGGCGAACGCGTCGACGATATTTTCTTTATCACCAATGCCCGCGGCCAGATGATTACCGATACCGCACAACAAGACACCTTGCGCGCCGCCATCTGCGAAGCCCTCGACAGCGGTGCCAACAAACAAGACACCGGCACACAGGGAGCCATCCGCGTATGACGCCCGAGCTCGATCAACTGCACCCCTATCCGTTTCAAAAACTCGCTGAACTGTTCAAAGGCATCACACCGGCTGCTGACAAAACCGCCGTGTCGCTGTCGATTGGCGAGCCGCAACACGCCGCTCCGCAGGCCGTCAAAGAGGCCTTGATGGCGCATCTGGATGGCTTGGGCCATTACCCGAAAACCCAAGGCATTCCCGCACTGCGCGAAACCATCGCGAGCTGGCTGATGCGCCGCTTTGCTTTACCGGCCGGCAGCGTCAACCCCGAGCGCCATGTACTGCCGGTCAGCGGCACGCGCGAAGCGCTGTTCTCATTCGCGCAAGCCGTGATCGACCGCAGCCGCAAACCGCTGGTATTGATGCCCAACCCGTTTTATCAAATCTATGAAGGCGCCGCCCTGTTGGCCGGTGCCGAACCGCATTACCTTGCTTGCGGTGATAATGGCCTGCCCGATTACCACGCCATACCCGATGCCGTATGGGCACGCTGCCAGCTCTTGTACGTATGCTCACCGGGCAACCCCACCGGCGCGGTGACCGATCTTGAAACACTGATCTTCCTGCTTGGCAAGGCCATCCAACACGACTTTGTGATTGCCGCCGATGAATGCTATTCCGAAATTTATTTTGATGAGCAGAACCCGCCACCGGGCATGCTTGAAGCCTGTCATGCCGCAGGGTTGGATGATTACCAACACTGCGTGGTCTTCCACAGCCTGTCAAAACGCTCGAACGTACCGGGCTTGCGTTCCGGTTTTGTAGCAGGCGATGCCGCCATTATTGAGCGCTACCATCTGTACCGTACCTATCACGGCTGTGCGATGGGCCTGCCCACGCAGTACGCGAGCATCGCTGCCTGGGGCGACGAACAACACGTGATCGCCAATCGCGCCGCCTATAAACGCAAGTTTGAAGCGGCCCTTGGCATTCTCGGTGACTTGCCCGGCTTTGCATGGCCCGACGCCGCGTTTTATTTATGGCCACAGCTGCCATTTGATGCACTCGCGTTCACCCGAGCCCTGTATGAGCAGGAGCACGTCACTGTATTACCCGGGCAATTTCTGTCGCGCGAACATCGCGGCCACAACCCGGGCAGCAATCGCGTGCGCATTGCCTTGGTGGCCAACGAGACCGATTGCCTGGATGCGGCCCACCGCATTCGCCGGGTGTATGAGCGCATGATTTGAGGGCATCCGGCCCTGTGGTTTGTTATCCTTAGCCCTCATCGAAACGAGCAGGCAACGCATGACCACGCTGTACGGCATCCCCAATTGCGACACCGTGAAAAAGGCCCGCCGCTGGCTCGATGAGCACGGCATTGCCTATACCTTCACCGACCTGCGTGAAACACCGGTTGGCAAAACCCGCTTGAAGCAATGGCTGGCTGCCGTGAGTGCCGACACGCTGATGAACCGCCGCAGCACCACCTGGAAGCAACTGCCCGACAACGCGCGGCCCGATACCGATGATGCAGCTGCTGTGATTGCCGCACTCGAAGCCCACCCCACGCTCATCAAGCGCCCGGTGCTGGAATACGGCAAGCAGATTCATGTCGGCTTTAATACCGATGACTACACCCGTTTGTTTAACCCGAAAAAGTAACAGGAAGCCCCATGACGTATTTCGCATTAGGCCTTGGCATTGGTACCCAGAACAGCAAAGGTGAGTGGCTGGAGGTGTATTACCCCGCCCCGCTGCTGAACCCTTCAGAAGACCTGGTTCACACACTGACCGACGAGCTCGATTACGAAGCCGGCAACGGCAATGCCGTACTGCCGGTCTCGGCCACCCAAGTCGCCGCCATTGCCAACTTGCTGAAACTCGAAGGCAGCTTCACTCGCGCCGAACGCCCCTTGGTGTTGACCATTCTGGCCACCGACGACAGTCCGGTCAGCGTGCCCGAGGCGTACTTGAAGCTGCAATTGCTCTCGCACCGCTTGGTCAAGCCGCACGGCGTGAATCTCTCCGGCATGTTCGGTGTGTTGCCGAACGTGGCCTGGACCAGCGAAGGCGCGATCGACTTGGCCGAACTGCCCGCCCGCCAGCTGGCGGCGCGCTTGGCCGGCCGCCGCCTCAGTGTCGATTCGGTCGATAAATTCCCGAAGATGACCGACTACGTAGTGCCCAGCGGCACCCGCATTGCGGACACCGCCCGCATTCGCTTGGGCGCGTATCTCGGCGAAGGCACCACCGTCATGCACGAAGGTTTTGTGAACTTTAACGCCGGTACGGCAGGCCCCGGCATGATTGAAGGGCGAATTTCGGCCGGTGTATTTATCGGTAGCGGTTCTGATTTGGGCGGCGGCTGCTCAACCATGGGCACGCTCTCCGGCGGCGGCAATATCGTGATTTCGGTTGGCGAGAACTGCCTGATTGGGGCGAATGCCGGTATTGGCATCCCATTGGGTGATCGCTGCACGGTTGAATCCGGCTTGTATGTCACGCCCGGTTCTGTCGTCGCATTGCTTGATGACAACCGTGAATTGGTGCGCGAGGTGAAAGCCCGCGATCTCGCCGGTCAAAGCGATTTACTGTTCCGCCGCAATTCCAAAACCGGCAGAATCGAATGCCTGACCAACAAAAGTGCCGTGGCCTTGAACGAAGCCCTGCACACCCATAATTAATCGAGACCGCCCATGAGCGATTCACCGACAGTAGCACTGGCCAAACAACTGATTGAACGCAAATCCGTCACGCCCGATGACGGCGGCTGCCAGCAGTTGATGGCCGAGCGCCTGACGACGCTCGGTTTTGCCTGCGAGCATTTGCGTTTTGGTGATGTCGACAACTTATGGGCCGTATTCGGCAACGAAGGCCCGCTGTTCGCCTTTGCCGGCCATACCGATGTAGTACCTGCCGGCCCCGAGGACCAATGGCATACCCCACCGTTTAAAGCCACCGTCAAAGACGGCGTGCTCTATGGCCGTGGCGCAGCTGATATGAAAGGCAGCCTGGCCGCGATGATCACGGCAACCGAAGCTTTCCTGAAAGGCAACCCTGCCCCGAAAGGCCGCATTGCGTTTTTGATCACCAGCGATGAAGAAGGTGTGGCGATCAATGGCACTGTGAAAGTGATGGAACATTTGCAGAAAGCCGGCACGAAAATCGATTACTGCCTGGTGGGCGAGCCCTCGAGCGATAAGCAACTGGGCGATCGCATCCGCGTCGGCCGCCGCGGTTCATTAAGCGGTTATTTAACCGTGAACGGCATTCAAGGCCATGTGGCCTACCCGGAGATTGCCCGCAACCCGATTCACGCGGCATTACCGGCTTTGCAAGAACTCGCCGCCACCGAGTGGGACAAAGGCAATGCGTTCTTCCCGCCCACCAG
>DATCSK010000031.1:0-52170 GCA_036568505.1 Pseudomonadales bacterium | reverse complement strand
CATCATCCAAACCTTTAAAGACCGTGTGTTCACCGATGTCTTCCCTGACCGCAGCGGCGAATGGCTGCCCAAAACCCTGATCTTTGCTAAAGATGACGAGCACGCCGATCGTATCGTCGATGCCGTGCGTGAAATCTTCGGCGAAGGGAATGAATTCTGCAAAAAAGTCACTTACAAAGTGGGCAAGAAAACCGCCGAAGACACCATTGCCGAGTTCCGCACCAGCCCGCGCCTTAGAGTGGGCGTCACCGTCGATATGATCGCCACCGGCACCGACATCAAACCGCTGGAAGTGGTGATGTTTATGCGCGATGTGAAAAGCCCCGCCTACTACGAGCAAATGAAGGGCAGGGGTACCCGCGTTATCGGTGATGACGAACTGAAAAAAGTCACCCCCGATGCAGGCAAAAAAGTCCGCTTTGTGTTGATAGATTGCGTAGGCGTCACCGAAACCGATAAAACCGAATCCAAATCGCTGGAAACGCGACCCTCCGTCAGCACCGAAAAGCTCATGCTGCAAATCGCCCAGGGCGATCGCCACTCTGACAGCCTGCGCTCCCTCGGTAACCGCATGCTACGGCTTGATAGCAAACTCACCGATGCCCAGCGCAAAAAAGTCGCTGAACTGGCCGGCAAACCATTGGCGCTCATTGCCGGTGAACTGATTCATGCTACTAACGATGAAAAACTCACCGAGGCCGCCCAGCAGCAGTTCAACACCGCACACCCGAGTGAAGCGCAAATCCAGCAGGCCTTTGAACCGCAGGCCGATGAACTGGTCAAACCGTTTCATAACCCCGAGCTGCGCGACATACTTGAAACCTATCGCCGCGAGACCGACCAAATTATTGATGATTCTGCCGATGAGCTCATTACCGAAGGCACCGGCTACAGCCTCGAACGCGCTGAAAAAACCATCGCCAGTTGGCAGCAGTTTATTCATGACCACAAAAACGAGCTGGATGCCATCCAACTGGTCTACAACCAGCCGTGGAAAGAGCGCCACTTAAGCTACCAGCAATTGAATGACCTGGTCGAAGACATTGAGCAACCGCCCTACAACATCGCCCCGCAGGAAGTGTGGCAAGCCTACGCCCTGCTGGAAAAGCTCAAAGCCAAAGGCGCACCACCCAGCGCAAAACTGCCCGCATTGATCAGCGTGCTCCGCTGTGCATTAGGCGTGGCTCACGAACTGGAACCTTTCCCCGAACTCGTCAGCCAACGCTTTGAAGCCTGGCTAAAACAGCAAGGTCAAGCCCGCTCGCTGAGCACCGTCGAAGCGAAAGGTGATGCGTTCACCGAAGAGCAACTTACCTGGCTCCACCGCATCAAAAACCAGATTGCCAACAACGCCGAATTTGAAATGGACGATTTCGATCTAATCCCCGACTGCCGCGAGCAGGGAGGTTTGTTAAAAGCGCAGCAATTGTTTGGTAAAGAATTGAACACAATTGTTCAGGAACTGAATGGATACCTTATTGCATGAGTGAAGTAGCAATAGCAGATGAGGGTAAAAGCCTACCTAAAGGTTGGCTATATTCCCAGATACAAGATGTGGCAGAAATAAATCCTCGTGTGGATAAAAAAGCTATTCCTGATGATTTGATTGTTTCGTTTGTACCTATGCCAGCGGTGGGCGCTGAAAGCGGTACTATCGATATTGGTGAAGAAAAACGATTTTCAGATGTTAAAAAAGGGTTTACGCCATTTTTAGAAGGCGATGTTCTTTTTGCGAAAATTACACCGTGTATGGAAAATGGCAAGATGGCTGTTGTTCCTAAAGTTAAAAATGATTATGGCTTTGGCTCAACGGAGTTTCATGTTTTAAGACCAACTGAGAAGTGAATCGCCCCCAGTTTGCTAGACACCTTTCAGCCATACAAAATGGCCTAAAGAGAGGTGCCCATGAGCAACAAACGATACCCTGAAGAATTCAAGATCGAAGCCGTCAAGCAAGTGACCGAGAGGGGTCATAGCGTGGCCGATGTGGCCGCCCGGCTGGATGTGACCACCCACAGCCTGTACGCCTGGATCCGCAAGTTTGGGCCCAATGCCGCCGAGCATCAGTCCAAAGAAGATGAGCAAGCCGAGATCCGGCGACTGAAAAAGGAACTCAAGCGCGTTACCGAGGAGCGCGACATCCTAAAAAAAGCCGCGGCGTACTTCGCCAACCAGCCCGAGTGAGGTACGCCTTTATCCAGGAGCACAGTGCAACATGGCCAGTCCGCTGGCTGTGTTCGCTGCTGGATGTTCATCCCAGCGGGTTTTATGCCTGGACCAAACAGCCGCGATCGAAGCGTGACCGGCAGGATGAACGGTTAACCGGCTTGATCAAGCAGTACTGGCTGGAGTCCGGAGGGGTGTATGGCTATCGCAAGGTATTCAGCGACCTACGCGAACACGGGGAACGCTGCGGGCATAACCGGGTGTACCGGTTGATGCGCAAGGAAGGTCTGAAAGCGCAGGTAGGCTACCGTAAACCACGGTATCGCACAGGTTCTGTGCATGTGGTGACACCCAATCGCTTGCAGCGCCAGTTCAATACGGGATCGCCGAACGAAGCCTGGGTAACTGACATTACCTATATCCGTACCCATGAAGGCTGGCTGTACCTTGCTGTGGTTGTTGACCTGTTCTCGCGCAAGGTGATTGGCTGGTCGATGCAGTCACGCATCACCAAGGAGCTGGTGCTGGATGCCTTGTTGATGGCAGTCTGGCGGCGCAAGCCGAAGTCGCCCGTCACCGTGCATTCGGATCAAGGAAGCCAATACACCAGTCATGACTGGAGTGCCTTCCTGAAGGAGCATGGCCTTGAAGGCAGCATGAGCCGGCGCGGCAACTGCCATGACAATGCCGTGGCCGAGAGCTTCTTCCAGCTGTTAAAGCGCGAGCGGATCAAGCAGAAGGTGTATACAACCCGTGATGAGGCGCGGGGTGACATCTTTGATTACATCGAATTGTTCTACAATGCAAAACGGCGACACAGTTCGAATGACCAGCTATCGCCTATAGAGTACGAGAAGCGTTACCAAGAGAGGCTGGCAAGTGTCTAGGAAATCGGGGGCGATTCAAAGATAGAAGCAAAATACTTGTATTACTTCGTATCAAGTAAAAAGTTTAGAGGGCATGCGCAGCATAATATGACTGGAGCGGTAGGACAAAAAAGGGTTCCTACTAATTATCTGAAAAAACAGTTAGTTCCTGTTGCACCTATTGACCAACAAAAACGCATCGTCGCCAAAATCGAAGAACTTTTCTCCCATATCGACGCCGGCATTGCCGCGCTCAACCAGGCCAAGCAGCTGCTCAAGCAATACCGCCAATCCGTCCTCAAAGCCGCCGTCACTGGCGAGCTCACCAAAGAATGGCGCGAGCAGAATAAACACAAACTGGAACCAGCCAGCAAGCTGCTGGAACGCATCCTGCAAGAGCGCCGCCAAAAATGGGAAGCCCAACAGCTCGAGCAATTCAAAGCCAAAGGCAAAATGCCCAAGGATGATAAGTGGAAAGAGAAATATAAAGAGCTCAAGTTGCCTAAAGATAGTATCGATATGCCTGAGGAATGGTGCCTAGTGAATTGGGAAGCTATTTTAAGCGTAACTGATGATGCCCCATTTAAAAGGGGGCCATTCGGCAGTGCTTTAAAAAAATCTTTCTTTGTGGAAACTGGCTACAAAGTGTATGAGCAATATTGCCCGATAAATGACGATTGTTCTTACGAGCGCTATTACATAACAGAAAAAAAGTTTAAAGAATTAGAAGCATTTTCTGTCAAAGCAGACGATTTTTTGATTAGTTGCTCAGGATCGCTTGGCCGTATTACGCAGGTCCCTAAAAAATTCAAGGCGGGCGTGATTAATCAGGCTTTGTTAAGGGTTAGATTAAACCCTCAGGTAATATCTAATGAGTATTTTAAAATGTTTTTTCGTTCCCCTTATTTTCAAAAATTAATATTTGAAAATGTATCGGGCGTAGCTATTCCAAATGTAAAAGGCGTGAAAGAATTAAAAGCCATCCCTGTTCCATTGCCAAGCCTTAAAGAACAAAAGGCTATATTTGAAAAAGCCACTGAAATTCTTTTTTCAATCAAAAGACTCGAAATACAAGTCGAGTCAAAATTGATAAAGGCAGAAAAGAATAAGCAGGCAATATTGGCTTCAGCGTTTTCTGGAAAGTTATAGGAAGGCACATGCTCGAATCAGAAATCAATGAGTTTATTACCCGAATTGTTGGGATGAGGCAGTCTTTTCCAATATTCATGGAAGAATCTGCTCGGTCTGCAAGCAATGCTCGAAAAGAGCTTATCGATAAGATACAAACCTTGCCAGATGGGCAGGATAAAGACGGAAACAAGATTAAAGTTCCGACCCCAGAGCATCATTTTGCATTGAATCGGCTCCATCGAAATCATGATGCGACATCAAAAGCGGAAGAATTGCTTCCAGGAATCATGCTTATGGGGGTTGTTTCTCAGTTTGATGTTTTCTATGCGCATTTAGTCAGGCATGTATTGTCAATTAAGCCGAATAAAATATATGAATCACAGAAAGATTTTAAAGCAGTCGAAATAATAAAGTTTACTTCTATCGAAGAGTTCAAGGAAAATTTAATTGAGAAATATGTGGATGGAGTTTTGCGCGACTCTCATCATGAGCAAATAAAATGGGTTGAGTCTGCTCTCAATATAAAGTTACAGCAAGATGAAGATTTGATTAGAGAATTTATAGAGATTACAGAGCGAAGAAATCTTTTCGTGCATTGTGATGGCATGATTAATCAGCAGTATCTTGCCGTATGCAACAGGCAGGGAATAAATACAGAAAACCTAATGGTTGGCAGCAAGCTAATCGTAGATAAAGAATATTTTGATAGGGCTTGTGATCTGCTGATTGAAATATCATTCAAATTACATCAAGTGATTTGGCGTAACATTACCCAGAATGCCGACTCTGAAAGTGCGAATAACACAGCGAACAACATAATATTTAATTTGATTGTCTCTAGAAATTATAAACTCGCTAAAATCCTCGGAATTTTTTGGAAAAATCATTGCTCTAAAAATTCAAGCCATGACCATAGATTAATGGGAACTCTGAATTTAGCTCAATGCTATAAATGGCTTGATGAAACTGAAGAAATGAATAATATCCTTCAAGAATTTTCGTGGAGAGGCATAATAATTAGGGTCAGAACAGCATTTCTGAGTATTTGTTGATTTAAACCTAGCCAAATTCGCGGCACGTAGCGCCGCAACTCCTCTTCCGAAAAGCGCTCGTTAGTTTGATAATATTTAAATATGTCAATTTTATGTTGACATAAATATGTATATATAAACTATACTCCCTACATAGTTTATAAATCCGTTAATTTGTATGCCATGAATTTACAAAATCAAGCAGGTGTAAACCGCCTAAGCCAGCTGGTGCCGGAGGGGGTCGCTATACCCGCGCAATGGCTGATGACACAGGGCTACTCCCGCCAATCACTGAACCAGTACAAGCAGCGCGGCTATCTGCAAAGCCCGGCTCGCGGGGTGTATGCCCTGCCGGGCATGGCCTTGAGTTGGCAGGGCGTGGTGTTGGGTTTGCAGCGCTTGGCCAGCCTGCCCGTGCATGTGGGTGGGTTAACGGCATTGGGTTTACAGGGTAAGGCGCATTACCTGCCGCTGGCAGGTGAAAAATGGGTTCACCTGTGGGGCAGCGCCAAGTTACCGGCTTGGGCGAACCGTTGCGGTTTACAGGCGCAGTTATTGCTGCACAGCCGGGTGCTGTTTGCAGCCAGTGAGTCATTAGGCCTGGTGGAGCTGCCCACCCGCATGCGGGATTGGCCGTTAACAGTATCCGGCCCGGAACGGGCCATGCTGGAGTGCTGCGCCGAGTTGGATGATAGCGAAGCCTCGTTTACTCATGCAGCCGAACTGATGGATGGTTTAACCACGCTGCGGCCAACGCTGTTAAATGATTTGTTGCAACATTGCCAGAGCGTGAAGGCCAAGCGGGTGTTTTTATGCCTGGCCGAAAACAGCGCTTATGCCTGGCGGGAAAAGATCGACCAAAACGCGGTGGATTTAGGCGCAGGCAAACGCCAGGTGGTGAAAGGCGGCAGGCTGGATAAAACCTGGCAAATCACCGTGCCTAAAAGTTTTGGGCGGGCATTTAATGCGGGTTTGGGCGGGGGCTTCTCATGAAATTTGACGGCAATAGCCCGTATTACCAGCAAGTCGCATTGCTGGTGCAAGTGCTACCGTTTTTGGCGGCACACCCTTGTTTTGCGTTAAAAGGCGGCACGGCGATCAATCTGTTTGTGCAGCCGTTCCCGCGTTTGTCGGTGGATATTGACCTGACCTATTTGCCGCAAGAAGAGCGCGCCGTTGCTTTAAGCCATATCGCCGAAGAGCTGGAGCGGTTAGCTGCAACGGTTGAGCAACGCCTGCCGGGTGTTTCAGTCAAACGGGATATGCCGCGCGGCAAGCTGTTGATCGGCAATGGCCGGGCAGAAATAAAAGTAGAAGTTAGCTTAAGTATGCGCGGTTCGATTTTGCCGGCTAAACAGGCTGAGATGGTTGAACCGGCAGCCGAGCTGTTCGGTTTCGCCAGTGTGCAAATGCTGGATGCACGAGAGCTGTATGCCGGTAAACTGGTGGCCGCGTTGGATCGCCAACACCCACGCGATCTGTTTGATGTTAAAAACCTGCTCGACCAAGGGTTGCTGAACGAAGCACTGCTGGAATTGTTTCTCGTGTATGTGCTGAGCAGCGGGCGCTCGATAGCGGATATCCTAGTGCCCAATTTTCAGGATATTGAAAACCTGTATAACAATCACTTCAGCGGCATGACCACTACGGATGTTTCGTTAGGCGAATTGCTGCAAGCGAGAGACGCTATGGTGGCGACTATTCACCGCCTGTTAAAAGACGAGCACAAGCGGTTTTTACTCTCGATCAAGGCAGGCCAGCCCGATTGGGAATTGTTCGCCTACCCTGAAGCCGCGAAGCTGCCAGCGGTTAAATTCAAATTAATGAACATCGAAAGAATGAGTGAAGAGAAGCGCAGCGCTTCTCTCGAAAAACTGGAACGGGTTTTATACGGAGTAGCACCATGAGCGCCTCAGAAATTGTCAACAAAGTTTGGAACTATGCCCATGTGCTGCGTGATGATGGCGTGGGCTATGGTGACTATGTCGAGCAAATTACCTTTCTGATCTTTCTAAAAATGGCCGACGAGCGCGAAAGCGCAGGCCAAGCCGCAACCGTACCTAAGGCCTATGGTTGGAAGCAGCTGGTCAAGCTCGATGGCGATGCACTCGAAATCCAATACCGCCACACCCTAGAAGAGCTGGGTAAAAAGGGCGGCATGTTAGGCACCATATTCCGAAAGGCGCAAAACAAAATACAAGACCCGGCCAAGCTCGAACGGCTGATCAAAATGATCGAGAAAGAAGCGTGGTCAACCTTGCCGGTGGATGTAAAAGGTGAAATTTACGAAGGCTTGTTAGAGCGCAACGCGCAAGATGTGAAAGGCGGTGCGGGGCAATACTTTACCCCGCGTCCGCTCATTCAGGCGATGGTTGAAGTCATGCAGCCGCGCGTGACGGATACGGTGGCCGACCCTGCTTGCGGTACCGGCGGCTTTTTGCTGGCGGCGTATGACTACATGGCGCCTCATGCCAAATCGAAAAAAGAGCAAAAACACCTGCGTGAAAGCGCGTTAAAAGGGAATGACATTGTCGATAGCGTGACCCGCCTATGCGCCATGAATCTGTACCTGCATGGCATGGGCAGCGCCGATGGCGATTGCCCTGTGATTAGCCAAGACGCTTTAGCCAAAGAAGTAAGCGACAGTGATCTTGTGGACATGGTGTTAGCCAATCCACCGTTTGGTAAAAAAAGCTCGATTACGGTGATCAGCGAAAAAACCGGCAAAGCCGCCGCCGAAAAACTCACCTACGAGCGCGCCGATTTTTGGGCGACGACATCGAACAAGCAGCTGAACTTTGTGCAGCACATTGCCAATATGCTCAAAATCGACGGCAAAGCCGCCGTGGTGGTGCCCGACAATGTGTTATTTGAAGGCGGTGCCGGCGAAACAGTACGCAAAAACCTGTTAGAACGCTGCGATCTGCACACCATACTGCGCCTGCCCACTGGCATCTTCTATGCCCAAGGCGTTAAGGCGAATGTGATTTTCTTTGATGCCAAGCCGGCGGCTAAAAAGGCATGGACAAACAAAGTATGGATTTACGACTTCAGAACCAATATCCACAAAACGCTAAAAACCAATCGCCTAAAGAAAGACGATTTTGCTGAATTTATTAAGCTGTACTGCGCGGGGGATACAAAAAAACGTAAGGCAACGTATAACCCTAAAACCGGCGAAGGCCGCTGGCGTGCATACAGCTATGACGAGATTATCGCGCGCGATAAAACCAATCTCGATATTTTCTGGCTGAAAGACGAGTCACTCGAAGACACCGAAAACTTGCCGCCGCCCGAGGTATTGGCCGCTGAAATTGTTGAGCAGCTAACGGCCGCGTTAGAGGAGTTCAAGTCGGTTGAAGAGGTGCTGGCGAACAATGAATGATGCTTGGTGTGTGATGGTGGGCCGTGACGTCTAACGCGCTACCCATCCTCTACTCCTTCCGCCGCTGCCCCTATGCCATGCGCGCCCGCATGGCCTTGGTGGCCGCCGGCATTGCAGTGGAATTGCGCGAGGTGGTGTTAAAAGATAAACCCGCCTGCATGTTGGCCGCCTCACCCAAAGGCACGGTGCCGGTGTTGATCGCGCCATCAGGCGAGGTGATTGATGAAAGCCGCGACATCATGTTGTGGGCATTGCGCGAGCACGACCCGCAACACTGGTTAGCGCTTGCCGATCGGCCGGCGATGATGGCCTTGATTGATACCTGTGATGATGAGTTCAAAACGCATCTTGATCATTACAAGTACTTTGATCGTTATCCTGATCATCCGCAGCAGCATTACCGCGAGCAGGCCGAAGTGTTTTTGGCGCAGTGCGAGGCGCATCTGGCAAGTCAGGCGTATTTGATGGGTGCGTCATTGGGGTTTGCCGATGCGGCGATATTCCCGTTTATTCGCCAGTTCGCGAATGTGGATATGGCGTGGTTTGAGGCCAGCCCCTACTCGCGGCTTCAGCGCTGGCTGGGCGAGTGCCTGGGCAGTGCGCTGTTTGCTGTGGCCATGCATAAATACAAGCCTTGGCAGACAGGTGATTTGCCGGTGCTGCTGCGGTAATTAGTTGAAGCTAGCTTGTGGCTGTTCTGGATTATTCGCAGCTCTGCCGCTCACCCTTCGGGCCATCCTACGGCTGTTCTGCGCTGTGCTTGTCCCGCCTTCGCGGGGATGACGAAGAGGCGATGAACTGACGGTTTTGTAAAGGTGATTGATAGGCTGGGGTGGTATATTGAGTGCCTCTTCAAGCCCAATGTTGCGAGAGTCTCATGGCCAAAGCCGCAATCGATTTAAGTTATCAGCAACGCCCGTTTAATCGCGATTTAAGCCATATTCCCGGTGAGCGCGGTTTGCCGTTGCTGGGCTGTTCGCTGGAGTTGACCACCAAGCCCTATCAGCTGGTGGATCGCCTGTATAAAACCTACGGCCCGGTGGCGCGTTGTCAGGTATTGAACCAGCCGGTGCTGATGTGCACCGGGGCCGATATCAACCGCATGATCTACCTGGACCCGGATAAAAACTTTTCGCCGATGATGGGCTACAACGAATCACTGGCCGAGTTCTACACCGGCGGCCTGTTGGTGCGCGATTTTGATGAGCACAAGATGCACCGCCGCATGTTTCAAACCGCGTTTAAAAACGAGACCATGCGCCACTACACCGATTTGATGAACCAGATTCTGCAAGCCAATATCGCCAGCTGGGCCGGCCAGAAAGACTTTCACTTTTTCCCGAATATTAAAAATGCGTTGATGGACGTGGCCGCACGCACCTTTTTAGGCATTGATGATCTGGTGGGTGACGAGGCGCGCCGCATTGCCAAAACCTTTGAGCATATTTCAGAAGGCATGGTGGGCATTATTCGCTACGACTCGCCGTTACTGCCGTTCTGTAAATGGCGCCGCGGCAAGCAGGCCAAGCGTTATATGGAACGCTACCTGATGGAGCAGATCCCGGCGCGCCGTGCCAGCAACCGCATGGACATGTTCAGCCTGATCTGCCGCGAGAAAGACGAAGACGGTAACTACTTTTCAGATGCCGATATCGCAGGGCACATTAACTTCTTGTTGTTTGCCGCGCACGATACGACCACCTCAAACCTCTCGTACATCATGCAGTTTTTAGGACAAGACACCGCCATTCAGGATAAGGCCCGCGCCGAGAGCATCAGCCTCAACAAGCCGTTTGTGGATTTTGATGACTTGAACAACATGCACGCGCTGGAAAAAATTCACCAAGAGGCACTGCGCATGCACCCCTCGGTGATGACCATGGTGCGGCGCACCATTCGCGAATGCGTGATTGAGGGCGTGACGGTACCGGCCGATACCTTCATTTATGTGTACCCGCAATACGTGCACATGATGGCCGAGCATTGGGATAAACCCGAAACGTTCGACCCGGAGCGTTTTAGCCCGGAGCGCGCCGAGCACAAGCGCAACCCGTTCCAGTTCATTCCGTTTGGTGGCGGCGCGCACAAATGCATTGGCATGCATTTCGCGGGCATGATCGTGAAGTGCTTTATGCACCAGATGCTGCTGGCCTATGAATGGAAAGTGCCTGAAGGCTACAACCCCGAGCATCAGGTATTCCCCATGCCCAAGCAGAAAGACGATTTGCCGCTGATATTGACCAAGCGCGGATAAGCGTTGCGGGCGGCCGACTCTGGATCCCCGCTCATCACTGCTTCAGATGCTTGCTAATGAGCCGAATAGAGGGCATTATTCGGCTCATTATTTGAGCTAAATAACATCCTGTATTTGGCTCATTCTTGGCAGAGAGCCGTCTATGTACCTCTGGCAGCAACAGGCCTGGCCGCTGTTTTACACCGATTCAGCACGGATAAACCCCCGGTTGGAGCAGGTATTGGCGCTTCAGGCGCAGCTATTGGGCGAGGCAAAGGCGCTACCGGCAGATCTTGATAAGCGGGCTGCACTGGATGCGTTGATCCAGAGTGCGATCAAAACCTCGGCTATTGAAGGCGAAAGCCTGAATGCAGAGTCGGTGCGTTCATCGGTGGCCCGGCAACTGGGTCTGGAACAGGCCGGTCTGCCGGAGCCGGCTCGTCACGAGGCATCACTGGTGCAAATGCTGGTATCGGCCGTGAGCAATCTGCATGAGCCGCTGACCTGCGACATGCTGTGTGCATGGCAGGCAGCATTATTCCTGCAGCCGCCACTGCTGCGGCCGATTGCGATTGGCTGCTTTCGTGATGACGCCAAGGGCCCCATGCAAGTGGTGTCAGAAACACGCGGCAGGACGCGCGTGCATTTTGAGGCGCCACCGGCAGAGGCTCTGACCAAGGCGATGACCGATTTTTGTCTGGTGTATAACCGCATTTCACCCGAACGGCATGGCATTATCCGCGCGGCGATTGCGCATCTGCACTTTATTACTATCCATCCGTTTGATGATGGCAATGGCCGCATTGCGCGCGCACTGACCGACAGGGCATTGGCGCAAGCCGAGCAAACGGGCGTGCGGTTTTATTCCTTGAGTGCAGCGATTGAACAAAACAAAGACGCGTATTACCAGATTCTTGAAGACACCCAGAATTGCCGTGCAAAGGGGCAGCAACAACAGCCGCTGGATGTCACCGAGTGGGTATTGTGGTTTTTGGATACGCTTGAACAGGCTATTGGCAGCGGCATTGTCAGGGTCGAGCGCGTGTTGCGGAAGGCTCGGTTCTGGCAAGCGCACGCACAAACGGTATTAACCGAGCGGCAAGTCAAAATATTAAATCGCTTGCTGGATGCTTACGGCATTGAGTTTGTTGATGGCATTGCCGCACGGCAGTACCAGTCGATCACGGGCGTCAGCAAGGCAACTGCCACCAGGGATTTAGCGGAGTTACAGCAAAAAGGCTGTTTGCAGGCAACCGGTGCGGGTGGCCGCAGCGCACGCTATGTGATTGCCCATGGCTAACGGTGTATTTGCCATACTGAACCCTACGGTGACGGCACTGCTGCGTTCACCGTTGCGCGGGATATTGGCCCGCCATGTACTGGTGATTCGCTTTACCGGCCGCAAGAGCGGGCGAACCTTATCAACGCCGGTGCGTTACGTGCGCGAAGGCGATCGGCTGATGTGCTTAACCGGGCACGAGATGCGCTGGTGGCACAATTTCAAACAGCCCGCACCCGTGCAGTTGTTGTTGAACGGTCGTTGGCAGGCAGCGACGGCGCAGGCCGTGTGGCAAGGTGAGGCGGCGGTGAGCGAGGCCATGGTCACCTTGTTTACCCGTTACCCACAAGACGCCAAGCTTTATGGTGTGCGTTTGAATGCCGATGGCCAACCCAATAAGGCCGATATCAAAACGGCCACGCCCGGCGCGGTGCTGGTGGTGTTTCGGCTCGATTAGGGCTTGTGAAGACCTAAAAAGGGTCTTATAGTACCCAAATTAGGTCTTATTGGGCGCGTCATGTCAGCCGTTTCTATCAGTGATGCACTGTTCACCAAAACACAGCAGCGTGTGCTGGGCTTGTTGTATGGCAGGCCGGAGCAGCGTTTTTATGCCAATGAGATTATGCGTTGGGCGGGTATGGGCCGGGGTACGGTTCGCCGCGAACTGGAGCGGCTGACTGCAGCCGGTTTATTGGTTGCGACCCGCGAGGGTAATCAGCTTCACTTTCAGGCCAACCCCGAGAGCCCGGTCTTTCACGAGCTGGTCGGTCTGGTGAAAAAAACCTTCGGTACAGTCGATGTCATCAAAGCGGCATTACTGCCGTTGGATACGCAAATAGAAGCCGCGTTTGTTTACGGCTCTATTGCCAAAGGCAACGAGACGGGCAATAGCGATATTGATGTACTGGTGATAAGCCGTTCGCTGGCCTATGCCGATGCCATGGCCGCATTGGCATCGGCCGAACAAGCGTTGGGCAGGCCCATTAACCCGTCTATTTATACGCCCGAGCAAATTCAGCAAAAACTGGCCGAAGAGAATGCGTTTTTAACCCGGTTGATGGATCAACCGAAACTGTGGATCAAAGGAGATGATCATGCCCTCAGCAACACTGGATAACCTGGTCAACATTGGCAAATTGAAAGTCGAGCCACCCGACCAGAAAGAGTTTGATGGTCTCGTGCGGTCAGCCGGTCACCGCTTGATTGATGCCGGCGTAACCAGCCTATCGGAGGAAAGCCAATTCACATTGGCGTATGGGGCCGCGCATGCACTGGCGGTTGCCGCGTTACGCTGGCATGGTTACCGCGCTGATGCACGGTATCTGGTATTCCAGTGCTTGCAGCAAACGGTGGGGTTGGAAAATGCGCAGTGGCGGGTGCTCGATAAGTGCCACAAGCAACGTAACTTGGCAGAGTATGAAGGGCATCTGGAAGTCACGCCGCAGTTGATTGCCGAATTAATCGGCGTGACTCGGGAAGTGCAATCGCGGGTCGTTGCACTGGGTGCTATAAAATAAGCCCCGCGCTGCAGCGGCGGCCAGCGGCACTATTGGAATAATCAAACGGACTCGAGCAGGTAATCACGCATCAGCTGTTTGATTTGTGTTTGGTATTTCACGCCGTTTAATTCACATTGCTGTTTGAATACGTCAAGCAGGTCTTCGGGTATTTTCAAACTGATCAGTTTGCTTTTGCTGCTGTGCGTGCGCGCCCCGTGCAGGCGACGGTAATCATCAAGAAATTGCAGGCGTTCTGCTTGGCTCATTTGCAGGCTGCGTTCGAGTTGTTCAGCGGTGAAGTATTGAACGGCTTTCATGGCAGACTCTCGAGCGCCTCAATATCGGCCAGGTCTTGTGGGCGGCCGCTGGCGCGTTTCATGGCAATCAGATCGGCTTTATTCAAATAGCGAATATCGCCTTCGTGGGTATGCGCGGTCAGGGTTTTCTTGCGACCCAAGTCAAAATGGATGAGCAAGTCGACTTGCTGGTCTTGGTGGGCAGGGTTGTAAAAGCTCCAGTCGATCAGATTGCGGCGCTGGATATACTCGGTGCGAAAATTAAACGCATCGTCGGCGGTAATCGGCAGGCGCGATACCAGCCCGATGCTGTTCAGCGCCTGCTCGGCGGCCCGCACATGCTTTTTCTGCCAGCGAATCACAAAGTCGATATCCACGGTGCCGCGCAGGGCGCCGTGCAGGGCCACCGCATGGCCGCCGGCAATGGCGTAAGGCACGCCGTGCGCGGTGAGGGCATTGGTAACGTGGGTAATAAACATGCCACTGGTATATGCCGGTATATACTATTTGGAGATGCCCGTTGCCGATGCTTAGGCTTTTTTCAGGAATTTGGTCAGCAACACAATCTGCACGCCATTCACTTTGCCTTCAATCTGCTCGGGGTTGCCGGTCAGCGCAATACCGCGCACGGCGGTGCCGCGTTTGGCGGTAAAGCCGGCACCTTTCACCTCCAGGTCTTTGATCAGGGTGACGGTGTCGCCGGCTTGCAGCGGCGTGCCGTTGCTGTCGAGCGTGGCAGGATCATGGTTGTCGGGAGCCGCCTCGGTGGCTTGGGCCCAGGCGAGCCGCTCGTCATCGAGATACAGCATGTCGAGCAGGTCTTGTGCCCAGGGCTCGGCCGATAAATGCTTGAGCTGCCGCCACGCCATCACCTGCACGGCAGGCACCTCACTCCACATGCTGTCGTTCAGGCAGTGCCAGTGATTGATGACGGTGGTGTCGGGTTGCTCGATCTGCCCGCGGCAGGTGTCGCAGAGCATGATGCTGTGTTCGGTGCTGGCCTCGGTCGCCGGCGGCACGGTATAGACCGACAAGTAACCGCCGGCTTTGCACAGTTCGCAGTGTGAATCACAGCGTTGTAATAGCGCTTGTTCGGTTTTCATGAGCGGCTCCGTGAATGCGTGCGCGGCATTATGCCGTTATAGGCGTTCAGCGGCCATAAAGGTGCGCATGTCGGCCAGGTCGCGGGCATCGCGATCGTGCGGACCGCGGCGTTCATCAAGCGTGTCGATGTAATGCATCAGGCCCACTTCATTGAACGCGTACATCGGCGTGTCTTCGGCGGGTGCGGGGTTGTTGGCAAGCGCTGCAAAATCGGCGGTGCGGGCATGATAGAGCTGACGGTGCTCGCTGTTATCAATCAGCAATAAACCGGGTTGGCGGTTGAGCAGTAATCCGCTGCCGTTGTTGAGGCTTTCCGGCACCAGTGCGCGGTGAATGGCTTCGATCGTTTCATGGCGATGCGCTTGCCGGTATTGCAGAAAGCGGGTTACACCAGCCACGGACATCACCCAGGTGGCAAAGTATTGGCGTGGCGCACCGAGCCAGAAGGCGGTCGGGTAGGGTGGCGTGTCTTGATGCGGTGCCTGGCAGTAATCGGTCAGATACGGATTGGCGCTGTAGCGGTGTTGCTCGGGCGAGCGTTGGGCCAGCGTGTGATTGCACGGGTTGACCGGCAGCTCAGGGAACTCGACGGTACCGTATTCAAAAATGGCGTCGCGCAATTGTTGCAAAAAGGCATAGGCGCTGGCGTTGTACGGGTAGCGGTTGTGCAAACCGGCGGGCACGGTAATGCGCAAGCCAAGGGCATGGCCATCGAGTGCATGAATGCCGGTTTCAATGGTGCATTCGCGTGCTATATCGGCAAGTGTGAAAGGCGAGCGGGTCATGCGATGATTCTAGCGCATGCGGTATGATGCGTGTGCTTTATGCTTTTATTCTTGCTGTGGATTCCCGCCTGCGCGGGAATGACGAAAATGGTAAGGCATGCTTTTATGGCCGATATTCTGGAATTCAAAAAACCGCGCGCCAAACCCAAGGGCCTGTGTCAGCACGGCCATCACCGATGGGTGGTGTGCAAAGACAGGCAGTTTGATGTCAAACAAGGCAAGTTGATTACCGTGTATCGCTGCGAGCGTTGCGGCGAGAAAAAGGTAACAGCGCAGTAATGCCGGATACCGCATTTCCGGCCGCAGCCGGTCACAGCCCGCGCGTGTTGATTCTGGGGTCGATGCCCGGTGTGGCGTCGCTGCAGGCGCAGGAATATTACGCGCACCCGCGCAACGCGTTCTGGTCGATCCTGCATGCACTGGGGATGCCGGTATTCGATGGCCATGGCGAGCGTTTGCCGTATGCGCAACGCTTGCAGGCACTCACGGACAACGGAATGGCACTGTGGGATGTGGTGCACCGTTGCGAGCGACCGGGCAGCCTGGACAGTGCGATTGTGTCGGCCAGTGTCGAGCCGAATGACTTCAATGCGTTTTTCCATCAGCACCGTTCGTTGCGAACGGTGGTTTTTAATGGCGCGGCGGCCGAGCAGTTGTTTCACCGGCATGCATTACCGGCGATAGATTTGGGTGTGTTGCCGCCACGCTTGTTGCGCCTGCCGTCGACCAGTCCGGCCAATGCGCGCTTGTCCGTTGCCGAAAAAATCGCGGCGTGGTCGGTGTTGCAAAACGCGTAATGTTATAACTGGCTTTCAATCAGAAACGGCGACAGCAGCCACAGCCCCAATCGCCGCAGCCAGCTGGCATCGGGTTCGTGCGTGAAGCGCTGGCCTTCGGCTTCCCAAAGCAATTCGCCGTCTTCGAGAGTCACGCGATACGCGGCATCACTGATGTGGTCGCTGACTTGAACGGCCATGGCGGCAGCGGCAACGGGCGACTGGATCAGCACGCCGATCTCGGTGTTGATGTGCGCCGAGCGCGGATCGAGATTTAGCGAGCCAATAAAAACAGTGCGGCGATCAAACACGAATGTTTTCGCGTGCAGGCTGGCGCGGCTGGCACCGCTCAGCAGGTGCAATCGCGATTTGCTGTGCGCGCGCACTTCATACAAGGTCACGCCGGCGGCCAGCAACGGTTTGCGGTATTTGGCGTAGCCGGCGTGCACAATGCCGACATCGGTCGAGGCCAGTGAATTGGTCACCACGGTGATGCGAATGCCGCGTTCGTGCAGGGCGCGAAAAAACGCCACGCCCTGTTCGCCGGGAATAAAATAAGGCGAGAAAATAAGTAATTCTTGTTGCAGGGCATCCACAACGGGCACCAGCTGTGGCAGCAGATGCGTGGAGTGGTCTTCGTAATCGAGCATGACTTTGCGCGGATCATCGGCAATCAAACTTGCGCGGCCCCATTGCCAGTGCATGTCGCCGCGCCGTAAATCATCCGCCAGTTCAGAATGCATGGCGCGCTCGGCGTAGGCGCTGTTGCGCGCGGCATGGGCAAACGAGGCCAGTGTTTTGCGGTAACGATCCAGTGCGCGCTTGTTCGGTCGCCGGTGGTGGATCAGCTCAATCGGGTAACTGACGTCGCTGTTCCAGTAGGCATCAAAGCTGTGCGCGACATCGGACACAATGGGGCCGATCATCAGTGCATCCATGTCACCAAAGGCAACCTCGGGGTCGGCGTCAAAATATTCATTGCCGATGTTGCGGCCGCCGACAATGCTGGCAAGGCCATCGACGGTGAGTGATTTGTTGTGCATGCGGCGGGTGATGCGGCCAAAGTCGCTGATGATTTCGCCCACGCGCTGACGACGGCTGGCAAACGGATTAAACAGGCGAATACTCAAGTGCGGGTGCAATGACAGTGCCAGCAAGCTGTCATCGCGACCGGCCATGCCCCAGTCATCGATCAGGACACGCACGCGAACACCGCGGTCGGCAGCCGCCATCAATTTGTTGGCAATCAGTTTGCCCACCATGTCGTCATGGAACAGGTAGTACTGCAAATCAATGGACGATTGCGCCCGTTCAATCATCACGATGCGGGCGACGAAAGCATCCAGCCCGCTGTCGAGCAAGCGAAAGCCGGTCAGCCCCGGGTGCGCGGCCAGCAAGGCGTGAACGAGGTTGGCAAACTCAGAGGCCGGTGGCGGCAGGGCGGTTTGCCGGGGCACGTGTTCGCGTTCGGGCAGCTGTGTGCGGCCGGTCATCCAGCCGAACAACAAGGCGGCAAATAATCGAAGCGGACTGGCCATGGGGCTTACCGATGGTCGAGAGTGGCAGTATGAAATTTACCGGCGGGCTTGCCAAGCCTCGATCAGCACACTGCCTTGCTTGAGCAGCTGCAATAACAAGCCGTGCTCGTCATCGCTCACGTTGCTGAGCTGGCCATGGCAGATGCCGCGCGCGACGGCGTGCGTGCTGCGGTGAGGCTCGCCGTCGACAAACAACAGGGTTTGCGTGCTGTCGCTGTAATACGCAAAGCGGCTGGCCGGGTGGTGCTCGAGTGCGAGCGGTTGGCCGGCACCGAGCAGCGCGGTTAATTCGGCTGCGGGGAGAGCCGCTTCGCTGGCAATGCGCTCGGGGTAGCGTGGCTCGGTCACCAACGAGCCGAAGGCGCGCAACACGGTATCCCGCGGCAGGGTCAACGGCGCGCACAGCGCAAGCAGGTTATCGACGGCGGCGGTGTTGATGCGCCAAGGGTCCGGGTCGATCGAGGCGGGGGTGTCGCGGTAACGGATGTCGTCTTCGGCACAGGGCTCTTCGCCGCAGGCTTCGAGCAACTCGTTTTTGGACGGTGCGCGAAAACCAATGGAGATGGTGATGCAGTCATCGCCGATGGCGGTACCCCAGTGGGCGATGCCCGCGGGCAGGTAGAGCATGTCGCCAGGGCTCACGGTGTGGTGCCCGGTTTCATTGAAGTCGCGCAGCAATTTCATGTCGGGGTTATCGCGCAGCGGCGATTGCGCATCGCATCGTTGGCCGATCTGCCATGCGCGTTGGCCGCAGGCTTGCAGCAAAAACACATCGTAATAATCAAAGTGTGGGCCAACGCCGCCGCCATCGGCGGCATAACTCACCATGATGTCATCCAATCGCCAGCGCGGCAGAAAACCGAACTCGCGCAGCAGTTCACCCACCTCGGGAATCCATTGATCGACGGCCTGCACCAGCAGCGTCCAGCTGTGCGTGGGCAGTTGTGCAAAAACCGTTTCATCGAACGGGCCGTGTTCGGCGCGCCAATGGCCGTTGTCGGCAAACACCAGGCGCGCATCGCCATCGGGCTCGCAGGCAATGCCGGCGAGGTCGTCGCCGTCAATCAATGCATCGGCATGGCCAAGCGCGCCGCGTACCAGCAGTGGCTTTTGCTGCCAGTGCGCTGCAATAAATGCCGAAGGCAAGGTCGTTCCGAGAATCGTCATGCGGGTCACTGCTGATGGTGCGTGGCTGTGCAAAAGGCGCTTAGTGCGCGCCTTCACCAACCGGCGTAATCCACACCGGTTCCATGTCACGCAAGGTGGCATCGTCGGTCGCTTGCAATTGGTTGTAGCGAATCAATGCGCGCAATTCATCGACATACGCCTGACCGCGTTCGGAGTATTTCAGCAAGCCTTCGGCGAGATCGATGCCGGTGAGCGGTTTTTTCTGCTGGCGGATTTTCATGCGCTCCGTGCGCAAATCGGTATAGGCCAGACCCGTGTTCAGGTTCAGCAAGTACGCGCTCACCGAATCTCTGGGCGTGTCGAACGATTGCACTTTGTAATTGCCTTTGGTGGCCGTGCGTTGTTCGGTGGGTTTAATGCCCTTGCCGCCCCAGGTCCACTGGCCAAACAGGGCATTGCCTTCGCTGGCAAATCGCGAGGTACCCCAGCCGCTTTCGGTAGCGGCTTGTGCCAATACCAGCGATGTCGGAATGGTATCAACCCGGCGCAACAGGGTTTGTTGGGTGGTGGAATCGGTGATATCGCCTTCGGCGCCGTAGCGCGTTGCCAGGGCTTGTAGCCATTGTGAATCGGCGGCACTCCAGCTGCTGTGTTGTGCGGCTAATAAAGTTTCGAGTTTTTGGCGGTCTTGCTCGATACGTTCATTCGCGGATAACACCAGCGGTGCCAGCACAAAAAAGAAACCGCGCTTTTTATCTTGTACCGTCAGGTGCGGCGAGACGGATTTTCCCCAGCGCGGTGGGATTTCGGTCAGATAAAAACGCGGCACGCTGTGATCGCCGTCTTTCCAGTATTCAGGGCCGTATTGGTGTTTTTTGAAAAACGCATCGAGTTCTTCATACGAATGAAATTCAAACGTCTGGTGTGCGGGCTGGGCCGTTGCTGCCTGCGCGGCATCCGCTGGCGGGTTGGATTCGGATTTTGAGCACCCCAGGCAGAGTGTGAACAACAGGCATAGGACAAGGTGTTTCATCGGATGAACTCCATCAGTGCGTTCCAGCTGGTTGTGTCGGCCGCTTCATCATACGCCAGTGGCATGTTGAATTGCTGGCCGAGTGCGGTACTGCCGGGGTTGGTAAAGCTGTGTTGTACGCCGGGAAAACTCAGCAGCTGCAAATCAACGCCGGCCGTGGCCATCTCTTGCGCGAAGGCACCGACTTGTTCGGGCGGGACCATGGGGTCGGCGCCACCGGTGGCGACCAGCACGCGGGCTTTGACGGCGCCCGGTTGCGCTGGACTCTGCGTACCGAGCGAGCCGTGAAAGCTGGCCACGCCAGCCAGGTCTTTGCCCATGCGCGCCTGATTCAACACCACCGCACCACCAAAGCAATAGCCGATGGCGTAGATGCGATGGCGGTCGGCGTTGCCGTCGGTTTCAAGAATCGTGCGCGCGGCATCAAAGCGGGCATTCATTTTATCGGGTGCTTGCAAGGCGGCATTCATAAAAGCCATGGCGTTGTCCGGGTGTTCGGCGACTTGGCCGGTACCGTACATGTCGACGGCAATGGCCGGGTAGCCGGCTTCGGCGAGTTGCCGGGCGCGATGGCGTGCGTAATCGTTAAGCCCCCACCACTCATGCACCACGATCACACCCGGCCGGGTCTTGATAGCCCAGCGGGGGGTATAGAGCACGGCGGTGCCGAGATGATCGGGCAGGGTGACGGCGGTTTCTTTGACGCCGAGATTAAACGCGGCGGCAGGCAGGCTGAACAAACAAAAGGTCAGGGCAAGCAATAAAACTCTCATGATGATCTCCGGCAGGGGCTTTACGGCAGATGCGTTGATTATAGAATACAGGAACTGTCCTTCTCGGGGGGTGGATGATGCTCTGGAAAGCCAAGTGCAAAGCCTTTTTGTCGCATGCGTTGTTCAGCACGACTATCGTGCTGGTGTTTTTTCTGGTTATTCACTCGTTCTGGTATCCCGGCGCTTTATTTGATTTGGAAAATGTATGGGAGGCATTGGAGGTGTTGGTGCCGGTGGATGCGGTGCTGGGCCCGGTGCTGACTTTGTATTTGTGGGACCCGAATAAACAAGGCGTCAAATTCGACATTGCCGTGGTATTGATCCTGCAAGTGGCAGCGCTTGCGTATGGCGGCGTCACCATCTATCAACAACGGCCGGCCGCGTTGGTGTTCGCGGCCGACCGGTTTGAGGTAATCCCCGCCAGCCAGTTTGATCGCACGCAACTGAACAACCAGTATTTTGATCGTCAAACGATTGACGAGCCTCTGGTCGCTTATGCCTTGCCGGCACAAAATCGTGAGGAGAACAACGCCTTTGTATTGAACAATGTGCAATACCAAAAGATGCCGGAGCGTTATCGTCCGATGCGTGAATATGCGAAGCAATGGCAGAAACGGGCTTTGCGCTGGGACGCCATCAAGCCCGAGGGCGATGCGCTGGCACGCTGGGATGCGTTCAAGCAACACTATCATTCTGGCGACACGTTTCTGTTTCCGCTGGAAGGCACCACCGGTGAGTCGATCATGGTGGCGGTGAATGCGCAGGGCGATGTGCTGCATTACCTCGCACTCGATCCATGGGCAGTGTATAAAGAAAGCGTACGCCCATCGTCCTGAGGAGTGCGGATGCACGCTTGGATCAAAGCCCTCGTGGTGTTGTTGTTGGCCAGTTCAACGCTGATGGTCGATGCGCCGGCTGAGGTGCGTGCCGGCTTGTTTGTGTTCGTGCTGATTGGCGGCCTTTGGCTAACCGAAGCCTTCCACCTCACCTTGACGGCGTTGCTGGTGCCGGTGCTGGCCATCGCGTTTGGGTTGATGGATGTGCGCACTGCGCTGGGTTACTTTGCACACCCGGTGATTGCCATCTTCTTTGGCGGTTTTGCGCTGGCCAGTGCGTTGCAAGCCCAGGGGCTGGATGCCTGGATTGCGCGCTCCTTGCTGCGATTGGCCCGGGGTTCGTTGCGCGGCGGCGTGCTGTTGTTGTTTTGTGCAACGGCACTGCTGTCGATGTGGATCAGCAACACCGCCACCGCCGCGATGATGTTGCCACTGGCGCTGGGCTTGTTGCGCGAGCATCCGCCGCAAGAGCAGCCGGATTTGTACGTCTTTGTTTTATTGGGCGTGGCCTGGTCGGCCAGCATGGGCGGTGTCGCGACCTTGGTCGGCAGTCCGCCGAATGCGATTGCCGCCGCCGAATTGCAATGGGGCTTTGCCGAGTGGATGGCGGTCGGCTTGCCGTTGTTTTTATTGTTGTACCCTTTGGCGATCCTTACCTTGTGGCGGGTGATCAAGCCGGTTTTTCCGGACAGTGCACCGTTGCATCACGATGCGTCGTTTCATTGGCACGCGCACCGAATCATCACGCTGCTGATTTTCATGCTCACCGTATTGCTGTGGGTGTTCGGTGAGCCGCTGATGCAGGGCATGGGCATTGCCGAAGACAAAGATTCGGTGGTGGCCTTGCTGGCGGCCGTGTTGCTGGGCATGACCGGTTGCACGCAGTGGAAGCAAATAGCACGCGATACCAACTGGGGCGTGTTGCTGTTGTTTGGTGGCGGCATTGCATTGAGCGCGTTGATGAAAGTCAGCGGTGCCAGTGCGTTTTTAGGGCAGCTGATCGGCGCCGGGTTGCCAGTCGATCAGCCGTTGTTGTTCGTTGCGATGGTGACGTTGTTCGTGGTGTTTTTAACCGAACTGGTCAGCAATACCGCGAGCGCCGCTTTATTGATTCCGTTGTTGTTGCCGATCGGAGCGGGCATGGGCGTTGATCCGGCAGCGTTGGTGGTGTTGATTGCCGTGTCGGCCTCCTGTGCGTTCATGTTGCCGGTGGCCACGCCGCCGAATGCATTGGTGTATGGCACCGGGCTGGTGCCGGCGGCAGTCATGCGTCGCACCGGGCTGGTGATGAACCTGCTGGCGGTGGTAGTGTTGACGCTCTGGTTTGGCTTATCACCATAAGGACGTGCCATGCAGGGTGCATGCCCCAACAAGAGTGCTGCGACGCATTGGCTCGCGCTGGGGGTGCTGCTGATTTTTGCCGGCGGGTGCCGCTGGTATCGCATCGATCATTGGAGCCTGTTCGCAGACGAAGTCTGGAGCGCGATGGCCAGCCGCGATGGTTCCTGGTCAGCGATGTTCCGCTACATCATTGCGGCCGAAAGCCATCCGCCGGGCTACCACGTTGTGTTGCGCATCACGCAAATGTTGGCCGGTATGTCGGATGTGGCGCTGCGGTTCCCGTCCTGGTTGGCGGGTACGGCGTTGGTGTATGCGGTGTATGCGTACGGCAGGCAATATCTCGGTCGCATCACGGGGCTGCTCGCGGCCGTTATCGTCTGCAACCACTATTACGCGATTTATTACAGCCAAGAGGCGAGGGCCTACGCGCTGTTAATGCTGGCCATCCTGCTGCACGTGCACGCGCTGACCGGATGGTTGTTGAGCCGCTATGCTTCGCGCCGCGGGTCGATGCTGTTGATGATCGGCAGCGGGGTGATGGCGGCTTATTTGCATTATGCCGGTGTTGTTTACGTGGCCGTGGGCGGCGTGATGGTGTTGTTGCATTGGTTGCGCCATCGCGACAGAACGCTACTGATTAACGCGTTGGTGGGGTATGGCTGCATCAGCGTTTTGTATGTGCCGTGGCTGCCGGGCTTGTTTCATCAATTGATAAATGGCCCGGTTGAAGCATGGCAGCGCCCGCCCACGGCCGAATCGTTGTGGCAAACGTGGCGACTGATTGCCGGTGAAAATCCGGCTCGTGCGGTGTGGTGGGCGGTGCTGGCCGTCGGCGGCATGGTGGCCTTGTGGCGTCAGCGAACGCCCTCGGCTCGCGCGGTGTTGCTGTTGCTGCCGGCGTTGGTGGCATTGCCGATGGCGGTGTTTTTCATCAAGTCACAGTTTTCGATGCCGGTGTATAACGCGCGATCGTTTACGCCGGCAATCAGTTTGGTTGCGTTGTTGGCGGCGTACCCCATGGCATTGGGCATCACGGCGATCCCATCGGTGCGCGGGCGGGTGTTCGCATTGGTCGCGGTGTTGCTGATGATCAGTGCCGTGCAGTGGAGCGCTAACTTCCAGCATCAGCTGTATACCGGCCATCGTTTCAAGCAGGAATACCGGCAAGCCGTTGAATTGGCCCTGCAACGCCAGGCGATGCAGGGTGGCGAGCTGATCATCGGTAATGTATTTTTTAATCATTACGTTGAGCAGCATGCGCCGTTCAAACGGACGCATCGGGTGTTCTCTGCGCCGGATCAACTCGATGGCTTGGTCGCACAGCTCCATGCGCAAGGCATCGAGCGTTTCTATTTTCTGGACATGTATTCGGGCGGCGCACGGTCGTCGCCGCTGATGGATGCATTGGCAGCCCGTTATCGGCGCGTCTGCCAAACCGATCTGGTGCTGGTGCGGGTGGTGGGGTATGTTGCGTCAGATCCTGTGAGCATGGATGCCGTGCCCGAATGCTAGGGTTAGGCTCTTCTTTGGATAAGCTGGTTATTTTGTAGTCAACGGCGGGTTGTTGCTGTATGCTGCCGCCACAGTTTGCGTTTGACACACGTCCTGTTACACCCGTTTGTCGCACCCTGCGACGTTTTTCTAGAGTAAATCATTGATGTCTTTTAGTTCCCTCGGCTTGTCCGAACCCCTGTTACGCGCTATTGCCCACCAAGGTTACGAAACCCCCACCCCGATTCAGGCCCAGGCGATTCCCGCTGTGTTGGCCGGTCGCGACGTGGTGGCCGCAGCCCAAACCGGCACCGGCAAAACCGCCGGCTTTACCCTGCCCTTGTTGCAGCGTTTATCCGAAGATCCCAATCATCCCGGGCGTGCGGTGCGCGCGCTGATTTTAACGCCGACGCGTGAGCTGGCCGCACAAGTGCAGGAAAGCGTGCGCGAGTACGGTCGTCATTTACAGCTGCGTTCTGCGGTGGTGTTCGGTGGCGTGAATATCAACCCGCAGAAAGACGCGCTGCACAAAGGCGTGGATATTCTGGTGGCGACACCCGGTCGATTGCTCGACTTGCACGGCCAGCGTTGCGTCGACTTGTCGAAAGTGCAAATTTTTGTACTCGATGAAGCCGATCGCATGCTCGACATGGGCTTTATCCATGACGTGCGCAAAGTCTTGAAGTTGCTGCCCAAGCAAAAACAAAGCCTGCTGTTTTCGGCGACGTTCTCCACTGAAATTCGTACCTTGATCAGCGATCTGTTGCACGATCCGGTGACGGTTGAAGTGAGCCCGCGCAATACCACCGCTGAAACGGTGGAGCAGTGGGTGCATCCGGTGGATCGCAACCGCAAAGCCGAATTGCTGGCCGAATTGATTCACCGTAACGGCTGGAAGCAATTGCTGGTGTTCACGCGCACCAAGCACGGTGCGAACCGATTGGCCGAATACCTTGAAAAGCAAGGCATCGATGCTTCGGCGATTCACGGCAATAAAAGTCAGGCGGCGCGCACGCGCGCGTTGGCAAACTTCAAGCACGGTGCGATTCGCGTGTTGGTGGCCACCGATATCGCCGCACGCGGTATCGATATTGACCAACTGCCCTTGGTGGTGAATTACGAATTGCCGAATGTGTCGGAAGATTACGTGCACCGCATCGGTCGTACCGGTCGTGCCGGCATGGTCGGGCAGGCGATGTCTTTGGTGTGCATTGATGAACACGCGTATTTGCGCAGTATCGAGCGCCTGATTCGCAAGGATTTGCGCAAAGAAATCATTGAAGGATTTGAGCCGGATCCAAACGCGATTCCGCAAGATCCGGACCCGCGCAAACAAGGTCGCGGCGCGCGCAACAACAGCCGCCGCAATAGCAGTGCACGCCCATCGGGTGCCGGTCACAAGCCGGCATCGGGCGCGAAAGCGGCTGAAGGTAGCGACAAACCGCGCCGTCGTCGTCCGGCCAATCGCAGCGGCGGCAGTGGTGTTGAACGCGGCAGTCAACCGCCGGCGCGTTCAACGCAACGCTCCGGCGAGCGCTCCGGTAATCGCTAGTTATTCGTAACGCAACTGAAAGCAGTGTTCGTTGGCGCGCAGCCAGCGGCGCTGCTCGCGGTGATCGGGGCATACCCGGCCCACGCATTCCCAATACGCCTTGGAATGATTCGGATGAATCAGGTGGCTCACTTCGTGGGCGATCAGGTAATCGGCCACCGCCGCTGGTGCCAGCATAATCATCGGATTAAATTGCACCACGCCTTGCTGCGAGCAATGCCCCCACTTGGATCGCGTATGCCGCATGCGCACGGAGCTGAGTTGGTGTCGCACCTGCAAGCGCTCGGCCATGAGTTCGGTGCGCGGGGTCAGGTAATCCATCGCTTGCGTGCTGATCCAGCGCTGAAATAAACGCATGACGCAGGCCGGGCTCGGATCGCGCACGCGTAACATCAAACCGTTTTCATCCAAAGCAATGCGGTTGCGCGTTGCTGTCGTGATGTGCACGGTTTTCAACTCGCCCAGAAAAGGCAGACTGTGGCCGTCGATCAGGCAGTAGCGCTGTTGATGACGCGCGGCCTCTTCGGCCAGCCGTTTTTCAATCCAGGCGGCTTTTTCATGAACAAACTGGTTAATCCAGTACAGCGGCACGCGATGGGGTGCGCGCACCTCAACCACCGCGCCGCGCACATGAATGGCGACCGAGCGCCGTCGCGAGCGAATCAATTGATAGTCGATGGCAGCCGGTGATGTCATTCTTTGAGCTTGGTAATCAGGCCGGTGAGGCCGTTGGATTTTATTTCCAGCGCCAGTGCCAGCAACAAGCCGAGCTCGCCTGCGGGAAACCCTTTGCGCGCGAACCACAGCAAATAGTCTTCGGGCAGGTCAATGATCACGCGGCCCTGGTATTTTCCAAACGGCATGCGCATGCGGGCGAGTTTCAGTAAATGTTGTTCGTCAAACATGAGGGCATACAATAAGATTGTTGAGACATGATATAGGCCAGCAGTCGCGTTCTCCAAGGTTTAAACCAAATAATCACATCGTGAGCAGGAGTGCCAGTGAATAAAGAAAAAATCGGTATGCTCGTTCTGGGCGCGGTATGTGTCGTCGCAACGGCAGTGCTGGCATTGCAAGCACCGATTGCGCAGGATCCGGCGTATCACCGTTTTCATGATGTGCGCACACTGTGTGCGGTGCCTAATTTTTGGAATGTGTTATCGAACCTGCCGTTTATGCTGGTCGGCATCATGGGCTGCCTCTGGATTCTAAATCCACGATCAACCGGCTACTTACCCCAATTAAAGTGGGCGTACGGCATTTTTTTTGCAGGCGTTGCCGTGGTTGCATTGGGGTCGGGTTATTACCATCTTGATCCTAGTAACGGCGCGTTGGTTTGGGATCGATTGCCGATGACGGTAGCGTTTATGGCACTGTTGGCCATTATTGTGGGCGAGTTTATATCGCCGCGTGCCGGCCGGGTGTTGTTGCTGCCCTTGTTGATTGCAGGCGTGGCATCGGTGCTGTATTGGCATGTCACCGAAATACGCGGTGCCGGTGATTTGCGGCCTTATGCGCTGGTGCAGTTTTTGCCGATGCTGTTGATCCCGGCCATTTTGCTGCTATTCAAACCGGCCTACACACGGACGCGCGGCTACTGGCAGCTGATGGGCTGTTATGCCTTGGCGAAAATCTGCGAGTATTTTGATGCCGGCATGTTCAATCTGTTGCCGGTATTAAGTGGGCATAGCTTGAAGCATGCCGTGGCGGCAGCCGGTGTGTACTGCCTGCTGAAGGCTTATCAAACGCGGGTGCTGATCACGCCGTAATTACGGTGCGTGAGCCCCGGCCCAGGTGTCGAGCTCGACGGTCACGTCACGGCTGCCATCGTTGAGCCAGATACTGCCATCACCGATCATGCAGCTGATGCGCATGCCGCGTTCACTCATGGCGGCCAATGCCGCGCTGGTGTCACGCGGTATATTCAGCACCGTGAGGTTGTCAAAGCGGGCGAGGGCTTCGCGCACACTGTCCCACCACAGGCTGGCCTTGCTGCCGCCGTAGGTATACACGAAGACCTGCTTGGCACGGTTGCAGGCTTTGCGAATGATTTTTTCATCGGGCAGGCCCACCTCGATCCATACCTCGATCTCGTCGGTGAGGGATTTTTGCCATAGGTCGGGCTCGTCTTCGGTGGAGAGCCCTTTGGTGAATTGCAAGGACTCGCTGGCGTTGAGCGCAAATGCCAGCAGGCGCATCATCATGCGTTCGTCGGTTTCAGACGGGTGGCGAGCGACGGTCAGTGCGTGCGTGGCGTAATAGCCGCGATCGGTATCCGACACGGTGAGTTCGGCTTTAAAAATGGTGGCTTTCAGTGCCATAAGGGCTCCGCGGTGAGCAGGCAGTGTGCGGTAAATGACAGAGGCCGGCAACAAGGGCTGCCCGATAGGGCGTGAAAACTTTTATACTGCCGGTGTATGAAGGAGCTTTGCATGACCGATCCGGACGACGCGTTTCAAGAAACCGATGCCATCGAACGCGCCAAAATTACCTTGGAGACAGCAGCCATTGGCTGGGAGTCGCTGTTGCCGCATTTTGCACGGGGCGCGGTGGTGGCGGTGGATGGCGCATTGGATCTGGTGGCCGTTGCCGAGCATTTCAGTCGCGATGATGCCGATCAAATAAAAGCATGGATGGCCGCCAACCAGGTCGGCAAAGTCAGCGACGCGCAGGCCGCCGCATGGCTCGAACAGCGCGCCGAGGTTTGGGCCGTGGTCATTGCGCCGTGGATACTGGTGCAAGAGAAGCGCGCATGAGCCAGTGGTTTGTGTATTTGCTGCATTGCGCCGACGGCACGTATTACACCGGCATCACCACCGACCTCGAGCGTCGCGTCCGTGAACACAATGGCCGCAGTCGTGGCGCACGCTATACCCGTGCCCGTCAGCCGGTTACCCTGGTCTACCACGAGCCGGCCGCCGATCGCTCAGCGGCGTCACAACGCGAGTACGTGATTCGCACCTTGTCACGAACCGAGAAGCAGCGTTTGAGGGCTAAAAATAATTGAGCGTATATTGTCTTTACGGCGCGCCGGCGTAGAATCGGAATCGAGGAGTAACCATGAACGCCTTTTTTAAAGCACATCATCCCGTCGCATGCGACGCCCGTTGGGCGGTGCGTGTGCTGTTGCATGCCTGTGCTGCGAGATTGGATTGACCGGTTAAACCGTGTAATGCACCAAGCCGCAGCGTCTTAGACCCTGCGGCTTTTTTATTGCAGGGGGTTTAAGGCGCAGCATAAAGATAGGAGAGCATCATGTCTGTGCCAGCCGCGTATGCGGTCGTGATTATGATCTGGGCGAGCACGCCATTGGCCGTGCAGTGGAGCAGTGATTCGTTGACACCGATAGCGGCGGTGACGGCGCGCATGGTGTTGGCCCTGCCGCTCGGCTTGTTCATTGCGCGACTGCTGGGCAAGGAGTCGCTGAGCATGTCCCGGCATTGGCGTTCATACGCTGCGGCAGCACTGGGGTTATTTCCCAATATGCCGTTGGTGTATCTGGCGGCGCAATACATTCCCTCGGGCTTGATTGCGGTGCTTTTCGGGTTGTCGCCGTTCTGGGTGGCGGTGTTGTCGCGCTACTTTCTGGGCGAGCAGGCACTTGGGTGGCGGCATTATTTGGCATTGTTGATAGCAATCTCCGGCTTGTCGTTGATTTTCAGCGAGCGTTCGGCATTGGGTGACCATGCAGGAATGGGCATTGCGCTGATGCTGGCATCTACCGCATGCTTTTCGTTGAGCAGTGTGTTGATCCAGCGCTATGCCAGCGGTGCGAGTCCACTGAATCAGTTGAACGGTTCGTTGTTGTTTGCTTTGCCGGGCTTGTTGGTGAGCTGGTACTGCCTCGACGGTCATTTGCCGGTGACTATCAGTGTGCGCTCGGGAGGGGCGGTGTTGTATCTGGCAGTTATCGGTTCGGTGATCGGGTTTGTGGCGTATTTCTATTTGTTGCTGAAATTGCGCGCGACCACCGTGGCGCTGATACCGTTGATTACACCGGTTTTGGCATTATTGTTGGGTGCCGCGATCAATGACGAACCCGTGAGCGTGATAGTCTGGGCCGGAAGCGGCTTGATTGTGGCGGGATTGGCTTTATTCAACGGCGTGCGTTTACCCGCAGCCTTTGATCGCTATAATGCGCCCCCATGATTACCCTTCAACACCTTAGCTTGCGTCGCGGCACCCAGCTGCTGCTCGATGACACCAGCCTGAACATTCTGCCCGGCCGCCGTATTGGCGTGATCGGCCAGAACGGTACGGGCAAGTCGAGCCTGTTTGCATTGATTCGCGGTGAACTGCATGCCGATGGCGGCGAGCTATCGGTGCCGGGTCATTGGCGGGTTGCGCACATGGCGCAAGAAGTGGCCTCCAGCGATCGGTTGGCGATTGATTACGTGTTGGACGGTGACGCGGCATTGCGTCGTGCCGAAGCAGCGATTGCCGCGGCCGAGGCCTGCAACGATAACGACGCCCTGGCGCATGCCTGGGCCGATTACGAAACCGAGCACGGTTACACCGCGCGCAGTCGCGCCGAACAGCTTTTGCACGGATTGGGGTTTTCGCAGTCGCAAGTCGAAACGCCGGTCAGTGATTTTTCCGGCGGTTGGCGGATTCGATTGAATCTGGCACAAGCGTTGATGTGCCCGTCCGAGCTCATGTTGCTGGATGAGCCGACCAACCACCTGGATCTCGATGCCATTATCTGGCTGGAGCAATGGCTAAAAAGTTATCCGGGCACGCTGTTGCTGATTTCGCACGATCGCGATTTTCTCGATGCCGTGGCCGATGAAATGATTCACCTTGAACACAACAAGGCGAATTTGTATCGGGGCAACTATTCGGCATTTGAAGTGCAACGGGCGGCACGCCTGGCCGAGCAACAAGCCACGTTTGAGCAGCAGCAGCGTCGTGTCGGCGACATTCAGAATTTTGTGCGGCGTTTTCGCGCCAAAGCGAGCAAGGCCAAGCAAGCACAAAGCCGCCTAAAAGAATTAGAGCGCATGGAATTGATTGCGCCCGCGCACGTGGACTCGCCGTTTTATTTCGAGTTTCGTCCGGCCATCAAAAGCTCAAATCCGTTATTGGATTTGCGCGATGCCAGCGTGGGTTATGGCGAGCAGGCCATCGTCAAGAAAGTGAACTTGTGCCTGCGTCCGGGCATGCGCATGGGGTTGTTGGGCCCGAATGGCGCCGGCAAATCGACCCTGGTCAAAAGTCTGGTGGGCGAGATCGCATTATTGCAAGGCGAGCGCGTCGCCGGCGAACACGTCAAGATCGGTTATTTTGCACAGCATCAGCTCGATGCGCTGGACATGGATGCCAGCGCATTGCTGCACGTTCAGCGCATCTCGCCGCGCGCTACCGAGCAAGAGATTCGCAATTTTCTGGGCGGTTTTAATTTTCATGGCGACAAAGCCCTGGAGCCTATTGCACCGTTTTCGGGTGGCGAGAAAGCGCGCTTGGCCTTGGCGCTGGTGGTTTGGAACCGCCCCAACCTGCTGTTGATGGACGAGCCGACCAACCACCTCGATCTTGAGATGCGCCATGCACTCACCATGGCCTTGCAAGGGTATGAGGGTGCGCTGTTGGTGATTTCGCACGACCGCCATTTGTTGCGCAACACGGTCGACGAGTTCATGTTGGTGGCTAACGGCGCGGCAGAGCCCTTTAACGGCACCCTGGAGGAGTATCACGCATGGATGAAAAAGCGTGACGATGTTCCTTCGGCGCCCGTCGTGCGAGAAGCCGCGACCCCGCCGGCTGCTAAAGTGGACCGTAAAGAACAGCGCAAACAATCGGCCGCATTGCGTCAACAAGTCAGCCCCTTGAAGGCGACGCTGGAAAAGCTGGAGAAAGCGATTCAGGGCATGGAGCACGAACAGCGCGCCTTGGAAGAAAAGCTGGCCGATGCCGGTTTGTACGACGACGACAATAAAGCCCGGTTGCAAGCGTTGTTGCAACAGCAGGCCGATCTTAAAAAACGCTTTGATGCCGCCGAAACCGAATGGGGCGAAAGCGTTGAAAGGCTGGAGCGTTTGCAGGCCGAGCTCGGCCTGCTGTAACGCTCCGCAGTGATGCAGCGATGTGGGTTATTGCAGCCAGTTGCCGCAACCTTGGTAGGTGTTGCCATCGATCAGGATGATGACGCTGGTGCCGTAAATAATTTCGGCCATGCTGTCGATGCAGCGTTTTTGCTCAAGCGTTGCCTGAAGGGTGTGCGCATTATCCGTTGCGGTGTATTGCGTGCGGGTTCCCTGTTTGTTGGCTGGCGGTGTCGGTGCGCTGACGCGGGTTTGGCCGTTCTCCATCAGCAAGGTGATGTTGCCTTCGTTATCGATTTCCAGAGCCCAGCCCGGTTCGTTGCCGGTCGCGCGAAAATCCACGCCGCGTAATTTGGCGCCCTCCCAGATAGCGCGTTGTGCATTGTTGCGGCAGCCGCGCACGGTGATGTCGGGTGTTTTCAAGGTGGCTTCATCGCCTTTCATCCACAGCGTGATCGCCCCTTCCTGGTATTGATGGCCGCTGGCCGAAGGCACTTGCGAGAGCACGCTGTAGTCATCGCCTAGCCACAAGGCGACTTCGCCGGCGCCGGTGCGGACCACGAAATCCGCATCCTGACACTCAAACACCAGTGTGCGACCGGGTTTGTTGTCGGCCGCCGCGTCGTCACGCACGGGGCGGCTGACCGCCACCAGGGCAATGTGCACGTCATGCGCGGGATGGCCTTCGGTCAACACCGGAATGTGCGTATCCGAAATAAATAACACGGCACCATCGGCGCTCAATAGTTTGGCGCGCAGGGTGTAGCGGTGATTGGCTTGAATCATCTGCGGGTCATAGTGCAGCGCGAAGGGCACCGGCACTTGCGCGTTCACCGGCTCGCGGTATTCGCTGATCACCAGCGATGGCGCATCGGCGCGGCTGACATCTTCCAGCGTGACCTGCAGCACGGTGTTGGAATCCAGGGCGATGCGTTCACGGTAGCTGACCGTACCCGACAGTGTGCCCTGTGGTGATTCGGGAGGCTGCGAGCCGGCGCAGGCCGTTAACAGGACGAGTAATATGAGTGAGGCCGCGCGCATGGTGTTCTCCTTCTTGCCAAGCAGCGGGCGGCTGTTGATACTAGCCGCCTTTTTATTCTGTGGATGACCGGGAAGCCGATGATGACTATTGAAGCCGATAAGGTTGTACTCTTCCATTATCGCCTAAGTAACGCCGCCGGTGTTGAATTGGAGAGCTCCGATCGCGATGGCGAGCCGGCCGCTTATCTGCACGGGCACCAAGGCATTATTGTGGGTCTTGAGGCGGCGATGACGGGCCGCAAAGCGGGCGATCATTTCAGTGTGACGATTGCGCCGGCCGATGCGTATGGCGAGCGGCGGGAAAACTCGACCCAGCGCATTCCGGTGAAGCATTTGCACCTCCAAGGCAAAAAGCGCCCTAAAGCGGGCGAGGTGGTGTGGGTCGAGACCGATCAGGGTCCGCGTCAGGTCAGCGTGATCAAGGCCGGTCAATTCATGGTCGAGGTGGACACCAATCATCCGCTGGCCGGTCAGGCCTTGACCTTTGCTATCGATATTATTGACGTGCGTGATGCCAGCGACGAAGAGCTCGCGCACGGCCACGTGCACGGCGCGGGCGGGCATAAGCACTGATCAGTATTGAATGATCGGGGCTTTGCCGAGCCAGCGGTCGTCGTCCAGCATGTTCACCATCGCATGAGCACAATCGGCAAAGGTGATTTTCGATAGTGCACTGAAGCGGTTAAAACCCAAGCGGTAATGCCCGGTTTTGGCGCCAGGGCCCATTTGCAATGGGCGAATGCCGATCCAGCGAATATCCGGACTGTTATCGAGCAAGGCCAATTGATGTTCTTTGTCGGTGTGGCGGTGCTTGAGAAACACTTCGGCATACCAGCGCACAAAGCGCGCGCCGAAGGTCACGACGTCATCGGCCACGATATTGCTGCCGCCACCGCACCAGACGAGTTTCGGAATATGGCGGGCGCGCATCACCTCGATAATGAGGCGCGTGACATCGGTACACAGATCCGGCGGCGAGGTTTTTTCATCAACGCCAATCGCAAATAAAATCGCATCGGTGCCTTGCGGTAGCGCGCGGGCAACATCCGCGGCGTTCAATGCATCGCCTTGCACCACCGTGATGCGCGATGCCAATTCGGCAGGCAGTTTATGCGGGCTGCGAACCAGCACGGTGATGGTATGACCGGCTTGCAGGCATTGCTGCAAGCATTCGCGACCCAGATCGCCGGTGGCGCCGAAAAGAGTAATGTTCATGGGCATCCTTAAAAATGTAACCCGCATTCGGTTTTCGGTTTGCCGGCCCAGCGTCCGCTGCGGCCTTCGCCGGGCACCGTGCAATGCGTGCAACCAATCGATGAATAACCTTGTGCCACCAACGGATGAAACGGTAAATCGTGTTCGCGGATATACGCATCGCGCTCGGCTTGCGTCACATCAATCATCGGATTGAATTTAATAATGCCGCGGCGCTCCTCAAACACATCAAGCGCCGAGCGATGATCGGTCTGCCAGCCCATCAAACTGGATATCCAGACGTCGTAATCGGGTTTGATGGCTTCCAGCGGCTGCACTTTATTGATGGAGCAGCAGAAATCCGGGTCGGTCTCGTACAGGCGTTCTTTCACGCTCCACTCGTGCTGGTAGGCATCGCCTCGCAAGTCTTGTACGGTCAGGCCAAAGCGTTCAATCAGCTCATCGCAATAGCGCAAGGTTTCCGGAAAATGGAAACCGGTGTCCACAAAGGTGATGACCTGCTCGGGTCGAAAGCTTGAAATAATGTGCAGGAAATACGCCGAGGTCGCGGCAAACGACGAGGTCACCAACACTTTGGCCGGATCAAAATCACGGTACAGGCGATGGATGCGGGCCTCGAAATCCAGCGGTGCATAGCTGCGGTTCAGCTCGGCAATCGCCTCGGCCGATAAGCCTGCGCTGTTCGTGCTGGAACTGAATACGGTATCCGCTGGCACCGGGCCCACTCCAATAAGATTGCTGGGCGGGCAGCATAACGAAACGGGCCCAAAAGGCAAAAGAATAAAAGGCTACAAGCATATTCCCGCTTATGGCGGGCTCTGACGCCAGCGGTGGTATTCGTCAGCCGCCAGGCCCGCATGCCGGGCCTTGTCGCCGGGTAACTTGAAGCAGCCGCTGGCGCGCGCCACGCGACCGCGTGGGCCTTCGATCAGGGCGTTGACAAAGCCCATGGTGTTTTTCATGTCCACCGACAGGATATCCACCTGGATCCAGTCACCGATATTGGCCGGCGCCATAAAATCAACACTGAAGTTAATCGTTGGCGTGGCGGTATAGAGCCCCAGCGCATTGCAAACGGCGCCGGAGAGGGCAATGTCCAGCAGCGTCATCAAGCAGCCACCGTGTGCAAATTCGCCGTAATTGCAGTGATGCTTTTGAACCCGCAGGCCGAGCACGGGTTGCCCGCGATCGATCTTCAGATAAATCGGGGCAATCACATCGTTGAAGGTGTTGTCGATGCGGTACGGTTTGAAACCGTCAGGAATGTCCGCTGTGTTCATGAGGTGATTCGCTGTGGTTGTGGCATTAAGTGATCAAAAAAGGTGCGGCCATCAAGGCGGCACCACCCAGTACCAGTAACAGCGGGTCAGAGATGCAGTATGGGTAAACCATTAAGCCAAGCCCTGCATAAAACGCCACTTTGTGTTTTTGTTTTTTACCGTACACAAAATAGCCAATGCCGATCGAACCAAACAACAGGCCCCAGAGCAGTACGGTAGCGTCTTCCATGGCGCGACTCCGGCGTGCGGTGGCAATCAGGCCAGGCCGGGCAATAAGCCTTTCAGGCCTTCGGTCAACATGCCCATCGCAATGGCCAGCAAGACCATGCCCATGAACTTGGTCAGGATGTTCATGCCGTTGGTGCCCAGTGCTTTTGCAATGGCTTTGGATGACAGCAGGCACACGCATACGATGCCGGCAATGGCGATACTGACCAACGACATTTTTAAATTGCTCTCAACGCCGTGATACAAATGCGTGTTCACAATCACGGTCACAATGGAACCGGGGCCGGCAATCACCGGCATCGCCAAGGGCACAATCGCAATGTCCTGCTTGGGCGCTGCGCTGCTGCCATCGGTGGAATCGTTCACCGGATTGGCATTGTTTTGCAGCATGGATAGTGCAATCAGGGTAATCATGATGCCGCCGGCGGTTTCTAGGCCGGGAATGCCCACGTCAAACAATCGCAGAACGTATTCGCCGGCCCAGATCGAGGTTAACAGAATCACGGCGACGGCAATGGAGGCGCGGATGGCAATCGAGCGGCGTTCAGCGGCAGAGTGTCCGGTGACCATGCCAATAAAAATAGCCGTGCTGCCGAATGGGTTGATTACGGCAAATAGCGCTGTGGTAAAGGTAATCAGGGCGGCGCTGGTCATGACAGGTCTCCAAGGGCGTGAAGGCAGTGGCCTTGATTATAGAGGTAACGCAGCCGGCCCTGCCATCGGCCATCAGGGCATGGGCGCGCTGCATTGGGTTTCAAAAAATGCCAGCAACCGGTTTTGCACGGCCGGGTCGCGGGTGCTTTCAATGTGCTGGCCGTGTAAAGGCTGGAACTGTTTGGGCGGCGTTGCCGCGTGATACAAGGCCTCGCCGTGCGCATAGGGGATCACTTCGTCCTCTTGGCTGTGCAGAATAAGCAGTGGTGCCTGGATGTTGGCAATGGCATCAATCGGATCAATGTCATCGGGCATCCATGGCACCACCGCAGGCTGCAAGCCCCAGAGCAGCCAGCTTTTTTTCATGACGTCGGCGGTGATGGTGCGATAGCTTGAAAAGCCGGCTTCAAAGGCTGCGCAATTAAAGCGGCCCGCATTGGATTCTCGCGCTAACACCACCGTGCTCATGCTGGCGCCCAAGCTTTGCGCAAACACGATCAAGGGGCCGTTATCGAGCCGGCCGGATGCCTGCAGCCAGTCCAGGCCCAATTGAATGTCATCGAGCACGGCCGGTAGCGCGGGCTCTCCATCACTCAGTCCATAGCCGCGATAGTCCAGCATAAAGACATTAAAGCCCTGTGCCGGCAGCCAGCGCACGTTCATCAGGTGGGTGCTGATGTTCTGCGCATTGCCGTGCAAAAAATACACGGTGCCGCGAACATTACCTGCCGCAGGCAACCACCAGCCGTGCAAGCGCAGGCCGTCGGGATGTATCAGCACAATGTCTTCGTAGGCCAGTCCCTGGTTGGCCGGATTCTGCAGCCACGGCTTCATGGGATAAAACAACATGGACGAGCAGCCGGCCAGTGTTGCCAGCAACAGGATGCCGACGACGATGCGCGCAGGGCTTAGTCGAAAAATTGTCGCCATGTCAGTGACACCTCGTCTTCATGGTCGCCGCGCCATGTTTTGTGTTGCCATTCCAGCCGGATTGCCGATTGGCGGCTGATCGGTATGTTGATATGGGTGAAGTAGCGATAACGGTAATCGTCGTTGGCAAAGTAAGTGCCATCGCTGCCAATATTGATTTCAGCGTACGGCAAGTACCATAGCAAGCCTGCCTGTGCGCCGGCACCGGGCTCGAGAAAGGGGCTGTAGACGCTGTTGTTTTCCAATCGGGCCGTGATAAAAGCATAAGGCATGAGGTTGTCGGCTTGCCATGCCAGTCCCGGCCCGCCCTGGACGAAGCGCACCAGTTTTTCCTGATTGTCGGCTTCGGCCCGTTCAAGGCCGCCTTGCACAAACCACGAGAGGGGTTTGATCAGTTCGTTGCGTGCCGACAGTGAGCGAATATGCACCAGGTCGGCCGATTGCAGTTTCAAGCTGCCCGAGTCGGTTGAGCGCAGGCGAATATCGGCGGCTTCGATTTGTGCGCCTTTTAAAAAGCCCTGGTTGCGATCAATCCAGTCATGGTAGGTGAATCGATAGCCGATTTCGCCAAAATCGTTGCTGTCTTCTTGGCCACCACCGATCGATAGCATCTGCGTGCCATGACCGTCTTCGGGTGGCGGCGGTGTGATGACCGGGTAATCGGCAGGGCCCGGGTTGCGATTGACGATGTTGAGTAACGCCATGCTGCGATGCGCCACATCCTGACTGCGGTCTTCTTTACGATGCTCGAATCGCAATATCTGATAGGCCAGCAAGGCCATCAAGTGCCGTTGTGATTCGGGATAGGCCAAAAAGGTATCGCTGGATGCGATGGCAGGGTCGGCGATCAGTTGCTTGACCAGTCGCTGCTCCGCGTCAGACAGCTGTTGTCGTTCGCTTTCAATTTGCACGGCTTTGGAGGGGCGGTAGATGCGCCCTGAAATCAAATTGGCTTTGTACAAGGCACGCACGGTATTCACCGGCGGTTCGGCCAAGCGCAGGCCATCGGTTTGGCTGATGCCGGGTTGTGCCACGTCGATTAATTCCAGCAGCCGGAACGAACAGTTTTCATCCAGAAAATAATAATCGAAATTGATGCCGCGCAACTCCCACACGTGCAGGTTCATGCGCTCTATTTGTTCGCTGTTCAAATTCAGCGTGTATTCCCACATGTCACGGTTTTCCATGTGGGAGTATTCCTGGATTTTGGTGACGTAGGGAACAATCACAAATTGTCCGGGATAGCCGCCGGCAAGCCCTCGGTACACGTACACAATGGAATTGTCATCCGGCGCGATGGCAGCACCAAAATTCACCGCCCAGGAATGCCAGACCGAATCCGGATTTTTACTGTCATCCAAACGCAGCAGCGTGTGACCGAACATCGACGAAGGGCTGTTTAAATACGACGCAGGAAACACCAGCACCGCGCGTTGGTTCGGTATGTGAGCGAGCCAGTGTTGCAACTCGTCGCAATGCGATAAGCCGCCATCGTCCGGCCAGGCCAGACGACGCACCAAAAACTGGTAACGGGCCGGAAACCGGCAGCGTGTGGGTGAGTGGGCTGCGGCAACGGCAGTGATGGTGGCGTTTAATTCGGCAAGAAAATCAACATCGCCATCGGGCGCCAGAAAAAACGCATCGTCATCGACATAGCTTTCACCGCGGTTATGCAGTGTGCTGCCGCGATTGACGTGCAGCAGTGCCAGCCACTCCGGATCGGATGCCAATGCAGCGAGATCGGCCGGTGTCGATGCCGCACTGATGGCCGGGCATAAAAAAATCAGAGTGCAAAGAATGCGTGCTTGCAAGCGCATATGACGATCCGTTAAAAACTAAAATGCCCTGCTGCAGAACAGCAGGGCATTGGTCCAGTGCGCGTTTCAAATACCGTTAGATGTATTTGGCCAGCGTGCTATCAGACTGCATGACGGAGGTAATGTTGGCCAGCACATCGCCAGCATTGACGTTTTCGCTTGAGAAAATCACGGTGAAGTTCTCGTGCATGACGTTGTTGAAGTGCGGACGGTCTTGCGCCGGAATGCCCATAGAGACCGACAGCGCGGTCAGGGCTTCGCCGTTACCGGCAGCCATGTCCATCGCCACTTCTTCCAGAACGCCGTTCATCGCCAACAGGCTTTTGTTGCCGTCGTAGGTGAGTTTGCCATTGGCGCTGCAACCGTTGGTGCCTGAAGTGATACCAAACGTCGCATTGCCGGTGGTGCCGTTAACGAAGGTGGCGAGCAGGTGCATGGCGGTACCGCTCTGGCCTTCAAACACCATGTTGCCCCAGCCGCAACCCGGGCCACCCGGTGCCACGGCGTGAGCCGATAGCGATAAAGAAGAACCGAGGATGACCGCTGCAGCAAGTATTGATTTTTTCATTGCGTAAACTCCTAGTAATGAGTAGATGCATTGCCTTCGTGCAAGATAAGCAGCAGGGCTGCCACCTATGGCTTCATCATAGAGCAGGCCGGACGCAATGCAAACGCAATCTGCTGACGGTGACCAAGCCACGCGCAGCATGCATCCCAGACGGGTGCGTGCTGTTGACCGGAGCCTAAGCCTTCGCGATCAGGCGTATTTCCCAGTCTGCAACATCACCCGGTATCACCGTAAACAAGGGATGCGGCTGGACGATCGGTGTGCGACAGACTTGTTCGTGTCGTGCGGGGTCGCGACGGTTGAGCTTGGCCAACAGATGGGTGAATTCGTAGTCCAGCTGACCCCGGGTGACCTGCAGGGTGCCGCGCAGGGTATTGACCGCAATGCGGCTGCGATCAAACCGGTAGCCACGCCGGTCCGCTTCATCGGCGACATAACGCAAGTAGCGTGCAATCGCACCCTGCGGGTTGGACGCATGTTGAAAGCGTATTAATTGGGGGTGCTGTGTGTAGCCGCGCGTGCCGCCGCGCAGCACTTGTTGAGCGAGCAGCCCTTCGCGCCACAAGGCGACCAAGCCTTTGGCATCAAGGTATTGAGGATGGAGTGACCACAGCCGCATGATGCCAAGGATAGCGGATACGCAGGATCCTGCGGACGGTGTTACAGGCCGCGCTACGGGCGTCGATGCGTCGGCAACATGCGCGTCAGGGTATTGTCGTGCAACCAATAATGATGAAACAACGCGGCCACAGCATGCAGGCCGATCAAGCCGTAACCGACTTGGCCGGCGATTTCATGCACCTCTTTGATCTGGCTGGCCAACGCGCGATTCTCGCCAATCAACGCGGGCAGTTGCAGGCCAAAAAAAGGAATGGGTTTGCCGGCAGCACTCAACATCAGCCACCCGGCTATCGGCAAGCCGATCATCAATCCGTACAGGGCCAGATGCATTGATTTGGCGAGCCGTTGTTGCCATGGTGCCGGAGTCGGTGTGATGGCGGGCGTGACCGTGGCGATGCGCAGTCCGATGCGAACGGTAACCAGCGCGAGAACCGAAAGCCCCAGCATAAAGTGCCAGGTCTTGAATGCTTCGCGAATGTCGCTGCCTTTGGGATAAAACTCACGCAGCTCGATACAGGCATAAACGGCGACAATCAGCAGCAGCGTCAGCCAGTGCAGGGCGATCAGGGTGTTGGGGTAGCGTGTTGTTGTCATCATGCCTCCGCTGGTCCAAAAATGCCGTTGTAGCGTACAGCATGAATATTAAGTGGAACTGAAAGGGGTTGTCATGATGTGGCTCAGGATATGGCTGCTGTGCCTGGCGGCTGCGGTGCAGGCCAGTGAACCGTTGCCGACGGTGCCGGCACTGGATTTGTCGCGTTATCAGGGCGATTGGTACGAGATTGCCCGGCTCGATCATTGGTTTCAGCGGGGCTGCACGCAGTCTTCTGCGTTATACCGCCTGCAAGATGACGGTACGGTGAAAGTGACCAACCGTTGTGTGATGGAAGACGGAAAGCCACGGGAGGCGCTCGGTCAGGCCGTGCCGGTGCCGGAACGGCCGGCCCGGTTCAAGGTCAGCTTCGGTTTCTTCAGTCGGCTGTTCACCCCGAGTGACGGTAATTACTGGGTCATTGCGCTGGATGACGATTACCGGTGGGCCATGGTCGGTCACCCGAATCGTCAATATTTGTGGATACTCTCCCGCAGTCCGGCTCTGGATGACGGCATTCGTGAACGGCTGAGTACCCAAGCGCAGGCGCTGGGCTTTCCGGTCGGTGCCTTGCGTTGGGAAAATGCGGCGCCCAATGCCCGATAACGTTGTCCAGATTCCTGTGGATGTGACACAATCAACATTTAAGATTAACAATCTGCAATGTTGCTGTGTTGTACATCACGGAGGATGCTATGTCCGCTCGTCGGGTTGCGTTATTGCTCGGTTTTTCTCTATTGGCGCTGACGGGCTGCGATAAGTTATCCAGCCTGACCGGCAGCGAGCCGGCTATTGCGCCGGCCGACACCATCTATACCGGTACGATTGTGACGATGGACGGGCTGCAACCTGCCGCCGAGGCCGTAGCCGTCCAAGACGGCCGTATTATTGCCGTGGGCACGCAGGCCGACGTGATGAAGCACCGGGCGGCGGTGACAAAGGTGCGCGAACTCGGTGACGCGGTGATGTTGCCCGGCTTTGTCGATGCGCACAGCTATTTCATGAAAGCGGTGGCGGATGCGGGTGGCGATCGCTCGAACGCCATCAACACCGTGCAGAGGGAGTATGCCCGTAACGGCTATACCACCATCAGCAATGGCACCACGTCGTGGCAAGACTACCAAAGCCTGCAGCAGGCAGCGCAAGCGAATCAATTGTTATTGGACGTGATTGCCCTGGCCGATTATGCCGACATCAATCAGTACACCGGCAACCAAGTGGATTTATCCGGCACGACGTATGACCATCGCCTGCGCGTGGGTGGCGTCAAGGTGGTCGTTGATGGCTTGCCGGAAACCAAACAGGCCTATTTGAGTTTGCCCTTGTTATTGTCCGACGGGCCGAATGGCGAAAAAAACTGGCGAGGCCAGCCGCTTTATACGGAAGAAGCACTCAATAGCGCGGTGAGTGCCATCGTCCAGCAGGGTGCACCGGTGGTTGCCGAGGCGCACGGTGATTCGGCGATCGACATGGTGCTGCTGGCGCTCCACCGCAATGGCGTCGGCGAAGAGCAAGACCGCCGCGATGTCATTATTCATTCGGAGTTTCTGCGGCCGGGCGATCAGATCAGCCAATATAAACGCGCGGGCGTGGTGCCTTCATTTTGCACCAACCGTATTTATGCCTTGGGTGATGCGTATGCACAGACCGTGGGCGGGCGGCGCGCAAACGAAGTCGGCCCTCTTAAAAGTGCTTTTTACATCAAGGCCAGCAACCACACCGATTACCCCGAGACAGCATTGAATCCAATGATGACGGTCTGGACGGCGGTCAATCGATTGACGGAATCAGGCAAGGTTCTGGAAGAATGGCAGCGCGTGGATGTGCCAACGGCCTTGCGTTCAATTACCATCGATGCGGCTTGGCAATACCACGAAGATGCCAATAAAGGCTCGATCACGGTAGGCAAGGCCGCTGATTTTGTGTTGCTGGATGAAAATCCGTTGACGGCCGATCCGGCGATGTTAAAAGACATCCAGGTGTTGGAAACCATCAAGGACGGCAACACCGTGTATCGAATGGATTACACGCTGGCGCAATAAAAAGCCGCCTACGGGCGGTTTTTTATTGCCCGCGATTTATGCCGCGCGCGTGACGGTGACCGGAATGCCGGTGAGTTGCGCCATGCCCGATAACGGCTCGATATGGTCAGGCCCGTCGCTGGCCAGAATGTTCACGTTGGCGCCCTCGGTGGTCGATGCAATCGACAAACCCTTGGCGTTTTGATGACCCCAACCGTGCGGCAGTGCCACGCTGCCGGGCATCATGTCGGTGGTGATCGCCAAGGGCACGGCAATTTCGCCGGCTTGCGAACGCACGCACACGCGCTCGCCCTCGGCAAGCGCCAGGCGTGCCGCATCATCGGGGTGCATGTAGAGATAATTGGTGTGTCGCTTGCCTTTGATGTAGGCCTCGTCATTGTGCGCCCAGCTGTTGTGCGAGAAACGCTCGCGCTTGGTGATCAGTCGCAGTTGATCGCGGTGTTGCAGCGTGTCGGCATACACGGCGGGCAGGCGATCGGCGGCCAGTTGTATCAGATCACTAGGCGCGAGATGAATTTTTCCATCGGCCGTGACCACGCGTTTGCCAAGGTAGTTGTGACTGGTTAGCGGTGCGCGCAACACGCCGTGCGGATGGCGGCGTAATTTTTTCAGCGAGCCTTGTTTGCCCATGCGGCATATCAACGCAAGCAAGGTTTCGCCGGCCGGTGGTAATGCGCCACCTAGCAGCGGCAGGCGTTTCAGCCAGCCGCCCACATTCATCAGTGTTTGAAACATGCGCGAGCCAAACAGCGGCGCCTGGCAGACGCGGGCCAATTGCGAAAGTGTCCACAGCTCATCGCGGCATTCGCCGGGCATGGCGACCAGACGGTCGGTGTATTGAAACCACGGCGTTGGCGAGAGGCCGCAGAAAGTGACAAACATGAAGGGAATGTCCGGTCGCTCGGCCCAGTGCGAGCCGGGCAAAATATAGTCGGCGTGTTGCGCGGTTTCATTGCGGAAGGTTTCAATGCTGACCATCAATTCCAGCGAGTCGAGCGCGCGTTCGAGTTTGTCGCTATTGGGCGATGTGAGCACCGGGTTGCCGGAAATCACAAACAGGGCGCGAATTTTGTCATCGCCGGGTTGCAGTATTTCATCGGCCAAGACACCCATCGGCAGCGCGCTGAGCAAACTGGGCGTATTGCCGATGCGCGAATGGAATTGCGGCATGTCTTGTTGGGCCATCAGCTTGGCGTAATCAATGATGCCAAGCCCCATCAAGGAGCCGCCAAGACGATCCAGGTTGCCGGTAATCGCGTTGATCACTTCCAGCGCCCAGAATGCCAGCGTGCCGTTGCGCCCCATGTTCACGCCGGTTGATAAATACAGCGCGGCGCCGTCGGCCGCGAGATAGGCGGTGACCAGTTCGCGAATGCGTGCTGCCGTAATGCCGGTGACGGCTTCGGCCTTTTCCGGTGTCCACTCGGCCACCACAGAAGCGAGTTCGTCAAAGCCGGTCATGTGCGCGCGCACGGTCTCATGTTTCACGGCATCGCGCCGTAACACCTCATGCAAAAAGGCGAACAGAAAAAACACATCGGTATCGGGGCGAATAAACACTTGCTCGCCCACCGCCTTGGCCGACTCGGTCAATCGCGGGTTCACAAACACCACGCGACCGCCGCGCTCGGTAATCGCTTTCAGGCGATCGACCGGGTGCGGCAAATGAATAAAGCTCATTTTGGAAACAGCGGGGTTGCCGCCCAGAATCATGAGGAATTGATTGCGATCGACATCGGGGAAGGTCAGTGCCATGCCCGCACCGTACAGGCGCTCGCTAACCAAAAACTTGTTGTTGCAATCAATCGAACCGGTGTTAAAAAATTTGTTGGTGTTCAATCCGGTCACAAAGCCGTTCACAAATAATGGCATCAATGGGCTGAAGCTGATGGGGTTGCCAAAGTAGACGGCGGTTGCGTCATTGCCGTGAGCCTTGCGCAGGGCGCGAACTTTTTGGCCAATCTCGCCGAGGGCTTGTTCCCAGCTGATGCGCTGATAACCGGTGGCGGTTTTTTTCAGCGGAAATTGGAGGCGATCGGGCGAGTTGCGAACCTTGTCAAAGGTCAGCCCTTTGATGCAGGCATAGCCGCGGCTTGTGACGTGTTCGGTGTCGGGTTTGATGTCGGTGATGTGCGGGCCGTCGGTGCTGACGAGCAAACCGCATTGGGCTTCGCAGATACGGCAAAAGGTGGTGTGTGATGTGCTCATGATGCATTCCCGCCGTGCAATGCCTACAGTGTAGTGCAATGCGCGGCAGGCTTCTTGTGTCAGTAAATGCGGCCGACGCAGTGTGCCGCAAAATCGAGCAGATACAGCGTCAGCATGCTGGCCGACAGCGCCGCAGCGGTGACCACCCACAAATTCCACCGGGCTTTGGGGTTTTCATCGAGAAAATAATAAATCGGGAAGCTGGTGACAAAGTAGGCGGCATACAGCAGCGAGCCGAATTGCAGCATGCGCGGCATGTCTTTGTAATAGAACTGGCTTTTGATCCACGGGTTGGCCATGGCTTTGGTCTCGGCCCAGGCCCAGAAATAACCGACCACCAGAATCAGCACCGGCCACAGCAGGGTCTTGAACGGAATGCCGGCGGTGGTAATGCGGCGCAGCACCAGCACGGCGGTGGTGTGGTAAGTAATAAAGTACACGTGCGCTAGCGGGTACATCAGCAACGGCACGCGTTGCTCGCCGCTGCCCACGAGGGCGGAATCCAGATTGATGTTAATCATCGGGTAGTCATAGACCATGCCCAGCATGTCAAAGAAATACTCCGAGCCAAAGTAGCTGCCAAAAAACGAGAACACGGCCATGTACAGATTGGCTTTGAACCAATAGGTTTGATGCCAGGGGCCGCCTTCGGGTGACATGAGGGCCGGCATCACCAGCAGCGGTAAAAACAAACCCCAACCCACTGCCATAAAGCCCCATTCATCCAAATGGTTGGCGGCAAGCCCGGTGCCCATCACCACGCCCATCACCGCCATCCAGACCGGCGAATAAAACAAAAAGAATTTTTCAGTCCAGGCTTTGCCGGTGTTTTCTGCAAACCAGTGTGCTTGGGTGGTCATGACGATAGTCCTTGTGGTGTCGTGGCGTTGTTAAGCGGCCGGATCAAAACGCTTGTCCAATTGCTGTTGCTGCACCTGCCAGCGAATGGTGTCGCGAAAGGTGTCTTCGGTGGGGCGAAAGGCAATGCCGGTTAATTGCATAATGCGCGATGAGTCCGCCGGCGACCATTGCGTGACAATTTGCATCGATTCCACGCTCATCGGAAAGCGCACCGGCATCACGCGGCGAATCCGGTCGCAGCACCAACCGCAAAAACGAAACACCGCACCGGGTGCGCGAAAGGTGTTGATGCGTTGGCCGGTGACCTCGTGCAGCAGGCGTGCAATATCGGCCCACGGGTGAAAATGACCGGCGCTTATGTAGCGGGCTTTTTCGGGCTGTTGCGGTGCGCCGTGTTCGAGCAAATAACAATGAATCGCCGCCAGATCGCGCGCATCGACCAATTGCATGCCGCTGCTGGTGATCGGCACCATCGTGTTTAAAAATGTTTTCAAGGCTTCGGTGCTTTCATTGGCGCCCGGATCAAACGGCGCGAACACGCCGCTGGGGTAGGTGGTGTGAATCGGCGCGCCTTGGGCTTGCCATTCGCGCACGCGCTTTTCGCAATCAATTTTGGAGCGGATGTACGCCTCGCGCGATTGGCCAAGCGGTGTGCTCTCGTCAATGCGCGGCAAGCCCGGTTGAAATAACGCCGCCATGCTGGAGACATACACAATATTGGGCACGCGCAGTCGCACGGCACTGCCAATCACGGCATCCAGCCCAGCCAGGTTGCTGCGATACACCGCATCACCCTCGCGCGGATCCACGCTCACCCTGGCGGCTGCATGCAATACGGCATCGCAGCCAGCCAATGATTGTTCTATCAATGCCGTATTCGTCATGTCGCCTTGCACAACGTCATCGAGCACAACGCCGTGCTCGGCAAACCAGCGCTGTGCTTTATCGGGGGTACGCGCCAGCACGCGCAGCGAATGACCGGCACGCAACAAGGCCAGTGCGGTGTGTGCACCCACCAAGCCCGTGGCGCCGGTAATGAAGATGCGCATGCGGCGTTTAATCTTGGCCGGTGTACAGGCGCTTCAATGTGCGTGTGCACCAGTAGAACACCACAAACGGCATCCACAACCAGCAGCTGTTAGACAGCGTGAATTTCGCCAGCCAATTGCCGGGGTGTTCCAGGTCCACGTTCGGGAAGCCTTGCGCGATCTCCAGCGAGTAATACATCACCGTCGGTGAAATGTGCGTGACCGCGCCGAACATCAACACGTACACGGCTGCTGCACTGCGACGGCCGGACTTCAGCCACACCGTCATGGCAATGGCGCTGAAGAAGGCGACCACGCAGGCAGAGATCTCGGAATAGATCACTTGCAGATCAGGATTCAAATAACGGATATCGCCGCCGTTGATGTAAGCCCAGAACGGGTAGGCCCATTTTTCGTTTTCAGCGAGTGCGATTTTTTCATACAGCAACAACCAGGGCACTTCAAAGGTGGCGGCCACAAAGATGTAGGTGATTACCCAGAACTGCACCATCAGTGACAGGCGGTCGTAATTGGTGTGCCGTTGCAAACTCGGCAAGGGCAACCACGGCAGCAGCATCATGCCGTACATGGCAAAATCAAACGCCCAGAAACTCATGTAGGCCATTTGCGCTTTGTCGGCCCCGTGTTCAAACACCAGATAGCCGCCCAACTGGGCTGAGGCAATCAGGGTGAAAATCAAAAAGGCGAGTACCGCCTTGGCGTCTTTGCCGATCGGGGGTCGTTCACAAGCATGCAGTGTCATGATGCGGCTCCTGTTATTGTGATGGCGTTAGGTCACGGTAATGCGGATGGCTTGGTTGGGGCACAGTGCGGCCGCCTTGTGCGCTTTTGCAATGAGCTCGCCACCGGGATGCGCATTGAGCACCACGGCTTTGGCGTCAGCGACATCGTCTACACGAAACAACTCGGGTGCTTCGCCCATGCACACCGCGTGCCCTTGGCAGAGCGTCGTATCGACCGCAATGGTCACGGTGCCGGTGGTAGGCAGTGCCGCGTCGCCACCAAACGGGCATTTGCCGGCACCGGCAGCCGATGCCGCGTGAGGCTCGGCGGCCGGCAGCGCATGGCGCTTGCGATAACGCACGCGACAAGGCGATTTGGGCTGCACGATCATTTCGTTGTAGTCATCGACGTAATGATCGGGCGACTCGATCAATTCAAAACTGTAACGGCGCAGCAGAATGGCAAAAATGGTTTTGATCTGGAATACCGCAAAGGCATTGCCCGAGCACTTATGACGGCCGCCACCAAACGCCTGCCAGGCGTTCAGGTTTTTATCTTCGGCGCGCTCGGGCGAGTAACGGTCAATATCGAACACTTCGGGATTCGGGAATAATTCCGCAATGCGGTGCGTCACCGGTGGGCTGGCCCAGACCATGGTGCCGGCTTTGATGGTGTGATTGCGGAAGGTGAGATCCTTGAGCACTTTGCGCATTAACACAATCAAGGGCGGGTGCAGGCGCAACACTTCTTTTAAGGTGGCGTCGAGCGTGGTCAGTTGGCGCAGCGAATCAAAACTGACCTCGGTGGTGTTGCCATAAACGGTATCGAGTTCCTGACGCACATCGCGCATCAGTGCCGGTTGCTTGAGTAGCTCCAGCAACACCCAGGCCGCCGTGCCCGAGCTGGTGTGGTGGCCGGCAAAAATGGTGGCAATCAACATGCCGGTGATTTCATTCTCGTCGAGCTTGGTGCCGTCTTCATAGCGCGTGTCGATCAGCATCTGGAACATGTCGGTGGGTTTGTTCGTTTGCGATTCGCGCTTTTTAATAATCTGGCCGACCAGTTCTTGCAGTCGCACGCGTGCGCGATCGCGGGCCTTGAATGCCGGCAGCGGTAAATTCGGAAAGCTGTACGCCAACGGGTTCACGCCGCGTTCCAGATCGTGATAGATCTTTGCAAACTCCTCGTTCAGTTCGTAACGGAATTCTTTGCCCAGCAAGCAGCGGCTCGAGGTGTAAATGGTCAGCTGCTTCATGAATTCGGTCAGATCAATCTCGCCACTCTCGCCCCAGTTGGCGATCGTGCCGAGCACTTCGTTGGCGATCAGCTCCGAATAGGTGCGCATGGGTTTGTCGCGCAATGCGGGCATCAGCATTTTCAGTTGCTGGTTCTTGCGTTCGACCGGCGCATCGAACACCACGCCGTGGCCGAAAATCGGCGTCATGACTTTGTAGGCTTCGGACTGATCGAGCTCTTCATCGCTGGAGCGGTAGAACAGTTCACTGGCCTCCTCGCCGGTCAGCAGAATCATCTCTTGATTGAAAATCTTGAAACTCGCGATATCGCCGCAGGCCTCGCGTGCGCCGCGCATAAAATGAAACGGATTGCGCGCAAAGGGAATCATGTGCCCGAGCAAGGGCAGGCCGCCTTTCAGCTTGGGGATGGGTTGTTCGGCAGTCATGGTAAGCCTCGTGGCAAGTTGGGCAGTCTCGCCACGATCATACAGACTTTACACATTAAGTAAATATGTAAAGTCGTGGCCGGCTTTGCTATGATGCCGGCAAGCCCGAGTCAGGTCGTCCCATGAACCGCAGTGCCGTTGTTGCCAACCCCGATACCCGCCAGCGCATTCTCGATGCGGCGATCCGCTGCGTGCAGGGCTTTGGCATTGAAAAAACCAGCATGAACGACATCGCCCGCGAGGCAGGCGTCACCCGGCCCACGGTGTATCACTATTTTGGCAATCGCGACGAGGTGGTGCAGGCCGCCTTGCTGCAATCGGGCTACGGCTTTGCCGAGCGGGTGAAAAAGCACATCCAGCGTTACCCCACGGCCGAAGAACGGCTGGTCGAGGCCCTGATGTATGCCTACCGCAAATTGCCGGCCGAGCCGTATCTGGAGTTGGTCACCAAGGGCAATATCAGCCAGATGGTGAACGAAACCGCGCTCACCAGTGCCGAGGGGCAGGCGATTTGTCTGGATATTTTTGCCGCCATTTTTGAAGGGCGCGATGACTTGGCGGCCGACATGGCCGAGATCATCGAGTTCTCCACCCGGCTGTTGTTGTCGTTCCTGATTATTGAAGGCCCCGTCAAACGCAGCGACCGCCAATTGCGGGACTTGCTGCGCCGCCGCCTGCTGCCTGCGCTCGGTATGTCATTGGCCTGATGTAGCGCAAGGTCGCCGTTGCCTGCCTGCTGTATATAAGAAACCTTGGCAGGAGCATTGCATGAACAAACCCGTGATCTATAAAAAAATGGCCGGCACCGCGGCCGTGTTTGTGGCGTGCGATTACCGCGGCCCCTCGCCGGTGGAGCGCGACGGCATGAGTTGGACGGCATCCGAGCTGGGATTAATCGAGGCCCATAAAACCCTGCACTGGAAACCGGTGATTGAAAGCTCATTGGCATTGGAGGGGCTGGAGGAATACGACCCGCCTGCCGCCGGTGACGCGCGCTATGTCACCAAGCTCGGCGTGGCGTTTGTGTACGTCGCAAAAATTCGCGGCTGGGTGCAGATCACGGCGTTCGGCTAGCGCGGCCGGTCGCACTGGCATCACAAGGGTTTGCGTTCATGCGCCTTGACCGGCTTTGTGTCGGCCGGCTCGAAATCGCGACTCAACAGATCGCCCAGACCGGCCCGGTCTCGCCAGGCCAGACGACCCAGCCAGCAGAAGAGCGCTGCGGCCGACAAGATCAGCAGGCCGCTGAAGTGGCCGTTGATCAGCACCATCACTCCGAACACGGCAGTCGCTGCAGCGGCAAGAAAAGCCGCAACGGCGCAGCATCGCAAGATGAATCGCCCTAATAACCGGTCAGTGCTTTGCAATAGTTTCATGCTGCATGACGTCTCAAGCGCTGGCGCAGCGGAGCTGTGTCCACAGGTGTTTTGGCTTGTTAGGCGAGTGATTCATGGTGCTGATCCTTTACTTAACGCGCCTGATTTGCCGTTAATGATAATAGCCGTATCAAAAGATAGCCTCACCAGATAATAATTAGTTTGGTCAGCCCATACAGTAGCACCCCATTTGTGGGTGCAAGCAAATTCGTTGTTGTGACTTGCAATTTGTACAGCTTCGAGCGGGCTCAATTCAAAATGTTCCGGAGCTTTTATCTCCAGGCCATCTTTTCTGCTTAAGGAGTTGCAGGGATCGTTGTTTTCATACCCCTTCCCTATCCATTGGGTGGCAACATAATCGAGACCTTCATGTGAAGGGATGGCCTTTTCATCAGCGAGCACGTAACCCGATGAAAGCAAGATAATAACCAGTATTCGAATACGCATAAATTCGACTAGCGCCTTTGTCGCAGGCTGGCGCTGCAAAGCATTGACAGTCCAGCGCAATTTTTTTGTGCGATTGCGTAAAAATTTTTAGGTTGAAAGCAAGAAGGGATTGGAGGTGTGCTCCTTGCACGCAAGCTTGCGAGCATCCACGCGTTGCAACTTGTTAAATGCCGTATTGCAACCATGCACCCAAACCCAACAAGACAAGAATTAACAGATAATTGACCGTATTATTTTTTTCAATCCCCGCTTTTATTTCTGCGGTCTTAACTCTACTTCCAGCCTCTTCGGCTATTACCAAGCCATCATTTTCGAAAATAAACGTACCCAGCAATAATAGTGCGCACGCCACAAACATTGAAGCACTAACCCATTTAATAGGGTAATACATTGAGGCCGCATAACCTCCCCCTGAATCGCCACCAACTTTCTAGACACTTGCCAGCCGTTCTTGGTAACGGTTTTCATACTCTATCGGTGACAGCAGCTCATTGGAACCGTGCCGCCGTTTTATATTGTAGAACATCTCGATGTAATCAAAGATGTCACTCCT
>DATCSK010000030.1:0-11653 GCA_036568505.1 Pseudomonadales bacterium | reverse complement strand
TCTTGGTAACGGTTTTCATACTCTATCGGTGACAGCAGCTCATTGGAACCGTGCCGCCGTTTTATATTGTAGAACATCTCGATGTAATCAAAGATGTCACTCCTTGCCTCATCACGATTTGCATACACTTTTTGCTTGATGTATAAATAAGGGACACCCATAAATTTGACAGGGTGGAAATGGCCCGCTAAAGTACTGTACAAACATACAGCAACAAGGATCGTTGCCATAATAAATAAGGGACACCCATCAATTTGACAGGCTGAAAACGCTCCTTTAAAGTACTGTATAAACGTACAGCAACAAGGATCGTTGCCATGACCCAAGCCCGCAGCCAGCAGGTGTCGCTCGACGCCATAAATAAGGGACACCCATAAATTTGACAGGCTGAAAACGCTCCCTTAAAGTACTGTATAAACGTACAGCAACAAGGATCGTTGCCATGACCCAAGCCCGCAGCCAGCAGGTGTCGCTCGACGCCACGCCGTACTACCACTGCATTACCCGTTGTGTTCGTCGTGCATTCCTGTGCGGCGATGACCGTTATTCGGGCCGTAACTTTGACCATCGCCGCCAGTGGGTGTTGGAGCGTCTGCATCTGCTGGCCTCTGTGTTTGCCATTGATATTTGCGCCTACGCGGTGATGAGTAATCATTACCATCTGGTGCTGCATGTGGATGCCGAACGTGCGGATGGCTGGTCTGATGACGAGGTGATTGAACGCTGGTTGAAGCTCTTTCATGGCCCTTTGCTGGTGCAACGCCATGTGGCAGGGGAGTTGTTACTGGCCGCAGAGCAGCAAGTGGTGGCTGATATCGCGGGTGAATGGCGCAAACGCTTAATGGATGTGAGCTGGTTTATGCGCTGCCTGAACGAACACATTGCCCGCCGCGCCAACGAAGAAGACAACTGCAAAGGCCGCTTCTGGGAGGGGCGTTTTAAAACCCAGGCATTGCTTGATGAACGTGCCTTGCTGGGCTGCATGACCTATGTCGATTTAAACCCTATCCGGGCGGGTATGAGTGATCGGCCGGAGCGGTCGGATTTCACTTCCATCCAGCAGCGTTTGTTTGAATTAGCCGAGAAGCAACCCAAGGCCGATGACGAGGTGGCTTTGCCAGCCTTGCAAGCGTTTCAAGGAGCCGAGCACGTTGATGCCGATGTCGGCATTCCATTTACGCTGGGCGATTACATTGAGCTGGTGGAATGGACGGGCCGTGCCGTACGGCCGGATAAGCGCGGTTACATTCCGGCAGGGTTGCCGGCTATCGTGCAGCGTTTGGGCTTGGATGCCGATGACTGGATTCGTTTGGTTAAACGCCACGGTCAACCGCACCGGCGGGTGTTTGGCTCATGGCGGCAGGTGCAGGCCTGGTGCGAGCAAGTCGGGCAACGCTGGGCGAAAGGGCAGGGTGCGGCACCTGCGGTGACATAGGAGCCGGTATTGAAAAGCAGGGTTTTGCCATGCGGAGGCAGGCGATGATTGCTGCTTCGGGCTGAGCTATTGGACGAGGATGATGTGGCGTTTGTTGGTGAGGGTGATCACTTGATGGTTCTCCCGTTGAAGCCGCCTTTGCGGGAGACGCTGGCTCGATTTACGGCTGATTTTATGCCGGTAAATCGCGAACCGCCGGATAGCTGATTTTTTTTGAACGTTTAATTTATGGGTGTCCCAAACTAAAAAGGAAACAAAAAAGCCACCCGAAGGTGGCTTTTTTATGCAGCGCCGATTAGCGCTCGAGGTATTGCAGTTTGCCGGGCTTGCCGTTCCATTCTTCCGAGTCGGCAGGCGCTTCTTTTTTCTCGGTGATGTTCGGCCACACTTCAGCCAGTTCGGCATTGAGCTCCAGAAACACTTGTTGGTCTTCGGGCAACTCATCTTCAGAGAAAATGGCATCGACGGGGCATTCGGGCTCGCACAGGGCGCAGTCAATACACTCATCGGGGTGAATAACGAGGAAGTTGGGGCCTTCGTAGAAACAATCCACCGGGCATACTTCAACGCAATCCGTGTGCTTGCACTTGATGCAGTTTTCGCCGACTACAAATGTCATCGTTCTTATCCTAGGGGTTACTGCCGAAAGGCCGCATTGTAAGCACTTTTGCAGGGCAGGAAAAGCCTGTTTTAGCCTTGCGGGTATTACGGCTCATTAATCCGCAAGGCCCTTGAGCCGGTAGAGGGCTTCAAGGGCTTCGCGAGGGCTTAAATTGTCGGGGTCGAGCGCTGCCAGCGCTTCCATGGCCGGATGCGGGGTGCTGCTGAACAGGTCGTCCTGCGCGGGCGATATGCCGGGCTGGATGGCGGGTGTCACTGCCGGTGCATGCCCGGATTCCTGTTGTTCCAGCTCGGCCAGCTTGGCGCGGGCAGCGCGCACCACCGGCTCGGGCATGCCGGCCAGTTTGGCCACCTGCAGGCCGTAGCTCTGGTTGGCCGGCCCGTCTTGGACCTGATGCAAAAACACAATGCGGTCGTGATGCTCGGTGGCATCGAGATGCACATTGGCCACGGTGGGGTATTGCTCGGGCAATGCGATCAGCTCGAAGTAATGGGTGGCAAACAGGGTAAAGGCGCACAAGTGTTCAGCGAGGTAGGTGGCGCAAGCCCAGGCCAGTGACAGACCGTCAAAGGTGCTGGTACCGCGGCCGATTTCATCGAGCAGCACCAGGCTTCTGTCGGTGGCGTTGTGCAGAATATTGGCGGTCTCGGTCATTTCGACCATAAAGGTCGAGCGGCCACCGGCCAGATCATCGGAGGAGCCGATGCGCGTGAAGATACGATCAACCAGCCCGATGGTGGCCTCATGCGCCGGCACATAGCAGCCGGTATGCGCCAGCAACACAATGAGTGCGGCTTGGCGCATGTAGGTTGATTTGCCGCCCATGTTGGGGCCGGTGACCATCAGCATGCGGCGCCGGGCGTCGAGCTTGAGGTCGTTGGGAATAAACGGCCCGTCGAGCACTTGTTCGACGACCACATGACGGCCTGCGTGAATGTCGAGCACGGGTTCGTCGACCATGCGCGGGCAGTGCAGATCGAGGCGTTCGGCACGCTCGGCCAGATTCGCCAGCACATCGAGCTCGGCCAGTGCGCTGGCGGTGGTTTGCAGGGAAGCCAGTTGGGCATTCAGGGTGTCGAGCAGGCTCTCGTAGAGTTCCTTTTCGCGAGCCAGTGCGCGCGATTGTGCAGAGAGTGCTTTGTCTTCGTGCGCTTTGAGCTCGGGCGTAATAAAGCGCTCGGCATTTTTCAACGTTTGCCGGCGCGTGTAATCGACCGGTGCCTGATCGCTCTGGCCGCGGCTTAATTCAATGTAGTAACCGTGCACGCGGTTATAGCCGACTTTAAGCGATGACAGACCGGTGCGTTCGCGTTCGCGGGTTTCCAGCGCGATCAGGTAGTCGCCGGCGTTTTCGCTGAGGTTGCGCAGCTCGTCGAGCTCGGCATCAAAGCCTGCGGCAATCACGCCGCCATCGCGCAAGATGACCGGCGGGTTATCGGCAATGGCGCGGGTGAGCAGGTCGCAAAGCGCGGGGTATTGCCCTAATGCGGGCAGCAGTTCGTGCAGGGCGGCATCGTTGATGGCGTTGAGTTGCTGGTGCAGCTCGGGCAGTGCATCAAGCCCCAAGCGCAGGCGCAACAAGTCACGCGGGCGGGCAGAGCGCAGTGCGACGCGGGTGAGAATGCGCTCCATGTCGCCGACTTCGCGCAAGGCGTCTTGAATGCCGGCAAAGTGGCCGTCCTTCAGGAGCAGCCCAATGCGTTGCTGGCGGATTTCAATAGCAGCGAGGGTACGCAGCGGGCGATGCAGCCAGCGATTCAATGCACGGCTGCCCATGGCGGTGCGGGTGCGATCGAGCACGCTCATCACGGTGTGTTCTTCGCCGCCGCGCAGGTTATGGTCAATCTCCAGGTTGCGGCGGGTGGCGCTGTCCATTACCACGCTGTCTTCGCGGCGTTCGTGAATCAGTGCGCGCACGTGCGGCAGGTCGCCGCGCTGGGTGTCGCGGGCGTAACCGAGCAGGCAGCCGGCAGCGCCCACCCCCAGACTCAAGCGATCGCAGCCAAAGCCGGCCAAATCGCGGGTGCCGAATTGACGGTTGAGCGCGGTGTGCGCGGCGGCAATATCAAACTCCCAAATCGCACGATGGCGCAGGCCGGTAAAACGCTGCGCGAGGCCGGGTATGGGCTGGTGTTCGGGGCTGAGTATTTCAGACGGGTTCAGGCGTTCGAGTTCGGCCCACAGGCCTTCGTCGTTATGCATTTCACAGGCGGTGAAGCGGCCGCTGCCCATGTCCAGTGCGGCCACGCCATAGCCCGATTCACCCGAAGGCAGGCTGCCCGGCAAAATGGCCACCAAGCGCGACTCGCGGCGCTCGGGCAGAAAGGCTTCATCGCTGAGTGTGCCGGGCGTAATGACGCGCATCACCTGGCGTTCGACAGGGCCTTTGCTGGTGGCCGGGTCGCCGATTTGCTCGCACACGGCCACCGAGCAGCCGCGCCGTAACAGGCGGGCCAAATAATTTTCAGCCGCGTGATAGGGAATGCCGGCCATGGGAATCGGCTGGCCGCCGGACTGGCCGCGCGCGGTGAGCGTGATGTCGAGCAATTCGGCAGCTTTTTTGGCGTCATCAAAAAACAATTCGTAAAAGTCGCCCATGCGGTAGAACACCAGTTCGTGCGGGTGCTCGGCTTTGATGCGCAGGTACTGCTGCATCATCGGGGTGTGTTGTGACAGGCTTTTCTCTGCGCTGGTGCTCATGCGATATCTGCGTGATTTTATTGGTTTTTTCTGCTTTTTTGGTGGCGGCTGGGTGAGCATAGTAGCCCGCCCTGATGCGCATAAAAGCCGAGCGCGAAGCCTACGGAATCAGGCTGGTGGGTGCAAGCGCGGCCTGTGCCGGGCGGGGGGTTGACACACTGGACAGACTACTGGTTAGATATACAGTAATTCACCTGTACGGGTGCCGGGCCGCAGCCTCCCGAAGATGGCAAACACACATAACCTGATCAATACGTAACGAGGAAGCCGCAAATGGACGACAACAGAAAAAAAGCACTGGCCGCAGCCCTGACCCAAATCGAGCGCCAATTTGGCAAAGGCACCGTCATGCTGATGGGCGACAAACAGCGTGAGGCCATTCCGGTGGTCTCCACCGGCTCGCTGGGCCTGGATATTGCCTTGGGCGTGGGCGGTCTGCCGCGCGGGCGGATTGTCGAGATTTATGGCCCGGAATCCTCGGGTAAAACGACCCTGACCTTGCAAGCCATTGCCGAATGCCAGAAGGCCGGTGGCACGGCAGCCTTTATCGATGCCGAGCATGCACTGGATCCGGAATACGCCCGCAAGCTGGGCGTGAATGTCGATGATTTGATTGTTTCCCAGCCCGACACCGGCGAACAGGCGCTCGAAGTCACCGACATGTTAGTGCGCTCAGGCGCGGTCGACATTCTGGTCATTGACTCGGTCGCCGCGTTGACGCCCAAAGCCGAAATCGATGGCGATATGGGCGATCACCACGTTGGTTTGCAAGCGCGTTTGATGTCGCAGGCTTTGCGTAAAATCACCGGCAACATCAAGCGCTCCAATACGCTGGTGATTTTTATCAACCAGATCCGCATGAAAATCGGTGTCATGTTTGGCAATCCGGAAACCACCACGGGTGGCAATGCATTGAAGTTTTATGCTTCGGTGCGACTGGACATTCGCCGCATCGGCTCGGTAAAAGACGGCGATGAAATCATCGGTAATGAAACCCGCGTCAAAGTAGTGAAAAACAAGGTGGCACCACCGTTCAAACAGGCCGAGTTTGTGATCATGTGCGGTCGCGGAACCGATCGTGCAAGCGAGGTGATTGATCTGGGCGTGCAGCTCGGCATGGTGAATAAATCCGGTGCCTGGTACAGCGTGGGCGATGAGCGCATTGGTCAAGGCAAAAACAACGCAGCGCGCTATCTCGATGAGCATCCCGAGTTGGCTCAAGACCTTGAGGCGCGCATTCGTGAACAGCGTCTTGATTTGGAACTCAAGACCGAGCGCAAAAACGACGAATGCAGTGTAGAAGCCGATGCTGACGACGCGCCGGCTGAAGAATAAAACTGTCTCTCTGCAAGCGCGGTTGTCATCGTTAGACGATGACGCTGCCGAGCAGTTACCGACTGTCGACGAGCGGCAGAAAGCCTTCCGGCGTGCGGCGATGAACTCGCTGGCACGTCGGGAGCACTCTCGTTATGAACTCATGCAAAAATTGCAGCAGCAAGGTGCCGAGCCTGCCGAAGCACAGGCTGTGGTGGCGCGTCTGATGGCAGAAAATCTGCAATCCGATCTGCGTTTTGCCGAGGCGATGGTGCGTTATCAACGCAATCGCAGCAAAGGGCCGTTGTGGATTCGGCAATGGCTGCAAGAAAAAGGTATTGATGCCGGGTTGATTGCCGAGCAGCTGAGTGGCAGCGACTGGCTGGCCGAGGCGCAAGCCGTGCGTGAGCGCCGGTTTGGGCCTGAATTGCCACGTACCGCGCAAGAGCGCGCTAAACAAATGCGGTTTCTCGCGCAACGCGGGTTTTCGGCCGATCAGATGCGGGCGTTATTTCGAGATTGATTGCGCTGTCAACGCAAACGCTAGAGCAGCGTTATAAGACAAACAGCTCAACAGGGCTGTTGATGTTGAATCAAGGAGCTGCTTATGAAATCGCTGGTAAAAACAATATCGTTGATGAGTGTGTTGCTGTGCACGGTTTTAATGGGATCTGCGGTGTGGGCCGGTCCTGGTGGAGGCCCGGACGATGGTCCGGACGGCGCCCGGATGAACAAGGCATTGGAACAGCTGGATCTGTCTGATGCCCAGCGCAAGCAAGTGGATGCGCTCATGGAGGCCACGCGCAAGGACATGCGCTCGCTCATGGAGCGTCGCCATAAAGCGATGCAGGCCATGGAACCGGCCAAAAAGGCAGCATGGGATGCCAAAAAAGCGCGGCAGCAGGCCGATGCATACGGCGCCATTGCGGCCGATATGGCTTATCAGCGCATGGAGATGGGCAGTCGCTTGCGTGCCATTCTCAATGATCAACAGTGGCAGGCACTGGAAAAAATGCGCAATGAACGTCGCGGCGATATGCGTGAACAGATCGGCTCACGCGGTGATGGCAAAGGGCCTCGTCACGATCGCCATGCCAATGAGTAGACCGTTTGATAAAAAAGCCGGAGACATCTCCGGCTTTTTTATGCCCGCTTGTCGTGCTTACAGCGCGATGATCTGCGGGTTGTCGGCCGGCAGTTCGCTGCTGTGCTGCGCATTGGTGACAGCAGCAATCGCAGGGCGCTGCTTAAGCAGGTAGTGATTGGCGACGCGCTGCAAGTCAGCCGGGGTGGTGGCCAGCACGCGCTCACGGAATTGCTGGCGGAAGCTGAGTGTGCGGCCGAACAGGTCCTGATAGTACTGGTCTTTGGCTTCGCCGGCCGGTGATGCCGGGCGATCGAGGCTGGAGATCACGCCCAGAATGGCTTCTTCCACGCTGCGGGCCTCGGGTGCGCTTTCGGCAGCCCAGTGAATAGCGGCGTCAAAATCCTGATAAGTCTCGGCCAGGCGTGGATCGCGGTATGAGTAGAAACGGAAGGTGCCGCTGGCCGTATCGTGCGATGCGCCGCCACCGTACGCGCCGCCTTGTTCGCGGATGGCACGGTGCAAAAAGCCGTTGCGCATCACGCCAGCCAATACGGTTAATGCCGCCGAATCGGGATGGTTGGCCATCACGGTGGGGTAAGCGCTGGCACAGAAGTTAACGTCGGTGCGTGTCGTCCATGCGGTATCACCGCCGCCGGGCAAGTCAGGCAAGTTGATGTTGTGTGCAGTATCGGCAGGCTGTGCGTCACCAAAGACCGATTGCAGCTCGTGCGTGCAAGCCTCCAGCGCATCGGCTTCGCTGACAATCAGAAAGCGCCGCCCTTGCTTCATGAGCAGGTGATGAAAGTCAGCGAGGCGCTGAGAAAAAGCATTCATGGCCTCATCGTGAGCCAGTGATTGATCCAACGCTTTTAATGCCGGAATACTGGCCAGCCCACCCATGCGGTGTTGTAAGCGCGCGTGCGGATTAATGGCAGCGCTTGCGGCGAGCATGGCCAGCGAATGACCTTGATTGATAAAACCGTTTTCACGGCTGCTGCGGGTTTGTGATATCAAATCACGAATGCGGTCGTGTTCATCAAAGCGTACGTTTTCAAGCGTTTCGTGCATCAGCTCGATCATGCTGCTGCGATTGCGTTGCAAGGCTTTGGCCGACAGCACCAAATAACCGCGTGTCTGGTGAATGTCATCCAGCGCCGTGCGAATTTGCGGGTTGGCGTGAAAGCCGCCGCAAACCAGCGATTGACGTTGCTGGACCTGACGGTAGTCGAGCGTGCCGACGCCCAGCTCGGTCAGCAGGCGGCTGTAATGCGGCAGGCAATCGAGCATGTCGGTGGTGAGTGCTTCCGGCAGGCTGATCAGGCATTGCACATAGCTCAAGCCATTGGTGCCCACCGCAAAGCGCGAGAGCGGCGCCTTGCCGAGTAACTGTTTGTCTTCATTCAGGTGATGGATGGCTGAGGGCACATCGGCCAGCGTGACGCAGGGCAGAATGTCGGGATCGTCCTGTTGTGCCTGGCGCGCCTTGAGTGCTGCCGCTTGCGTGACCAATCGTTGCCGCGCGGCGTCATCCAGCGAGGCTTCAATGGCCGTCAGGCGGGCGGCTTCAGCGGCTTGCTCGCGTGCAGTCAAATCGGCATCGGGTTTTAAATGCAGCGTCACGCGGTGCGGGTTGTTCAGCAGTAATTTACGCAACAGTTGCACCGGAAACTCCGGGTCTTCGCAGGCGCTGCGCAGGCTTTCGAGTGCGGGATCAATATCGAGCATGGCCACCGGGTCGCCTTGATGGTTCAGGCTGGTCAGTGCATTGAGCAGCAGTTGCAGGCCGTACGGGTAACCGTCGCCGCCAATTTCACGGCGATGGAACTCCAGTTGATGCAGCACCGATTCAATGTCGTTACGGCTGAAGCCGCGCGTCTCGATCTCGCGCAAGGTCTCAAGCATCATGGCTTCTACGCGGGCGCTGCTGTCGTCGGCACAACCTTGCAGGCCTGCAACAAACACCATTTCTTTCATGGAGTCTTCAAGCCCGCAAATGGGCGATGGCGCGTTGCCCAGATCGCTGGTTTCCAATGCAGCCAGTAAGGGCGAGGCGCTGTTGTCCATCAACAAGTTGATGAGTAATTGCGCTTCCAATGCATCTTGCAGCGAGGCCGATTCGCCCAGCAACCAAGCCGTGACTACGTGGCTCTTGGGTTCGTCGGTGATCGCATCGACCGGGTACGGCTCGGTGACGTGTTTGGCGGCGGTTAAACGCTGCTCGTTGGCGACGGTTAATGCGTGCTGTGCTTTGGGAAAGCGTGCCAATGCCAGCGATTCAAATTTCTCGTGGTGTTGTTCGGCCGGAATATCACCGAAGGTCAAAAACATGGCATTGGAGGGGTGGTAATGGCTGGCATGAAAATCACGCAGCTGCTGCCAACTCAAATCGGGGATGTCGCTCGGTTCGCCGCCGCTGTTGTAATGATAGGTGCTGGTGGTGAACAGGTGGTGGCACAGTGTGTGCCAGAGCTGGTTGGTCGGCGTGCTCATCGCACCTTTCATTTCGTTGAAGACCACGCCGCGAAAAACCAGCGGTGTCTCCGGGTTATCGGCTTCGGTGAATTCCACGCGATGGCCTTCTTGCGCAAAATCGAGCGCATCCAATGTTGGAAAAAACGCCGCATCCAGGTACACGCCAAGCAAATTGTCGAAATCTTTGCGGTTCTGGCTGGCAAACGGATATGCCGTCCAGTCGCTGCTGGTAAACGCATTCATGAAGGTGTTGAGTGAACGGCGCAGCATCATGAAGAACGGGTCACGCACCGGGTAGCGCTCGCTGCCGCACAATGAGGTGTGCTCCAGAATGTGCGCCACGCCGGTGGAATCCATCGGCACGGTGCGAAAGGCCACCATGAACACGTTTTCGGTATTGTCGGCCACCAGGTGCAGGTGCGGTGCGCCGGTAACCCGGTGACGGTATTGCTCAACGGTCACGTTGAGGGATGCAATCGGTGTGCTTTGAATATACTCAAACGCCGGGTGGGTGCTGGCAGTCATAAGGTGCGGATCCTGTGGGTACAACGAGCCGGCTAGTGTAGCAGGCAGGGTGCGTGGCTATAAGCCGTTAATGCGCAGTTGGTACAGGTATTGCCAACGCTTGCCGGTGACCCACAGCGTTTGTGAGCTTATTTGCCAGGCAATGCCGTTGAGGGTGTTTTGCGGGTCGGCGCTGTTGGGCTCATTCCGCAGCAAGGCACTCAAATCGAGTGAGTGGGTGACATTGCCGGTTTGCGGGTCAATGCGCACGATGCGCGATTGCGGCCAGACATTGGCCCAGATCGCGCCCCCGGCGGCATCATGGATCCATTCCAGTTCATTGATCATCTTCAAGGGCTTGCCGTTTTCGCGCACATCAATGCTGGCCATCACCGTCAGTGTGGCAGGGTCACGAAAGCGGATGCGGTCAGAGCCGTCGCTGGTAATTAGGTGTGTGCCGTCGGTTGTCATGCCCCAACCCTCGGCGTGATAGCGCTGGTTGGATTGCAGCGTCAGCGTGTCGGGGTCGTAAGACAGCAGTTGCCGGTCTTTCCAGGTGAGCAGGTACAGGCGTTGATTCAGCACGGCGATGCCTTCGGCAAAAATGTTGTCGGGTAAATCCACGGCAATCGCCGTGGTCTCGCCCGGCACGCTATAGCGCAATGACGATTGGCCGTACAGGCCGGTGCTTTCGTACAGCCGATCACCATCAAACAGCAGGCCTTGCGTGAACGCTGTGTTGTCGTGCGCATGACGCTGCACGATGGTGTAGTCCAGTGCCGTCACAGCGCTGGCATCTTCCGCCCAAGCGGGAATGATGGCTAATGCAAGGCAGAGGGTTAAGGTTAATAGTCGCAGGGCGTTAATCATGACGGGCTTCTGATGCAGACTGTGATGGAGAGGATACCCGTTAGGTGGTGCCGGATGCTACAGTCACCCATGTACCGGCCGATGAGAAATGCCTAGCCGACTTTTTAATGCTTCTGGCTGCAAGAGCCTATCCCTTACGATATTGGCTCGATATTTCGGCTGGCTTTATAGGTTGATCACTAGGGCCTAAGACGGGAGATTTATGGGTGTCCCTTATTTAGCCAGAAGAAAACTGGTGAGCGCCGTTTAATTGAATACTTCTTGTCGCCGCTGATGCAGGCGGCAGGGGAGAGTGTAAGGGAGCGATGATGGGATCCGATATGAAAAAAACAATGATTTTCTTTGCGTTATTTATTAGCGCTGCGAGTAATGTGTTTTCTGGTAGTTGTATGGATTATGGCATTCTTGATCCGTTATGTGGGTCGTGCTCTCCCTCTAAGCAATTGCCTGAAAAGTTAAGTCCAAAGAGAGTTATTAGAACAAGTTGTCCAGATGTGGATAAGTTATATATAAATTTATTAGTTTTTAAAACAAGTTATGAAGTAAATTCGCAGCAATTTAGTTTCGGTCTGGAAGACTATAAAAATCGTAGCAATTATGAGCCTGATCTTGTTGGTTATCTTAATAAGTTAATTGAGCGAGAGAGTAT